>DJSW01000027.1 GCA_002439085.1 Alphaproteobacteria bacterium UBA6324
AGACCACACCGGAATGGTCAACCTGAAAGTCAATTTCTGACCGTTTTCCGGTTAAAAAAAGGGGCGGAAAAAAGATTCCGCCCCTTTTGCGTATCCCGTTCAAAATACACATTAAAATACAATTATTTTTAATGGTTATAATCAATAACACATTTTAATGTTAATTTTGCCTTGCCAAACGACAATCAGGTGTGTAATCTTTTTATTGTCTTTATGCAAAACTGTTAGGAGATATCACATCATGAAAAAGACATTGATGGCGGCTGTCGCCGTGATCGGTTTGTTTGCTTCCGCCGCTCAGGCTGCTGACGTCGTTCCGTACGCGTCCGTCAAAATCGGACAGAGCTGGGACAAGTTGAAAGCCGAAGACGATTTTTCGCATTCTTTCAAACACGTCGGCACGAATCTGGCCGTCGGTGCGAAAATCGGCGCCGCCCGTGCGGAATTTGAATACGGCATCACCAAAATGGGCAAAAAAGAGGACATGAAGCTCGGCAGACAGACGTTCATGCTGAACGGCTACTACGATTTTGAAAACAGCTCGATCCTGACGCCGTATGTCGGCGCGGGCGTCGGCTTTACCGATTTGAAGCTGAAGTTCGAAGAAGACGACGGACTGTATTCCAAATCCAAAATGGTGTTCGCTTACGGATTGCAGGCCGGTGTCGGCATCGAAGTTTCCAAAAACGTTGCCGTTGACGTCGGTTACCGCTATCTGAAACCGTCCAAATCCAAATGGAAAGAAGCGGACGGCGATTCTTGGAAAAATAAAGTATGGTCCAACGAAGCCATGGTCGGCGTTCGTTTCGCGTTCTGATTTTTCCGGACAAGAAAAAAGGCTTTGCCAAACGGCAAAGCCTTTTTTTTATTCATCAAGGGGGACGATATCCACTTCGACGCCTGCTTCGGTCAAAATGGTTTTCGCCAGATCGAAATTCGCCTGCCAGCGTTCCGGAATGAGGCGGTCTTCGACAATCACGCGTTTGATGCCCGATTGGATGATCGCGCCTGCGCATCGGGAACACGGCAGATACGGGTAAACGTAAATCGTGCATCCGGCGACCGATTTCGGCGCGGTCAGAATGGCGTTGGCTTCGGCATGGACGATCAGTTCGTATTTGATTTCACGGTTTTCCAACCGTTCCTTTGTGTCCTCCACCCCGATCGGCAACCCGTTGAATCCGACGGAAACGATGCGTTTTTTGTCGTCAACAATCACCGCGCCGACCTGCGAAGACGGGTCTTTCGACCATGTGGCGACCAGACGCGCCAGATCAAAAAATCTTTTCTGCCATTTATCCATGCGCAACCTCCTTTTTCCGGCATCATACCAGCCTTTTCGCGCCGCGACAAATGATTTGAAGCGGACAACGGAAACAAAAAGGAACGCGTCGCACCGGATTGACAATCGGAATCCCGCGGCATACAAAAGAAAAGACGGTTGCGCCAACAACCGTCTTGTTCCAAACTGGAAGAGGTTACCAATCCTAACCCCGTCTATGTTTAGGATATGAAAACGGGGAAAATTTGTCAACCCGTTTTCCGGTGGCCTTTTCCCAACGCGGTCATGTTTCCGCACGGAGGAGCGCCATGGTGAAATTTTTGGCTTTGCTGAAAATTTTAATTGAAATAATCATGCTGTTTTACGGCTGATTTTTCAAGGGCGTCGTTCGCGGCGCCCTCTTTTTAATCCGCTACGGTTAAAAAAATCCCTTTTCCTTTGAAGTTGTAAAACAACAGATATGTCGGTAATATGCGCCCGTCCGCCTTACAGCGGATTGAAAGGAGGTAAAATGCACCATTCTTTCATAGAAGCGATTGCTTATGTTTTGCTGGCGATCGCAGTTTTATTAAAAGCCTGTGGCAAGTAAATAAAACTTACCCCCGCAAGAGCTGCCACTCTGCGGGGGTATTCTTTGAAAATCGGTTAAATGCACCAAACTTCCGATGCATAATTATAAGCACACCTTACGGAAAAATTCAAGCGTCGAGTCATCAACATTCCGCCACATTACTATTAAAAAAACCGCCCTAGCAAAACTCTACCGGTTTTGCAGATCGGGAGTGATGAGGGGTTGTTCGCTGCGCTCACCGGTCAAGCCGGCCGCTCGGCGCCGGTGCGCCTGCGCGTCGTCGCCTGCGGCGACCGAACCCGCCCGCGGGTTCTTTCCCGCGCCGCATACATACCATAAAAAAACCGCCCTGTCGGACGGTTTTTTTAATGGTGGGTGATGAGGGATTCGAACCCGCGGCCCGCTGATTAAGAGAAGTTAGGAAATTGATATTTTTCAACAAGATACAGAAGAATGTCTAACGTCAAAAAGACTAACCTTTCCGCCCCTCACTTTTGGCAGGCATCCCACACGATATTATTCGCGTCCACTTGTCGGATCGTTTCCGGGGTGTCGCGTTCATAGTCAAGATAAACGGGCTGATAAATTTCGCAAAAATCACCGCTTAAAACGGTCGTGCAGCTTGTCGCGCACAGCGTCGTCGCGCAAAGAATCGCGCAGGCGGCGCACTTTGTCAGCCGTTTTTTGATTTGCCTTGAATCGTTCGTTTTCACAGTTTCGTTTCCCCAGTTTATAAGTTGCGGTTGCCAAAGCCCCCACTAGAAAGCCGCAGAAAACGGCCAAAAACACATTGTCCATTCTCAGTTTTCCTTTTCGGCGTTCGCTGTTTTCATCGCGACGGATTCTTTGAAGCACACCCGTTCGGCGTATTCGGATTTTTTGCCGATGTTGAATGCGGACACGGGGCGAAAGTATCCCATGACGCGCGTCCAGATTTCGCACGGTTGCCGTTCGGCGTCGGTCAATTTGACTTTTTCCATGGCGTTTTTTCCAACGTGTAAGAATTACTTACAGGTTCGCGGAAAGCGGCGGGCGTTGAAACCCGCCGTTTTCCCGTCAGCTGTCAAGTATCGCTTGACAACTGGCCGCTTTCGTTCTTGTCCGTGCCGGCGAACTTGTCCAGCACGTCGGCGGCTTTGGGATTGCGGCGTCGGAACAGGGTGACGTAGGGTTTCCAGTCAACGGCCGTTCCTTCGATCACGTCGTACAGCCGCTTGACGAACGCGTCGTCCTTTTCGGTTTTGGTCAGCTTGACCACCCAGAACGCGGCGGGCTTGACGACCGTCAGAACGGCGATGATCAGCCCCAACAGCGACAGCGCGACGGCGACCCAAGCGATATCCGTGTGCGCCAAAGCGAACAGCAAAAGCGTGTTCAAAACACTTTCCATTTCTTACCTCTCTTTCATAAACAGTTTCATTTCATCCAGCCGCCGGTTCAACAGGCCGGCGTTTCCCTTTTTTCCGACAAAGCACCACCGGGGGAACTGC
>DJSW01000007.1 GCA_002439085.1 Alphaproteobacteria bacterium UBA6324
CGAACGGAACGACGAACTGCCCGATGGTCGAAACGATGGTGTTGACCGTCGTGTCGGGCACGTCGAACGGCTTGGGAATGTCGGGCAGCTCGGCGGGCATGACCTTGCCGCCGAAATTTCGGTCCCAGAAAATCGCGGCTTGATACGCGGCTTCCAGCGTGTTGTTCACACCCTCGACCGCGCCGTTGACCAACGCCTGCGCGGCGTTGCCGAACACCCCGCCTTCGCCGCGATCGCGGTCGGCTTTGGACGGGACAAAGAAAGGACGGTCGCCGCCTTGACGCGCCGGCGCGGCGGGCTGACGGTTGACGGGAATCCGAACGCTGTTGTCTTTGGGTTTGTCCTGGGCGATTAAATCATCCTCGGCAAGAACGTTGTCCCAATATTCGCTTACCGCGGCGGATTCCGCGTCCCGCGCGTACGCTTCATAGGCGGCTTCAAAATTATCATTTTCCATTGATCGCTTCTCCGATTTTTTGCGCTTCTTGAACATCCATGTTTGTGATCAAAGATCTGGCGATCTTCTCCAAATCTTTCAGCTTCGCGCTGTTCAGCTTGTTGTTCTTTCTCGCGTTTTTGACCATTTCCACCAATCCGGCGCGCGTCGGGGCGGCGGCGGAACTGCCGTCGCTGGCGAAATAAAATTCGTTCAGCACTTGATTTTTGACCGCGTCGTCGATGATCAAATTCGCCCGCTGATTCAGCTTAAAGTTTCTGACAATGATGCGCGCCTGACGTTCGACCTCGACATCGCTCGCGTTCGGGTTTTCGTTCAACCACCTGTCCGCGGCGAATCCCGCTTCTCCCCGCCGCGCGTCCAACGCGACGTCGCGCACGAAACCTTGCGCCGCCACCGTGTTCAAATATTCAAACATTTTTTTGCGGGTGGGGTTCGCGTTTTTGAATTTGTCGTAATCCGCGATGGTCAGCGACCCTTGCAGCATCGCCGCCCGCGCGTCGGCGATGACGTTTTCCCCGCGCTCCGCTCTTTCGTCCAGCGCGGCATATACGGCGGGATTCGTCTTGACCGCTCCGCCTTGCTCGACCGTCGCCGCCAAAAAACGCTGTTGCTCGTCAACGCCCAGAAAATCGGCGAAATCCCCGTTGCGGATCGAACGGCGCAGGGCTTGCGGATTGTTGACCAGCGCTTCGTTCGCCGCGACGAACGCGATGTCCCGACGCGCGCTTTGCTTTAAACGCTCTTTGGTCTCCACGTCCAAAACGACGGAATCCAGCGCGCCGGACACCTCGTTTTCGATGTTCAGCCACTGGTCGGGATTGTTTCTGACGAACGCCGCTTTGGCGTTGATCATCTTTTCCGCGCGCTTGCGGTTTTCCAAAAACGTGCCTTCGATTTTGGCTTTTTCGGCTTGACTTAAAAATCCGGCGACGACGTCGGGCTTCGCGGCGTCGATCGCCTGCGCGTAAAAACCCGAACCGTTCGCGCGGGTCTTGGCGTCCAACGCCTTGTCCAGCCGTTCCCGCATTTCGTCGGTCAGGTTCTCGACGTTCCCGCTCGCCTGACGTTCCGCAAACCACGCGGACATTTCCGCCTGTACCTCGGCGATGTCGGCGCGCGCTTTCAACGTCTGGTTTCGGTTTTCGATGTACAAAACGGCTTTGCCCAAATCTTTCAACGCGCCGCCGGCTTGATAAACTGCCGTGTCTTCCGCGCGCGCCGTTTCCGATTTCAAAACGGGCTTTTTTTGGTAATTTGATTGAAACAACATGATGTCCGGCATTTTATTGTCCTCCCGCCGCGCTTCCCAATTTTCCGCCGATGCTTGCGCCGATCGTGGCTATATACGGGTTTCCCGTCGCCGCTCCGATACCGGCGCCTGCGATCGTTCCGATCGTTCCCCACAAGGCGGCTTGTCCGGCGCGTTTTTTCTGCTTCGCCGCTTCGGACAGCTGCGAATAAACCGAACGGCGCACCTGTTCGCGCATGGCGGCGATGTCGTCTTCGGCAACGATTTGATTCGACCGCTGCACGTCCGTGAACGATTTTGACGAAATTCCCGACGCGTTGATTGCGACGCGGTTTTGCGCGAACGCCTGCGCGTTGTTCCGGCGCTGGACGCCGACGTTGTATTCCGACGTGTTGAACGTTTCGCGCGCGTTTGACCACATTGTTTTGAAATTGCGCCGCGCGGCCTGATACGATGAAATGTTTTGCAGAACCGTTCCCAGCGCGTCCAAACCAATGCCGGCCGTTTCCCCCGCGCTCATTTTAAACTTGCCGGTTCTGCCGGAATCGTCCGATGACGTTGTACTATCAACCATTTTATCCCCCTCTCATCATCGACGCGAACACCGCCAAAACGAACAGCGGCATCGGTTTTTCCTGCACGATGACGACGTCGGCGTCCGCGTCCCACCCGCCGCCGAAATTGACAGGCTTATCTCCGGTGAACAACGGAACGGCGCGCGTCATGGCGTCATTCGCGTTCCGGAACGTTATATCGACGGCGGCGCCCTCCGTTCTGCCGGCTTTGGCGCACACCGTTTTGTACAGCCGCAGGATCACGTCTGAAATCTTCTTCACCTTTTTGTCCGCGTCCGCGTTTTGCAAATCCGGCTGGCGCGCGATCACGGTTTTATAGGCGAGTCCGGTGCACGCTTTTTTTACCGGAAACTGCAGGGAAACCTTTCCGTTTTGAACGACTCGATCCGGTTCAACCGCGCCGTCGCCCAATATGGCGACCGTTCGCCCCTCCAAATGTTCCAAACCGGACAGTTCGCTTTGCTCCGTGTCGAATGAAAAACTTTTGCCGCTATCTACGAAAAACGCGTCCGTCGCGTCGCCGGCGTCGTCGGCCAGTCCTTCTTCAACGACTTCCAGATAAACGGCAGTTTCCCCGTTAATTTCCCGTTTAACCAGCAAATACGGATCCGTTCGTTCCCGATTGAAATCCGGCACGGCGCAAACGCTCGCGACGCGGCCGGAAACGTCGGCGTCAAACCACGCGACGACCTGATCCGACGGCGACAGCGTGCACCCGATCAGATCGCCGTTTTCCTTGCAGCACCACAAAACCGGCTGCTTTTTTTTGCAAAACGCGGCGGCTTTGATTTTACCGTTCGTGATCTGCGGGTTGAATTTCGTAATGTCCGTGATCTGGTATTTGTCGTAAACGGTGGAATAGGTTGAAAAATTGAACGACCGGCGGAACGAATCCAAAAACACCAAACCGTCTTCGACGAACTCCGGCCGGACGGCGGCGCATCCGATGCTGGATATTTTGTAATACTTGACGTTCGTCGGCGTCAGCGCCTCGCCCAGCGACGTGGACGATATCGCGTACTCGAACCCGTCCGTTCCGATCACCAGAACGTCCATGGGAAAAGCCCAGCGCACCTCCGATCCCTGTTCCACCGCCAGCTTGACGGAAAAACCGTTGTCCGCGGCGACAATGCCGTTTTCATCGGTTTTTTGAAAATTCATATACGCGCCGGATTTTGAAAAATACAGCGCGCCTTTTTTGACGCAAACCATGCGCTGCTGGTGAACAACCATGATTTCCGGATATCCGCGGCCGCTTGAAAACACGCCCAGCGACCACAATTTCGTTGCGGCGGCGTGGTACGCGCCGGCGCCAATGGTCGCCGTCGCCGTTTTCGCGTTCGTCACGGCGGTGATTTTCAAATCGACGGATTTTGTCGTCGAATTGGCGACCGTGACCAGCCGCACCCACCGGCCGACATCCGTTTCAGAAAACACGTCCGTGCTGGCCGTGATCGTCGTTCCGTTGAACGTCATCGTCGTTTCGGTTTCGTTTTCGTCCAGATACGGCCCGTTTTGAAACGCGACGTTTTCGATTGAAAACGTCACCGAACCGTCCGCGTCCGCCTTGCGCACGATCTTTTTCGGCTCGACATCGGGGTGCGCCAAATACATCGTGTCCTGCACCTGATAATAATAAACCGCGTCGATCTGTTCGCGGGTGTAGGGCGACTCCAAACTCTGTTTTAATTCGCGGTTGAAATAAACGTCGATATGCCCGACGCGGAACACCAGCAAATAGGACTGGCTGGCGGAAAATACAAACGGGATCAGCCGCACGGCGTCGGGGACGCTCGCCACGAACCGCGTTCCGCCGCGGCGCTGGACGTATCCCTGCACGGCGGGAATCGCGTTCAACAGTTTGCGGCACGTCGCGGCGTATTCGTCGCGCCCGCGCATCAGGGGCGAAAAAACGCCGCCGTTGAAATTCTTGATGCCGACATCCATCACAGCCTCGCTTCCAACCAGCCGTGAACGCCGAACACGTCCTGCGACGCCTCTTTCGCGCTTGTCCGGCGCGCTTCGGCGATCAGGTCTTCGTATTCCCGGTTCAACTGTTCTTTCAACGCGGGCAGACTGGTCAGGCTCATCACCATTTCCGCCGCCAGCTTCGTTGTGAACGCTTCGGTGAAAACGGCGTCGAATTTCGCTTCTTCGGTGACGCGCGAAATCCCCGTGAACCGGAACGCTTTGACGTCTGCCAAAAAACAATCGCCCTCGCGGGCGTAGGAAACGCAGCCGTCCACGGAAACGACGCGCAGACAATCGGACGGAATTTTGAACGCGTTGTCAAAACCGAACAGGGGCTTTCGCGCGACGGGGGACAATTCCCAGCGCTTCATCGCAAAACGCCACGGATACGCCCGCAAAACGGCGTCGCGCACGGGATCGAACATCAGGGCGCACAACTTCGCCGGCTTTGTGTTTTCGTCGATGTCGCGGATGAAATTCTCCCCGACCTTGCTTAACGCCATATTGCACATTTCGACTTTCGCCGTCATTTTTCCGTCCTTTCCTGAAACGGGACGGGCGGCTTTCGCCGCCCGTCCGCCGTGGTTAAACGCCCGCCGTGATAATATCGACGATCAGAACGCCGCTCGCCGGCAAGGCGGCGGTGCCGATCGTGGCGACGACTTCGACGCCGCCCTTGGGCGCGGGATCGGCTTTCGCCGCCGTCGTTCCGAACGCAACCGGCGCGTCCGCGTCGGTGAACGCCGCGTCGGCTCTGTACATATCGTCGTCGTCGGCCGTGCCGATTTTCAGCGTGGCGGTGCCCAGCGACACGCTCGCGGTCAAATAACCGCAAACGAAATGTTCGCCTTCGCCGATTTTGCACAAACCGATCTGGTCGCCGCTCGCCTGCGCGGCCAGACCAACCGTCGCGCGGCGGCGGCGCAGCCGGCCGTTCGCGACGCTCGCGATGACGTGATCGCCCGCCAGCTCGGCGGTCATTTCATTTGAATACGTTTTAGCCATTGTTTCTTACTCCCTCATTCCTGACACTGCACTTCGACGACCATGTCTTCCTGCATACGGGTCGCGCCGATCGACATTTCGTAATAAACCTGCGTCGCGTAGCACTTGTCGTCGCGTTCCGTGATTTTTCCGACGATGTCCTGACCGATGCCCAGCTTGACGCCGTTTTTTTGAAACGCGAAACACTGCCGGATCGTTTTTGTCGAATCTGCAAACGACGGAACGATCAGCGATCCGTCGCTGCGCTTGCCGTTGACCTGCACGAACCGGAACCCCATGAACGTATCCAATTCGCCGCGCACCAACGCTTTGGCGGCCGCGTAATCGGCGGACGTGACTTTCGTTTCGCTCAACAGGTTGTCCAACTGGTCGGCCGTCAAAACGATGAAACGGTCTTCACTCGGCACGTCGTTCGCGTCCATCACGCGCTTGACTTCGCGCAGTTTGTCGAACGTGAAACCGGCCGATCCGTGAACGATTTTCTGTTTTGTCGGCAACGCGACCTTGATGTCGCCTTTCTCGCCGGTTCCCGCGGAACCCAGCGCCGCATCGACGATCGATTCGTCAATGGCGCGCCCCATCGCCCACGCGGCGGCGTTCGCGTATTCGCTGGTCGGGTCGATCAACATTCTGACCTTGTCGTCGTTGTCAATCAGATCCGCCCAGTTATACGTCTCCAACGTCAGACACCGGCGGGCGTGCGGCGTGTCCATTTGCGGCGTGTCGGCGTGACGCGTCGTTTTTTTAACGGCGGCGACCGACCCGATCTGTTCAAAATAGGCGGTTTTCCCTTTGATGGGTTCGCTTCCGATCAACGCGCGCAGCTTGCTGCCTTTCTGCTGCACCAACGCTTGAACGTTGGAGCGGAACTGCGAAACCATGGATGTTGTGATCTGTGTGCTCATTTTTCTCTCCCTTTGTTATGAAACACTTGTTTTTTTTAATCTTCTCCGTTTGCGCGCAGCCGCAGGGCGTACACCTGCGAAACGACGCGGTTGTGACGCGGGTTCGACGCGTCCATATAGGCGGGGTCGGCGGTCAAATCCGCGATCTGCGCTTCGATGCCGGCGGTCGTCATCGTCTTGGTTCCGATCGGCGCGCCGGCGGGTTCGATATGCTTTCCGCCCAACGCCAGAACGCCTTTGATGATGTCCTTGCTGAAACCGGCGCCCAACGCGCGCAGGGCGTCCGTCATGCCGACGGAATCGCAAATCTGCTTGAAATCCCGAATGCGGGATTCAAACGACGCGCCGAACTCCGCGCGCAGTTCCTGTTCAATCTTGGCGTGCTCCGCGTCGGTTTTGACCTTTTCGGCGTCGTACTGCGCCTTGCTTTCGCTGTAAAACGCCTGCCGGAACGCGGCCAGCTGCCCTTTTGTCAGGTTCGCGCCGAACGCCGCACGCTTCAACACGCCGTCCATTTCAGCCAGATCGGCTTTGTCCTCTTCGGAAACGTCGCCGAACGCGGGCAATTCGTAACCGTCGGCGCTTTCCGGAACGCCCAGCTTTTTAAAAACGGCGGCGGTTTCCTCGTCCGTTTTGGGCATCGGAATCATATCCGCTCCCACGGCGCGCTTGACGGCCAGATATTTCGCCGCCAAATCGGAAACGCCGGTCACGTCCGCCAAATCGGGGGCTTGCCGGATATCCTCAGCGACGCTTTCGCGCCAATCGTTCACGGCCGGAACGGCATCAGCCGGCTTGACCTCCGGCGCGGGGATCGCTGCGGGTGTGGGTGTTTCATTTTCCATTGTCGATTTCCTTTCTTAACAGTTCGATGATTTTTGTTTCGTCAAATTCCAAAACGCGCAAAATATCCAGCAGAACGGCGCGTTTTCCCTCCCAAAACGCGTATTCCGCGGCCGTCTGTTTCGGCGTCGGACAATAACCGGTGAATCCGCTCTTTCCCATCAGATCGGCCAAAACCAAATTGCCGTTTTCGCCGGAAAAAACAGCCTTGTACGCCCGCGCGATGCGCAGCGTTTTTTTGTGTTTGTCAAACATTTCCCAAATCCTCGTCTTGCGCCTGCACTTCGTTCTGCATCCCCTGCAGCTGCAAAGCCGTTGCCGCGTCTTGCACGTTTTGCGCCTGTGCCTGCTGCGCCTGCTGTTCCGCGCGGATGCTCGCGACCTCTTCGTCGGCTCGCAAAATATCGTCAACGCCGTATATTTTGTGAATTTCGCGGATGCCCTTTTCGGCGTCCAGAACGGCGGCCGCGTTCGGATCGACCTGCAAAAACGGCGCGCTTGCGGCGAACGCCTGATTGTACCGGTCGGCCTTTTCGTACCGCATCGCCTTTGCCAGCGGCGACTGATACACGATGTTGATGCCCAATCCTTCGGGCGGTATTTCATCCGGCCTTTCGATGACGCCTTTCCGGATCAGCAGGTTGAACGCGCGGGACACGACGGGGCTTAACAGCTCCGTCGTCAAACGTCCGTACACCGGCCCCATCAGCCGCGCGGCCTCGCGGACGCGTTCCATGATTTCCGTCGCCGTGCGGCGGTCGCCCGTCAAAAACGACAGCTGCCCGTTCATAAACGCCAGCCGGACGCGCGTCCTGATGTCGTCCATCATATCCTTGCCGAACGCGGGGTTCGCCCCACTTGCCAGATACTGCGGACGCTCGCCCCTGTATCTGATGACGCCGCCCGGAACGGTCATCATCGGCTGCAGCTCGTCGTCGTCTTGAACCAACAGCGGCGGCCGGTTCGCCAACTGGGCGGCGACGATGGTTTCCTTCATCATTTCCTGCAGCATTTTGATATCGGACAAACAGTCGATTGCGGGGCCGCGCCCGTACAATTCGGCGTTGCACTTCGACCACCGGGCGACGGCGAACGGCATTTCATCGAACTGTTCCTCTTTCAGCACGCGCTTTTCGCGGGCAAGAATGTATTCGGATCTATACGCTTTTTCGTCTTTTTGTCCGAAATCCGGATTGGGATAAACGGCGTGGATGATTTCATACGCCGTTGTTTTCCCGCATTCCGCGGCGCACTCCATGTCGTCGGACAGCGCGTTTTTGCCGAACGCCTGCTCGATTTTTCTGGCGTCGAACGAAAACCGGCGAAACATCGTGTCCACCGCGCCGACATCGTTTTCGTCAATGAATATTTCGGCGATGCTTCGGCTTTGAAACAGCAGAGCGTCGTTCTTGTCGTTCCACCCGACAAACATCACGCAGCTGCCGATGACGGGCAAATCCAGATAGCATTCGTTGATCGCGCTTTGGAAATTGGCGGCGGGTTCGTACAGGGCGGAATACAGCGCGTCTTCCGCGTCGCGCAGCCAGCTTTTCAACGACGCGGACGCGTTCGCGTTCCGGAACGTCAAACCGAACCACCGCATGGACGGGTCGGTCATCATGCCGTTGATGTCCGCGGCCAACATACGCGCGCAGACGGCTGCGGTCGTTTCATACTGCTTGCGCGTACGCTTTGCGCCTTTCGGCTGGACGACTGTAAAATCCGCGCGGTTGGGGAAAACCAGTTCGCACACTTCCTGCCATAAATTTTCAAAATTCGTTCTGGCGTTTTTCAGCGCGTCGCATCTGGCGATGATTTCCTCAATCCGCGTCTGCCCTGTACTTTCCGTCATGCGTTCACCTTTTTCTTTCGGCCGAACGCGCCGGACACGGGGTCGAACGCTCCCAGTCCGTTGTCGTCAAACGTCCCCAGCGCGCCGTCTTCCGTCGTGAAATTCGTTTTCGATCCGGCATTGTCTGCGATTTGCTGACGGCGGCTTTTCATGATCTGGTCGTAATAATCGGCGTCCGCGGCGTTTTTCGCGGCGGCTTCGGCGGCGTTGATCATTTCCCGATCCTCTTTCGCTTTGACGGCCGAATTATGCGTAACGGCGTCACTGGCGTAACCCAATGTTTGCGATATTCCCGGCAACACCCAGTCCGTCACGCCTCTGATTTTGGAAACCGTTTTCCTGATGTATTTTCTCCAGCCCATTTTCAAACCCTTTCTTAAAAAAATCCCGCCGAACGGGGGTTCAGCGGGTCGTAATCGCAAACTCTTTCCAATATCCGCCGACGCTCCGCGGCGGCTTCGTTCCTTTCCTCTTTGCGCCCCAACGCCAGATAACGGAAGGCGTCCGCGGCGTGGCTTGTCCAATCGTGCAGGGGGCGCGGCTGGAAATCCTGCCGTTTTTCGTCCCAAACTTTTTGATACTGGCGCAGGGCGTTTAATCCGCGTTCACACTTTTTTTCGTCGAACCGGCACAACGGCAAAATGAAACGAACGGCGTTGATGCCGTCTTCGACACTGGCGCGCTTCAACACTTTTCCGCGAACGCCCAAGGCGGCCAAAGATTCCAAACGTGTCTTGCCGGTGGACAGTTCGGTGACGGCGATGTCGTGCGGGAAAATGTTCTGATTGGTGTAGGTGTACGGCTTCGATTTCAGCATCTGGACGTAATGATCCAGCCCGACGCCGGAATTTTCGTAATAATCAATGACGCGGACTTCCGCGCCGGCGTTTTGGAAAAACCAGATCGCGGTCGCGTCGCCGACGCCCAAATCCCACGCGGTATATACTTTTTTGGACGGGTCGTGCGGAACGGATCCGATCTTGCCGTCCGTTTCCAGCATCGTGATGATTTTCCCGTAATACGACCCGCGCACGGCGGCGTCGAAAGAACAGTAAAATTCCTGCTGCGCCATGTCTTCATCCATGCCGCCCGCCAGTTCCGCCTTGATCAGCTCGTCGGAAATCGGCACGTCCTCGCCGCATCGCTCGCACATTTCCTGCGTGTCGCGCGCGGTCAGGATTTGCGCGAACCAATCCTTGTTTTTTTTCGCCATATCGTACAGTCGCGCGCCGTGGTTTCGACCGCGCGGGGTATAGATAAACAACGCCCACCCGCCGTTTTCAGCCAAAATCGGGCGGATAAAATCCCACGCCGCGGGATTGGCGATCGAATATTCGGAAAACACGACGCCGACGGGGTTCGATCCGACCAGATTGTCGTAATAATCCGACCCGACGCATTGCCAGATCGACCCGTTTTTCAATTCGATTTTCATTTCCTGATCGGACTTGCGCTTGATCAGCTCGGCGGGAAACACCTGATCGACGACGCGGCGACCGAATTTGTCGATGGAATCCCAAACGACCTTTCGCGCCTGCATCTGGTTGGGCAACATATGCCAATAAACGCCGACGCGGCTCATCATCTTGCACACCGTCGCGTTCAGGGACAGGCTGTCCTTTCCGGCGCGGCGGTGCCACACGGCGACGCATCGCTTGATGTTTCGGTTCATAAACGCGTCCCACAAATCGAACTGGTAACAGCGGGGCGCCCAATGGTTCGGCAAAACGACGCGGCTCATCGTTTCACCTCCGACGCCTGCGCGTCTATGACTTTCGCTTCCGCCGCGGGCGCGGACGCTCCGTTGCGAGGCATCTGGAAATTCGCGACGACGACGGACAGGGGACCGTCGGAATCCAACTCGACCGCGCGGGGCATTTTCTTTTCCGTGTATTCCGCCAGCTCGAACCGCATATCGCGCACCCACTGCATCGCCGCTTCGATTGTGCAGCCGAACCGCTCTTTCACCTCGCAGGGATCCTGCATCGCTTCGACGGCGATCAGATCCAACGCGCACGCGTACCCGCGTTTTTGGCAATATTCCTTGTTTGCCAACGTCGCCTTGTTCAACGATCCTTTGGGACGGCCGGCTTTTCTGACCGCCTTGGCGAACTCGAACGGATCGACCGTCTTGGCGTCGAAATCGTCAAACAGACGGAGCTGTTCGATTTCGTCGTCGGGGCGCACGGGCAAAGCTTCGCCCTTGACCAGATCGCCGACCACTTTTTTAGCCCCGCTCTTCATCACGCGCCGATCCTGAAAAAAAGCCCTGCCGGAGGTGGTTTGAACCCCGCGGCAGAGCCCGACATTCAACAACTTGGAAAAATCCGCAAACGAAAAGGCGGAACCTTTCGGAACCGCCCGTTTATCGGAAAACCGAACCTTTGCAATCGCAAAAATTCGATTATGCCTGATCGTATCACGATTTCCGCCGCACTGTCAAGATTCGTTTTATCGGCGTATTCGGCACCCCGTGCAACCTATAAAAAGATCGCCCGCGGTTCACGACGCCGCGGGCTGAAAGAAGGTGTGGGCATTGCCCCACTTTGTATCTCTTATGCGTTCATTATAAACACATCGGTTTTTGTTTTACAAGGCATTTTTGTCTGCTATATTTGTTTTGCCGTAGCTTTACGGTTGAAAGGAGGTGTTGTATTTGCCTTCTTTGTATCTCAAAGCGGCCGCGTATCTGTTACTTTTTATAGCATTCCTGCTTGAAATCGTCAACAGGTAACGGCCCCGGCACTCGCGACGGGATCACGACCTGCCGCGGGTGCTTTTTTTTATTTCCGTCTTTCGGCATATCCTCTTTTACCGTTTCGCTTCGCGTTTTTTTTTCGCATCGCGTCGATGATCTTTTCGGCTATTTTTCCGTTCTCCAGCAACGCTTCGGCGATCGCGTCCGCTTTTGTCACCGCGCCTTTTCCGGGTTCTCGCGTGATTTTAACGACGTATCCCATTTTACCCCCACGATATTTCGATGTATTTCCGGCTGGCGATGTAATCGCAGGTGTGAACGAACCGTTCGGCGGTGGTCGCCGGCTCTTTCAAAATGACGCCGCCCCCGCGCCAATCCGTCGTCCATTGCCCCATATGTCGTTCGACCATGTCGGCGATCCGGCACGCGCGCCAATAATCGAACCCCGTTTCCTCTTGCGTTTTCAAAATCAGGCGGGCGGCGAAAATCGGGTGGCGCGCGGACGCGTATTTGTCCGTTTCCCGCTCTTTTTTCACGCAATCGTGCAAAATCAGGGCGGCGACGATTTCGTCCTTTTCATCGGCGGAAAACACCGCGATGCCGCATTCCAACGCCATCAAATCGACCGCGACGCGCACGGCGGCCTTGACGTGGCGAACCAGCCCGCCTTGCCCCAGCGCGTAATTCGGATGGTGCCGCCCCGTCGTGGACGCGGGCATTTCAAAAAAATAATCCGGAGCGGACTCCAAACACCGCGCGACAAACGAACGCAGGGCGTCGTTCTTGATTTCCCGCAGCTCGTTTTCAAACACGGCCGCTTTGTCTTTTCCCGTCATTTTTTCCATTTCAACCTCCGTTTTCGTTTTCTTTCGGGCTCGTCACCGGTTCGTTTCTGGCGTTTGTCACCCGCTCCGTCAGCGCCAGCGAAAAATATTTTCCGTTCGGGCCTTCTTTGATCCACGCCGACAAATAATAAACTTCCCCTCTGACCTTGCAGTTTCCGGTGTAATCGGGCTGCGTGTCGCGCTCTTTTCGATGATTGCGGAACAAAACGCCGCAAAGTTCCTTTTGTTCAGCCATTTTTCTTTCCTTTCTCATACGTTTCCAAAATCAAATCCAATCCGCGGCGCAGATCTTCGTAAATCAGCTCCGCGACACGACCGCCGTCCGGCAACAAATTGCGCCGCAGATACGCGGCCATTGTCGAATCGTTCAAAACAAAATGTTCGACCACGGCAAAACGCAACGGGCCGCAGGCGCGCGCGCCCGCCAAATAACGGTCAACGGCGTCTATCTTCGCAATGTCGTCATCGCGCCTGACGCTTTTGAAACGGCAATCCCCATAGGCCAGCGGGCACCGGATCGACGGGATGAAACCCGAAAATTCGTAATCCCGCAAAAAACGCAGCGCTATGTTCAAACGGCGGGCGGCGCGAACGCCGCGCCCCAGCTTTCCTTTGTCATACAGTTTTTCGATATACAGCATTATTCGTCCTCATCGTCCCAATCACCTTCGCCGATTCCCAGATCGGAAATCGGCACCCACACGCCGCGGGTGACGCACCCGCCGCTTAAACGCACGGATTTCTGGCTGGCGCGCGCGTGCGGATACTGCAACAGCGCCTGCACCCATTTGCCGGTCGTGCGCGGCTCGCCGTACCACTCCGTTTCCTTGAATATCTTGATCAGCTGCGGGTGCGAATTGGCCACGAACAGCTCGTCGTTCCCGTTCACCAGATCGACTTTCACCTTCATTCCGCGCATTTTCAGAATGTTGTTGTTGTCCTGCCGCGTCGCTTCAACATTTTTGCGGCTGGTTGCCTGATAGATCAAATCCCCGATGGTCGTGGTGTCGCCGCCTTTCCATTTGTTGACCTCCGATCCCATCAGGTATTGGATCATCGCGGATTGATTTTCGCCCTTGGACGCGGCGCCGGCGACCATTTTTCCGGAATTGAAAATTTCCGTGACCAGCGCCAGATCGCCGTCCGTCAAACCTTCATCCGTTCGGACAATATGCGCGCACGCCAACAGCGTGCCATATACGTCGCAGTTTCGGCTACCGCCGGTCAGTTCCAGAATTTTGGCGGAATACCCGTCAAACAGGGATTTGAACCGGTCGAACCCGTACAGGATGCGGGCGCGGACGATCTGCCCGATTTTGGCCAGATCGTATTCGCGCAAGAAATCGGACGGGCGCTGCATCGTCAAAGGCGACAACGGCAGCACGCAGATGCGCTGCAGCTCTTCGCTTCTCAGCGGCGGGTGATAGATCGACGAAAAATAAAACGAACTCTTGATTTCGTACTGGATCGTTTTCTGATCCGCCGATCCGCGTGACGCGACGCCGCCGGTCGCGGTCGAACGCGCCAAATTCATCAGCGCGCGCATTTTAGGACTGTCATCCGCGCGGGATTCGCATTCATCCATCAAAACCGGCAGATGCTGATCCGCGATCTGCAGACGGATGGACGCTTCGGTGTAATCGGTGTTGTAGATGAAATTCGCGCCCATCAGCCCCTTGGCCAGCTCGTTCAGCTTTGATTTACCGCATGATCCGTCGCCGACCAGCCAGATATGCGGCCGCCACGGCAGCGCGCCGCCGACGAACGCCGCGGCGATCCACCCGATGTACAGAACCGCGCCGAACGGATCGCGCCAGTTCCACGACGCCAGCAACTCTTCCAGATCGGCGATGCAGCCCGCGTCCGCTTCTTTTCGGTCGCACGGCTTTTCCAACGATTCCTTTTTCGTGTAGATGTACCGCCCGTGTTCACCGGCGGGGAACCGGTCTATTTCATCGCCATGGGCGTAAACACGGATTTCATCGCCGAAATGGTAAACCAGATTTCCGTCGTCATCCGTCCACGCGCCGCGCCCGCGCAACCGTTCCGCCGGATTGAACACGCCCTCTTGCTGGGCGCGCAGGGCGAACGCTTTCAAAATGGAAACCGCCATTTTCGTGGCGTCGAAATCGTTTCGCAGCCACGGATATTCATTCCGGTCATTCGTCTTTTTGACGTTCCATTTCGGCCAGTACAGCGCCAGTTTGTCGATCTGATCGCCCGCCAGCGTTTTCAGAATGCCGGTGTTGGTGATTTCGCGGTCTGTATAGGCGACGCACGTTCCGTTCGGATCCAGAACGAAAAAATTACGGCCGTTCCGCCCGACGCACTGCGTGGGGAAACCTTGGGGGACGCCCCACCTGTCGGGATGGTAGCACGGGGCGTCTTCGGGCAGCAGTTCAAACCTGCCGCTGGTCAACTCTTCGTACATTTCCAGCGTTTCGGCTTCCTCTTGCGCTCTGGATTTGACGCTGACGGTTTCCATTTCGTCCGCAGCGGCGCTTTTTTGTTTTCCCGAAACCCGCCGCGTCTTCTTTGGGGGAACGCGCTCCGGTTCGGGCAAATCCTGCCACGGCTGGGCGTTTTCAATGCTTTCTCTGATCTTGCTCATGATTACTCCGATAAACTAAAATCCCTCAGACCCTGACGGCCCGCGGTTGATGAACCGACCCGCTGCGCACGGGCAAAGCGGAAAAAACGGTTTGAAATCTGAAAAAAAACATTTTCCGGATATATCGAACGGAGCGTGCGGACGTTGGGGGGAGCCCCCTCCGGCGAACGGCGGAAACCCGCCGCGGCGATCCCCGAACACTTCCTTTTCAAGGTAGTGTCACCCAGCTGAAAAACGGCGGAAACCCGCCATTTTTTCAATCCGTCAAACATCAATCCGTCAAACATTGCCCCGATGGCGTTTTGAAAAACGGCGGAAATCCGCCATTTTTCGGACGCGCCATCGACCACCGGCGCCGCCGCCCCGGCACGCGCCGCGACCCCGCGCCGACCCGCCGCCGGCACCCGCCGGCCGCCCCGCGCCGGCGCCGGCGCGCCGGCCGTCCCCGCCATGCAATAAAAGGGCAATATTTTATTGTAGCAGGCGCGCGCTACGTCCGTGCTACACGGCCGTGCTACGTTTTTGTCCAAATATATCAATATGTTATTTCCCATTGTAGCTATGTAGCACATAACATCACGCACAGGCGCGCACGCGTACGTGCGGGCGCACACACGGGCGCATATATGCGCGTGAGGGACGCGATTTTGTAGCAGGGAACGATAACCCATTGAAATATAACGGAAAAAGCGTAGTGCTACATTGTAGTTCGTGCAGCACGAACCGACAACATATCGATTTTGTTCAGAAAAGGCGTAGCACGCCGCACCCGCGCCCCACGAGAAGCTATTTGTCGTCGCCAAATCGGGCGCCGGGTTCTTAAAACGGAGCATCGCATCCCCCTTTCGCCGTTTGAATGGAATCGGCCAAAGCGTCGTTGAAGTCGTCAAACCGTTCCCCGTCGTCCTTCAACGGCGGCAGAGCGGCCAATACTTCGCGCCCCTGATCGCGGAACAGCTTGGCGGCCGCGTTGTACGCCCGCGCGGACGGCGCGCGTTCGCCGTCGTAATCGACGCAGAGCACCACGCGCTTGACGGCGTCGGGCAAAACAATGTTGGTCATGTTTCCGACGCTGGTCGAAGCGATCACGCGTTTATCTTGGTTTTCGACCGCGACGGACAGCGCCGTTTCGATCCCCTCAGCAATCAGAATCTCGCCGGCTGCGTTCGGCAGGCTGTCGCCGGTCGCGCCTTTCCAGATGCCGATCACGGAACCGGGCGCGCGTCCGACCATTTTTTTGCCGTTCCCGTACAGTTCCTTGTTCTTGACCCATCGGTCGCCGTCCTGTTTCAGAAACGTCAGGTGCAAGCCGGTGTACGTCCCCTTGCAGGTAATACGCGGGCAGACCATGGCGGGCGCCGTTCGACCGTCGCCGACGGCGACGGCGGGATTGAACCGGATCGATCCGGGCAAATAAGGCTTGTCCTTCAGCCGGAACCGCCGCAGGTCGATGCCGCGGCCGCGCAGGTAAAGGTCAACCGGCGTGTCCAACACGTCCTTGACGCTGGACAGGAACACGGCGCGCGCCCACCGGTTCTCCTCCGGTTCGATGTTCGCGTGTTCCTCTTTCGGCCGCGTTTTGATCTGCGGCAAGGGCGGCAGGTTTTCGCCGTCCCCCCAGCCAAGAATTTGCTTGGCAATATCGCAGGAACACCGGAAATCGCACCCCGTGGCATAGCCAATCAAATCCAGCGCGTCGCCGCCCTCGTCGGTGGCGAAATCGTGCCAAACGCCGCGCTTCCCCCCTTCAAACGGGGACGGACCTTTGACGCGGATGTTGAACGATCCGACGTGCCGATCCAGTCGGGCTGGATTTTTGCAATACAAATTATCGCCGACGATTTCGCCGCGCAGGTTCAAATAGCGCAGCAAATCGTCGATATGATCCGCCAGCCCCGCCGCCAGCTGAGCGGCGGAAATGCGGCGGCCGGCGCGGTACCCTTTAAATTCAGCCATTCCTCAGCCTTTCGTCAACATAGGCGGCGGCGTCCTTTCCGGCACACAAATCAGCCAAAAAAAGGAAAAACAGCGACATTTTCAAACGGATTCTCTTCATTTCAACAATCCTTTCAGCGCGTATTCGCGCAAAGCGGCGATGTGTTTTCGGCAAGCGTCAAACTCGGCGTCAAGACTTTGCCGATCGACGTTCGGGAACGGGGACAGGGTTTCGACGATGAAATCGATTCCAAAACGCTGCCACGCGATCTGGTAGTAGGCGGCCATGGGCGCTTGCCCGCCCAGCCAGCCTTTGGCGGTGCGGACATCCACGTCGAAATCGGCGGCGATGCGCTTTGCGGCGCAAAATATGTACCGGCGGCGCAAAGCGTCCGCCCAGCGCGCCCCGACATCCGGCAAAATGGCGTCTCTTTTAGGCATTCGTTTTGCCTCCCCCGTTCTGCGAATAGTCGAAAAAGGAAGGCTCGGCATCATCTGCGGGAAAAGCGGCGATGCCTTCCGCCATACCGTCCGCAGCCGGTTCCGCGGCTGCGGACACAACGTCGGAGGCGGTATTGACAGGCAGATCAAAGAAATCATTAGGCGTGACCGCGCCGTTCGTCGCGTCGAATATTTTCCGCATCACGTCGGAACGCGGAATCCGCTGCCCAAGACAGAAACAGCTGATCGCTTGTGCCGATGTTCCGACGAGAGCAGCAAACTCGGCTTGGGTGATTTTGTTCGATTTTAAATAAAAACGTATTTTCATAATCCAACATTATGTAGGATTTTTGAAAAAGTAGTCAAGAAAAAAATCTGCACTATGCGGATAGATTTGTTTTCAAGGAGTCTTTAAAATGGCTGGTATGAAGGAAATTCAACAAAAAACAGCGCTATACAAAATCCGCAAAGCGCGGGGAATGTCGCAAAAACAACTCGCCGAAGCAGTGAACGCATCGAATCAGCAGATTTCATGCCTTGAAAACGGCGACCGGAAGTTGGCTCCGGAATGGATAGAACGTCTGTCCAAAGCGTTGAACTGTTCAAAAGGGGAACTCTTGGGCGAGGAAGGCATTTCCGAAGAAGAGCGGGAAATCTTGGATATGTACAAACAGCTGTCCGCCGACCAGAAAAACGTCATCAAATCGACCTTGTCCGCCTTTCTTTCCGCCGCGGGAAAGTAAGAATTATATTCTTGACATTTACGAATTAAATTCTTACTCTGGAATCAGAAAGGGCGGAATATGCAGATTCGTTATTCAAAACAGGCTGAAAATTTTCTAAAAAAGGTTCAGCGTAAACAACGTGAAACGATTATTACCAAAATTCACCAATACGCGGATGATCCGCAAAGCTTGAAAAACATGGTGAAAAAACTGCAAAACAGCCCGTTCAGCCGCTTGCGCGTCGGCGATTACAGGGTGGTTTTCGACGAAGACGGCAACGTCATGCTGATCGAACGCATCGAAACGCGCGGAAACGTTTATAAATAGGAGGGATAAGCCATGAACAGCATAGCAAAAATCAATATCAAAGGCGAAGATTTCGCCCTTATCCCGTGGGAAGATTACGAAGATTTGGCGGACATCGCCGCTTATAACGATTTTCAGCGCAAACTCGCCGCCGGCGAAGAGGAGTTCTTTCCCGCCGAAATCGTCGAAAGCATACTGTTGGACGGCGCGAATCCCGTCAAAGTCTATCGCGAATACCGCGGCAAATCGGTTGACGAAGCGTGCGCCGCGACGGGCATTTCCAAGGACTACTGGAAAAAACTGGAAAAGGGCGTCGCCATCGGATCCGTCGCGACCCTGAAAAAAATCGCGAAGTTTTTGAACGTCACGATGGAAATGCTGACCCCCTGCGACGACTGAATATAACATATTTGTTATTGACTGCGGCGCGAAAAAACGCTATGCTTTAAACATCACAAGAACAAAAGGATGCGGATATGCCTGTAATCGCCAGATTTTACGGTTTGATTATCAAAATGTTTTTCATCAGCGCGGATCATAACCCGCCCCATATCCATGCGTCCTACGGCGAATACGACGCGGCGTTCGACATCAACACGTCGGAATTGATCGCGGGCGATTTGCCCAAACGCGCGCAAGGTCTTGTCGTCGAATGGATCGGACTGCACCGCGCGGAACTGTTGGAAATGTGGAAACGGCAGGAATTTAAAGAACTGCCGCCCCTGCAATGAATGGAGGTCGCCATGCACGCGATTGTCAAAAAAATCGAACCCTTGCCGAAATATCGGCTGATGGCGCTGTTTGACAACGGCGAACGGCGGATTTACGACGTTACGCCGTGGATTGAAAACAAACGCGCTTTTGCCCCGTTGCGCGATACGCGGGGATTGTTTGAACGCGTCCGAACGGATTTCGGCGGCATGGGCATCGCCTGGAATGACGAAATCGACTTGGACGCGGACGAATTGTGGGAACACGGAATCGCGCCAACCGTTCCCGTTCGGGACGCCGCGCCATGACTTGCGACGAAATCATCGACGCCCTGATCGCGCGGCGGCAGGAATCGGGACTGACCCAGAAAGATTTGGCGGAACGCGTGCATCTGGCGCAATCGGCGATCGCGCGGTTTGAAAGCAAACGGGTTTCCCCCGGTTGGAGCACGGTGACGAAAATCGCCGACGCGTTGGACTGCAAAATCGTCATCGAACGCAAACCCTGACCGTTCCGCCCCTCCCTCCAATCCCCGCGGCGACGGGGATTTTTCTTGCCCTTTTTAAAATCCCACATTTTGTTGTTTTTATTCTTGACAATTAAATCCGCATTTTGTAGATTTTAAGAAAAACAAAGGGAGGTCATCATGCGCACCTGTATCACGACATCGGAAACGGCGGCGAAACTGGGCAAGACGGTAAATTGGCTTTACCGTCACCGCGGCGAACTGGTCGCGAAGTTTGGTTTTCCGCGTCCTTTGGCGGCGACGGGGTGCTACGACGAACTGGCGGTCGATTTGTGGATCGACGCGCAAAGCGGTTTGTCCGGTTCGGAACAGTCGGACAAACACGAACAAATCGCCGCGGACGACCGCATCCTTAAACGAATTGCCGCATTTTCCCGCGCAAATTAAGGAGAAACGAAATGGCTATACGCTTTTTCATCACCAAACGCGACAAAAACGGGGAACGCTACTACTGGCAGGTTCCCGCGTATTTAAAGGCTTTCGGCTGGAAAACCGAAGCCCTGCCGGATGATAGGGAATCCGCCATGGAACAGGCGATTCGCCTGAACGCCGAACTGGACGCGTGGAAAATCAGAAACCCCGACGTCAAACCGGCGCAGAACGTCCGTCCCGCTCCGGCGCGGCAGGGAACGATCGACGCGGTCATCGACGAATACCGCGCGTCCCGCAAATTCCGCGAAATCATCGCGCCGACGACGCGCGCGAACTATGAACTGCGCTTTAAGTACATCGTCGAAGCGTTCGGCGGCGAACAAGTCAACCATATACGCCCCGAACACGTCGCGGCGTTTTACGACGCTTTGCTGAACCGGTTCGGCGTCTTTACGGCGAACGAAATCCTGAAAGTCTTTTCGATTTTGATGTCGCAGGCGCGCGACGACGCGGCGTTTTTGTTCAAAAAAGTGAACAAGGTCAAAGCCCCGTCCCGCACTTCCGTCTGGACGCCCGAAGCCGCCGAAGCTTTTCTGCGCGTCGCCGAAGCCGAACGTCCGTCAATGGCGCTTGCGTTCCGGCTGGCGATTGCGATCGGACAGCGGCAGGGCGACATCTTGACGCTGAAATGGTCGGATTACCGGGACGGCAAAATCCGTTTGGTGCAAAACAAAACAAAAGCGTCCGTCTGCGTGGAGGTGTACGGCAAAACAAAGGAAATGCTGGACACCGCGCCGAAAAGATCGCTGTTCGTCATCGCGTCCGAGGAAACGGGCTTTCCCTACAAACGCGACAATTTCAAACACGTTTTCGCGCGCTTGAAAGCCAAAGCGCAGGCGCAGAATCCGCACATCGACTTTTCGGATTTGAAATTCATCGACCTGCGGCGCACGGCGGCGGTCAGAATGGCGGAAAGCGGCTGCACCGCGTTTGAACTTTCGGCGGTGACGGGACACAACATCACGAAATCGCAGAAGATTTTGGAGGTTTACTGCCCGCGTTCGGACGCCATGGCGCACAACGCGATCGAAAAACTGAAACAGAAATTCGGCTGACAAAGCCGAACAGAGGGGCGGCGGCGAAATACCCAATACGCCGCGGGGTCGTCGTAAGCCATGGAAGACGCCCCTCTTAAACCACGGCGGAACGGCGAAAAAACGCTTTTGGAAAGGCGTCTGATGCACCGTTCCGTCCCCTTTAACAAAAAAGGGCGCGCCTTGTCGGAAAGGACACGCCCCCAAAATAGGAACAAAAGAAATGATAACACGACAAATCCCACCCGCGCAACTGCTTTTCACGTTATCGCACCCGATGACGCCGCGCCGCATCAAAAAAATGCGCCGCGCCCGCCTGCTGAAACGCTTTGCGCTGATTTTAACCGTCGCGGCGATTACCGCCTGCGCAATGATTGGAGGCTGAAATGGCTGAATTTTATGTAAGAGAAAAAAAATTTTCATGGACGACGGCACGGTGTCCCTGCACATCGCGGACTTGCGGCCGGAGCTGACGGAAACGCAAAAAATCAAAATCGGAGATGCCTTAAAAAAAGAAGGCGCCAAATACGACGATTTGTTTTCCCTGCTTTCTGCGGCGGATTCCCACCTTTACGAGGCGCGGTACGCGCTTAACGAAGCAATGCAACAAATGGGAGATTGAAATGGCTGAAGAAAACAAAAACGAATACGAAACGGCGCTGAAAAACGCGCTGAAAATGCTGGAAACGGCGAAAGCCTTTGTCGTCGCGACCGGCGACGGCATGATCGGGTTCGCCTCGGTCGGCGTGCCGGCGAAAGATGAAGCCGTGTCGCTGTACACGTGCGTTGTGTCGCTGGTCACGGCCCTCAAAAAAATGCCGCCGGAGGCGCTGCTTTTGATTTTGAAAGCGGTCCACGACGATGACACGGACGCGGCCGCCGAAACCGCCTCGACGATCCAATGAGGCGCGCCATGAATGAAACTCGCCCGATTTTAGACGCCTGCTGCGGCGGCCGGATGTGGTGGTTCGACAAGAACGACGACCGCATCTTGTCGATGGATATCCGCCGCGTCCCGCCGGAACGGCTGAGCAACCGCGCTGTTTTTGAAGTGTCGCCGGATGTTTTCGCCGATTTTCGCGCGATGCCGTTTCCTGACGGCTCGTTTGAAATGGTGCTGTTTGATCCGCCGCACTTGCGCTGCGGCCGCAGCAGTTTTTTGTTCAAAAAGTACGGAACCGTCGAAAAGGATTGGGCCGAAACCTTGCGTAAAGGCTTTGCGGAATGTTTCCGCGTTTTAAAACCGCGCGGAACGCTGATTTTCAAATGGTCAAGCGGTTTCAAAGACCTGCCGACGGTTCTGGCTTTGACCGACGAACGGCCGGTCATCATACATCAATCAAAATCTAACAAAGGCACGGCGACCACTTCGTTTGCCGTATTTCTTAAAAACTGAAAGGACGAAACAATGAAAACCGAAATAGAACACAAGTACGCGATGGGGCAAACGGTCTGGCTGTTGTTGCAGGATCGCTCATGTAATTGGCGGATAAGGAAGAAAAAAGGGTTCGTCATCAACTACATTCGCTTTACCATTCCAAAAATCGGCCAGCGCGAAATCCTCTATACGTTTGAAGGCTACCGTTCGCACTATATGACCTATGAAAAGGACGTTTTTCCGACATTGGAAGCCGCTCAAGAGGAGTGCAAACGAAGAAACGAATGGAGAAAATAAAAAATGAAAGATTTTAACGTCGGCGAAAAAATTCAAATTCTGATTGATGACGAAATTTTTGAAGCGGTTGTCAGCGATAAATCGGTTCGTGAAACCCGTTGTGAAATCACCACTCATTATTGGCTGGACGTTTGCAAAAACGGCTGGTCAATCAGTCTTTCAAAAGTTTTGGAAAAGAGGGCGAAAAAATGAGCAAAGAAGACAAAATCCTTGACCTTGTGGTCAAAGGCGAATGGTTCGACAAAATCAAATCGGGCGAAAAAACGCACGAATTTAGGGAAAGAAACCGCTACTGGGATCAGCGGCTTGGCCTCGATGTTTATTGTCACGAAGTCAAAGATTCTACGGATCCCTTGGAACGCGCGAGTGCGCGCCAAAGTATGCGTTATAAGGCCGTCCGTTTCCGCCGCGGATATGCGGAAGACGCGGAACGAATGTTGTTCGGCATCAAATCAATCAGCATCGTGGACGGGCTTCAAACTGACCTGCACATTCACGATGACGTTTTCGATATCGAACTGGGGGAACGCGTTGAACCAAAGTTTTCGTATGGTCAGGAAGTTTTTGCCGTGTTTTTTAAAAAGGAATGGCAAGTGAAGCCTGTCACGATTCTTTCTCACAAAACGCGCGGCGATTCTTTTTCATATGTTTGCGCGACGGCGGATTCGTTATGGGAACTTTTCCCCGAAGACCAGCTATTTCAGGCAGAGCAAGAAGCAGTCGCCGAAGCAAAGAACAGAACGAAATCCAGAAAAATCTGCCGTTTTAAAGAAAGGAATCTCTTATGACCTCTTTTTTCTTGACGGCAATCGGCGGAAATAAAACGAACGATCGCCAGACCGAAGACTACTACGCGACGGAACCCGCGGCGGCTGATCTGCTGATCGCCGCCGAACCGTGGCTATCGAAAAACATCTGGGAACCGGCGTGCGGCGAGGGACACCTCGCCAAGCGTTTTGTCGAACGCGGATACGATGTCCGCGCGTCCGATTTGATCAATCGCGGATACGGCGATCAATACGATTTTTTCGACGCGTTTTTGGGCTACAATTATGACATCGTCACAAATCCGCCGTACAAGGACGCGGAACGGTTCGTCGCGCACGGGTGCGACCTCTTGTCCCCCGGACACCTGCTTTGTCTGTTTCTGAAAATCCAGTTTTTGGAATCCGTTGCCCGCGACGATTTGTTCGACCGCTACCCGCCCGCGCGAATCCACGTTTGCCGCAAACGCATAAAATGCGCGAAAAACGGCGACTTTTCAGCTGTCAAATCGTCGCCGACCTGCTACGCGTGGTTCGTCTGGCAGAAAGGTTTCCACGACGGCAAAACCATCATTAACAGGATTTGATGGCTTCGGCGTATGCTCTTTTTTTGTTGACACTTCGAACGATGCGGACAGAATCAAAGCAAACGTTACGGGAAGGAATCGCCATGAAGAAATTTTCAATACTGTTTACTTTAATACTGTCCGCATGCGCTCAAACAGATGGCACTCTATATGTACAAAGCGACCTCGGCGCATTGCGGGATGACGACAAAACTATTTATTACGAATTGCAGGATTCATCGGTTACCGCCGCTCGAATAAATAAAGTCATTCGCAAAAGACTTCAAGGCGCGGGCTGGAAAATAGGAACGTCGAAAACCGCAAAATATTCCTACACAATCTTAACGGACTTTTTGAAACAAAAACAATATTCAACTTATAACACGAAAGACACCACTTATATATCGCAGTACGATATGTTTTCACCGAGAGCGTATTTAAGAATTCAAGACGCGAAAACACTCGAAAACATTTACGAGGCGACAATAGTTTTGAATAGCAGATATAGACATGGCGCGCTGGTAAAATTTTCAAAAGCGGCGCAAGGCTCTTTGTTTTTGAAGCAAGATGAAGATTTTGACATTTTGTGCAGATACGCCCCCAACGCGGCAGACGAAAACGCAGAGTGGGTGAAGGTATGCACCTTGGAGGAACGCATTTATTAAAAACGCTTGACACCGACTCCGCGGCGCGCTACCGTTTGTACGAGGCTTGAAACCCCTCAAATCAGACGGCAAACGCTCCGTAATGCGCCTTTTTTATGCCCGCTTTTATGCGGGAGGGGTCTATCCGTAAGGACGACCACACGTATCTGATTCGTGGGTTTCAACCTCCCGCGCCTGACGGTTTCGGGCGTTCCATTGAAACGGAGAAAATCAGATGACAAACTCAATCGTAAAATTTGAAAATCAAGACATCGAACTGATCACCGTGGACGGTCAGCCGATGATGACGCTCCCACAAATCGCGGGTGCGTTGGGGACGGACTTCCAAAATGGAAGTCTGTCAAAACTCTATACGGCTCACGCCGACGAGTTCACGCCGGAAATGACGCGCATCGTCAAACAGGGACGGACGCGCGTCCGCGTGTTCAACCGGGAGGGCGCATGGCTGATCGGAATGTTCGCGCGCACGCCAAAAGCCGCGGCGTTCCGGAAATGGGTGATCACCGCCCTTGCTGAACACGTTGACGGCGCGTCGGCGAACGGACAAACGGCTTTGCCGCCGCCCGTCCGAACCGAAGAAGAAACGCTGGCGCGCGACCTTGCCGCGCTGATGCTGGGCGGTTGCGCATCAATCAAACAGCGCTGGTTCCGCGAACTGACCGCCGAACTGGAACAAGCCAGAAAAACAATCAAGGAACAAAACGCCGCCTTGGCAAAAATCCGCGAAATTCTGCCGTTAAAATAACAAACCCGTGAACAAAACCAGAAAATCCGTCCAATATTGGACGGATTTTTTATGTTTGACGGATTGAAAATAAAAAGGGCGAAAACCTAGGGTTTCCGCCGTTTTTATGGTGCCGCTGGCGTGAATCGGACACGCGACCCCTTCCTTACCAAGGAAGTGCTCTACCACTGAGCTACAGCGGCGGCACAAGGGGGAACATATAAGAATTATCCGCGCCGCGCAAGAAAAAAATATTCTGTTGATAAACTAATTTTAAAATCGGATACTGAATCCGGTTTTAACAAAGGGTTTCCGTCATGTCCGACACGCAATCGCAAACAAAAAAACAGGAAAAACAAGCAGAAATGCTGCGCCACAACCTGATCCTGCGCAAAAAGCAGATCGAAGAACGCGAAAAGCTGGCCGAAAAAAATCGCGCCGAAAAGGATCGGGACGGGAAATAGCTTGCCCTGACGCGCGGAGTGGATTAGAAGTTAAATCCGTGTTTTAAAACCTGTACTTTATTAGGATATCCGAATGGACCGTATTCGCATTACAGGCGGCGTCGCGCTGAACGGAAAAATCAAAATCAGCGGGGCGAAAAACGCCGCTTTGCCGTTGATGGCGGCCAGTTTGCTGACGCCCGAAACTCTGACGCTGACTAATTTGCCGCATCTAGCGGACATCATGACGATGACGAACCTGCTGTCGCAGCACGGGGTGAAGCTGACGCTGACCGATTTGGACGGCGGCGCGCTGTGTTTCGATTCGTCGAACATCTATAATTTAAAGGCACCCTACGACATCGTGCGCAAAATGCGCGCGTCGATTTTGGTGCTGGGGCCTCTGGTCGCCCGATTCGGCAAGGCGAAAGTATCCCTGCCCGGCGGATGCGCGATCGGAACGCGGCCGGTTGACCTGCACCTGTCGGCGTTGGAAAAAATGGGGGCGGAGATCCGGATTAAAGAAGGGTACATCATCGCTTTCACCAACGGCAAGCGTTTGCAGGGAACGGAAATCCTGTTTCCGAAAGTCACCGTCGGCGGAACGGAAAACATCCTGATGGCCGCGACGCTGGCCGAGGGGCGCACCGTCATCAAAAACGCCGCCCGCGAACCGGAAATCACCGATTTGGCCGAATGTCTGATCAAAATGGGCGCGAAGATTCAAGGGCTGGGGACGGACACGCTGACCGTTGACGGCGTCGAATCCTTGCATTCCGCGACGCACAAGGTCGTCGCCGACCGCATCGAGGCCGCATCCTATGCGATCGCGGCGGCCATCACGCGCGGCCGAATCGAAATCACGGACGCGAATTTGAACCATCTGGCCGCGGTAGCGCACGTTTTGACCGACATCGGCGTGACAATCACGGAAACGGAAAACGGCTTTGTTTCCGACGCGACGGACGCCTATCTGATCGGAACAGACGTGATGACGGAACCCTACCCCGGATTTCCGACGGACGTTCAAGCGCAGCTGACGGCTTTGCTGACGACGGTCAGCGGCGCGTCGCTGATCACCGAATCCATTTTTGAAAACCGGTTCATGCACGTTCCGGAATTGGCGCGCATGGGGGCGAACATCAACGTGCACGGTGTTTCATCGGCCATTGTGCGCGGCGTGCCGAAACTGTCGGGGGCGGAGGTCATGGCGACGGATCTGCGCGCGTCGATGTGCTTGGTTCTGGCCGGATTGGCGGCGGAGGGCGAAACGATCGTCAACCGCGTCTATCATCTGGATCGCGGCTATGAGCATTTGGAAGAAAAGCTGTCATCTTGCGGCGCACGTATTGAACGGCTGCAAGGGGATTGATCATGCAAAAAACGATCGTCGCCCTGCCCAAAGGCCGGATTCTGGACGAGTTGCTGCCGTTTTTAAAGGCCGCGTCCATTGAACCGGAGGACGCGTTTTTCGATGAAAAATCACGTTTGTTGCGTTTTAAAACGAATCGCGAAGACGTTGACATCGTCCGCGTGCGCAGTTTCGACGTGGCGACTTTTGTCGCGTTCGGCGCGGCGCAAATCGGCGTTTGCGGCAACGATGTTCTGGCGGAATTCGACTATCCCGAAATTTACGCACCCGTTGATTTGAAAATCGGCAAATGTCATATGGCTTCGGCCGCGTTGGCCGGATGTGAAACAACGGATTTGAACCGCGCCGGTCATGTCCGCGTTGCGACAAAATATCCGAACATCACAAAAAAATACTATCAATCCAAAGGGATACAGGCCGAATGTGTCAAGCTGTCCGGCGCGATGGAGCTGGCGCCCGCGATCGGTTTGTGCCAAAGGATCGTCGATGTCGTGTCTTCGGGCGCGACGCTGAAAGCGAACGGACTGGTCGAAATCGAACACGTCATGGACGTTTCCGCCCGATTGATCGTCAACCGGACGGCGTTTAAAACACACACGGCGGAACTGACCGTCTGGCTGGATAAATTCAAAGGAGCAGTTGATGACTTACGCGCTTGACATTCGCAACGACGGTTTTGAAAAAGAGTTTGACGCCTTTTTGAACTCCAAGCGGGAAAACGCCGCGGATGTCAACGAATCCGTCGCGGAAATATTGAAAAACGTGCGCGAAAACGGGGACGCGGCCGTTTTGGATTACACAAGGAAATTCGACCGCCTCGACCTGACGCCCGAAACGATGCGCGTCGGCGAATCCGAAATCGAACAAGCCGTCGAATCCTGCGACCGCGACACGTTGGACGCGTTGTATCTGGCGGCGGAGCGAATCGAGGCCTTTCACGACAAACAGATGCCGGAAAGCCACTTTTTCAACGATGAAACGGGCGCGCTACTGGGGTGGCGGTGGACGCCGGTCATGGCGGCGGGGCTGTATGTTCCGGGGGGCACAGCGGCCTATCCGTCGTCCGTTTTGATGAACGCGATCCCCGCCAAAGTCGCGGGCGTCAAGCGCATCGTCATGGTCGTCCCCTGCCCCGACGGAAAGATCAACCCGCTGGTTCTGGCGGCGGCGGACTGCGTCGGCATTGACGAAATCTACCGCATCGGCGGCGCGCAGGCGATCGGCGCGCTGGCGTTCGGAACGGAAACGATCCGCCCCGTCGATATGATTGTCGGCCCCGGAAACGCCTATGTCGCAACGGCAAAACGCCAAGTGTTCGGCCGCGTCGGCATCGACATGATCGCGGGTCCGTCCGAAATTCTGGTCGTCGCCGACGATTCCGCCAATCCCGAATGGGTGGCGGCCGATTTGCTGGGACAGGCGGAACACGACGTTTCCGCGCAGCCGATTCTGATCACGGATTGCGCCGGTCTGGCCGAAAAAGTGAAAGCCGAGCTGGAACGCCAGCTGTCCGCCTTGTCGCGCGCCGACATCGCGCGCAAAAGCTGGCAGGACAACGGCGCCGTCATTCTGGTCGAAAACCTGACGGAACAGGCGGGCGCGCTGGTTGACCGGATCGCGCCGGAGCATTTGGAACTTTGTGTCAAAAATCCGGAAGAACTGTGCAAACGCGTTCATCACGCGGGGTCGATCTTCCTCGGCCATTTCACGCCCGAAGCGATCGGCGATTACGTCGGCGGGCCGAACCACGTCCTGCCCACGGCGCGCAGCGCGCGTTTTTCGTCGGGGCTGGGCGTCCAAAGCTTTATGAAGCGCACGACGATCCTGTCCTGCACGGACAAAACGCTGAAAGAAATCGGCAACGCCGCGGTTCTGCTGGGAACGGCCGAGGGGCTGACCGCACACGCCGAATCCGTTCGCAAGCGGTTGCGGGGCTGAAACCGCCGCGTTTCTTGACTTTATTGCCAGTAATCGTTTAGACTATCTTTCGGTAAAGGAAAAGACGGCTGTTCGATTGCACCGTCCGATACGACGGTTTATTTCCGCACAGCGTCCGTTTTTAAGGGAGGAACGCCATGACAGGTTTTGTTATCGCCGGAATTGCGCTTGTTTTACTGGTCGTGTTGATGAAAGTGCACATCACACCGGAGGAAGCCGAAGAGCTGGCCGCCTATGAAAAAGCGGAAAAAGAAGCTAAAAACAAAAACCATAAAAGCCCAAAAGCCGAAGACGCCAAAATCGAAGAACAGCTGGAAAACAAAACCCACGCCGGCCGTTCCGTCCGTTTGGACAAAGTCACCGAACGCATTGTCAATTTGATGGAAGACGGCAACGTCGCGGAAATCCGTCAGGCGTTAAGCAACGGCATCGACATCGCGCGCCCCCTGCCTGACGGGCAGACGGTTTTGATGATCGCCGTCAAACACAATCAGGATCACGAAATCGTGCCGTTTTTGGTGCAAAACGGCATTGATATCAACGCGAGGGACGACAAAGGCCAAACCGCGCTGATGCTGGCGGCCACGTTCAACCCCGATCCGGACATGGTGCGCATCCTGTTGGACAACGGCGCGGACAAAACGATCAAGGACAAAAACGGCAAAACGGCCGCCGATTATTGCGGTTTGAATTTCGATTTGATGGGAACGGACATCCCCGAATTGTTGTTCGTCGGCTGATCCGTTTTTACAAACACGCTTACAAACAAGGACACGTCGCTGCGGACTTTTTCGCGGCGGCTTTTTTTACCGGCGCTTTTTTGACCGCGGGCTTTTTCACGGCGGGCTTTGCCGCGGGACACGGCGTCGCCGGAACGCTGAGGCATTTTTGAACGCACTTGGCGACATCCGGTCTGGATTGGCCGTCCGCCCCCGTCATGCCGATTTTAGCGTAGGTCAGCTTTTCAATCGCGGCTTTCTCCTTGGCCGCTTCGGCGGCGGTGATCAGGTTCAAATTCCGCAGTGTTTCAATCCGGCGCAAAGCGGTCGCCCCTTGCAGAATATCCTGCGGCACGGGCGCGGGCGTCATCCGGTAAAACGGATTGGACGGCAGCAAAGCCTCCAGTATGATTTCGCGTTCGGCAGCGTGTTCGCGGGGCGTGATGGCGCGCATTTCCAACGCTTCGCGCAGCGCGTTCAACCGCCCGATGATCACGTCCCCCGTCGGCGCGGGCAGATCCAGCCCCTTTCCCGCCGGCGCCAGCGTATAGGGCAGCAATCCGCCCAGATTGACGGCGCGGCGCGACTGCCATTCGTCTTCGGTCACATATTTTTCATCGCGCAGGCGGATGAACGTCAAAAAACGCAAAACGACGTTGCGGTCGCCCTCGGACAGCATATCCAGCCCGCCTTTGATTTCATCGGCCGAAGCGACCTTTTTTCCGGCCGCGTAATCCTTTTGCCCGAAAGCGGACGCGGTGAACACGGCCGTTTTCGTTTCCGAATCCATAACTGCCAGCGGCGTTTGCGGCAAATTCAGCGCGGCCAGACGCGCGGCCGCCGTTTTTTTCAATTCTTCGGCCGGAACGTTGCGCACGCCCCCGAACACGCCGACGGATTCGCCGTCGTCCGACGCCGCCGCCTGTTCGTACAGCGCGCGCGCCCTGTTCGGATACCCCAACCGTTCATAGGACAGCCCCGCCACCAGCATGGCGTAAACGTCGTCCGGATTTTTTTGCAACGCTTTTTGCGCGTAATGGATGGCGTCTTCATATTCGCTGGCCGACCAGTTCAAGATGGATTGTTCGGTGTCGGTTTTAAACAGCGAACTGCCCGGTGTGGAACAGCCGCAAATCAAAACGGACGCAGTTAAAACGGCGGCGCTGACCGTGCGTGACAAATGACGACGTAATTTCATGACTTCCCCCATTTTTTGCGCAATTTTTCCCTGTTCATCACGAACCATTGAACGGCGATGATCGTCAGCGCGTTGTTGAATTCCCCGCGAAACAGCTTTTCTTCAACCTCGGCGGCGGACAGAACGACGACGCGGATGTCCTCGCCTTCCGATTCCAAACCGGCGTATTCCGGCACGCGCGAAGCGTCCGCCCGTCCGCAGTACACATACAGCTTTTCCGACAAACCGCCGGGGGAGGAGTAATATTCGCACACGGGTTCGACCGCCGTCACCGCCACGCCCGCCTCTTCGGCGGCTTCGCGCGCGACAACGTCCGCCGGCGATTCGTTTTTATGATCCAAAATGCCGGCCACACATTCCAACACCCACGGGTTTTCATCCCCCGCGGCGAAAACGCCCACGCGCATCTGTTCGACGAACACCAGCTTGTCCAAATCGGGATCGTACAGCAAAACGCCCGCCGCGCGGCCGCGTTCCATCACTTCGCGCGAAATCTCGCCGCTCATTTCCCCGTTGTACAGCGGGAATTTCAGGCGATATTCATCCACTTTGAAAAACTTTTCATACAGGTTTTTCTTTCCAACGATTCGAATGTTTTCCCGCATTCTGGCGACCATGATCAAAAAAGCTCCCTTAAATCGGATTTGGTGTAGTATAGTGGACAAAGATTAACAAAATTCAAACATTTGCAGGACTTCGCCCCCATGGAAATACTGACCGCCGGACAAATGCGCGACGCCGACAAGGAAACCGTTGCAAATATCATGCCGGAATTGCAGCTGATGGAAAACGCGGGGTTCGCCGCCGCGTGTCAAATCGCGCGCAGATACGGCAAGCGCCCCGTCACCGTTTTGTGCGGCGCGGGCAACAACGGCGGGGACGGGTTCGTCGTCGCCCGATTGTTGCGGCAGCGCGGCTGGCCCGTCGAAGTCGTTTTCACCGGCGACGAACAAAAAATGACACCCGCCGCGGCCGCAAACGCCAAAAAATTCAAAGGCGCCGTCCGCCCGTTATCGCTTCAGAGCCTGAAAAGGGCGGAAAAGGACGGCCGTCTGTTCGTGGACGCCGTTTTCGGCACAGGACTTTGCCGCCCCGTCACGGGCGATATCGCCGATTTTTTCAACGCGCTGAACGAAACGGCCGCGCCGTGCGTCGCGCTGGACATCCCCGGCGGCGTTTGCGCCGACACGGGCGAAGTGCTGGGAACCGCCCCGTTCTGCGATATGACGGTCACTTTTTGCCGGCCGAAAATCGGGCATTTTCTCTACCCCGCCAAGGAACGCGTCGGCGATTTGACCGTCTGCCCGATCGGCATCCCCGACGAAATCGTCGCGCATCAAAATCCGTCCGTTTACGAAAACGCGCCCGATTTGTTTTCCGTACCGGCGGCGACGCCCTATGACAACAAATATTCCCGCGGCGCGGTGTTGGTGCGCGCGGGCGAAATGAGCGGAGCCGCCCGATTGGCCGCGGCGGCGGCGCGGCGCGCGGGCGCGGGATGGGTCGGCGTGTCCTGCGACACTCGATTGCAAAACCTGTTCGCCCTTGACGCGGAAACGGTCGTCCAGCCCGCCGACACCGCCGAAGCGTTCAAAACGCAGTTGAGCGGCCGCAAAATCTCCGCCACCGTCATCGGTATGGGAATGACGGAAACGCCCCGTGTCAAAGAATTTATGGACATCCTTTCCGCATCCGGAAAACCGTTCGTCGCCGACGCGGGCGCCCTGCCCTTTATCAAAACCGTCAAAGATCCGTCCCGCGCGATCGTCACGCCGCACGCGGGCGAATTTTGCCGCCTTTTCCCCGACATAGCCGGAAAAAACAAGTTGGATCAGGCGCGGGCAGCCGCCAAAGCTTTAAATTGCGTCGTCGTGTTAAAGGGTGCGGACACCGTCATCGCCGCCCCCGACGGCCGCGCGGCGATTAACGCGACAACGGCGTTCAATCTGGCGACGGCGGGCAGCGGCGACGTTTTGGGCGGCATCATCGGCGCGATGCTGGCGAAATCTCTCCCCCCGTTTGAATCCGCCTGCGCCGGCGTGTGGCTGCATTCCCGCGCCGCCGAATCCGCCGGACGAGAAAACCTGATCGCTTCGGACATTGTTGACGCGCTGGGCGAAATCCGATGAAGTTTTTGTTTTACCTGCTGCGGCACAAATTTTGGGTGTTTTGGTTTTGCGCGCACCACGGAATGATTTGGCGCGGGCTGAAGCATGATTGCGACAAACTGCGCCCGTCGCTGTTTTTCACATACGCCCGCAACTTCGCGCTGGCCGAAAAACTGCGCGACAAAACGGGGCATTACAGTCCGGCCGCCGTGCCGGACGAATGCCGGATCGCCCTGCTGAACCATTTTCACCGCGCGCGCCACCATTGGCAACATTGGATTTTACCGTGCGACACGAAAATCGAACCGCTGGACATGGGTGAAAACGACGTGCGGGAAATGCTGTGCGATTGGGCGGGCGCGGGACGGACGCAGCGCGGCAAAAACTGGCGGCGCGCCGACGTGCGCGATTTTTTCATAAAAAACAGGGACAAAATGGTTTTGTCCCCGCGCACGATCGAATTGATTGAAAAAAATCTGGATTCGATGGGATTTTAACAAGTCCTGCGGTCACACCCGCACAAAAGGCGGGGACACGTTCCCCGCCTTTATATTGTGATGCAATATCCGGAAATCAGAAATTCACTTTCAGATTCACCATGCCCGTGTGATCGGCGTAATCATTTTTAAAACGCCCTTCGTATTTCAGCGACAATTCGCCGCCGCGTCCGAACGCGATCGCCAAACCCGCGCCGGCTTCAACGCCGAATCTATCCAAAGGATCGCCTTTGACCCGATATTCGGTCAGATCCGGCAAAACAACCGTCCTGTCATCGTTATCCTGATTGAAATCATACGTCGCCGCCACTTTCAATTCCGGCGTCACCCCGATGGACGGCGCGAAATTCAAATAGTAGTCGTTGGATAGCTTCGCCCCGACAACCCCCGTCCAAGTGTTTTGAATCGATTTTTTCAACCTCGCCCCAAGCGCGTCGGTATATGCGTTTTGGCGAATGTTCATGAAACGCAAAGCGGCTTCCGGACTGAATATGCCGAAATCATACCCGACCGCCATTTGCGCGGAAACGGCGTCGGCCGTATAGTTGCTTTCCATTTCAGTCAAACGCGTTTTTTCGTCATATCTGGAATGGCCGTAACCGGCGACGGCGTTCACATAGGCTTTGTACGGTTTGTATTCGCCATAAACAAAGTAGGTGTGCGTATCAACGTCGGTCGCAGCGCGCTGCGTCCCGATATCCGTCGAAGCAAAAGCGTACCCCGCGCCGAATTTAAAGTCGTCCGAAACATTTCCTTCCAACCCCGCCGCAAAGCCGCCGGTATGGGCGTTGAAACCGTCATTTTTATCAAGCTTTGCATAGTTCATCATGCCTTGCGCCCAAACGGAAACGCGGCCGGATTCAAAATCGCCGCCCGAACGCCCGCGGTAACGGCGGGAATAATTGCCGTATCCCGTTCTGCCGCGATAACCGCCGCCCCAATGTTCCGAAAAACCGCCGAAACGGGTTTGAACGACGTTGATGACGGATTTTGCGGCGTTGGAAGCGGCCGTATTCGCGGATTGCGTCACGTCGGGCGCGACTTCGCGCAAAATCTGCTTTGCCGTTTTTTCATCCGCCTCGTCCAGCAACGTATTGACGCGATCGACCGTCTTCCGGACTTTTTTATCAAATTTGGAAAAAAGATCGTCTTCGATATCCAGAACCTTCGACGCGTCGCGTTGCGTTTGCGACACTTTTTCTCCGGCCTTTTCCAAATCTTCAATGACGGCTTCGGACGCCGTCGCCAACCGCAGAATATATAAATTGCCGCCGTCCCAATCTTGCAAACGTTTGATGTTTTTCGCGTCCTGCGGATCAAAGTACGTTTTGGAAACGGCATAGCGCGATGTCGAATAATCCCCCAAATTAAATCCCGTTCCGTCCGTAATTTTATACAGCGTCGTCACGTCGCGCGAAACGCCCGACATCCCCAGCTTCAACGTCACATTGCTTGCGGACGTATCAACCTTAATGATGGCGGACGTTTTCGCCGCGTCCGTTAAAATGGCCGAAATCGTCCCGCCCGTAATGGTATCGGCTTTCAACGTTCCCGCCCCGATGTCCAAAGTTTTTCCGGCGGCGATGGTAATGTCCTTGATCACGGCGCCATCGGCGAATTTCAACGTGGCAAGCGAATAGTTATCCGCAAAATTCAACGACGCCGTTCCGGATATCGTTCCCCGGATGCGGGCGTTTTCATGCTGAAAATTGATTTGCGTTTCTGAAAAATCCGCCTGCGCGTTCAACACGCCGCCCAAATTCAACCGTCCGCCGTTTTCAAAATGCAGAACGTTCCCGTCGTTCGACCCAACGTTCAAAACCGCGTTTTTGGCAATGTTCAGCGTCGAATTGTCCAATGAAACCGTCCCGCTTCTGGCGGAAACTTCGTTGTTGCCGTTAACGGCGACCGTCGAATTGGAAACGGTCAGATTTCCCGATTTGAAACTGTCGTTGATCAATCCCGACGTTCCGTTCATCGTGACAACGGAATTTTGAACCGTCACGTTTCCGCCCCAATTATCCAAAACGACGTTCATATTGTTGTACGCTTCGTACAATTTTTGTTCCAGATATTTCCAATCCGGCGTTTTCCCGTTGTCCCAAGCATCTGTGACGTGCTTCATCAAATTCGTAGCCGTACCCGTTTCCGAATCCGGTAAAAGGAAACCAAAAGAATAAAACGGATCGTCAACGCTGTTCGGCAAATCGTCGCGTTTTTTCGTCGTCGCGTCCACTTTTTTCAATTCGGACAGAATGATGCCGACCGAATCCGCGATTTCGGCTTGCGTCAATTTGTTCCGGACGGCGGAAACATCCTTCCAACAATCTTCAAAGCGGTCAAGCGGGTCGGCATAATCTTTGACCTTGCCGTAATCGGCGGCGGAAATGCTTTCGGCGAAAAGCCCGATCCCCGCCAACGAATTTCCGTTCAGAACCAAATCGGCGTTATCAAAGTTCGTGCTTGCATCAATCGCCGATTCTGCATTTGAAAACATAAACGCATTATATTCTTCGTACAAAATTTTATCGCCGAACAAATGTTTGTTATGCAGATGTGTGAAATTTCCCGCAAACGTGTCTTTGTTCAACGTCGCCTTGCCGGACAACGTTCCGACACTTAAATTTGTTTTTGCCAGAGAAATCCCCCTGTCGCCGGAAATGTTCATTTGCCCCGCGTGCAAATCGTGGAAATTCTTGCCGGCTTTCAAATTTAAAACCGTTTTATTCGAATCAATGTTCAAATCGTTTGCGGTGCCGCTCCACCACCAATCGACGCCGTCAAAATTTCCGCCGGACAAATTTAAATTGCTTGTACCGCCCAAAGTGAACGCTCCGCGAAACGTGCCGCCGGTGATTGTCAGATCGCCGACGTTCTTCTTCTCCTCCGTTGTTGGACTATTGCTTGTAAAAGTCATATCCGTAAAATTCCCGCCGGTGATTTTTAATGAATTGTTGGAATAGATCATGCCATTGTCGAATGTGCCGTCGGTAATCGTCACATCTTTGCCGGACAAACTCAAATAAGGTGTTGGCGTTGGATAGTCATAGAATGTTCCGCGGAACGTGCCGCCGGTGATTGTCAATGAATTTTCGGCGGATATCATAACGTTGTCGAATGTTCCGCCGGAAACGGTGATGTCGGAGATCGGTTCTTCCGTATCGGCGGGGATTTTTGTGTCCTTGTAAGTGCCGGAGGATATGTCCAAAGCCCGCGCCGGTGAAACGACCGCAAAAGCCGCCAGATTGATCAAAGCGCATTTAATCAGCACCGCACGATACCGGCGCGCCAAAGTTTTCAAAGTCGTTTCGGATTGCTTCATTTTCCCATTCCCTTGCACTGTTAAACAAAAACCGCCTTGGTCAGGCGGTCGGGGAGTAGAAAAACCATATAGTATCAAATGATCCTTTCGGCCTTTAAACGCCCTCCGTTTTTTCAAGGATAGTGACGGAGCGCGTTCTGAACATACGCCAAAAGCTCCCCGACCTCCGGTTAAGAGTTCGGGGATATTTTCCGGTTTCACCGTTGGCAAACCGGTTTACGACGCATATCGGCGCCGGATACTATAAGAGGTTTTCTAGGCCTCCGTGCCCGCTAAGACACAACTGAAAGGATACACAATGACGGGCATATGTTCAATAAAAAAAGCGGAGACAAAACGGTTTTGTCCCCGCGCACAATCGAATTGATTGAAAAAATCCGGATTCGATCAGGTTTTAAAGCAACTTTTCAAACGCCGATTTTGTCAATTCCTCGACATCTTCGCCCTTGGCGATTTCGGCGATATAGGCGTTGTCGATTTTGAACGCGCCGTTTTTAAACGCATACGCCGCCCGCGCGCCGTATTCGGTGTATTCAACCTTGACGGGAACGACCCCGACCTTGAAATAACGTAAAGAAACCTTTTCCATCACCGTCCCCCGACTTTCGCGTTTTTGGCTTTGATCATCAGCGCGGCGGGCTGCTTGTCCTGTTCGATTTTCAGCTTGCGCCCCTTGGTGCGTTTGTTGAACGACAGCGCCGCGTCCATATACAGCCCCTGACAGATTTTTTCGCGCATGGCGATTTCTTTCTGTTCCGCGACGGTCAACGGCCGGTCTTTGGCTTCGGCCGTGATGGAACGTATTTTTTCATAATGGCGGTGCGTTTCCTTGTCAGCCTGCGCGAAATCGCTCAGCTGAATCTGCATTTCGACGGCAAAGCCGTTCTTTTCCGGAAAAATGTATTTCAAATCGCGGTATCCGCGTTCGTTGGGCTTGTCCATACGGTCGGCTTCGCGGATCGGCGTCGTGTATTCCTTGACGGCCTTTTTGATCGCGTCCACCTGTTCCAGCGAATCGCAGATCAGGCGACAGCGCGCCAGATCCTGCAGCTGCGACACGTCGCCGCGGTATTTCGCGTTCAATTTTTCTTCGGCGCGTTCGCGGCCTTTCAACGGCGCGGATTTGAATTCGCACCCGAATTGCTTGGCCAGTTTTTCACCGAAAGCGTCCAAAGAGGGCTTTGCCTCCGCCGCCAGCTTGTACGCTTCGTCCAAAGTTTTGGGAATCTGTCTTTCCACCATTTTTTACCGCCTTTCGTTCCGCGGAACCTTTTTCACAGCGGAATTATAGCGCGTTTTCACCCGCTTTTCAAGGGGGAGTCAGCGTCCGATCCCGACATAGGCGAATCCCTGTTTCACGGCTTCATCCTTGTCCAGCAGATTGCGCAAATCGACGATCCGCGGCGTTTTCATCACGGATTTCAACCGCGCCAAATCCAGCGATTTGAAATCGACCCATTCGGTCAAAACGGCGACGACATCCGCGCCCTTTGCCGCGTCATAAGCGTCGGCGGCGTACTTGATTTTATCACCGACCAGCTTTTTGGCGTTGTCCATCGCCTTGGGGTCGAAAGCGGTGATGTCGGCGTCATGTTTCAACAGCGCGCCGACGATTTCCATCGCGGGGCTTTCGCGGCAATCGTCCGTGCCGCCCTTGAACGCCAATCCCAACACGGCGATTTTCGGTTTTTCGATATCGGCAACCGCGTTCAAAATCCGTTCCGCCATTTGCGTTTTGCGCGCGTCGTTTTGGCGGATCGTCGTTTCGATCAGCGACATTTCAACGCCGTATCCGCGCGCCATGTACGCCATCGCGTTCGTGTCCTTGGGGAAACACGAACCGCCGTATCCCGGGCCGGGGTTCAGAAATTTTGCCCCGATGCGCGTGTCCATGCCCATGCCTTTGGCGACCTCGAACACGTCCGCGCCCGATTTTTCGCAGAAATTCGCCATTTCGTTGATATAGTTGATCTTCATCGCCAAAAAAGCGTTCGACGCGTATTTGATCGTTTCCGACGAACGGCGTTTGACGAACAGCATACGCGCGCGATCCCCGAACGGCGCGTACAATTCCCTGATGACGGCGGCGGCCTTTTCCGTGTTTGCCCCGACGATGATGCGGTCGGGGTTGAAGAAATCATGCACGGCGAAACCCTCGCGCAAAAATTCCGGCAGGGAAACCACGTCGAAATCGGCGTCGGGGTTGACTTCGCGGATCATTTGTTCAACAGCGTCGCCCGTGCCGACGGGAACGGTCGATTTATTGGCGACGACGGTATATCCCGTCAGGTATTTCGCCAATTCGCGCGCGGCGGCGTGAATGTATTTCATGTCGGCTTCCTTGGTCACGGGATGCGGCGGCGTGCCAACGGCCAGAATGACGACATCGGCGTTTTCCACGCCCTCTTTCATATCGGAAGTGAATTTCAATTTTCCGGAAGCGGCGTTTTTATGGAACAAATCCTCCAACCCGTCCTCGAACAAAGTGATTTTTCCGGCGCGCAGGGCGTCGATCTTTTCCTTGATCGCGTCAATGCAAACGACATCGTGTCCCAATTCGGCCAAACCGACACCAGTCGGCAATCCGACATACCCCGTCCCGACAATTCCGATTTTCATGAAACAATCCTTATGACAAGTGATCCTTTTAGGGTTGTTATACTTTTTTCCATGCCGTCGTGCAAACCTTTTTCTGTCCGTCCGCGCGCCGCGGCGGGAAAGATAACGCTTGCGCCCGCGCGCCCGCGCTTTTAAAATAAAGGAAATTCAAACTTTAACGGAGAATTGCCGTGCTGAAAAAAACATTGCTTCTGTCCGCCGCCGTCTGCTTGGCGGCGCACGCCGCGTCGGCCGACATCGTCGTACCGCAAAACGCCGCCAAATCGTTAAGCGTCACCGTTTACAACAACGGGCTGGGGCTGGTCAAGGAAAGCCGTCCGGTCGCCCTGCCCGCGGGCGAAAGCACCGTTTCGTTCCAAGGCGTGTCCGCCGAAATCCAGCCGGAAACGGCGTTGTTCGAGGGCGACGGGTTCAGCGTGCGCGAACAGAATTTCAATTTCGACCTGTTGTCGCGGGAATCCTTGCTGCGCAAGTATTTGGGCAAGGACATCAAGGTCATCGAAACCCATTACGCCAGCGGGAAAAAGACGATCGAAAACGCCAAAGTCCTGTCCGTTGACGCGGGGCTTGTTTTGAAAATCGGCGACCGGATCGAAACGGATTACAACGGCCGGCTGATCTTTCCGGACATTCCGGCGGATCTGCACGAACAGCCGACGCTGAGCGTCAACGTCAACGCGAGCGCGGACGGCGAACGCGACGTGCGGCTGAGCTATCTGACAAACGGTTTGACATGGCGCGCGGATTACGTCGCCGAATTGAACGACGCGGAGGACGCGCTGAACCTGAACGGGTGGGTGACGCTGACAAACACGTCGGGGATCGCCTATAAAAACGCGGACATCCAGTTCGTGGCCGGTTCGGTCAACCGCGTCGCCCCCGCCCCCGTCGCCCGCCCGATGATGAAATCGCGCGGTTTGATGATGGCGGCCGCCCCCGTGGCCGACAACGCGATGGCCGAAGAACGCCTGATGGATTACCATCTATATACTTTGGGGCGCAAAACGGAAATCGCGTCGAACCAAACCAAGCAGTTGGCATTGCTGTCCGCGTCGAAAATCAAAGTGAAAAAGGAATACAAGTTCACGAACCTCGTCCCGTCGTACCACGGGCGCGGCGCGGCCGGCGAAATCGGTCGCCGAAACGCCGACGTCGTTTTGCGATTCGACAACAGCAAAGCGTCCAACCTCGGCCTGCCCCTGCCCGCCGGAACGATTCGCGTTTATAAGGCGAACAGCCGCCAAAACCTGTTTTTCGTCGGCGAAGACCGCATTTCCCACACGCCTGAAAACGGTAAGATCAAGCTGAATCTGGGCAGTGCGTTTGATGTCAGCGCGGAAGGGCGCGAAACCGCCTACACCGCCCTGTCGGACAAAGCCTACGAAGCGGGATACAGCCTGACGTTCAAAAACGGATCGGACACCCCCGTCAAGGTCGCCTACCGTCAGGATTTCCCCTATGAATGGTCGATCACGGACAGTTCCGTCCCCTACACGGCGCCGACCGCGCGGCAAAGCGAATGGACGATCGCCATTCCGGCAAAGGGCAGCGCGACGCTGACCTTTACGGTGCGCGTCAAACGTCCGTAATCGGGTTGACGGCCATGCTGAAAACGGTATTTTTCGCCCTGCTGCTGGCTTTTCCGGCCGCGGCGCAGGAAGAGCGTCTGAATTGGCAGCCGCTGGAGGTCACAGCGGTTGAAGAGGACGAGGAACAGGCACCGTCCGTTGAATCGGACGGCCGGTTCAAAAGCCTGATGTCCGAACTGCGGGAAAGCGTCGCAATGACGGCCGGCAAAAAAAAGCGCGAGGTCAAGGCCGTCAATCAGCAGACCGTTTATTCCGCCATTGTCGAAATGATCGAAACGTCCTATCCCGGCGGTTTGTCCGCGATGTTGGAAGCCAACGAACGGCTGGAGGACGATATTTACCGCCTGATTAAAATGTTGCCGGATTACGCGTTCCAGTACGTCGGTCCGTTCATCAACGAAATGCCCTATGTTTCCGACCGGATTTTGAACATTCCCCAAATCAAAGCGACAAAAGGGAAATTCCCGACGCGCATCGCCCCGCAAATGCGGGAATACGCGAAAAAATACGGCAAGTATATGTCCACTTACCTGTACATCTACCTGATGCCGGAAGCATGGGACACCCCCGCCCCCGAACAAACGACGATGCAGGGGACGATGACGACCGTCGATATCGGCGCGGACGTTGCGCCGGACGCGGCGGTGTTCCGCGTCTATAACCCGTCTTTGCTGAAAAAGAACCGGATGCTTTCCCCTGACAGCTATCAGACCGGCGCCGTGTTCAAACAACCGAAGCGGCCGCAAACGCCGGCGGATCGGGTGACGCGCGCGTCGCCGCTGACCGAAGGCGATGTCGAAGCGGCTCTGGCGTCGTTCGCGGACATCGAAAAAACGTTCGGAACGAACCGGTTTGACGAATTTCACACCGCGCTGCGCGATATGTCGTTAAGCGACAACAACATCCGCGGCGAAATGCTGAACCCCATGGCGTCGCTGGCGGACAAGATCAACCGTCTGCCGCAAAAAGAGCTGTTTGAAAAAACCGTCGCCAAATCCGGTTTCACGACGCAAAGCTGGGCCTACACCGTTGACAAAATCATCAAGGCGCGCCGAGTCGAAAAAATGAGCACGGCCGTCGCTTTGAATCTGGCGACGTGGCGGCGGCTGAAAAAACCGCCGAAGTCGTTCGACGTGCTGTCCCCTTACAACCGCCAAATCGCGTGGGAAAACATCCAACTTTTCTTGGGGATGTACACGTCGTCGCGTGAAAACCTGCTTGCGATAAAAAATTATGGTGATAATATCCGAAAGGTTTTTATGACCAGAGATATGATGTTTATTGAAACGCCCGTTTACGGCATTTACTAAGGGGGAACGATATGGGTTGGACTGACGAACAAATCGAGGAATTGAAACACCTTTGGGAAAAAGGGCTGACCACGGGTGAAATCGGAAAAGCTCTGGGCGTTTCCAAAAACGCCGTCGTCGGCAAAGCGCACCGTTTGGGATTGAACAGCCGCCCGTCCCCCATCCGCCGCGGCGATGACGAGGTCGCCGCCGCCACCGCGGTTGCGGAAAACGCCCCCGCGCCGGAACAGAAAACCGCCGCGCCCGCGGAATCCCCGAAACAGGCGAAAGCGGCCGTGAAAAAAGCGGCGGAAAAGGAAAAGAAAAAACTGTTCACCGTCAACGATTTGACGGCCGGCTCCTGCCGTTGGCCGATCGGCGACCCGAAAGACGAGGATTTCCATTTTTGCGGCAAGGAAGCCCTGCCCGACAAACCCTATTGCGCCGAACACGCGGCGATCGCCTACGTTTCCGCAAAAACGCTGCGCTGAGCGAAAAGATCGAAACAATGAAACGGCGGGAATTTGATTTTCCGCCGTTTTTCATATATGAAAAACCCCGCGTCCGAAAACAGGAGCGGGGCTTTTAAATCAAAATGCGGGATCAGCCGACATCCGCCACCAACGGCAGTTTTGAAACGTGCCGGACGGCCGCCGTGTATTCGCGCACAATGCCTTTCATCGGATTTTCACCGGACGGATCCGTGAATTCGGCCACCAGAACCGACGAAACCTCTTTCAACAAAGGAATAACGTCGGGATGAATGTAATCCAGCACGATCATCTGATCGGCGGTGCGGTAAAACAACGCGTGGTTTTCGCCGTTGAACAAAATTTGCGGGCGATCCGGACTGCCTTCGCGCGCCTTCAAACAAAACAGCAATTCACCGTCCGCATTGGCCAGAATATCGTAATAGGCTTCCGTTTCAACCGCTGTGTGCGTCATTTTCGTTCTCCGTCGTTCCGGTTCTCTGTAACCGCGTTCATTTTAAACAATCCGTCACCCATATCAAGCAAAAACATTTACTTGGCATACTTTGCCTGAACGGCGGCCGTCGTCGTTTTTTTCTTGGTGTTGTAATGACAGGTGTAGCTCAGCGGCGTTTTCGCGCCGTCGTTGCCGATCAGTTGCGCCCGATCGCCGATCAACAGGATGTCGTCTTTCAGCACATCGACTTCATAGCTGGTGAATTTGTAATCCTTGGCCGACACCGTCCATTCAAAACGGCCGGAGATTTCCTTTGCGACGGTGGTTTCGCACGCTTCCTGCGCCGTTTCTTCGTATTGGGCGTAGTAGGAATTCTTTTTCGTGTTCATTTTCTGGCAATCTTCTTCCGTCGCGCAAACCTTGGTCGAAGCCTGTTGCATCCGCATTTTGTCGGCTTCGCGCTGACGGCGCAATTCCTGCCGCTGTTTGGTCACGGCGATTTCGTGATCCAATCCGAATTGGACGGACGCCGCCTGCAGCGACAGCAAAAATCCCCCCAGAACCAACGCGACCAGCGTCAGCTGGATCAGGTTCAATCCCTGTTCGGCGGCCTTGGCGCGAATGGAATACGCCCCCGCCCCCAAACCGGCGACGATCAGAAAAGCCAGCATTTTGGACAGGAATCCGCCCTGCGACGAAATGTCGGAAAACATCGACATGGCCAGCATGGCGAAAACGAACAGGAAGAAATAGGAAAAAGCGGGATATTTCGTCGCTTTCAGCACGTTTTTCTCGCCCGCCAGAAAAGCCAGACCGCCGACAGCGCCGAACAGAACGAAGCTCAGCAGCACTTTACCGAACGCGCCGAAAACGGAAAACAGCGACAAAAACAGCAACAAAACGACCACCCCGCAACCGTAAACGATTCCGACGCGGACGGCGCCGTCCTTGTTTTGCGCCAGCAACGTTTTAAAATCACCCCGCAACAGCGGTTCGATGTCCTCGTCCGACAACAGGAGGATTTCCTTGATTTTTTCCTGCAAATTTTGCATTTCCGATCTCCGGCAGAAAGAATGTTTTACCTAAAGAAAGCATAAAACCAGATAAATTGCAAAACCAAAATCACCCGCCTTTTAACAAACGGCGTTTTTCACGATCCCAATCGCGTTTTTTGATGTCTTCGCGGCGATCGACCGTGTTTTTGCCGACACCCAGCCCGATTTTGATTTTGGCGATTCCGCGGGCGTTGAAATACAGTTCCAGCGGGATCAGCGTGTAGCCTTTGCGCGCCACCGCGCCCATCAGGCGTTTCAATTCCTTTTTGTGCAGCAACAGCTTGCGCGGACGGGCGGCGGTGTGTTTCATGTACCCGATCGAACCGTATTCCAGAATGGACGCGTTCAGCAGGTACAGCGCCCCGTCCTGCGGCGCGGCGTAGGATTCGTTGATGCTCGCCCGCCCCTGACGCAGAGATTTGACCTCCGCCCCCGTCAGGATCAATCCGGCCTCGACGGTTTCCTCGATGGCGTAATTGAAGTTCGCCTTGCGGTTTTTGGCGACCGTCCCCGTGCTGATCATCGTCGATTGTCTAGCCATCGGCGATTACTCCGCAATCCCTGTTTGACGCATGGCGGCCAAAACGGTTTCTTTCGATTTTTCGGAAATTTCGCACAGCGGCAAACGCACCGACCCGTCGCCGAATCTCATTTGCGCCGCCGCGAATTTGACGGGACAAGGATTGCTTTCGACAAACATGGCGTCGTGCAGCGGCAACAGCAAATCGCGCAGGCGTTCTACCTCCGCCCAATCCTTTTCCGCCCACGCGCGGTGCAATCCGGCGCAAAGCGCGGGCGCGACGTTCGATGTCACGGAAATGCACCCGTCCCCGCCATGCGCCAAAAAAGCGACGACGGACGCGTCTTCGCCCGACAGAATGGCGAAATCCTTTTTCGATACCGCCGAACGCAACCGCAACGGCCGCATCAAATCGGGAGTCGCGTCCTTGATGCCCGCGACGCGCGGCAATTCCGCCAGACGGCCGACCGTTTCGGGCGCAAGGTTCACCCCCGTGCGGCCGGGAACATTGTACAAAACGATCGGCAGGGTCGTCGCGTCGTGGACGGCCTTGAAATGCAGGTAAAGCCCCTCTTGACTCGGTTTATTGTAATACGGCGTGACAACCAGAACGGCGTCCGCCCCCGCTTTTTCGGCTACGCGCGTGTTGGCGATCGTTTTTTGCGTGTCGTTTGTCCCCGTTCCGGCGATGACGGACACGCGTCCGGCCACGGTTTTCACGCACGTTTCGATCGTCTGTTCGTATTCCCGCGGCGTCATGACCGCGCTTTCCCCCGTCGTGCCGCACACGACGACGCCGTTGACGCCGGAATCAATTTGAAATTCGATCAATCGGGCGAACGCGTCGAAATCGATTTCGCCATTTTCAAACGGCGTGATCAAAGCGGTGTAAAGTCCTTTGTACATCAAGGCCTCCTGAAAAAATTAACCTGTCAAATTAACCGTATATTAAAGGAAATGCCCCAACATTTAAAGAAGTATCACGCGTCAACCGAAGGAAAAAATTTGAAGCGCCGCCTGTTGCTGTCCGCTTGTTTTTACTTTTTTTCCGTAACAGCCTGCCTGCCGGCGGCTTTTCCGGCCAATTCGGCGCACGTCCGCGCCATCAAATCGGCCGCCGTGCGCGATTACGACGCCGCCGCGAAAACGGCGAAAGAATCGGCCGACCCGAAGCTGATCAAGCTGATCGAATGGTTCCGTTTGACGGACACGGCGCAAGTGCCGGACTTTGCGTCCGCACAAAGTTTCATGAAAAAAAATCCGGATTGGCCGCGCGTTTACCTGATCCGCCGCAACGCCGAACTGGCTTTGCTGAAAAGCGGGAAAAAAGCGGCGTTGGAAAAATGGTTCAAAGTCCACCCGCCCGTTTCGCCGAAAGCGGTGCTGGCCTATGCGGACATATTGATGGAACGCAAGGAATGGGAAAAGGCCGTCCCGATGTTGCACGCCCTGTGGACAAAAGCCGACCTGAACGACGAAGAGGCCGATTTGGTGCGTGAAAAGCTGTTTTTCCTATTGGACGAACACGACTATTCCGGCCGCGTGGAAAAATTGCTGAACGAACGCAAGGCGAGCGCGGCGAAACGCCTGATCCCCATGGCGGAACCGGCGTTCCAACCGTTGGCGCAGGCGCGCGCCGACCTGATTTCAAACGCCAAAAACGCGCAAAAGGATTTGAAAAAGCTACCCGAAAGCCGCCGTCACGACGAAGGGCTGACCTACGACCTGCTGCGCTGGCTGCGGGTGAACCGGAAATTTTCCGCGGCCGCCAAGCTGTTGGAAAACATCGCGCCGGAAAAACAGAAATCCGCGCGGTGGTGGACGGAAAAATCCGCCCTGATCCGCCAGTTTATCGGGGAAAAGGAATACCTGACCGCTTACAACATCGCTAAAAACCACCACATGACCAAAGGGGCGGATTTCGCCGACGCCGAATGGACGGCCGGATGGATCGCCCTGCGCAATTTGAAAAAACGGCCGGAAGCGGTCGCGCATTTTCAAAATATGCTGCGCGCCGTCAGTTCGCCGTTGAGCGTCGCGCGCGCCGAATACTGGCTGGGTCGCGCGCTGGAAGAATCGGGCAAGCCGGAAAAGGCGCGGCCGTATTACGAAAAAGCCGCCGATAAAATCACGACGATTTACGGACAGCTGGCCGCGGAAAAAACCGGCCGCATCACGCCGATGCCGACGCAGTCGGTTCCGGATACGGCTTTGATCGAAAAATTCAAAAAATCGGAGCTTTTCGCCATTATGAAAATGCTGGAAAGCGCGGAACAGCACGATCTAGTCGCCTTGTTCGCCACGCGCCTGTTTTTGGACGCGCAAACGCCGCAGGCGGTCACGGCTCTGGCCTATGCGTTGGCCGACGGGTTGAAGCGCGACGATCTGGCCGTCACGATTGCCCGACGCGCCCGCCAAAGCGGAACGGATATCGTTTTTTTGGGATACCCCGTGCGCGATTTAAAGCATGACGAACGCACGGAATCCGCGATCATCCTGTCCATCATCCGGCAGGAAAGCAGCTTTGCGTCCCACGCCGTATCTCCCGCCGGCGCGCGCGGGCTGATGCAAATCATGCCGGCGACGGCCAAGCAGATGGCGCATAAAAAACGTAAAGCCTTTTCCGTGCAAAAGCTGAACGCCGACCCTGATTTCAACGTCGAATTGGGCAGCACATACTTTGCGGAATTGTTGAAACGGTTTGACGGGTCTTACATTCTGGCGGTCGCCGCGTACAACGCGGGGCCGACGAACGTCAAAAAATGGCTGAACACCATCGGCAACCCGTTAAAGGATGTCGATCCGGTCGATTGGATCGAACGCATCCCGTTCGGCGAAACACGCAACTATGTCCAGCGCGTATTGGAAAACCTGCACGTTTACAGACGCCACCTGAATTATCCGGAATCGTCGCTGAACGTTTGGAAAAAGAACGATTAAAGCCGGTTTTCCTTGTCCGCCGGTTTCAAATAATGTTTTGAAATCTTCCATTTTTTAACGGCGGCAGTGACAACGGGATCGTCCGGATTTGTGAACCGCCACCCTTTTTTCAACAACCGCATCACAGCCGCCCTGTTGCCTTTGAACGCCAGATAAACGGCACAAACCAGCAACAACGCCCCCGCGGCCGAATCAACGGGATCGCCCTGTTGCAAGGCGTAATATTCCTCTACCGTCGTCGCGGCCAAAATGCGCTTCACCTGCAAATAAAACGAAACAAACTGGACGGTCGTCAACCCGAACATCAGCCACGCCCACCCCCACAGCCGTTTGAAAAACAGCGGCAGGCCGAAAAATCCGCCGACCAGCAGGATGCTCCAGCTGAAACCGGTGGCCATTTTCTTTTTCTCCCCGCCGTCGGGATCGACCATTTCCAATGTCGGCGCGTTGGAAACACCGAAAAAAATCAGCTTCAGAAAATCTTTCATCACATCCCCCTGTCGTTTTTTTCCGTTATATACCGGAAACCGGAGCGGCTCCAATCATCTTTTTTCACCGGCGTAAAAAGCGGCCAATCCGTCCAACATTTTGTTAATCGCCAGATAGACGGCTTTGTACGTCCGTTTCGCCCCTTTGTCCAACACGGGATAGCGTTCCAGAAAATCGGCAACGTTCCGTTCGTCGCGCAGGAAATGGCGCGCGTAAACCCCGTACGGTTCAATGTGTTTCAACGCCCGCAAATACCGGTCGGCGGCGTCGCACCGCAGCCCGTCAACGCCGTCCGCGCCGTTTCGTCCGCGGCCGCCCGCGACGCGCAATCCGGCGTAATCCGTCGTCACGCGGTGCGAAAACAGCGATTTGCGGTAATCGTTCATAAACGTCAACCCCGCTTTCAACCGGACATCCGACACGGGAAAACGCCCCAGTTGCCCCTTTTGATACATTTTCAGCAAAACGCACACTTCCGACGTTCCGGCGCGAACCTTTATTTCTTTTTCCATTTCATCCTCCTTTTTACGGTTTTGCACGGTTGACGCCCCTCTAAATATCACAAAAAGTTTATATTGTAAATAACAAATAGTTAATTTTATTCCGTGATAAAGTATGCCACTATTCTCCGCGGGTTAATCGAAACAGGAGGGAAGCATGATCGGACAACGTTTGAATCAAAGGATTTCCGAATTGGGATTAACCCAGCAAAGGGCAGCGGATCAGCTGGAAATCAGTCAAAGCAGGCTGAACCAGTATTTAAAGGACAAACGCGAACCGGACGGGCAAATGTTTTGCAGAATTTGCCGCACGTTCGGCGTCACGCCGAACTGGCTGTACGGGTTTGAGGAAAAATCCCCCGCGGAATTGCCGAAAATTGACAAGACAGCCTTGGAAGCCGCCGTTTTGTTTTTAAAAAAATACGAAGACAGCCACCACAAATCGTTTTCAGCCGAACAAGCCGCCCGCATCGTTTCCGTCGTGTACGACATCATTGTCACGGAATCGACGGAAAACGCTCAAAAAGCTATTGATTGGGTAATAGAGGCTGTCGCATGATAACACAAGATAATCGACCTGAAACAGGTTCGGCCGAACGTCGGTTGAACCTGATGAAAGAACTGAACGTTCTGTTAAAACAACCTGAAAAACTGCCGACCGACGTGCCGGACGAACCGGCCGCCAACAACGCCGGAAAGCAAATCTGCATCAACATCAACGGCGATCACAACGTCGTCGCCGCCGGAAAATCGCAGGACATCCGGCAAAGCAAACGCAGGAAATCCGCCTTTGCGGCCGCGGCGTTCGCCTGCCTGCTCTTTTTTTAATCCCGACCGCCCGTCATAATTACGGCGCGCCGGACACGGCAATCAAAAGTTGTTCAGTTCCAAGTCCGGAAACAATATGGCTGAAACGCTATGTCGCCGCGGTTTCCAAAAATCAACACCGTCATCCCAATTCCGTATGGGCGGAATTGAAACGCAAATACGGTTTTTACAGTTACAAGGACATCGCCTGCCCCGTCATGGCGGCGATCAAATCCGAATTGGGCTATCCGGATATACCGGCCGGCGGCGGACGTAACCCTTCGGACGCTGAAAAACAACTTTTGTCTTATCCCTGAAAAGGCATCATGACAAACGGCGCAAACCAAGCAACACTGTAACCATGAAGAGCCGCAAATCCAAATCCGGCCGCTTCGGATACAGATGAATGATTTGAACCGCAAAGGAGAATGATATGTTTGCAAAGAAAATCCTTTTTGGAACACTTGCTTCCGCCGTTGTTTTTTCAGCGTTCGCCCCGTCGGCCAAAGCCGACGAACACTGCGGCGACCGTCCCTATGCCGCCGTCAGAACCGGCGTCGCGATGTTGAAAAACCACATCGACAAAAACGCGTGGGAAGGATCGGTCGCTATCGGTACGCAAATGAACGCGTTCCGCGCTGAAATGGAATACACATACCGCGATAAAATCAAGGGCGATCACAACCGGACGAAACACGAAATCGGTTCCATGAGCCTGATGGCCAACGGATATTACGATATGCGCAACCACACGCACTTTACGCCGTTTATCAATCTGGCGGCCGGCGCGTCCCGTCTGCATATGAAAGACGCGGGCGTTTCGTCAAACACGGATTACCGGTTTTCGTGGGGCGGCGGCGTCGGTGTCGGATACGACATCACCAAATCCGCGACGTTCGATCTGGGATACAGGTTCCTTGATTTAGGCAAGGACGTGAAATCAAACGAATTTTACGCCGGATTGCGTTTCGCGTTCTGATTTCCCCGAACGTTCTGATTTTTCCGAAAAGCCGGAGGCCGCCCCTCCGGCTTTTTCAGGCTTGACTTTTCCGTCCGGATATATAACATAATGTTATACGCTTTAAGGAAAAGAAATGCCGGAAATTCAAAACAATCTGGAAACGCTGGAACTGATTTTGGAAACGGAGCGCGCCTATTCAAACGACATCCGCCGTTTGGCGGCGCGGATGCGGTTCGGCGACCTGACGGATTACTTGAACGGGCTGAGCGATTTGAAAAACGACCACCTGACGCCGCTGCGGCTGGAATTGGAAAACGCCCTGCCCGCGCGAAACGATTTCGCCGACCGTTATTGGTATTTCCGGCGCACCTGAACCCTATGCCGGACGCGCGACCGTTTCACACGGCGCGTCGTCGGACGGAACGATTTGCGTTTGCGCCAAACCGACGCGGTCGATGCCCGTCACCGCGATATCGTATTGGCGGACGATTTCGGAAGAATCCTCCGGCGTTTCCAGAAAACGCACCTTTTTCATCGTTTTCAACACATTGACGATCTTGTCTTCCAACGCGTCCAACAGGATCACCTGTCCGGGGCGGCGCAGCAAAAAAGCCTGTCTGTCCCCGTCGAACAAAAAGCGCGGGTTGTCCGGTTCGCCGTCGTACGACCGGATCGTAAAGGCCAGCGCGCCGTCCGAATCGCGAAACACGAAATAAAGCTTTTCCTGAATGATTTTTCTCATTTTGCGTTCCCATCCTGTTGGATAGTCAGAATAGTTTCACATATTTAACATTTTATTACCGCGCGCGATTTTTTGGACAAAAAAGAAAAGGACGCCCGCAAAGACGCCCTTTTCCCCTGTTTTCAAACCGTCATTGTTCGCGCAAAATTTTCGCCAAACGATCCAAAATGCCGTTGACGACCTTGATTTCCGCCCCCGAATAAAAACAGCCGGTGATCCCGACGTATTCCGTGATGATCACGGCGACGGGCGTTTCGGGATACGCCATCAATTCGGCCACGCCGGCCTGCAAAATGGCGCGCAAGGTCATTTCGACGCTTTCGGGCGACCGGTTTTCGGTCAGGGACGAATTGATCATTTCGTTGATCTTGTCGGCGTTTTGCGCGTAGGACGACAGGATTCCGGCGAACAAAGTCGGTTCGGCCGGCATGACGGGAACGAATTTTTCCGTCCCTTCGTCCTCGTTTTCCTCGATGACTTCGCCGCCGATATCGCCAGCCATAAATTCGCGGGCGATATCGTCAACGCTTTTTTCACCGAAAGCGTACTGGTACAACGCCTGAACGGCGGCCAAACGCGACGAACTGCGGTTGGTTTTCACTTTAGACATCATTTTCTCCTTTAAGGGGGCCGGCGTCCGCCACAGCCTCCAAACTGCTGATAAAAGCTTTAAAATCCTTGGCTTCCCTGAAATCGCGATAGACGGAGGCGAAACGCACGTACGCCACGGGATCCAGCGCGGCCAAAGCCTCCATCACCAATTCGCCGATCCGGCCGGACGGAATTTCGTTTTCGCCCGAAACCTCCAACTGGCGCTGGATGCTGTTGACGATCAATTCCACCTGTTCGGGGCTGATCGGCCGTTTGCGAACGGCGACCGTAATGGATCGCTGCAATTTTTCGCGGTCGAACGGCGTGCGGCTTTTGTCCTTTTTAATCACGGTCAATTCGCGCAGCTGGACGCGTTCAAACGTCGTGAACCGCGACCCGCAGGCGGGGCAGAACCGCCGCCGGCGAATGGCGGAGTTGTCTTCGCTGGGACGCGAATCCTTGACCTGCGTTTCTTCAAACCCGCAAAAGGGACAGCGCATAAATCAATCCTCCGCCAGCCCTTCGTAAATCGGGAAACGGGCGCACAGTTCCACCACCGTTTTCGCGGCCTTTTCCTCCGCCGCGGAATTGTCTTCGCGGTTTTCGGACAAAGCGTCCAAAACGTCGCCGATCAGGTTGCCGACCAGCCGGAATTCCTCGGTTTTAAAGCCGCGCGTCGTCCCCGCGGGCGTTCCCAAACGGATGCCCGACGTGACGGTCGGTTTTTCGGGATCGAACGGAATGCCGTTTTTGTTGCACGTCATATGCGCGCGTTCCAAACTCTTGTCCGCCAGTTTGCCCGTCAAATGTTTCGGGCGCAAATCAACCAGCACCAAATGTGTGTCCGTTCCGCCCGACACCAGATTCAACCCGCGCGCCGTCAGCGTTTCGCCCAAAACCTTGGCGTTGGCGACGACGTTTTTCGCGTATTCTTTGAATTCCGGCTTCAACGCTTCACCCAAAGCGACGGCTTTGGCGGCGATGACATGCATCAACGGCCCGCCCTGCAATCCGGGGAAAACGGCGGAATTGATTTTCTTCGCCAGATCCTCGCGGTTGGTCATGATCATGCCGCCGCGGGGGCCGCGCAAAGTCTTGTGCGTCGTCGTCGTCACGATATCCGCGTATTTCAGCGGATTTTCATGCACGCCCCCCGCGACCAATCCGGCGAAATGCGCCATATCGACCATCAAAATCGCGCCGACTTCGTCCGCGATCGCGCGGAATTTGGCAAAGTCGATCGCGCGGGGATACGCCGATCCGCCCGCGATGATCAGCTTGGGCTTGCTTTCTTTCGCCAGCCGTTCGACCTCGTCGAAATCGATGCGGCCGTCGTCTTCGCGCACGCCGTACTGCACCGCGTGGAACCACTTGCCCGACAGTGCGGGTGCCGCGCCATGCGTCAAATGCCCGCCCGCGGACAAAGACATCCCCATCAGCGTGTCCCCCGGCTGTAGCAAAGCCAGCTGAACCGCGCCGTTTGCCTGCGCGCCCGAATGCGGCTGGACGTTGACGAATTCCGCACCGAACAGTTTTTTCGCGCGTTCGATCGCCAGATTTTCGGCGATATCGACGAATTCGCATCCGCCGTAATAACGTTTGCCGCAATAGCCTTCGGCGTATTTATTGGTCAAAATCGACCCTTGCGCCTGTAAAACGGCCTTTGACACGATGTTTTCCGACGCGATCAGCTCGATCTGATTTTGCTGACGGTGCAATTCCTTGACAATGCCGTCGTAGATTTCGGGATCGGCATCCTTTAAATCAGTCGTAAAAAACGGATTCGTCATTTCAATCCTTTCAGCACATATGGGACAGTTTTTCGACGCGGCGTTCGTGGCGTCCGCCCAAAAATTCGGTGTTCAGGAAAATGTCGGCGCATTCAAAAGCGACTTCGACGCCCGTGTTGCGCCCGCCCATCACCAAAACATTGGCGTTGTTGTGCTGGCGGCACAGACGCGCGCCGAAAGCGTCATGCACCAGCGCGGCGCGGATGAACGGAAAGCGGTTGGCGGCGATGCTGATGCCGATGCCCGTGCCGCACAGCAAAATGCCGCGTTCGGCCTTGCCCGTTTTGATCGCGTCCGCCATCAACGCGGCGATATCCGGATAATCGACGGAATCTTTCGTGTGCGTCCCCAGATCCAGAACGTCGTAGCCGTCCTTTTTCAATTTTTCGACCAGTTCGTTTTTCAATTCAAAGCCGCCGTGATCCGACGCCAGAGCAATAACTTTAGACATCTTTCAATCCTTTCTGAAAATTTTTTATTTTTTTAGCACACACCGGCGGGATTTGCTAAGCCTTTTTATTCAAAACGTACTCCAGCTTTTTGCGCGCCATCATTTTAATCGACAGCATCGGCGTGTTTTTCGGCGCCATAAAGCTGACCTCCGTCCCCGTGGCGGTATGCACGGCAGTGACTTTCAACGCGTTGCCGACCGCGAACAGCTGCAGCAGGATTTCGTCGTCCTTTTCCACGGCGTCCCCCTTATTTCAAACGTTCGACCACCTTGTCGTAATCCATCACGCGCTTGACGGGCCCCAAACCGGCCAGCGTCGGTTTTTGCGTAAAGATTTTGTTCGCCAGAGAAACAACGCCGTCCATGGTCGTGTCGGCGATTTTTTGCAAAATCTCCTCTTTGGACAGCAGCCGCCCGAACGTCAGCAAATGCCCCGCGTTTTGTTCCGAACGCGCCGTAGGATGTTCCAACGCCATCAAAACGCCGGCTTTCAGCTGAGCTTTCGCGCGCAGGAATTCATCCTCCGTCACGGATTCGCGCACCTTTAAAATCTCGTCGCACACGGCCGGCATCAACTCGGCGGCCTCTTCCTCGCCCGTTCCGGCGTAAATGCCGAACAGCCCGCCGTTCGTCGCCGCCGCGTTGAACGAATACACGGAATAGACCAATCCCCGCTTTTCGCGAATCTCCTGAAACAAGCGCGAAGACATCCCGCCGCCCAAAATCGTGGACAGGACGTGCGCGGTGTAATAATCGTCGCCCGTCACGGAAACGCCGGGGAAACCCAGCACCAGATTGACCTGCTCCAACGCTTTGACTTCGCGGTGTTCGCCGCCGGCATACACGGCCGCGGGCGCGTCAAATCCCCGCTTGTCGGTCAAATCGCCGAACGCCCGTTCCACCAGACGCACGAAATCCGCGTGGTTGATCTTTCCGCTGGCGGCGGCGACCATCCGTTTGGGCGTGTAGTTCGTTTTCAAATACGAATCCAGCGTTTCGCGATCCACGCCCGTCACGGTTTCGACACTGCCCAGAACGGGGCGGCCGACCGGTTGGTCAGGGAAAGCGCGCGCTTGGAAATAATCGAAAACGATATCGTCCGGCGTGTCGATCGACTGGCTGATTTCCTGCAGAACGACCGTTTTTTCACGGCCGAACTCCTCCGGATCGAACGTGGAACGGCGCAGCATATCCGCCAGAATGTCAACCGCCAAAGCGGTGTCCTCTTTCAATACTTTGATGTAAAAGGACGTGGTTTCGCGCGACGTGCAGGCGTTGATGTACCCGCCGACGTTTTCGATTTCTTCGGCGATCTGGCGGGCGGAACGGGTCGTCGTCCCTTTGAACACCATGTGTTCCAGCAAATGCGATATGCCGTTGATTTCCGCCGGCTCGAACATGGAACCGACGCCGACCCACACGCCCAGCGACACCGTGTCCAGTTCGTTCATCGTGTCGGTGACGACGCGCATTCCGTTTTTCAAAACCGTCATTTCCGCGGTCATGGGAATTATCCTTTTCTTCCGGTCGTTTCGATATAGTATTTAATCGCTTCGCGCGTGTTGGGCAACACCGTGAAATTTTCCCGCCGCGTCATCAAATCGGACAGTCGGGACGGCAAAGCGGGCGTTATTCCCGTCGCTTCGCGCACGGGAACGGGGAATTTGGACGGATGCGCTGTTGCCAAAACGATGGTCGGCACTTCCTTTTCCCCGAATTTTTCCGCCGCCGCGAAACCGATCGCGGAGTGCGGATCGACGATTTCGCCGCACATCGCATACACGCGGCCGATTTCCGATTTCGTTTCCGCGTCGGAACAACGGACGCCCGCGAACACCTGTTTGATCTTTTCCAGCGTCGCGGCGGGAACCTGATAGCTTTTTTCGTATTTGAACGTTTCCATCAAGCGCGACACCTCCGCCGCGTTGCGATCCAACATTTCAAACAGCAAACGTTCGAAATTCGACGACACCTGAATGTCCATGGACGGGCTGATCGACGGGCGGACTTCGCGTTTTTCCATCACGCCCGTTTCCAAAAACCGCGGCAGGATGTCGTTTTCATTCGACCCCAGAACCAGCCGTTTGACGGGCAGCCCCATGCGTTTGGCGACATAGCCCGCGAAAATGTTGCCGAAATTCCCCGTCGGAACGGCGAACGACACTTCGCGGTCGGGCGCGCCCAACGCCAGCGCGGCGCGGAAATAGTAAACGACTTGCGCCATAATCCGCGCCCAGTTGATCGAATTGACGGCGGACAAGTGGTATTTGGAACGGAAATCCTCGTCCGAAAACAGCGTTTTGACGATCGACTGGCAATCGTCGAACGTGCCTTCCAGCGCGATGTTGAAAACGTTGGGCGCGATCGTCGTCGTCATCTGGCGGCGCTGGACTTCGGACACGCGGTTGTGCGGGTGCAAAATGAAAATGTCCAGATTGTCGCAATTTTTGCACGCTTCGATCGCCGCGGAACCCGTGTCGCCGGAGGTCGCCCCGACGATCGTAATCCGTTCGCCCGTGCGTTTCAAAACCTTGTCGAACATCCGCCCGACAACCTGCAGCGCGTAGTCTTTGAACGCCAGCGTCGGCCCGTAGAACAGCTCCATCACCCACAGCGCGTCCGCCGCCTGTTTCAACGGAGCGACCGCCGCGTGCGAAAACGAACCGTAAGCGTCCCGCGCGATTTCCAACAGATCCTGTTCGCTCAGGCATCCGTCCGTAAACGGCGCCATCACTTTCGCCGCCAAACCGGCATAGTCCAGCGACCGCATTTCGCGCATCTGTTCCGGCGTGAAAACCGGATAGCTTTCCGGCACATACAACCCGCCGTCCGGCGCCAATCCGGCCAGTAAAACATTTTCAAAACCGATAGCGGGCGATTTTCCCCGCGTGCTGACGTATTTCAAAGGACTCTCCGTTACCATATGCTTTACATTGTTGTATATACATACAACTTATCTGTATAATTACAACATCAAAGATTTTCACAGGTGTGAGGAGATACACATGGTTTCCAAAAAAATAGCGGTCGTCCTGTCCGGCTGCGGCGTCATGGACGGTTCCGAAATCCACGAAGCCGTCACCGCCATGCTGGCGATCGAACAACAGGGCGGAACTTATCATTGTTTTGCGCCCGAAGGCGAACAGGCCGCCGTTGTCAACCACGCGACGAAACAACCCGTCAATGAAATCCGCAAAATGCCCGCCGAATCCGCCCGCATCGCGCGCGGCGACATTTCCCTGTTGCGGTCGTTCAAAATCGGCGATTACGACGCCGTTTTGTTTCCGGGGGGAATGGGCGCCGTTTTAAACTTGTGCGATTTCGCGCGCAAAGGCAAAGACTGTTCCGTCAACCCCGATGTCGAACGCGTGATCAGGGAAACGCACGCGGCAAAAAAGCCGATCGTCGCCCTGTGCATCGCCCCCGTTTTGATCGCCCGCGTATTAAAAGGCGTAACCGTCACAATCGGCAACGATCCCGAAACATCCATGGCGATCAAAGCCATGGGCGGCGTTCCGGAAATCTGTTCCGCCGCGCAGGTGTGCGTTGACAAAGTCAACAAAATCATCACGACCCCGTGCTATATGCTGGACAAGAGTTTGAAAGAGGTCGCGCAAAGCACGTCCAACGCCGTTCGCGACCTGATGGCCATGCTGTCGGAATAAAGCGTTTTTCACAGATACAAAAACGGGTCGCAATTTCTTGCGACCCGTTTTTTTTTGAACACCGTCCGATTAACGTTTCGAGAACTGGTAGCTGCGGCGGGCTTTCGCTTTGCCGTATTTTTTACGTTCAACGACACGCGGATCGCGGGTCAGGAAACCGGCGCGTTTCAACGCGGTGTGCAATTCCGGTTCAAAATTGTCCAAGCAACGGCTCAACCCGTGACGGACGGCACCGGCCTGACCGGACAAACCGCCGCCCGTGACCGTAACGACAACGTCGAACTGGCCGACGCGGTTCGTCACTTCAAACGGCTGGTTGATGATCATGCGCAAAACGGGACGGGAGAAGTATTTTTCAACGTCCACGCCGTTGATCGTCATTTTGCCGGATCCCATTTTGATCCAAACGCGGGCGCTGGCGTCTTTGCGGCGACCCGTCGCATAAGCGCGGCCGAATTTGTCTTTCTTCGGTTCACGAACGACAACCGTTTCGGCAACGGGAGCCGCGGCCGTCGCGGCCATTTCTTTTTTCAGATCTTCTAAGCCAGCCATGGATTATTTCCTCTTATTCTTCGGGTTCAAAGCGGCGACATCCAGAACTTCGGGGTTCTGGGCGGCGTGCGGGTGTTCGGCGCCGGCGTAAACGCGCAGGTTCGTCATCTGTTTGCGCCCCAGCGGGTTGCGGGTGATCATGCGTTCAACGGCTTTGATGATCACGCGTTCGGGATGTTCGCCCGCGATGACTTTGCCGGCCGTGACGCTCTTGATGCCGCCCGGATGGCCGGTGTGGCGATAGTACACTTTGTCTTCCAGCTTTTTGCCGGTCAGATGCACTTTTTCGGCGTTGATGATGACGACGCAGTCGCCGCAATCAACGTGCGGAGTGAAACAGGTTTTGTGCTTGCCGCGCAAAATCTTGGCGACAATGCTGGCCAAACGTCCCAAGACCAAATCTTCGGCATCGATCAGATACCATTTCTTTTGGACTTCAGACGGCTTAACGGATAAGGTCTGCATTTAGTTTTGTTCCTTACAATTACAGTTTAAAAACTGCGGTTAAGGTATAACGCCCGCCGGAATAAGTCAACATTTTTTATCACAAAAAAATCTATGAAATTCAATATGTTGCAAAGTTGGTATTATTTTACCCACTCACCTTCCCTTTGAAATCGCGCCGTTCGCGCGAAATCCGGCGAAACGGAAAAACGTTTCTTTCCGCGCCGCGATCATTTATACTGGCGCGCAGTGAATTATTATATAAGGAGTCGTCCATGTCCCTGCGCACCGCCGTGCTGATCCCCTGCTATAACGAAGAAGCCACCGTCGCCGATGTCGTCGCCATGGCGCGCAAGGCTTTGCCCAACGCGGCGGTTTACGTTTACGACAACAACTCGACGGACAAAACGGCCGAGCTGGCCGCGCGGGCGGGGGCGATCGTGCGCGCCGTCCCCCAGCAGGGCAAAGGCAGCGTCGTGCGCCGGATGTTCGCGGACATCGACGCGGACGTGTACGTCATGACGGACGGGGACATGACTTACGACCTGACCGCCGCCCCGCGCCTGATCGACACGTTGATCAAAGGGCAAAAGGATATGGTCGTCGGCACGCGCAGGGAAACGGAGCAGGCCGCCTATCCTCTGTTTCACCGATTCGGCAACGCTTTTCTGACGGGATTGGTGCGTTTCCTGTTCGGCATCCGGCAAACGGATATGCTGTCGGGGCTGCGCGTTTTTTCCAAACGCTACGTCAAAACGTTTTCCGCACGGTCAAACGGGTTTGAAATCGAAACGGAACTGAACGTTTTCACCGCGATGAACAACCTGCCGTTCGCCGAAGTCGAAACCGACTATTTCGCCCGACCGGAGGGATCGTTCCGCAAACTTTCCACGTTCAAAGACGGATTCAAAATCGCGTGGATGATCGCCCGCCTGATCATGTCGGAACGCCCCGCCCTGTTTTACGGCGCGCTGGCGTTTTTATCGCTGGCCGCGACGTTCGTCCTTGAATTTTTAATGCCGGACATCGCCTTTCCCGCCGGATTGTGGCTGTTCTGCGGATTCTGGTTTTTCCTGTTTTGCGCCGTTTTGCGCGACGGCCAGCTGAAAAACCGGCGCGAATCCGTGCGACTGGCCTATCTGGCGCACCCGTTCGCCGCCGGACAGGATTAAGGTTGATTTTTCAAACGATATAAGCCATAGTCTATTGCCATGAACACGCAAAACGAAACATATTCCGCCCCCGCTTTCGCGGACTTTTCCTTTGATCGGGAAAGGGACATCCCGTTCGGCGTCCCCATTCACATCGAATTGGACGACAACGGCGGCGTGGTCGAATTGCGTTCGTTTTACGAAGCGGGCGTTTTCGCCGCCGGCGAATTGAAAGCGTGGCACGACATCATCGGATCGGAAACGTCCGACAAACCGTTCATCCAGAAAATCATCGACTTTCAGCTGCAAACGCCGCGGTCGATCCTGAACGCCGCCCGTTCCGTTTTGAACACGGAAATGTCCGCGGCCGAGGGTTTTTCCATCATCCGCAAGGATTTAAACGCCTATTTAGGGTTCAAGTGCATCCATTCGCAAGGCACGCTGGGACAGATGGCGACGATCATGTATCGCTACGAACCGATGCTGATGGGCATACTGGCCGGCGCGACGGGCGCGGCGCCCCTGACGGACGCGGCCGGCTTCGGCACGTCGGCCGACGCGGAAAGCTTCACGTTCGGGTACGCTTTCACCCTGCAATTCAGAACGAATGTCCAACCGGAAATGCTTGACGGCAAAGTGTCGGAAACCCTGCGCAAAATCAACGGCATCATCCGCCGCGTCGAATTGGCGGAAAAGCAGATCAAACCGATTGAAAGCGAACACTTTGCCCTGCAACAAGGGATTGAAGAGGCGCGCCGCCAGCTGCAGATGTACCGCAACGACGTCGCGCAATACGTTTCCCAACTGGTGGCCGAAATCAAACAAACGTCGGACAGCGCGGTCGGCGCGATGTGGGATCAGCTGAACCTGATTCAAAACGACCACGAACGCCAGCTGGCCGCTTTGCGTCAAAGCGTCGCCAGCCGCATCCGTTACGGCACGGCGTTGGATTATTGGAACGACCAGCTGAACCAGAATCAGACCAAAGCCAACCAGATGACGGGTTGGTACGTCATTTCCGGCCTGTTTTCGATCACGGCCGTTTTGGCGATCGTCGCGGGCATTTCGTTTAAAATGCCGAACATCTCGACGTTTATGAGCATCGTCACGCTGGGATTGCCGATTGCGATCGCCTGCGGGTTGCTGTTCATGTTGCTTCAGACGCGCACCCGTTATGAAAAGGTCGCCGTGCAGGCGCAGGAAAAGGTGTCGATGCTGGAAACGCTGGCGGCGTTGGAAACCGAAGGCAAAGCGAAGGATGAAGACCGCGAGGGCATATTGGAAAACATTTTCCAAACCAGCTTTGCCCCGCAACCGGCCGCCCCCGCCCATTCCGCCGCGACCGCGACACCCTCCCCCGCCGCCGAAACCGCCGAACAAAACGACCGGCCGTAACCGTTTTCCGGCCGCGCTGTTTGCACTAACCGCAAAAAGCGAAGATCATTTCCACTTTCTTTTCAAAAAAGCGGTGGCCGGTTTTTCGACATATTTATGAACGAACACGCCCAGCACCCAAGACAGCAAGACCGTCCCCGCTATAACAAAACCGTTGTGTTGTTGCAAAAATGAAAACCGTTTGTACCAATGCAGCACGACATCCATTTCCAAAAACCAGTGCGTCATGTAAATAGCAAAGGAACAAGCGGATATTTTCGCAAAAAACGGGCGGTTGAAAAATCGTGAAACTGCGCCCTGCTTCATACCGAACAACAAAATCAGTCCAGCGAAACAGACGACGGCGAAAATCTTGTTTTCCGGACACGCGCCTTTTACAAACACGATGGCGGCGGCATAAAGCGTCAACGCGATTTCCGCAATTGTGCAAAACAATGCGTTCGCCGGTTTTCGTTTTTGAAATGCCAGATAAAGCGACGCCGTAAAATACCCCAATCCAATTCCGGCGACACCGCGCAGCAAACGAACGGAAAAAACACCGCCGATCATGCCGTCCCAACCGAAATGGCGACAGGCGGCATAGGAAAAGAACGTCAGCAACGCGAAAATCAAACGGTTGGATTGGATGTTGCAAATTTTCATCATGTAAAAATAAAACAGGGACACCCAGAACAAAACCGCCAAAAACCAGCTTTGCGGCGGCACAACATCATCCGACAATCCCGTGCTTTGCAAAAACAAAACATTTGAAACCACGGGGACAAGCTTGGCTTTCCCCAAAAAAGCGCACAACAGCAGCAACGGCACGAAATGTATGATTTTCGATTTGGCGAAATCGAACGTCGTTCTGGCCGGATCAAACGTCAACATCATAAAAAAGCCGGATAAAATGAAAAAGAATTCAACCCCCAGTCAACCTTCGTTAACGATATCCAGTCTTTCCGTCAAATGATAAACGACGATCCCGAACGTGAAAACCAAACGCAGAAATTCCATGTTCATCATCGCCGGAACCTTGTCATCAAACGGCCTTACGCCATTCACAACCGTGTGCCACAGGCAAAAATACAAAAATCCCAGCAGCAGAAAAACTTTAAAATCGAAATGCGCGGCGGGTTTGAACGTTTGCGAAGACAGCGCGCTCATATCGCGAAAAACGCTTTTTTTATCACCGGCGATTTTAACGTTTGCGATTTGCGTCCCTGCCGGCGGCGACAAATTCAGCTCCGTCATTTCATCCGCCCATATTCGCGCGGACGCCCTGCCGTTTTTGACTATCCGCGCAGACGCGGAACGAACCGTTCCCGCCGCGTCTTTGTATGAAATGGCGATTTTTCCGTTTTCAGCCGTTGTTTCGACCGCGATTTTAAACATCGCGTCCAAAAACAAACAACGCGTAAAAAACAGCGTCGCCGCCGTCAGAAAAAGGATGAAAAACCTCTTTGATCCGGACATATTCCCCTCCCGTAAAACCGCCTGAAATCAGGCGGATCGGGGAGTTGAAAATCATACCGTGAAAATGACCGATCGACCTTTAAAGCCGTACGATAAAAAATCGGGGCTTCTGAACATACGTCAAGCCCTCCCCGATCCATGGGAATCAGGGATATAATGCCGTCCCGCCATATGCGAAACGGATTGTACGGCGCTTATATCAAACACCGCTCACAGTAAGAGCTTTCTACGGCTCCGCGCCCGCCAAGGCGCTGTTGCGGACGAACAATTCATCCGCAATTAACGGCAGGTTACGGAATTTTTCGATCAAATGCAATCGCAAAAACCGCCTGAACCGGCAAGCGAACATATTGTCCGCTTTTTCATTTGACTCGGCGGGCGGGGTTTGTTATGGTTGATTTTGTAATTTTTCAGCAGTCCTGTTAACGGCTGCAAATCCTGAGGTCACCGTTCGGTGGCCTTAGTTGTATTCGGAGAGTGTCTTGGTCAAAATCTGCTACATTGACGAATCCGGCGATTTGGGCACCCTGCCCGTCGAATCCAATCCCGACGGAAACCACCAGCCCGTTTTGGCCATTGCGGGCATTTTCGCCGATCACGAGGATTTGTACAATCTGACGCACGATTTCATCAAGCTGAAATACCGTTACTACCCCGGATTGAACTATCCGACGGACAAATTCCTTGACCGCATCATCCCCGAAATCAAAGGCGCCGACCTGCGCCGCAACGCCATGCGCGGCAGCAAGCGGATCAAGCGTCACGCCATCGGTTTTCTGGACAGAATCGTCGATCTGTTTTACAAATACGACATCCGCATCGTCGGCCGCATCTGGGTGAAAATCCCCGGCCAGCCTTTTAACGGCAAAGCGGTTTACACCTCGTCGATCCAAAGCATCTACACCTATTTCGACAACTATTTGCAGCAAAAGCAGGATTACGGCGTCGTCATCGCGGACAGTCGGGATTACATGAAAAACATCAACCTGTCGCATTCCGTTTTCACGCAGAAATTCCGCCATTTGTACCCGCTGTACCAAAACATCGTCGAAATGCCGTGTTTCGGGCACAGCAACAATCTGGCCGGATTGCAGCTGTGCGACATCCTGTGTTCCGCGTTTCTGTTCCCGATCGCCAGCTGGGTTTATTGTTCCGACATCGTGCACAACGTCCACGTCCAACCCGCCGCGGTCGAACTGCGCGACCGTTACGGCCACCGTTTGCGCGAACTGCAGCACCGCTTTGTCACCAAGGACGGCTTCAATATGGGCGGCATCGTCGTTTCCGATCCGATCCGGAAACAAAACGCCGTCGCCATGTTCAAGGACGTTGCGAAGTAATTACACCCCTCGCGCCATCCGTTTGGCTTTGATCACGGCCAGAACGGTTAAAAGGGCGAAAACGGACATCACCGCCCCGCCGCACGCCAGAATGTTTCCCAGCCCGACCAGCGGCGACACGACGCCGCCCAGCAAAAATCCGGCCGCCCCCATAACCGCCGAAGCCGTTCCGGAATACGTCCGCTCGGCGTCCATCGCCGCCGCGGTCGCCGCCGTGAACGACAATCCGAGGGAAAAGCACAAAACGAACAGCAGCGTTTCATACGCGGCGACGGGAATTCCGACCGGCATCAAAACGGCCAGCACGAAACAGCACGGCACGACGCCCGCGCAACTGGCCGTCAGGCACGACAGCGGCGATTTGAACTTGACGGAAACGCCCGCGCCGATCCCGATCGCGACGGCGTTTGCGGCAAAGAAAAAACTGAACGCGCGCGGGCTGAACCCGTAATGTTCCTGAATGATGAACGGCGACGACGCGATATAGGAAAACAGGATCGCCAGCGCGAACGACAGTTCGGCCATATAGCACACGAATTTTTTATTTCTCAGCACCGCCGCGAACAGCTTGAACGACCGGCTCAGCTTTTCTTTTGACCGGCGCTGAGTGGACAGGCTTTCCTTAAAAAACAGACAGAACACCGCCAGCACAATTCCGATCCCCAGCAGGATGATGAAAATCCCCTGCCACCCGACCGGTTGCAAAACCATGCCGCCGATGACGGGCGCGGCGATCGGCGCCATGCCGTTGATCGCCCCGACAATCGCCAACGCTTTAGCCAGATTTTTGCTTTTGAATTTATCCGTCGCAATCGAACGCGCAATGACGATGCCGCCCGACGCGGCCGCCCCTTGCAGAAAACGCAGGGCGACAAAGGTTTGAATGTCCGGCGCGGCGATGCATCCGGCCGTCGAAACGATAAAGACGGCCATTGCCCACAACAGCGGTCGGCGACGCCCGACGCGGTCGCTCAAAGGGCCGAAAAACAGCTGGCCGAGCGCCAATCCCAGCATGGACGATGTCAGCCCCAGCTGAACCATGGAAACGTCCGTGTCAAAATACTTTGTCATCACCGGCAAAGCGGGCAGATACATATCCGTCACAAACGGCCCGAACGCCGTCAGCAGCCCCAGCAGCACAAATATGAAATTGGCCGAATTCCGTTTGTTTGTCATATTTCCCTCTTTTGAAAGCGAACCCCCGAACGGCGCGAACCGGACGGGGGATTCAAGTTGTTGTTTTTGCACCGCGCGGATCAATCCGCCGCGTCTTCGTCGAAAGCTTCCTCTTCAACCGACGCGCCATCGTCGTTTGCCGTTCTCTCTTCGTTGGCCGCACTTTCTTCGCTTGCCGCCGGTTCGTTTTGTTCTTGAACAAGCGGCTGTTCGACCGGTTCTTCCACGGGCGCGGCGGGTTCATCGCCGTTTTGATCGGCGCGTTCCCCCGCGGCTTCCGAAGTTTCGGCGGAAACGGCGGATTCGTCCGTCGGCGTTTCGGCCGGTTCGGAAATCGGCGTCAGCTTAAATTCCCGCGGTTCGGCGTTTTCATCGTCCGTCCGGTTTTGTTCGACGCGGATGACGACCGGTTCGTTTTCCGGCGCGGCGGTTTCGGCGGATTCGGCGTTTTCCGGATCGACCGGTTTTTCCTCGTCCGGTTGCAATTCGGGCAGATCGGTGACGGTCTGGCTTTCCTCGTCCCATGTGATTTTCAGTTTCGGCGCGACGGGTTTGTATTCCAACGGCCTGTCCAGAACCAGCGGTTCGGGAACGGGTGGCGCGGCCTGTTCACCCTGACATTTCATCACCCAAACGTCATAAACGGCGTGATCCATGGCGGACAAAGCCGGCGAAGAGGAAAACATCCACCCCGAAAACAGTTTCAGCTGTCCGTCCTCTTTATTTTCGACAATTTCCAGAAAAGCCGCGTTTTCTGGCGTTTCTTCGGGCGGGTGGGCGTAACAGACGCGCGCGTAAACGTCCAGCGCGCCGAACGTCGTTTTTTCACCGACGTTGACGGTCATCGTACTCAACCGTCCCGTGATCTTGTCCAATCCGCGCAGGACGACTTGGGTATAGGAAATGTCCTCGGCCTGCGCGGCAAAAGGCAGAAAAAGCGACAAGGCAAAAGCCGGCAATGTTTTTTTCATGGGTTCAATCTTCTTTTCCGGTGGCTGAAAAGATCACTTCGCTGATCACGTCCTCCAGCGATCGAAAATCTTTCGTTTTTTGGATTCGGTCGCCGTCTTTCAAATACGTAGCCGATTTTCCGGGGGTCAGCTGGACGAACGTCCCGCCCATCAACCCGTCCGTCGTCACGGCCGCCATCGTATCAGCCGGCAAACGCACGCCGTTGCGGATGTTCAGCGTCACTTTGGCCGTATAATCGTCCGTCAGATCCAATCCCGTGACCGACCCGACCTTGATTCCGCTGATCCGGATGTCGTTGCCGCTTTCCAATCCGCCGGAACGCGAAAATTCGGCGGTCAGTTCGTAACCGCGCTGCGGCCGCGCGTCGATTTTGTTCGCGGCGAAGTGAACGAAAAACACAGCCACCAGAATAACCAGAATTCCCAAAACCGTTTCAATCGGACTTTTTTTCATCATACCCCTCCGGCGTGATCAGTGACATTTCCGCTTTTGCCTGTCGACCTTGGCCATATCGACGACCTTGTCCAACAGGTTTTGCAGGTTCGGCGAATCCTGCGTGAATTCGATGAAAGAACCGTCCGTCAGCATATCTTCGGAACCGCCGGGGGTCAATTCGACATATTTCGCCCCGATCAGCCCCGTCGATTGGACGGCGGCGCCGCTGTCGTCCGGCAGACGGATTTTCGCCGGCAGGGTCAGCGTTGCCACAACGCCGTAATATTCATCCAGCCGCAAATCGGCAACCCGTCCGATTTTGATGCCCGCCAAACGGACGTCGTTGCCGGCAACCAGTCCTTCGGTTTGGTTGAAACGCGCCTGCACGTCATAGGTTTCGGCCGGTTTGCGCACGACGCCCGACCCGATCAGGTAAAAGCAGACGACAGCGGCGAAAAACGCCAGCGCGCCGGCGGTCAGTTCGGTTTTTTCGGCAGTCATGCTCAGACGTACTTCACTTCCAGAATTTCATAGGATTTGGATGCGATTTCGACGCTGTCGCCTTCGGATTTGCCGATCAACGCGCGCGCCATCGGCGACAGGACGGAAATCAGCCCGTGATCCAGATCGGCTTCGTATTTGCCGACGATCTGGTACGTTTTTTCCTCTTCGGTGTCTTCGTTCATCAAAACGACGGTCGCGCCGAAAACGATTTCGTCGTTTTTCAAAGCGGCCGTGTCAATGATTTCCGCGCAGGAAACCGCGTATTCCAATTCCTGAATACGCCCTTCGATAAAGCTCTGTTTTTCGCGAGCGGCGTGGTATTCCGCGTTTTCGGACAAATCGCCGTGTTCGCGCGCCTCGGCGATCGCCGCGATAATGGCGGGGCGTTCGACGTTTTTCAGGTTGTTCAATTCCTTTTGCAGGCGTTCGGCGCCTCTTTTGGTCATGGGTACTTTCTGCATTCGACCGACATCCTTTCCAAATAACAAAAAAACAACCTTTCCGGCCGTTTCGCCGGAAAAGCCGCACTCTTTTCTGACGCGTATAATACAGATGTTGTTTCTTTTCTTCAAGAGATATAAAAAACATCAGCTTGCCAAAAACGGAAAAACGGTGTTTTATGGCAAAAGTTTAATTGCAGGAGTTACATAACCATGTTGCGCGAACAGCTGAAAGCCGCTTTGAAAACGGCGATGATTGAAAAGGACAGCCACAAAATTTCGACGATCCGCCTGATTCTGGCGGCGGTAAAGGATCGCGACATCGCGTCCCGCGGCACGAACAAGGACGGATTGATTTCCAACGACGACATTTTACAGTTGCTGCAATCCATGATCAAACAGCGCAAGGACAGCATCGCCATGTACACCAAGGGCGGCCGTCAGGATCTGGTGGACAGCGAACAGGGCGAAATCGACATCATCCAATCGTTCCTGCCCAAACAGATGGACGAACAGGAAATCAAAACCTGCGTCGAAGATGTCGTCAAATCGACCGGCGCGGCGGGATTGAAGGATATGGGCAAAGTCATGGCAGCTTTGCGCGAACAATTCGCCGGCCAGATGGATTTCGGCCTGGCATCCGGCATCGTCAAAGCGATTTTGGCCGCCAAATAAAAAATGCCGGTATTTCCCCAATCCTTTATTCAAGAAGTCCGTTCCCGAACGTCGATCGTCAGCCTTGTCGCCGAAAGCGTCAAACTGAAGCGGCGCGGGAACGAATTTTGGGGATGCTGCCCTTTTCATCATGAAAAAACGGCGTCGTTTTCCGTCAGCGATGAAAAGGAATACTACCACTGTTTCGGATGCGGCGCGCACGGCAGCGTTTTTGATTTCGCCCAAAAGATTTTGGGAATGACTTTTCCCGAATCCGTCGAATATCTGGCGCGGCGCGCGGGCATGGAAATCCCGCAGGCGACGCCGCAAGAATACGAACGGGAACGCAAAAAAACCGGATTGTCCGAAGCGTTGGAGGCCGCCTGCAAATTTTACGAGGAACAGCTGGAAAAACCGGCGGGGCGCGAGGGGCTGTTCTATCTGCAACGCCGCGGGTTGACGCCCGAAACCGTCAAACGGTTCCGGTTGGGTTTCGCCCCGTCGGGCAACGCGTTGAAAGCGCACCTGACGCGCGAGGGATTTGACACGAGCGTTTTGATTGAAGCCGGACTGGCGATGAAATCGGAACGCGACGGTTCGCTTTACGATTATTTCCGCAACCGCGTCATGTTCCCGATCGCCGACAGGCGGGGCAAAATCATTGCGTTCGGCGGCCGCGTCATGGACGACGGCGAACCGAAATACCTCAATTCGCCCGACACCCCCGTTTTTTCAAAGGGCGACAACCTCTACGCCCTGCACCTGTCGGCGCAGCAGGCGCGGAAAACGCAGGAAATCATCGTCGTCGAAGGATACATGGACGTTATTGCCATGGCGCAGGCCGGCATCGAACGGGCGGTCGCGCCGCTGGGGACGGCGTTGACGGAACGGCAGATCGAACTGCTGTGGCGTTACGCGCCGGAACCGCTGTGCTGTTTCGACGGCGACGGCGCGGGACAGCGGGCGGCCGCGCGCGCCGCGGACAGGGTTCTGCCCCTGTTGACGGCCGGACGGTCGCTGCGGTTCATCACCCTGCCCGACGACCTCGACCCCGACGAATACATCAAGGAACACGGCAAGGCGTCGCTGGAGGAGTTTTTAAAAACGCAGTACCGCCCGCTGTTCAAACAGCTGTGGGGGATGCTGCTGGCGAACCGGCCGTTGGACACGCCGGAACGCAAAGCGGGGCTGAGCAAGGATATTGAAGAGTGTCTGGAAAAAATCAAAGACCCGACGGTTCAGGGATTTTACCGGCAGGATTTCAAATCAGCGTTGTGGGAAATCACGTCGCCCTATAAAAACAAAGCCAAAAACGCCGCCCCGACCGGTTTCGACCGCAAACGCGGCGCCGTGAAAACGGCCGCCCCCGTCAACCACCCCGCGCTGGCGCCCGAACGCGACGACACGCGGATGCTGCTGGCTTATTTGTTGCTGTATCCGGATGTCGCCGCCGATTTTCTGGAGGATCTGGCCGATTGGCAAGCCCCCCTGACCGGACAGGACGAAGCTCTGGCCGCCGTTTTGGACGCGCTGGCCGCCGATCCCGACGTGACGGCCGACCGGCTGCGGGAACATTTGTCCGTCACCGGCCGCGCCGGCGTTTACGACCGGCTGGCGACGGAAATCGAAATGCTGAAACGCAAATCCCCCCTGCCGCAGGATGCGCGGGAAAGCATCACCGCCCTTTTGTCCGGAATGCGGCGCAAAAACCTGCGCGCCGAATTGATGCGGCTGGCGGAAAAAATCGCGGACGCCGACGGCGAAGAGGCGGAAAAGCTGTGGCAGCGGTATCAAAATCTGCTGAAAGAGGAAAAGGGGCTTGCATAACGGATGTCGCCTTATTATTTAAAGGTTGACAAACGGTTGGCAAAAAACTAAAAAGTGCAAGATCACCGGATTGTTTCCGGCGGTTTTTCGTGTGCGTTTTTTTGCAACAGAGGTAAAGGCGAATTTATATGAATACTTCGACCGAAGAAGACATCAATCCGGCGGAAAACTCGGAAGACGCTTTGCTGGACACGCTCAGCGCTTCGTTGAAAAAGCTGTTGAACAAAGGAAAAAGTCGCGGTTACATCACCGTTGACGAATTGAACGGCGCCCTGCCGCCCGAAAAGGAATCGTCCGAACAGATCGAAGACGTCATGGCCATGATTTCCGATATGGGGATCAACCTGATCGAAAACGACGAAACCGAGGAGGAAGCCACCGAAGCCGCGGAGGACGAGGGGTTCAAACTGGACGAAGTGGAAACGTCGCGCACCGACGACCCCGTCCGGATGTACCTGCGCGAAATGGGCGCGGTTGAACTGCTGTCCCGCGAAGGCGAAATCGCCATCGCCAAACGCATTGAGGCCGGACGCGATTTGATGATCGGCGGCCTGTGCGAAAGCGCGCTGACGATCAAAGCGTTGAGCGGTTGGCACAACGCCTTGATTTCCGGCAAAATGCTGTTGCGTGACATTATTGATCTGGACGCCACATACGGTTCCGACGAAGACGGGGACACCCCCGCGCTGTCGCTGGCGACTTCGATGCCGTCCGCCGCCGTCATGGCCGAGGAAAGCTCCGCCGCCCGCGAAAAAGCCGCCGCCCCTGAAAAGGACGACGATTCCTTTGAAGAAGAGGAAAACGCCGACGATTACGACGACGAAGAGGACAACGAATCCGCCGACGGTGAAAACGACGAGGATTTCGACGATTCCGACGAATCCGGCGACGACAAGGACGATGAAGGGTTCGACGACGGCATCGACGACGAAGAAGAATCCTCCGACGGTGAAAACGGCGACGACGAAGACGCCGCCGAAGACGATTCGCCCTCCGTTTCTCTGGCGCAGATGGAACAGTCGCTGATGCCGCAGGTGTTGGAACAGTTCGACCAGATTCTTTCCCTGCACCAGAAATTGAAAAAGGTTCAGGATCAGCGGCTGGCGTGCGTCAAATCGGCCAAACCCGTCCCCGCCGCCACCGAAAAGAAATTTGAAAAGATCAAGCAGGAACTGGTTTCCCTGATGGAGGGGATTCAGCTGAACCCCGTGCGCATCGAAAAACTGGTTGACCAGTTGAACGAATACAACAAACGCCTGATGACTTTGGAAGGCAAAATGTTGCGCATGGCCGTCAGTTGCCGCATCAAGCGCGAAGATTTTCTGGAAGCGTACAAAACATCCGAATTCGATTCCAACTGGATTCAGAAAACAACCGGCAAGGCGTGGAAGACCTTTACGGAAAAATACGCCAAGGAAATCGCCGAAATCCAAAGTGCCGTCGCCGCGATGGCCGAAGAAATCGGAATGCCGATTTTTGAATACCGCCGCGTTTGTTCCATGGTGAAAAAGGGCGAACAGGAAGCCAGCCGCGCGAAAAAGGAAATGATCGAAGCCAACTTGCGTCTGGTGATTTCGATCGCGAAAAAATACACCAACCGCGGCCTGCAGTTTTTGGATCTGATTCAGGAAGGCAACATCGGTTTGATGAAAGCGGTGGATAAATTTGAATATCGCCGCGGATACAAATTTTCGACCTACGCGACGTGGTGGATCCGTCAGGCGATCACGCGTTCGATCGCCGATCAGGCGCGCACGATCCGCATTCCGGTGCATATGATCGAAACGATCAACAAACTGGTGCGCACCAGCCGCCAGATGCTGCACGAAATCGGCCGCGAACCGACGCCAGAAGAATTGGCCGAAAAACTGACCATGCCTTTGGAAAAAGTCCGCAAAGTTTTGAAAATCGCCAAAGAACCGATTTCGCTGGAAACCCCCGTCGGCGACGAGGAAGACAGCCATTTGGGCGATTTTATCGAAGACCGCAACGTCGTCCAGCCTTTGGACGCCGCGATCCAAACCAATCTGCGCCAAACCTGCACGGCAGTGCTGTCCAGTCTGACCCCGCGCGAAGAACGCGTGTTGCGTATGCGTTTCGGCATCGGCATGAACACCGACCACACGCTGGAAGAGGTCGGACAGCAGTTTTCCGTCACGCGCGAACGCATCCGCCAGATCGAAGCGAAGGCTTTGCGCAAGCTGAAACACCCCAGCCGGTCGCGCAAACTGCGTTCGTTCTTGGACAACGGTTAAAACGGAATTTTATAAAACGGGCAAACGGCCGCGACGGATTGAACGCGGCCGTTTCCTTTGATCGGCACAAAAAGAATTGATTTATCCGTCCGCCGCCTATATTTTCAACACGTTTTGACATTTTGACGGAGGAACGCGGCCATGGGCGCGAAAACTAAAATCATCATCGACACGGATCCGGGGATCGACGACGCGATCGCTTTGTTCATGGCCATGGCCGACCCCGATTTGGAAATCGTCGGCATCACGGCGGTCAACGGCAACGTCACGGTTGACAAGGCCGAATTCAACGCGCGCCGCGTGTGCGATTTCGCGTGGCACACGGACATTCCCGTCTATAAAGGATGCGACCGCCCGTTGAAACGTCCGACGTTCAACGCCGAATGGGTGCACGGTTCAGACGGTTTGGCCGGATTGGATTTCGGCACGCCCTCTTATAAAGGGGAAGAGGAAAACGCCGTCGATTTCATCATCAAAACGTTGATGAAATCCCCCGAACGCGAAGTGTCGATCGTCGCGATCGGCCCTTTGACGAACATCGCCACCGTCTTTTTAAAAGAGCCGAAGACCGTTTCCAGAATCCGCGAACTGATCATCATGGGCGGCGCGTTTTGCGAAGACGGCCCCCGCGGCAATTCGACGCCTTACGCCGAATTCAATATGCTGGCCGACCCACACGCCGCGCAGATCGTGTTCGATTTGGCCGAACGCGTCACCGTCATCCCGATGGAAGTCGGTATGCAGGCGACCGCGGAAAAGGAATACATCGAAAAAATGCGCGACCTGAACACGCGTTGCGCGTCGATGAGCGCCGATTTGTTGGAACGCACGGCGAAAGTCCTGTCCGAACACCTTGCCCGTTTGAACAAGGACGGCGTCGCGCCGGAAACGGGAACGTCCCTGTACGACCCGTGCGCCGTGGGGTGCCTGATCCGCCCCGCCCTGTTTTCCGGCCGGTACGGCACGGTGCAGGTCAACACCGACGCGAACGACGAAAAATTCGGCATGACCACGTTTGAAGAGGGCGTCAAACGCAACTGTCTGGTCACGCACAAAGTGGCCAAGGACGCGTTCAAGGAAATGTTGCTGAATCATTTGGCGGCGTTGCCATGACCGTATTCACGGGACGGCTGTCCGTCGCCCCGATGATGGATTGGACGGACAGGCACTTTCGTTATTTCGCGCGCCGTTTGACGCGCCGCGCCCTGCTGTACAGCGAAATGATCACGGCGCAGGCGATCGTTTTCGGCGACGCGGAAAAGCTGCTGGCCTATGACGATTGCGAACACCCGCTGATTTTGCAACTGGGCGGATCCGATCCAGAATTATTGGGAAAAGCCTGCCGCGTTGCGCGCGGCTTTCGTTACGACGGCGTGAACCTGAACGCGGGCTGCCCGTCCGAACGCGTTTCCGCCGGATGTTTCGGCGCGGCGATGCGGTGCGATCCTGCTTTGATCGCCGATTGCCTGCAAGCAATGAAAGAAAACGCAAACGTTCCCGTTTCCCTGAAAACCCGCATCGCGCTGGAGGAGGACACGCCGGATTCCGACGGATTTGACGATTTGTGCCGATGCGCGGAAACGGCGCGCGCGGCCGGATGCGGCGAATTTATCATCCACGCCCGCAAAGCGCGGTTGAAAGGGTGGACGCCGAAACAGAACAGGGAACGGCCGCGGCTGAATTACGATTTGGTTTACCGGTTCAAGGCCGCCTTTCCCGACGCAACGGTTTCCATTAACGGCAACATCGCGTCCCTTGACGCGGCGTTGCGGCATCTGGAACACGTTGACGGCGTGATGATCGGGCGCGCGGCCTACGGCGATCCGTATTTGCTGGCCGCCGCGGACAGAGTGGTTTTCGGCGAAAAAACGAACGACGTTTCCCGCGCCGACGCCGTGCGCGCCATGCTGCCCTATTTGCAAAAAAACATGGAAAACGGCGTCCGCCCCCATGTGATCGCCAAACACTGGCTGAACCTGTTCAAAGGGTGCGCCGGCGCGGCCGCGTGGCGCAGAACGCTGACGGAAACGCTGTTTTCCCCCGACGTTTCTTTCAAAACTGTTGCAGAAGCGGTCAATAAGGTTATATCCTCTATCCAAAACTGATTAATCGGAGCATCCGTCATGAGCGACACGACTCTTCTCATCCTGTCCGGCATTTTGGGCTATCTGCTGGGTTCCATCCCGTTCGGCATCGTTTTCACGCGTTTGGCGGGACTGGGCGACATCCGCAAAATCGGATCGGGCAACATCGGCGCGACCAACGTTTTGCGCACGGGGCGCAAGGATTTGGCTTTGCTGACCCTGCTGTTCGATTCGGGCAAGGCGGCTTTGGCGGCCGGCATTGCCTATTACTGCGTCCCCGAAGAGGGCACCAGCGACACCGCCGCGCTGATCGCCGGCACGGCGGGCGTTTTGGGACACAACTTTCCGGTCTGGCTGAAATTCAAAGGCGGCAAAGGCGTCGCCGCGACGCTGGGGATGCTGCTGGCGACGTGCTGGCAGGCGGGGTTGCTGTCGTGCGTGACATGGTTGGCCATGGCGCTGGTTTTCCGCTATTCCTCGCTGTCGGCGCTGACCGCGCTGATCTTGGCGCCCGTTTACGCCTATTACTTCGCGACGCCGGAATACGTCTGGTTCTACAGCTTTCTGGCCGTTCTGTCGGTCATCCGCCACCGTTCAAACATCGCCCGTTTGATCCACGGCGAGGAAAGCAAGATCAAATTAAAGAAAAAGGCGGAATAACCCTTTGAAATACGAAGAAAAAATCGACCGTCTGCGCTTGTTTCGCTCTGAAAACGTCGGGGCGGTCACTTTCCGCGTCCTGATGCGGCATTTCAAATCCGCGCGCGACGCTTTGGACGCCCTGCCCGAACGGGCGCGCAAAGGCGGTTCCAGACGCCCGCTGAACATCTGTTCGGCGGCGCAGGCGGAAAAGGAATTCGAGGAAGCCGCCAAAATCGGCGCGGAAATGATTTTTCTGGACGATCCGGACTATCCGGAATTGCTGGCAACACTGCCGGACGCGCCCCCCGTGTTGACGGCGCTGGGCGACAAAGCTTTTTTGAAAACGCCGCAAATCGCCATTGTCGGCACACGCAACGCGTCGATCAACGGCCGCAACATCGCCCGCCACATCGCGCTGGATCTGGCGCGGGCGGGATACGGCACGGTGTCGGGCATGGCGTTGGGCATTGACGGCGCGGCGCACGACGGGGCGTTGCACGCGGACAATCCGTCGGCGTCCACGACGGCGGTGCTGGGCACGGGCGTTGACGTTCCCTATCCGCCGCAAAACCGCCGGCTGTACGACGAGATTCGCCAAAAGGGCGTCATTGTTTCCGAACTGCCCCTGCACACGAATCCGCAGCCGTCGAATTTTCCCCAGCGCAACCGCATCATTTCCGGCCTGTCGATCGGGCTGGTCGTCATCGAAGCCGCCCTGCGTTCCGGATCGCTGATCACGGCGAACAAAGCGTTGGAACAGGGCAAGGACGTGTTCGCCGTCCCCGCGACGCCGACGGACGACCGCGCGAAGGGCGTGAACCTGCTGATTAAAAACGGCGCGCCTTTGGTCGAAAGCGCCGAGGACATTTTGGAACACCTGCAATCGAACACGCTGTTCGCCTTTTCCGAAAAAAAGACGAAGCGGCCGGAAACCGACGCCGCGCCCGCGGTTTACGACGAACCGGCCGAACGCGACAGGACGGACGTTTTGTCCCTGCTGGACGGCGCGCCGGTGGAAATCGACAGCCTGATTCGCGAAACGGGCTTGCCAGCCGGAACGATTTCGGTTTTATTGGTGGAATTGGAACTGGCGGGACGGATCGAACGCCTGCCGGGGAACAAGGTTATGCGCATTACTTCTTTATAAGGTCTAACGGTCATGGACGTTGTTATCGTCGAATCTCCCGCGAAAGCGAAAACAATCAACAAATATCTGGGAAACGGCTACGAAGTCATCGCCAGTTTCGGTCACATCCGCGATCTGCCCGCCAAAAACGGATCGGTGCGCCCCGACGAGGATTTCGCCATGGATTGGGCGATCGAACCCAAGGACGAAAAACACATCAAAGCCATAGCGACCGCCGTCGCCAAGGCCGACACCGTCTATCTCGCCACCGACCCTGACAGAGAGGGGGAGGCTATCGCGTGGCACGTCGTGCAGGAATTGACAAAACGCGGCAAACTGAAAGGCAAAACGTTAAAACGCGTCGTGTTCAACGAAATCACCAAAGCCGCCGTCACCAACGCCATGAAACACCCGCGCGAAGTCGATATGCCTTTGGTTGACGCGTATCTGGCGCGCCGCGCTTTGGACTATCTGGTCGGTTTTACGATTTCGCCCGTTTTGTGGCGCAAGCTGCCGGGCAGCCGTTCGGCCGGACGCGTGCAGTCCGTCGCCCTGCGTCTGATATGCGACCGCGAAAACGAAATCGAAGCGTTCAAGGCGCAGGAATATTGGACGATCGACGCCGATCTGGCCACTTTGCGCGCCGACCGGTTCACCGCGCACCTGTCCGTTTTGGACGGCAAAAAGCTGGGCAAGTTCACTTTGGCCGACGAAGCCGCCGCGAAATCGGCGCAAAAAAAGATCGAATCCGCGAATTTCGATGTCGGCGAAATCGAACGCAAAACGGTCAAACGTTCCCCCGCGCCCCCGTTCACGACATCCACTTTGCAGCAGGAAGCCGCGCGCAAGCTGTTCTTTTCCGCGAAAAAAACCATGCAGCTGGCGCAGCAGCTGTACGAAGGCGTTGACATCGGCGGCGAAACCGTCGGTCTGATCACCTATATGCGTACCGACGGCATCCAAATGGCGCAAGAGGCGATCGCCGAATCGCGGTCGGTCATCGCGGACGATTTCGGGGACAAATACCTGCCCGAAAAACCGCGCTATTACAAAAACAACGTCAAAAACGCGCAAGAAGCGCACGAAGCGATCCGCCCCACGTCCCTGCACCGCCGCCCCGAACAAATGGCGCGGTATTTGAACAAGGACATGAAAGCCCTGTACGAACTGGTTTACAAACGCGCTCTGGCGTCGCAAATGCAAAGCGCGGAAATCGACAAAATGGCGGTTGACTGCCCGTCCCGCGACGGCAAAATCGTTTTGCGCGCGACGGGACAGGCCGTGTCTTTCGACGGTTTCCTGCGCGTGTATCACGAGGATTTGGACGACGGGGACGAAGAAAACGGCGCAATCCTGCCCGCCATGAAAACCGGCGAAGCGCTGGATCTGGCCGCCGTCCGCCCCGAACAGCATTTCACCCAGCCACCGCCCCGCTATTCCGAAGCCAGTCTGGTTAAAAAGCTGGAGGAACTGGGCATCGGCCGGCCGTCCACCTACGCGTCGATCCTGTCCGTTTTGCAGGAACGCAACTACGTCCGTTTGGAAAAACGCCGTTTCATTCCCGAAGACCGCGGCCGCATCGTGACGGCGTTCATGGAAAACTTTTTCAACAAATACGTCCAGTACGACTTCACCGCCGATCTGGAAAACGCGCTGGACGACGTGTCCGCCGACAAACTGGATTGGAAAGCGTTGCTGCGCGATTTCTGGGCGCAGTTCGACACGACGGTCAAAAGCGTCGAACCGTTGACGATCACGGACGTTTTGAACCGGTTGGAGGAAAGCCTGTCCGAACACCTGTTCCCCGATCCCGCCGACCGCGTCTGCCCCGAATGCGGCGCGACCAAAGGCGGGCGGCTGAGCCTGAAAATCGGGAAATTCGGCGCGTTCATCGGGTGTTCCAACTATCCGGAATGTCGCTATACCCGCCCGTTCGGCGCGCAGACGACCGAAGAAACGGCCGCCGAAGAATCCGACGTGCGCGAATTGGGAACGCATGACGGCGAAAATGTCGTTTTGCGCAAAGGCCCCTACGGCTGGTACGTCCAGCAGGGCAAGGACGCGCCCAAGGCCGCCAAGGGGGAAAAGAAGGAAAAATCGACGGCGAAGCGCACGTCGCTGCCCCGCAACATGAACCCCGCCGACGTGACGTTGGAACAGGCGGTCGCATTGCTCGCCCTGCCGCGCACGTTGGGCGTCAATCCCGACAACGGGCAGGAAATCCAAGCGGGAATCGGGCGGTTCGGCCCTTATCTGAAAATCGGTTCGACGTTCAAATCACTGACGGCCGCGGACAACGTCCTGACGATCGAATTGCCCCGCGCGTTGGAATTGCTGGCGAACGTCAAGGAAAAGACTCCGCCGCAGGAAATCGGTTTACACCCCGCCGACGGCAAGCCCGTCGTGGCCAGTTCCGGCCGGTTCGGCCCCTATATCAAGCACGGTTCCGTCATCGCGTCGATCCCCAAGGCGATCCGCGACGAAAACCGTTTGCCGACGATGGAGGAAGCCGTCGCCCTGTTGGCGGCGAAAGCTGAAAAGAAACCCAAAGCCGCCCCGAAAAAGGCGGCCGCTGCCAAAAAGACGGCGACAAAGAAAACCGCCGCCAAGAAAACAACCAAGGCGAAAAAAGAATGAGCAAATCCAAAGCCCCCCTGCCCGCCATGGACGACCTGATCGCGTTTTTGAATGAAAACGCCGGTGCCGGCAAACGCGAAATCGTCCGCGCCTTTCACGTCAAAGGCGACGACAGGGCGAAGCTGAAAGGGATGCTCAAAGATTTGAAATCGTCCGGAAAGATCGAAGCGCTGGCCGGCAAAAAGCTGGTTCCGGCCGACGGTCTGCCCGAATACTGCCAATGCGAAATCACGGGATCGGATTCCAACGGCGAATTGGTCGCGCGCCCGTTGAATTGGGACAAACCGACGCCGAAACCGCAAATTCTGATCACCGATTTGGGGCGTTTGCGCCCGCCGCCGGCCGAGGGCGATCTGGTGCTGTTGAAGCTGACGCCGAAAGGAAAGAAATTCTTTCACGGCGCGGTCGTCCGCCGTTTGTCGATCAAACCCGAACGCATCGTCGGCGTGTTCGACACGACATCCGGCAAAGGCGGGCGCATCCTGTCCGTTGACCGCCGTTTGCACCAAAACTACATCGTCGATTCCGATCATGCGGGCAAAGCCAAAAACGGCGATGTCGTCGTCGCCGAAGTGTTGGATTCCACGTTCGGCGCCACAACGCGCCGCGCCCGTATTGTCGAGGTTGTCGGCCGCGCCGACGCCCCCCGCGCCGCCAGCATGATCGCGTTGCGTCTGCACGCCATACCGACGGATTTTTCGCCCGAAGCGTTGAAACAGGCGGAAAAGGCGAAGCTGCCCGATATGAAACGCCGCACCGACCTGCGCGACGTTCCCCTTGTCACCATCGACGGCGAAGACGCGCGCGATTTCGACGACGCCGTGTTCGCCGAACCGGACGACGGCAAAGACAACAAAGACGGTTGGCACATCATCGTCGCCATCGCCGACGTGGCGTATTTCGTGCGCCCCGGAACGCCGCTGGACGATTGCGCGCGCGAACGCGGCAACTCGGTCTATTTCCCCGACCGGTGCGTACCGATGCTGCCGGAAAAGCTGTCCACCGATCTGTGTTCCCTGCAGCCCGCCAAAGACCGCCCCTGCATCGCGGCCGATATGCGGATTGACAAGCACGGCAAGCTGATCTCAAAAAAATTCGTGCGCGCGATGATGCGTTCCGCCGCCCGTCTGAATTATCACGAGGTTCAAAACGTTTACGACGGCAAAATGCCCGAAATGAACGATGATCTGCGCCGTCATATTATGGATTTGCGCGGCGCGTTTCTGGTTTTGAACGCGGCGCGGGAAAAGCGCGGCGCGCTGGATCTGGACGTGATTGAACGCGAAATCAAGCTGGACAAGGACGGACAGGTCGCGTCCATCACTCCGCGCGAACGGCTGGACAGCCACAAAACGGTTGAAGAATTTATGATTCTGGCCAACGTCGCCGCCGCCGAAACGTTGGAGGAAAAGGGCGTTCCCGCCATGTACCGCGTCCACGAACCGCCCAGCGCGGAAAAAGCCGCCGCCCTGCAAACCTTTTTGGGAACGTTGGGAATCAAAGCGGGCAAACTGGGCAAGCTGCGCAACGACGACATCAACACGATTTTGGACAAGGTGCGCGGCACCCCGCGCGCGGGTATGATCAACGAATTGATCCTGCGGTCGCAAAGCCAAGCGCGTTACAGCCCAGAAAACCTCGGTCATTTTGGATTGGCGTTGGAAAAATACGCGCATTTCACGTCCCCGATTCGCCGATATGCCGATTTGCTGGTTCATCGCGGATTGATTTCCGCCCTGAGGTTGGGGAACGACGGATTGATTGACGAAGACGGCGACATCACGTGCGACATGGTTGACGTGGGCGATCACATTTCAGCGACGGAACGACGCGCCGCCGCGGCCGAACGCGATGCGGAAGACCGCTATCTGTCCGCGTACCTGAAAGACCGGATCGGCGAACGGTTCGGCGGCGTCGTCAACGGCGTCAGCCGGTTCGGCCTGTTCGTCACCGTGGACGACATCGGCGCGGACGGGTTGATCCCGATTTCCACCCTGCCGAACGATTATTACGTCCATGACGAGGAACGCCACCGCCTGTACGGTTCGTCCACCGGCGCCGTGTTTGAACTGGGCGAACACGTCATGATGACTTTGGCCGAAGCGTCGCCGGTCACGGGCGGATTGCTGTTCCACATCATCGGATCGGGGGAAAAGCGGCCGAAACGCCCCCTGCCCCCGAAAACCGCCAAGACGCGCGGGAAAAAGAAAGCACGGCGTCCGGACGCCCGCAAACGCAAAAGGAAATGACATGATCCGCCGTCTGCCCGCTTTGTTATTGTGCCTGACGGCGGCTGTTCCGGCGGTTGCCGGCGAACAGCATCCCGCCCCCGTGTGGTGGGAAACGGTTTTGGGCGACACCCGTCTGCCCGTTTCGCGGATGTTTGATACGCTGAACGCCGCCTGCGAATTGATCACGGAAAAATCGCTGATCCCCGTCAATGCCAGCGATCTGGCGTTTGAAAGTGTCAAAAGCCTGTCGTCGATCGACGGGAAAATCAACGTTGTCAAGGACGGGAAACGCGTTTTGATTTTGGCGGACGGCCGCGTTTTAAAAAGCTTCACCGCCCCCGCGGACGACGATTGCGCCGATTGGTCGCGCCTGACTTTGGCGGCGGCGGTCGCGGCGCGCCCCTATTCCGGCAAAGCGCAAAAAGCAGACGCGGAGGAGTTTTTCAACATTTTCCTGAACGCCGCGCTGGGCAAAATCGATTCCTATTCCCATTACACCGGCGCGGATCCCGCCGACCCCGTCGCGCTGAAAAATCCGGCGGGCATCGGCATCAATTACCGCCGGATCGGAAAATATCTGGAAATCACGGAAATCCTGCCGGACACACCGGCGGCGCGTTCCGACCTGACAGTCGGCGACCGGATTTCCGCGATCAACGGCCGCAACATCGCCGACCTGTCCCGCGTCGAGGTTTTAAACCAACTGCGCGGCGAAGAGGGAACGGAGGCTTTTCTGACCCTGCGCCGCGACGGAAAGCCGTTGTCGCGCGCGTTGAAACGCGACCGGATCGCCGCGTCGCCGGTCACATACCTGTTTGATGAAAAAAGCCGGCTGATGACCATCCGGATCGCCGCGTTTTCGCAAAAAACCGTTTCCGGTCTGCGCGTCACGCTGGAAAAGGCGGAAAAGCTGGGCGCGGCCGGTTTGATCATCGACCTGCGCGGCAACACGGGCGGATTGCTGAAACAGGCCGTTTTGGCCGCCGACCTGTTCCTGCCCGAGGGGCTGAGCGTCATCAAAACGGACGGGCGCGCGAACGGCACGCGGCAAGAATACACTTCGACCGCCAAAGACAAACGCCCCGTCTATCCGATCGCCCTGCTGGTCGATTCCAAAACGGCGTCCAGCGCGGAATTTTTCGCCGGCGTTTTGCAGGAATACCGTCACGGCGTCGTCATCGGCACCCCGACGTTCGGCAAAGGCGTCATCCAATCCGACAACGACACGCCCGACGGCGGGCACATCTACCTGACGTGGGCGCGGTACACCCTGCCGTCCGGCTATTCGCCGCAAGGGTACGGCATTTACCCGAATCTGTGCACGTCGGGATTGACGCTGTCGCACGTCGCCGACGCCTTGCCCGTGTCGCAAACCCAGCTGAAACCGTGGCGGCAGGGCGACGACGCGTTCAAACGTCGGGCGTTGGCCGCCTGCCCGCCCCAACCGCGCAAGGACAACCCCGTCGAAGACGAAGTCGCAAAACAAATTCTGACCGATCCGGAACGCTACGAACGGTCTTTGACTTATTTTTCACTTGACTAAACTGAAAAACAGCGTATTTTTTGGATATCGTTTTTGATTTATTAAGGGAATGGTTTGTCATGGCAAAACCCGCTACATTGCAAATTAAGCTGGAAAGCACGGCCGGAACGGGATACTTCTATACGACGAAGAAAAATCCGCGCACGAAAACGGAAAAGCTTCAGTTGAAAAAGTACGATCCGAAAGCGCGCAAACACGTCGTTTTCAAAGAAACGAAAATGCGTTGATCGCCGTGTTCAACAGACAGAAAGCCCGCGTATGACGGGCTTTTTTGTTAGGTGTTTTTAAATGAAAGCTTGGATTGCCCTCTTTCTGACTGCGGCAACGGCCGTTCCGGTTCACGCCCTTGAAACCGAGGGGTTTACGCCGTTGACGCAGGCCGTCATCAACGAAACGGCGGAGGAATACCTGATTTCAACGCTGATCCAGCACGGCGCGGACATCGCCGCCCTTGACGACCAAGGGCGCGACGCGTTGATGCTGGCTGCCATGCACAACCCGCATCCGGCCGTCATCGGCGCGTTGATCAACGGCGGCATGGATCCGAACGCGCGCAAACGGGACACCGGCGAAACCGCTTTGTTCTTCGCCGTCAAGTTCACCAAAAATCCCGACATCGTCCGCACCCTGCTGAACAACGGCGCCGATCAAAACATCCGCGACGTGTTCGGCAAAACCGCCTACGACTATTTCGACCGCAATCCCGCCCTGCGCGGTTCCGAAGTCGAAATGCTGTTCAAAGGATACCGGCCGCGGGCGAACGACGACGGCTAAACCATTAAAAACCCCGTCGGCCGACGGGGTTTTCGCATCAGGCGTTCTGACGTGTTTCCAACAGTTTGATTTTGGGGAAATCCTCTTTGGCTTTGTTCAAATGCCACGCGTTGCGCGCCAGAAAAACCCATTCGCCGTCGTGATCCGTCGCCATGGCGGCGCGGTTGGCGTTGACAAAGCTTTCCATATCCGCGTTCGTTTCCGCCTTGACCCACCGCGCCGTATAGAGGCTGGTCGGTTCAAAGATGACGGGAATTTCGTATTCCGTGCGGATGCGGTCGGCCAAAACGTCAAACTGCAACGCGCCGACGACGCCGACGATCCAATCCGTCCCCATGGTCGGCTTGAACACGCTCGCCCCGCCCTCTTCGGCGATTTGCTGCAAAGCCTTGCCCAAATGTTTGGCTTTCAGCGGATCGGACGAACGGATTTTCTGCAACAATTCGGGCGCGAACGACGGAATGCCCGTGAACGTCAGCTGTTCGCCCTCGGTCAGCGCGTCGCCGATGCGCAGGTTGCCGTGGTTGGGCAGGCCGATAATGTCCCCCGGAACGGCCTCGTCCGCCAATTCGCGTTCCTGCGCCAAAAACATGATCGGATTGTGCATCGGCAGGTATTTGCCGCTACGCACGTGCAACAGCTTCATTCCGCGTTGGAAATGCCCCGAACACAGACGCACGAAAGCGATGCGGTCGCGGTGTTTCGGATCCATGTTCGCTTGGATTTTGAACACGAACCCCGTAACCTTGTCCTCCGTCGGTTCGATTTTGCGCGAAACGGCGGGTTGCGGCCGCGGCGACGGCGCATAGGCGACCAGTCCGTCGATCAATTCCCGCACGCCGAAATTGTTGACGGCGGAACCGAAAAACACGGGTGTTTGGATGCCTTCCAAATACGCCTGCCGGTCGAAAGCGGGGCACACGCCGCGCACCATTTCGACATCTTCGCGCAATTTAGCGACCAGATCGGCGGGCAGCAGCTCGTCCAGCTTTTTATCGTCCAATCCGTTGCAAACCTCGGCTTCGGCGGTCGCGCCGCGTTCCATCAGCACCAGCCGGTCGTTCAACAGGTCGTAACACCCTTTGAAATCCCTGCCCGACCCGATCGGCCAAGTGACCGGCGCGACTTCCAACGCCAGCGTGTCTTCGATTTCGGACAGCAGAGCGAACGGGTCTTGGGAATCGCGATCCATTTTGTTAATGAACGTGATGATCGGCACATCGCGCAAACGGCAGATTTCAAACAGCTTGCGCGTCCGTTCTTCAATGCCTTTGGCGGCGTCAATCACCATGACGGCGGAATCGACCGCAGTTAAAACGCGGTAGGTGTCTTCGGAAAAGTCCTCGTGCCCCGGCGTGTCCAGCAGATTGAACGTGCAGCTTTTGTATTCGTACGTCATCACGGACGACGCGACGGAAATGCCGCGTTCGCGTTCGACTTTCATCCAGTCGGAACGGGCGCGGCGCTGTTCCCCGCGCGCTTTGACAGCACCGGCCATTTGAATCGCGCCCCCGAACAGCAACAGTTTTTCGGTCAGCGTCGTTTTACCGGCGTCAGGGTGGGAAATGATCGCAAACGTCCTGCGATGAGCCGTCTGCTCAGCTAAAAAAGTCATAAAAGCCTCGGTTGGTTAAAAATCGTCGTCGGTGTTTTTCTTTTTAGCGACAATACCCAAAGAAATCACCATTTTCAAGCCGTCTTCGACGGAAATGTTCAACGGCACGACTTCGCTTTTGCGATACAGGCTCCAATATCCGGACGTCGGGTTCGGCGTGGTCGGCACATAAACGGAAATCAAATCGTCGTCGTTCAGGGCGGACGCCAGATCGTCAGGCACGTCAGAGGTCACAAACGCCACCGTCCACGCGCCTTTTCGAGGAAACTCAACCATAACGACCTGGCGAAACGCGTTCGATTTTTGGGAAAAAACCGTTTCAAACAGCTGTTTGAACGTTGAATAAATGCCGGAAACAAAGGGCATTTTCTCCCACATCCGTTCCCAAACGCGCACCAATAAACGCCCCAGATATCCCGTCGTGAACGCGCCCAGAACGATCAGGACGAAGATCACCGTCACGACCCCCAATCCGGGGATGGCGAACGGCAGGTACTGTTCGGGATTGTATTCATCCGGAATCAAATGCCGCACGCGCGTATCTACGAAATTGACGAACAGCACGGCCAGATATATCGTCAAAGCGGGCGGCGCCGTCACCAGCAGCCCCGTCAGGAAATAATTGCGCAAACGCGCCATCAGCGTTGTTTTTTTGCCGTCTTTGGCGGCGGACTGGTCGGGCATCGTCCGTTCCTTTTTATCAAGCTAATTGCAAAATGCCTTTTTCAATGGCTTTCAACATCACGGCGATGTCGCGCCATCCGGCAACGGGCTTTCCGTCGTCCTGAAACAGATCGACCCCTTTTCTGAAACAGTATTCGTAAACATCCTCGGGATCGGAATCCAGCACTTCGTCCCACAGGGTTTCCATGTCGGGATTGTCGTAATCGGGCAAATCCCCGAAAATGCCGTACAAAACGGTTTCACGGTCGTCGGAATACAGCAATGCCGACAGCGGATCGGCGGACGCCGACAATTCGGCCTTTTCCCGTTCCCTGTCTTGCGGGGACGGCAGGAACGACGCGGCACGGATAAGGTTTTCTTCCGTATATTGGTTAGACAAAGCTGATTCCTTTCATCAAACGAACTGATACTTTTTATATAGATTGCAAGTTTCCGGCGCGTCTGTCAAGCGTCCGTTAAGAAAAAAAATCGCCGGAAAAAGCCCGTTTTTTCATTAAAATCATATATTTCCGGCAACAAAAAAGCACCGTCGCGAAACGGTGCTTTTTATCGGTATCTAACCTGCTCAGCGGCCGGCCTGTTTGGCGCGCAGGGCGGAAGCCATGGCCATCGCTTTGGACTGGTCTTTGGATTTTTCCGCGGACTGGAAGCGGAAGTATTTGTTCAAATCCTTGAACCCGCCTTCCAACGTGACCATTTTATCCTTGTACTGCTGACCCAGCTTCGGATCGGCGGCGGACATTTTCGCCAACGTTTCCAAGTGCGCTTTTGAACCGACCTTGTAATCGGACATTTCGTTGATCTTGGAATACATGGTTTGCGCTTCGGCGCAGACTTCGGAACCTTCCTTCTGCCAAGCGAAGTGGCAACCCAAGCGGACGGCACCGCCGTCGGATTTGATGTTGTCGCCGACCATGACGGTTTCTTCGGCCTTGGCGCCGTGACGATCCATGATCGACTGCATCACGTCCATATTGGGTTTCCAAACGTCGCCGGCGTTCATAACCAGCTTGTCGCCCAGCTTCGCAACCAGCTGATCGCGGTAACCGTCGTAACGGCCGCCCGTCACCTGCAGAGGGGCTTTCTTGAACTGGACTTTGCCGTCAACCATTTCGGTCGTTCCGTCGGCGCGGCAGACCAATCCGTCAACCAGATCAATCGGGAAGTTCATGTCGGCCATACGGGCGATAGCGCCGGAAGCGGGCGAATCCGTGTAGAGAACGAACTGGGCGCCGGCGGCTTTGGCTTTGCGAACCGTGGCGATGACGCCTTCGTACAGTTTGTTGCCTTCGTGGTACTGTTTGGCGACGTTATGGCAGATCTGCGCGTCGGATTTTTCCAAACGTTTGCGTTCTTCGGGCGATTTTCCTTCCAAACTCAGGGACGGCGTTTCCTTCAACAGGTCGTGGAAGTTATGGAAACGGGCGTAACCGTCCGCGTTTTCGCGAATGTCCGCGTACAGGGCGTCTTTTTCCATGCCGCGGCTGGCGGCCAGTTCGCCGATACCCTTGTCCCAAGCCAAACCCCAGTTGTTGAAATAGTCGGAGATCGTGTTGTCGATGTCGCTGACGATCAAATTGACGGGTTTCTTTTCGCTCATTTAGAACCTCACTTCTACAAAAACTTCATTTACATTTTTTATAGCGGAGCTTCCCGCTTTTTTCAAGCACATTTTGTCCAGAAATGCATTTTTTTTGAACACCTGACCGTAAAAGGCACAAAAATCAATATTTTTCAATGCGTTGCTTACTTTCAAAAACCGTCCCGCCCGCCGCCGCGCGCCCGCTTTCCGCCCCGCCTTTTTCCGAAAATGCGCAATAAAATCCCGTGAACGTCCGCAAAATAGACAAAAGAACCTGAGTCGCCCGTTAAAAACTGTTGCCAGCGGCACCGTCACTTTATATATACAGTGACGGCGGACATCTGACAGGAGTATGGATCGAATGGCTGAAAAGGAAAAGACTTCCGTTGACGAATTGCTGAACATCATGGTGCGTCTGCGCAATCCCGAAAACGGATGCGAATGGGACAAGGTGCAGACCGCCCAAAGCATTTCCGATTACACGTTGGAGGAAGCCTACGAGGTTTACGACGCCGCGCAGAACGACGACATGGACGCTTTGCGCGAAGAGCTGGGCGATTTGCTACTGCACATCGTTTTTTACTGCCGCATCGCGCAGGAACGCGGCGCGTTCGACTTTTCCGACGTTGTGCGCACCATTTGCGACAAAATGATCCGCCGCCACCCGCACATTTTCGGCACGGACAAAACGCCGCCCGATTGGGAGAAAATCAAAAAGGCCGAACGCGCCGAACACCATCAGACCGGCGTCCTGTCCGGCATCGCCAAGGCTCTGCCCGCGACGACCCGCGCCTACAAGCTGCAGGCGCGCGCGGCGACCGTCGGATTCGATTGGGACAAACCCGATCTGGTGTTGGACAAGATCGTCGAGGAAAGCGGCGAACTGCGCGCCGAAATCGCGCAAAAGGATCATGAATCGGAACGCGAAGACGAAATGGGCGATTTGCTGTTTGCCTGCGTCAATCTGGCCAGAAAATTGAAAATCGAACCGGAAAAGGCGTTAAAGCGCACCAACGCCAAATTCGAGCGCCGCTTTTCCCATATCGAGGAAACGCTGACCAAACGTCACCAGCCGTTCGATCAAACGACGCTGGAAGAAATGGAGGATTTGTGGGTCGAGGCCAAGAATATGGAACGGGGCAAGAAGGCCTAGCTTTCCCACAAACTGGTGTAGTTCTGTTCCTTACGCACGCGCTGGCCGCGGCCGAACCGCCCCGTGTTCAAAAAGCTCAGCGTCATATTTAAAAGCTTGTCGTCCCGATGCAGGGCGAAATGCGTTTTGCCCAACGCCAGATATTCCTCTTTGGCGCCGTCCTGCTTGGCCGATTCGACCGTCAGGATGCCGTCGTTGTCCTGCTTGAACAACGGCAGGATTCCTTTGGCGTCATCCTTGCCGCCCATAATCACGCCGAATTCACCGTGCATGGGGAACAGCTTTTCCGCCGTCGCGGGCAGGATGTTTCCCCCCGCCTTGCCCAGCAACAGCTTGTACCACCACTTGCTTTTCCATTTTTCCGCCCAGCCGTAGCCATGGTTCGGCACGCCCAGAAACACGCTGCGTCCGATTTTTTCCAGCCACTGCGGATTCATTTCGATCGCTTGGCGCAAAATCAGCCCGCCCATGCCGTAAACAACGAAACAGAATTGCGTGACATCCTGTCTTTTATCCAAAAAGACGTTCAGCGCGCGCGCCGATTTCATCAAATCGAATCGCAGGGTCGGATAGCTGAAAATCATCGGTTCATAGTTTTTCGACAGGACGCGCGCCATTTTTTCATAATTCGCGGGACGCTGGAACAAACCGTGGATAATGACGGCCGCCTTTTTGGGGACGGGCGCAACCTCCCACGCGCGCAAATAATACTGCATCGTGTCATAGCACAGCTCAAACGAACCGGAGCCGCGCCGGATATTGAACGGATCAAGCAGGCGACACCGTTTCGTCCACATGGATTCCTGAATCCGCCAACCGGCGTAACCGTACCGGTCAATCCAATAGAACATCCCGCCGCAAGTGAAAAAAGGAAAAGCCATCGTCCGCCCCGTCCGTCGTTTTTTTTTGCAATCATATCAATCCCCGCCCCGAAAAATCAAGCCGATATGCGCCGCCTGTTTTATCTTCTCGACATTCGTGTTCAAACGTGCCAGATTAGCGGCCATGAAACGGATTGAAATTTTTACGGACGGCGCGTGCAGCGGCAACCCCGGATTGGGCGGTTGGGCGGCCGTTTTGCGCTATAAGGATGTCGAAAAGGAAATCAACGGCGGCGAAGAGGCCACCACGAACAACCGCATGGAATTGAAAGCGGTGATCAACGCGCTGAAAATGTTGAAAACGGCGTGCGAAGCCGATATTTACACGGACAGCCAGTATGTGATGAAAGGCGCGACCGAATGGTTGCGCGGGTGGGTCGCCAACAGCTGGCGCACGGCGGATAAAAAGCCCGTAAAAAACAGCGATCTGTGGCAGGAAATCTACCATTTAAATAAACAGCACACGTTGCATTGGCATTGGGTGAAAGGCCACGCCGGCCACCCCGAAAACGAACGGTGCGACCTGTTGGCGCGCGCGGCGATCGAATCCCTGCGCGAACGGCTGAAATAGAAAAAGGCGGAAACAGGATTCCGCCTTTTGTTTCATTTGTGAAAATCCGCCTTAATCCGGCAGGTAATCGTGCAGAATGATCGCCAGATTCATCAGCGTCTTTTTCTTTTTTTCCGACAAATCGCCGATCGCTTCCTGCAAAATGTCGTCCACGTCCGGATCGCGTCCGACGCCCAGCAGTTCCGCCAGATCGTCGCATTCGTTCATTTCCAGTTGCAACAGGGACAGCGCGTCTTCGGGAACGGAATCGTTCAATCCGAACATTTCCTCCACCGCCGAATAATCTTCGCGGTCATGACAGCTACATTCGCCGCCGTGATGGTCGTGATGCCCGTGACAATGGCATTCGCGGCCGTCGTGTTCATGGTGTTCGTGACAATGGCATTCGTGTTTCATTTCTCTCATCCTAAAATTACCGGCACATAAACAAAGCCAAAGCGGCGATCGAAGCCGTTTCGGCGCGTAAAATCCTTTCGCCCAGATCCAACCCCGCCGTATGGGGCGTTTTGGCGATCATCGACCGTTCGGCGTCGGAAAACCCGCCTTCCGGCCCTGTCAGAAAAGCCGCGCCGTCCAATTCCGCGAACAACTCCGCGGCCTTTTTCCCCCGCCCCGTTTCGTCCAGATGGATCAACAGAGGTTTCGTTTCGTCCTGCGCCGCCAACAGTTCCGGCAACGTCACCGGATCGCCGATTTCCGGCACGTCCAGACGGCGGCATTGTTCGCACGCCTCCAACGCCACGGCGCGCAGACGTTCCGTATTGACGCGTTTCATCGCGGTGTATTGCGTGATGACGGGAACGATCGTCGTCGCCCCCAGCTCCGTCGCCTTTTCCACCACCAGCTCCGTGCAGTCGCGTTTCAGCGGAGAAAAATACAGCCGCACGTCGCGCCGTTCGGGTTGGCCGCGCAGTTGGCGGCAAATCTGGATTTCGGCGTCCCTTTTGCCCAAAGACGACAGCACCGCCGCGAATTCGCCGTCGCGGCCGTTGAAAACGAACAGCTCCGCCCCCGTTTGAACGCGCAGGACGTTGCGCAGGTAGTGGATCTGGTTTTCGGGCAAAGCGACCGTCCGCCCGACGTTCAAGGGCTGGTCGATAAAAAGACGGATCTGCATCATTCCTCCGCGGGTGTTCCGGTCGCGGCCAGATATTGTTGAATGTCAACGTCGTCGATCTGGCTTTCTTTCATGTATTGTTCCGCATATTCCCGATAAACCCCCGCCGTCAAGAACAAATTGAACAAATCGGGGTCGATGTGGCCGCCTTTGGCCATTCCCGACATGATCGCGACGATTTCGGACAGCTTTTTCGGTTTTTTGTACGGCCTGTCACTGGACGACAGAGCCTCGAACACATCGGCGACGCCCAGAATACGCGCGGGAACCGACATTTCAAACCGCGTCAGGTGATTCGGAAATCCTTTGCCGTCCATGCGTTCGTGATGCCCGCCCGCGTATTCGACGACGTTTTTGATGTGCGACGGGAACGGAATGGCTTTCAGCATTTCAATGGTTTTTTCAACGTGGCTGTTGATTTTCTTGGCCTCTTCGGGCGTCAGCGTGCCGCGCGCGATCGACAGGTTGTGGATTTCGCCGCGGTTGTACCCGCCGAAAATGTGGTCGGGGCGATCCTCCAGCAACGGTTCGGCCGGATTGGTTTTCGGCGGCATATTGTCCTTGATGCGCTCCGTTTCGTCCCACGACAGCCCCAGCGTCTTGTCAAAATAGCGGTGGTAGGTCTGCTTGGCGATTTCGCGAACGCGGGCGACCTGTTCGTCGTTCAACGGTTCCGTCCCGACGTTCGACGCGGCCAGAAAGGCGAAGTCGTCCTCCAATTTCCGGACGCGGTCGTTAAACTGCGCCAATAATTGATCTTTCGGTTCCGTCCCCGCCAGCCTTTTTTTCAAATAGTCGATGTGCGCGTCGCGGCGCAGAATCTCAAATCGGGCGCGGATCTCGTGAATGCGGTTGTTGACGGTTTCCAGCTTTGTCGCCTTGTCCAAAACATATTCGGGGGTTGTGACCTTGCCGCAATCGTGCAGCCACGACGCCAAATGAAAGGCGTACCATTCGTCTTCGGACATTTCAAAATCTTTGAACGCGCCGTCCTGCGACATCACGGCGGCCAGCGCGATCATGCGGGCGATTACGGGGACGCGCTGGCAATGCGCGCCGGTATAGGGCGATTTGTCGTCGATCGCGTGGGCGATCACTTCCAAAAACGCCTCCAGCACGTTTTTTTGCGCCGTAACCAGCAACTGGTTGTCGATCGCGACAGCGGCGTGCGACGACAAAGCCTCGACCAGCCTTTGCATGGATTTTGAAAAACTGATTGTTTCCCCCGACGGCGCGCGGGCGTTGATCAGTTGCAACACGGCGACAACCTGCCCCGTTCTGGTTTTCAGCGGAACGGTCAGAAACGATTTCGACCGGTATCCGGATTTCTTGTCGAATTTATGCGTTCCGGAAAAATCGAATTGCGTCGAATCATAGGCGTCCGGCACGTTGACGATTTCCTCGGTCAACGCGGCATAGGTGGAAATGTTGGAATAATTCGGTTCGTTCGTTTCTGGATCGTACAAATACAGCGGCGGAAACGGAATTTCCTTTTTTTCGGACGTTCCGCCCATTTTTGTCCCCAGCTTGTCGTTTTGCAAAATGGAAAAAACCAGCTGGTTGCGCGCCGCGTCCATCAGGTACAGCGTTCCGCCCTCGGCGTTGCAAAATTCCTTCGCCGTCGTCAGGATGCTTTCCAGCAACACGTCCATATCCTGTTCGGCCGAAAGCGCGATGCCTATGTTGAACAGGCGATCCAACTCTTGTGCCGTCAGGGATACCGATTCGTCCGCGCCGTTATCGTTTACCATCAAACCGCCCTTTCATTGCCGCAATGATATATTATCCCATTTTCCCGCGCCAAAGTCAAAAACATAACGGCCGGCGGCGGCGTCCCGTCCGGCATCGCCTAAAAATTAACTGAAGCGAAACGGTTTCCGGTGTAAAATGGCCGAGTCGGGAAAAACAGGACAAGGAGGGATCATGGCTTTGTTTTCAGACCGGAAAACAACGGACGACCGCGCGGAACGCGCCGCGGAAAAAACACCGTTCGCCGTCGTCGCCTTTCTGGTTTTCGTTTTCGGCGTCTGTCTGGCGTGCGTTTTGTCCGTCGCTATAAAGGCCGGACGCTTTGTCGAATACAAAATCCCCCTGTTTTTGATGGAATTTCCGACGGGCGTCGCGTGCGGGATCGCCTGTGTCCTGTTTCTGGCGGTGCTGGCCGGCATGGCGTTGCAAAAAACGCTGGGCGGCGAAAATTCCGCCAAAGGCATCCTCAGCCGGTCACAAAAGATCAGCTATTTCTTTTCCCTGCTGGCGACGCTGGCGTTCACGGCGTATATTTGCGCCGTCGCGGTTCACGCGATTAAAACGGGACGTTTTCTGACGGAATGCCTGTATATCGTTTTCCTGTACGTTTGCGTCCTGTGCGTCCATTTCAAAGCGGGAAAAAGTTCGCTGGCGCATATGTTCACGACGGCTGCGTTCATCCTGATCCTGATCGTGACGGCGTTTTACGGCGGCATCGCCACGGCGAAAACGGCCGGACAAAACGTGACGACCGTCGGCGGCGAAACGTTTGTTCTGGTTTCCGCGCGCAAAAACGATTTCGTGCTGGCCGGTTTCGACACGCGCGCCAACCGGCCGAACGGCAGGCTTTTCATCCTGCCCAAAAACGCCGAAGTGCTGGAACGCACCGTTTTTTATCCGCATATCGAACAAAAGAGATAAAGCATGACTGAAATCCTGTCCCTGTCCGACGCCGTCGCCTTTTTGACGGAACACGCCCGCAAATCGGGCGCCGACGCCGCGGAATCTTGCGGCGTGCGCAGTTTGTCCGCTTCGGCCGAATGCCGCGCGCAAAAAACGGAAAATCTGGAATACGCGGAAACGTCCGGCGTTGACCTGCGCGTGTTTTGCGGCAAACGCCCCGCGGTCGTGTCCTCGTGCGTTTTGGATCGGGACACGCTGGCGGAATTGGCCGAACGCGCCATTCAAATGGCGAAAACCGTTCCCGAAGACCCGTATTGCGGATTAGCCGACCCAGCGGTTCAGGCCGCGAACACGCCCGACCTCGACCTGTTCGATCCGGCCGAAAAATCGACGGCGGAACTGTTGGAACTGGCGTTGAAAACCGAAGACGCCGCCCTGTCCGTCAAAGGCGTCGCCCTGTCCGACGGCGCGTCCGCGGGATTTGAAAAATCGCACATCGTTTCCGTTTCGACGACCGGATTTTCCCGCGAATACGACCGTTCCTCCGCCTTTGTTTCCGTGTCCGTCATCGCGGCGGACGCCGACGGAAACAAGGAAACCGATTACGACTACTCCTCCGCCGTTTATTTTTCCGATCTGGAGGACGCCGCCAAAATCGGCCGCAACGCGGGGGAACGCGCGGTCAAGCGGCTGAACCCGACAAAAATTGATTCCGGCGTCATGGATGTCGTGTTTGAACCGCGTTTGGCGCGCGGGCTGGTCGGCACGTTCGCGGGCGCGGTCAACGGCACCGGCATCGCCCGCGGCACGTCGTTTTTAAAGGATGAAATGGGGCGTCAAGTGCTGCCCGAAACCTTAAGCATTTTGGAAGATCCGCTGAAAAAACGGGGGGCGGCCTCCCGTCCCTGCGACGCCGAAGGATTGCCCTGCGCCCCGTGCGCTTTGGCGGACAAGGGCGTTTTGTCCGCGTGGCTGCTGGATCTGCGATCGGCGCGAAAACTGGGGCTGGAACCGAACGGCCACGCCGCGCGCGGATTGGGCGCGAACCCGCATCCGTCGGCGTCCAACCTGTTTTTAACCGGCGGAACCTTGTCGCCCGCGGAACTGATCGGCGACATCAAACGCGGATTGTACCTGACGCAGCTGTTCGGTCAGGGCGTTGACCTGATCACCGGCGATTACAGCCGCGGCGCGTCCGGATTTTTGATCGAAAACGGGGAAATCACCATTCCCGTCAGCGAAATCACGATCGCCGGCAACCTGAAATCCATGTTCCGGAACATGGCGGCCGCGAACGATTTGGACGGTCGGCACGCGATCAACGCGCCGACGGTCAGGCTGGCCGGATTAACCGTCGCGGGGAAATAATAGGTATGAGTTTGGACAATTTCACCGGATTGGAGTTATGGCGTCAAACCCTGCACGAAATCGTGCGGCGCAATGACGCGGAAAACGACCTGACCACCCGCCAGACGGCCATTTTGCTGAACGTTTACCTGACGCCCGAACCGCATACGGTGCGCGCTTTGTCGGCGGAATTGAACATATCGAAACCGGCGGTGACGCGCGCGATCGACAAATTGAGCGTTTTGGGGCTGATCAAGCGGCAGACGGACGAATCCGACCGCCGCAGCGTCAACCTGTACCGCACGGTGGCGGGCGCGCGGTACGTCACCATGCTGGGCGACATCATCGCGCAAAAGGCGCAAACCGTGCAAAGCCCCCTGCACGGCGTTTTGTCCGCGAACTGATCATTCGGGATAGTACAGCATCGCCGAAAACGGCGCGTCGATTTTTTCGCGCCCTTTCAAATTGCCGATTTCCAACGCCGCGACCGCGCCGACGACATTGCCGCCGACCTGACGCAGCAAAGTGACGCCCGCGGCCAGCGTGCCGCCGGTGGCCAGCACGTCGTCCACGACGACCAAACGTTCCGCCGCATCGAAATCCGACACGCGGCATTCCATTTCATCCGTCCCGTATTCCAACGCGTAGGAATGACGCACGACCGTTCCGGGCAGCTTCGACGCTTTGCGCAGCAACGACAGCCCGATCCCCAGATTCGCGGCGACGGGCGCGGCGAAAATGAACCCTTTGGAATCAATCGCAAACAACCTGTCGGGGCGGTATTGCGCGATCAAATTCGTCATATTGCGCACGGTCAGGGCGAAAACCTCGGCATCTCTGAACAATCCCGTGATGTCGTAAAAATTGACGCCTTTTTTCGGAAAATCGGGGAAAGTCGGCACGCGGGAATGCAAATCGTACAAATTGTTCATCATTTTACCTTTCAAATCAAAATCAATCATGCTTCGGGAAAACCGAACGTTTCGGAACGCGCGGGACAGGCGTCGTAAGTCCCCAGAACGTCCACGCTCAACGTGACGGCGCGCAGCTCTTCCAGCGTTTTTTTGCCTTTTTCGTCAAACCGGTTCATCGCCAGATCGACATAGAAAACGGGTTCGGAATGATGGACGCCCGTCATATAGGTTTCCAGTTTCGTCATATTGATGTCGTGCGCCTGAAACACTTTCAACGCCTCGACCAGCGCGCCGGCGACGTGACGGGTGCGGAACACCAGCGTCGTGATCGGGTGCGCGTGAATTTCGTCCGCGGTCAGCGGCGTTTTGCGCAAAAACAGGAAACGCGTCGTGTTGCCGGACTGGTCTTCGATGTTTTCCTTTAAAATCGTCATGCCGTAGCGCGCCGCGCCGGCCGGCGCGATCACCGCCACGTTCGGGATCATTTCCTGCGCCAGATCGCGCGCCGCCCCCGCCGTGTCCCACGCCGCGCGCTGGCGGGCGTTCGGCAGGTTTTTCCACAGGAATTTCTGGCATTGCGCCAACCCCTGCGGATGCGACCGGACTTCGGCGATCTGGGATATGGCGCGGTCGATTTCCTGTTGCGTCGGCGCGCCGCGTTTCCATTCCAGCAATTCGTCCTCGGTCAAATTCTGGGGCGGCAGCCCGCGCACGAACTTTGTCGGCATCATCAGGCAATGGTGAATCGGCAGAAAGTATTCCCCAATAATCGACAGGGACGCTTCGGGCAGCAGGCTGTAAACCTCGGTCACGCGGCCGGCGGTGGAATTTTCGACCGGAATGACCGCGACATCCGCTTCGTCGTTCACGACGGACTGCATCGCGTCGCTGAACGACAGACAGCTGCGGTGGATGGCGTCCGGAAAGCATTTTTCGCACGTCATCAATGAAAAGCAGCCGATGATTCCCTGATATGTGACTTTCATTTTTTCTTGTCCTTTAGCAGCAGTTTTTCGTTTTCGGGCTGATCCTGACGCGCGTCGATGACTTCGCGGCGGATGCGGCGGGTGCGCGTGAACCAATCTTGCAGCGTGCGGCCGTCATGGCGGCGGATCGCCTTTTGCAAAACGGTCAAGTCTTCGCAAAAACGCTGCAGACAATCCAGCACCGCGTCCGTGTTGTTCAGAAAAATGTCCCGCCACATCACGGGGTCGGATCCCGCGATGCGCGTAAAGTCGCGAAAACCGCCGGCCGCGTATTTGATCACGTCCGCGCCCGTGTCTTTTTCCATATCGTCCGCCGTCCCAACGATCGTATAGGCGATCAAATGCGGCAGGTGCGACATCAACGCCATCACCCTGTCGTGGCGTTCGGGGGACATTTCCTCGACCTTCATTCCCGCCGATTCCCAAACGGCGCGCACCGTTTCGACGGCCGCCGCGTCCGTTTTTTCCGTCGGCGTCAGAATGCACCAGCGTCCCTCGAACAATTCGGCGAACCCGTTTTCGGGTCCCGATTTTTCCGTTCCGGCGACGGGGTGGGCGGGAACAAAGCGCACGTCGGGACGCACGACCGGCGCCGTTTGCGCGACGATTTCCGCCTTGACCGACCCGACATCCGTCACGATCGCCCCCGATTTCAGCGCGGGCATGAAATCCGCGACCGTTCGCGCAATCGCCCCGACCGGCGTGCAAACGAAAACGATGTCGGCGTCCGCGACCGCATCGGCCGGATTTTCAAAAGCCCGATCGACCACGCCCAAAGCGACCGCCGTATCGCGCGTTTTTTCCGACCGCGCCGCGCCCGTGATTTCGTCCGCCATTTTATGCGCACGCAACACCCGCGCCAGCGACGACCCGATCAGCCCGACGCCGACGACAGCCGCTTTGTGAAAATGAACCGTCATCCCGACTCCTTTAAAATTTTTTTCATTATACGCGTAAGAAATATGCTTTCAGAAACACTTTTTTGCGTTAATCTGAAAAAAAGCAACAGTAAAAGGATTTTTTCATGACGGGGATTTTCTGGGCGGCCGAAGTGGTCGCGTTCATCCTGTTTTTTCCGGTTCCCCTTTTCGCCCGCCGGTTCGGAAAATTCCTGCCCGCCGACGCGGGAACGGCGTTGGTGCGGTCGTTCCACATTCCCCGTTTTGCCGCATCGAACTCCCCCGTTTTAAGGGCGCGGCGCAAACGTTTGTGGGCGCGGCTGCTGGGCGCGGGGGCGTTGTGGGGCGTCGCGGGCGCGGCGTTTTTGTATTTCCTGTTCGCGGCGGGATACCCGTTGGCTTTGCTGGTTTTGCTGTGGCTGGGCGCGCTGATGGCCTGTGTTGACGAAAGGCTGCACCTGTTGCCCGACGTGCTGACCGTTCCTTTGCTGATCGCCGGATTTTTCGCCGCCGCCAATTTTTGCGGCATCGTCACCGCCGGCGAATCCGCGGCGGGCGCGGTGTTCGGGTTTGCCCTGCCGACCGTCACGGCCGCGATCATGACGCCGTTTTTGCCGCGGTCGCTGGGCGGCGGAGATTTTAAAATGATGACCGCGCTGGGGGCGTGGCTGGGCGTCGCGGGACTGGCCGTCGCCGTTTTGGCGTCCGTCGTGTTTTTCATCCTGATTGCGGCCGCGCACAAAAATCGCGAAGGCCCCTATGGCGCGTCGCTGTTTTTAGGGACGCTGACGGTTCTGGTTTTGCGGTGTTTTGAACCGGCGGCGTTTTTATTCGTCGTCGTCTAATTCCTCGAACACGGCGATGCGTTCAAAGGTCAGCGGTTCATCGGCGGAAATGTCCGCGCTTGCGTCCGTTTCGCCGTCGTCGTTCAAAATGTCGTCCAGCCAGTTTTTATTCTTTTCCAATTCCTTTTCCGTGCGCGCCAACGCCCGTTCCGCGCGTTTCAGGTTGCTGTCGGCGACATCGGCCATCCGGCGCGCCCCCGCCTTGTCGTAAATTTGCAAAGCGTCAGAAAACACTTCGACCGCGCGGCGCAGCAGATCGGGCTTGCCGCCCTCTCTGTCCGACAACAGGAACAGCGCCGACGCCAGATTGTTGCACGCCCGCCCGAACAGCATCGGATGTTCGTCCCTGTCCAGAACGCTCAGCTCTTTTTCATACAGTTCGACCGCCTTTTTCAACAGCGTCGTTTTCGTGCTGTAGGATGAAAACAGCTGCATCGTGCGCGCCAACCCGTTGACCGTGTCCGCCCATCGTTCGACATCGCCCGACGGTTTCAACACTTTCAACGCGTCGCGGTACGCCGTCATCGCGGCGGAAAAATCCTCGCCGTCGCCGGTTTGCAGGGCGATTTTCTGGCGCACGTTGCCGATGCGCAAATTCAGATCGGCAAAAGCGTCCGGCTGATATTTTTCCGAAACCGCCGACAACCCTTTGCGGAACGTTTCCTCGGCGACTTTAAAGGCTTCGACGCTGTCGCGGCGTTCGCCCTCCAACTGGCGCAGCAACCCGACCTGACGGTTGACGAACACATATTCGGGCGCGTGCGCCGGCAGCAGGGTCAACGCCTGTTCGTACAGTGCGGCGGCCTGATTTTGACGATTTTCCTCGGGTGTCACAAAGCTGAGCCACGACAGGACGTTCGCGAACGCCGTCAAATCGACGGCCTGTTCCTCCGGCGTCAAACCGACCATCGGCTTTGACGCGTAAGCGGCGACTTCGCCGATCAGGGACGGCACGAACAGCCGCAGCAGCTGTTCGTGTTCCAACCGCGTCGGCGTCAGCGCGCACACCGTGAATATTTTCAGCATCGTTTTTTGCTCGTCGCTCATCCGCACGGGCAGGAAAAAGCGCGTTCCGGCGGAAAACTGCGCGCTTTCATTGCCGGAAACCGGCCGCACCGTGTGAAACTCCAACACCCGCCCCGCGTTGTCCAAAACGGCGTACAGCCCCGCGTCCGCCGTATGCTGTTCCAACCACGCGCGCACCTGCATCGCCCCGCGGCGGGCGTCGGAATCGGCAACAGCCTTGTCAACGACCGTGACTTGCATATTCGGAATTTGGCGCAAAGTGCGGAAAATGTCGTCGCGCACGGATCCGTCGTCGTCGCCCGCGATACTGGCCAGCAAAACGACCGCGCCAAACGACGGGGTTTCGTCCGTCCCCTCGCGCAGCCATTCGCGGATCGGCGATTTTTTTATCTCAGCCGGTAAAACGACCGGCTTTAAAACAACGGAAGCTACGGCCGATTTCGGTTTTTCCACATGAACCAAAGCGGACGATTTTTCCTTAACCGCCGCGGCTTTATCCTCTTCATCCGGCCGGTCCGTCCGCGTCACCGCCGTTGACCGGCCGCGGCGCGGGGCAACGGAACGCGGCGAACGCCCCGACCTGCGCACGGGCTTTTCCTCCTCCTCTTCGTCATCGCCGAAACTGAACGAAAAGTCGTCGTCATCGCCGTCGTCAAAAGACGCGGACACTTTGGCGGGCGCGCCGGCCGACGGCGACAGCTCGCCCGACCGCTGCAGCCGTTCGATGTATTCGTCCGCGGTTTGCACGGTGACGGTCAGGTCCGTCACCGCCCGCGCCGCCGTGTCGTAAGCCCCCTCCAACACGCTGTTCGCGCCCAACAGGTCGTCTTCGCCCTTGCGCCCCAAAACGCGCGCCCTGCCGTTAATTTCATAGAACAGCTCCGCCTTGCCGGAAACGATCGTGTAAACCGATGTGCACGGATCGCCCTGTTTGAACAGAACGTCGCCGGCGGAAAAAGTTATTTCTTTTTTTGGCATTTGCGCCCCTGTCGTGTTAAAAACGTTTTCATGCAGTTTAAAAGAGGTTGAACACAAACGCCATGAAAAATACAAATTATCCCGTCGTCAAAATGAAACAAGGGTGCGCCAAACGCGCGAAATCCGGCAGTCCGTGGGTTTTCTCGAACGAAATCGACATGACCGCCGAAACCAAAAACATCCCCGCGGGGACGTTGGTTCGCCTGCATGACGCGACCGACACGTTTATCGGAGTCGGTTCGTTCAATCCCCATTCGCTGATTTCGTTCCGCAAAATGGCGGCCGATCCGCAAACCGCGATCGACGCCGCTTTCTTTGCCAAAAAATTCCGCCGGTGCGTCACGCTGCGCGACGCGCTGGTCAATTCGCCGTTTTACCGCATGGTTCATTCCGAAGGCGACGGCCTGCCGGGGTTGATCATCGACCGGTTCGACGACGTTGTCGCCTGCCAGCTGAACACGGCGGGGACGGACGCGTTGAAAAACGAAATCGTCGCCGCGCTGGATGAAGTGCTGCGCCCGTCCTGCATCGTTTTGCGCGCCGAAAGCTCCGCCCGCGCGCTGGAGGGGCTGAATCCGCTGTACGAAGTGGCCAAAGGAATCCTGCCCGACGTTGTCCCCGTGCGCGAAAACGGCATCTCCTTTTTCGCCGATTTAAAAGAAGGACAGAAAACCGGATGGTTTTACGACCAGCGCGAAAACCGTTCCTTTGTCGGCCGTTTGGCGCCGAACAAACGGTGCATCGACTTTTACACCTACGCGGGCGGTTTCGCCCTGCACACGGGAATCGGCCACGCCAAAGAGGTTATCGGCGTCGATCGTTCCGAATCCGCTTTGGCGTTGGCGCAAATGGCGGCGAAAGCCAACGGATTGCAGGACAAATGTTCGTGGATCAGGGACAACGCTTTCGACGTTTTGGAAAATATGAACAAAGACAAGGAAAAATTCGGCGTCGTGATTTGCGATCCCCCCGCTTTCGCCAAAGTCAAAAAAGACATTCAGGCCGGTTTGCGCGGATACCGCAAAGTCGCCCGTCTGGCCGCCGGATTGGTGGAAAAAGACGGCATTCTGGCGTTGGGATCGTGTTCGCACCACGTCAAACCCGACGAGTTTTTCACCGAATGTATGCGCGGATTGACCGAAGCCGGCAAAACCGGCCGCGTCATTTTGCAGGCCGGCGCGGGTCCCGACCACCCCGTCCACCCGCTGCTGCCCGAAACGGCGTATCTGAAAATGCTGGTCTGCCAGATCGATTGATCCGCAACCGGTTTGAAAAGGGAGGCTTCGCGCCTCCTTTTTCTTTTGCAAAAAAATTCTTGACTTAAAGTTCACTTTAAAATTTATCCTGTTTGCATATCATCCTTGGAGGTTTCGATATGAACAGAAGACAATTTTTGATGAGCACGCTGGCCACGTTCGCCCTGACCGCCCTGCCCAAATTGACGCTGGCGGAAACGATCCCCGTTTCCCAATCGGTCAAAGACAAGATCAATCCCAAAAACAAACTGGGGTTCGGGTTTATGCGTCTGCCGCTGAAAAATCCGGACGACCAGACGGCCATCGACTATGAAACGCTGAACAAAATGGTGGACACGTTCATGGAACGCGGGTTCACCTATTTCGACACCGCGTGGATGTACATGGGATACGAAAGCGAAGTCGCCATTCGCGAATCGGTGGTCAAACGCCACCCGCGCAATACCTTCACCGTCGCCAGTAAGCTGCCCGCCGGTTATTTGAAAAGCGCGGAGGACCGCGAAACCATTTTCAACAAACAGCTGGAAAAAACGGGGCTGGATTATTTCGATTACTATCTGGTTCACAACGTCAACGCGACGACTTTGCCCAACGTTGACAAATACGATTGCTTCGGTTTCATCGCGCAAAAGAAAAAAGAAGGCAAAATCAAAAACATCGGTTTTTCGTTCCATGACAAGGCCGATTTGCTGGAACAAGTGCTGAAAGCCCACCCCGAAGTCGATTTCGTCCAGCTGCAAATCAACTACATCGATTGGGACAACCCCGGCATCCAATCGCGCAAATGCTATGAAATCGCGCAGAAATACAACAAACCCGTCGTCGTCATGGAACCCGTCAAGGGCGGTTCGCTGGCCATGGTGCCCCCGTCGGTGGAAAAGATTTTCAAGGACGCCGAACCCGATATGTCCGTCGCGTCGTGGGCGATTCGCTACGTCGCTTCCCTGCCCGGCGTCATGATGGTTTTAAGCGGCATGAGCAATATGGAACAGTTGCTGGACAACACGTCCTATATGCAGAACTTCAAACCGCTGGACGACGCGGAAACGCGCACGATCGAAAAAGCGGTCAAAACGCTGCACGACGAAATCGCGATCCCCTGCACGGCGTGCTGGTACTGCGTCGAATTCTGCCCGATGAAAATCGCGATCCCCGACTATTTCGCGCTTTACAACGCGGAAAAACAGGAACGTTCCGACAAACCGTTCAACGCCCAGCGCGTGTATTACGCCAACCTGATCAAGGAACACGGCAAGGCGTCGTCCTGCATCGGGTGCAGAATGTGCGAAAAGCATTGCCCGCAGCACATTGAAATCAGCCAATGGATGAAAGAAGTCGCCAAAACGTTCGAGGGGTGAAACCATGACGGACAACGCGTTTGAAGATTTGGGATTCGCCAAGCTGGACACGACCCGCGCCGACCGCACGGGATTGCCCGAAACCGTTTATTGCGCGGGCAAAACGAACGAACAGCTGGCGGAAATACTGGCGGCTTTTGCGAACAAGGGCTGTCGGGTTCTGGGAACACGCTGTTCGCCCGAACAAGCGGCTTTCGTCAAATCGGCGGGCGTGGCGGCGCGGTACGACGCCGTTTCCCGCACCATCGCGCTGAACACCGGCGAACAAAAACGCCTGAACGGACGGATCGCCGTGTGCACGGGCGGAACGGCCGACCTGCCCGTCGCCGAGGAAGCCGCCGTCTGCGCCGCTTTTTTCGGGGCGGCGGTTGACCGGCACTTTGACGTCGGCGTCGCGGGCATCCACCGTTTGCTGTCGAAAATCGACGCGATCCGTCAAGCCGACGTCGTCATCGCCGTCGCCGGCATGGAAGGCGCGCTGGCAAGCGTCGTCGCCGGATTGGTGGACGCGCCCGTCATCGCCGTGCCGACATCGGTCGGTTACGGCGCGTCGTTTCACGGGCTGGCGGCGTTATTGACCATGCTGAATTCCTGTGCCGAAGGGATTTCCGTCGTCAACATCGACAACGGTTTCGGCGCGGCGGTGCAGGCGTGCAAAATTTTGCAAAGGATTCACAAATGACCGAATATCTGTATCTGGAAGGCAAAAGCGGCATCAGCGGCGACATGACCGTCGCGGCTTTGCTGGATTTGGGGGCGAACGCGGAAAAACTGAAAACCGCTTTGGCCAGCCTGCCCGCGGGGGAATTCGATTGGGCGGTCGAACGCAAATCGTCCCACGGTGTGTCGGGGCTGGATTTCGACGTTCGGCTGACGCGCGCGGAACACGATCACGAACATAATCACGATCACGGCCACGGCCACGATCATCACCCTCACGAACACCGCCACTTGGCCGACGTTTTCCACATCATCGACCGCGCGGACATCACCGCCACGGCGCGCGGGCTGGCGAAAAAAATCTTTCAAATCGTCGCCGAGGCCGAGGCCAAAGCCCACGGTTGCGCGGCGGAGGAAGTCCATTTCCACGAAGTCGGCGCGGTTGATTCCATTGTTGACATCGTCGCCGCCGCCGTTTTGATTGACGATCTGGGCGTCAAGAACGTCATCGTTGACGGATTGAACGAGGGGCGCGGTTTCGTCACCTGTCAGCACGGCGTCCTGCCCGTGCCCGTCCCCGCCGTTTTGAACATCGCCGAAACGCACGGCGTCGCCCTGCGTCCGACGGATGTTGACGGGGAAATGGTGACGCCGACGGGCATCGCGATCGCCGCGGCGATCCGGACGGCGGACAGGCTGCCGGCGTCGTTCAAAATCAAAAAATCCGGCGTCGGGCTGGGCAAACGCGACTTTCACCGCGCGAATTTTCTGCGGGCGATGCTGATCGACGACGAAACGGACGCGGATCGGATGTACGTCATTGAAACGAACATCGACGATTCGACGGCCGAAGAGCTGGGGCTGGCGATGGAAAAGCTGTTCGCGGCGGGCGCGGCGGACGTGCATTTCGAACCGTGCTTTATGAAAAAGAACCGTCCCGCGTATATGCTGCGCGTCGTCACGGCCGCGAAACACCTGCCCGTGATGGAAGACATCATTTTCCGCAACACATCGACGATCGGGCTGCGCAAATACGCGGTGGAACGGCGGTGCATGGATCGCGAAATCGTGCGCGTCGCCCTGCCCTGCGGCGAAATAGAGGTCAAAAAATGCACGCTGGGCGACATCGCGCGCTACAACCCCGAATATGAAAGCGTCAAACGGGCGGCGGAATCCTCCGGCCTGCCGTTCCGCGAAATTTTCGACGCGGCGCGGCGCGCGGCAAAGGAAAGCGACAATGCTTGACGAATTGAAGCAACGGCTGGAACCGCTTTGCGCCGACGGAATCGCGCTGGCGTTTTCGGGCGGGGTTGACAGCTCGCTTTTGCTGGCGGTATTGGCGGAGATGCGGCGCGAACGGCCGTTCCTCCTTGTCGCGCTGACGATGCGGACGGTGCTGCAGCCGCCGGCCGAATCTGCCGAAGCCGCCGCTTTCGCCGGACGGTTCGGCGTCGAACACCGCGTTTTCACGTTCAACCCGCTGTCGATCGACGAAGTGCGCCGCAACCGCGTCGATCGCTGCTATCATTGCAAAAAGGCGGTCTTCGCCCTGTTTTTGAAATACGCGGCGGAACACGGGTTCAAACACGTCATCGACGGCACGAACGGCGACGACGCGCGCGCCTACCGCCCCGGACGCAAAGCGTTGAGGGAATCCGGCGTCCTTTCCCCGCTGGCCGGTTTTTCAAAATCCGACATCCGCGCCCTGTCCGCGCAACTGGGGCTGCCGACCGCGTCGAAACCCGCCGCCCCGTGTCTGGCGACGCGGTTTGAATACGACACGCTTTTGACCGAAGACGCGATCAAACGGGTGGAAAAGGGCGAGGCGTTTTTAAAAAATCTGTTCCCCGACGTTTCAAACGTGCGTCTGCGCGTTCATAAAAATCTGGCGCGGATCGAAGTGTCCGCCCCCGCGATTCCGGCGGTCGCCGCCCGCGCCGCGGAAATCGCCGCGGAAATGAAGCGGCTGGGGTTCGACTTTACGACTTTGGATCTGGACGGGTTCCGTTCCGGATGCTTTGATTTCAATTTGAAAGGAAACGAATTATGACGGCAACTTTGACGGCTTTGTGGGCGACGGCGTTTTTAACGGCGGTCGTTCACACGATAACGGGCCCCGACCATTACCTGCCCTTTGTCGCCATCGGCAAGATCCGCGGCTACAGCCTGAAAAAAACGCTGGCGCTGACGTTTGTGTGCGGCATCGGCCACATTGTCAGCGCGCTGATGATCGCGCTGGCGTTCATTTACTTTTCCCGCTGGCTGAGCGAAGAAAATTTCATGTGGATCGAAGACAACCGCGGCGACATCGCGGCCTACGCCCTGATCGGGCTGGGCGCGGCGTACCTGCTGTGGGCGTTGAAGCACCGCTGGCAGCACAAACACGGCGCGGCACACACGCATTTCACCGCGCCCGCCGACGGCAAAAGCATTTCCGTCTGGGTGCTCTTCATCATTTTCGTTCTGGGCCCGTGCGAAGCATTGCTGCCGATCCTGACGGCGGCCAGCGTCATGGGCATTTCCGCTGTCGTTTCCTCGACGATCATCTTTTCCGTTGCGACCATCGCCACGATGATGATCGCCGTCGCGTTCGGCGTTTTGGGCATCAGCGCGATGCGTTTCAAACGTTTGGAACAATACGCCCATGAAATCGCGGGTGGAACGATCATGGCGTGCGGCGCGGCGATTTTGTGCGGTTTGTAAGGATTAAAGCCATGCTTTATAAAATCCGCTTGCTTTGCGCCGTTTTGATCGCCGTTTTGCTGATCGGCGGCATGACGGGGGCGTTTTATCCCGTCAAAGTGTTCGACGTTCAGTTTTCCGCCGTTTTCCAGCGAAACCTGACCGCGTTTTCGTGGGGCGCGACATTGGTTCTGGCGGGCGTTTTAATCGTCACCGCCGTATTCGGGCGGGTGTATTGCTCGACCGTCTGCCCGTTGGGATTGTTTCAGGAATTGCTGACGATCGTTTTCCGTCGCAAACAAAAAACGCAAAAGAACCGCGCGCTTAAATATTTCGTCGCCGCGGCGGCGTTCGGCGCGTTGATCGGCGGTTCGGCGCTGATTTTGCGGCAAATCGAACCCTACACAATGTTCGTGTCGGCGGCGTCGGGCGCGGCGTTCGGGCTGGCTTTTCTGGTGGTTTTGGCCGTTCTGATTTGGTTCAAAGGGCGGTGGTTCTGCACGAACCTGTGTCCCGTCGGCGCGGTGTTGGGGCTTGTCTCCAAGCACGCCCGCAACAAAATCGCCATTGACGCGGACAAATGCGCCGCCTGCGGATTGTGCGCGATGAAATGCCCTGCGGGATGTATTGATTTCAAATCCAAAACCGTTGACAATGAAATGTGCGTCAAATGTTTCAAATGCCTGAACACCTGCCGCCGGAAAGCCCTGCGCTACGGCAAGGCGGCGAAAAGCGACGCCCCGACCGATCCGGAACGCCGCGAAATATTGCGGGCGGGCGCGGCGGCGGCGTTGTTCGCGGCCATGATCGGCGGCGGCGCGACGTTGGGCAAAAAAGCGTTTGCCAAAGTCAAAAACGTTTTGCTGCCCGCGGGGGCGAAAAACGCGCAAAGGCTGGCGAACCGGTGTTTGAACTGCAATCTGTGCGTTCAAAACTGCCCGATGAAAATTTTGAAAAAAGCGGACGGGGCTTTTCCCTCCGTGCATTTGGACATCTCGCAAAACTTCTGCGCTTTCGATTGTCACAAATGCGGCGATGTCTGCCCGTCCGGCGCGATCGAACGCCTGCCGCTGCCCGTCAAGCAAAGAACGCAGATCGGCATTGCGCGCGTGGACGAAGACGCGTGCGTCCGGTGCGGTCTGTGCGTCATGAAATGTCCGCGTCAAATCATTGAACGCGCGGACGGCGAACCGCCCCGCATCAGCGCGGAAAAATGCGTCGGATGCGGCGCGTGCCAAAACGCCTGTCCCGTTCAGGCGATTTTCGTCGAACCAGTTTTTGAACAAAGGATTTTACAAAAATGAAAATGTGGCTGGTCATCTTTGCCGTTACAATGATCGCGACTGCTCTCGGCGTTTTATATCTGGCGTCCCGTCTGTACAAATTCGGCGTGTCGCGCAAATTCACGGACAAGCGGATTTTGGCCTACACGATCGACTTTATGGCCGTCGCCGCTTTGTTCGGCGTTTTGTGCGCCGCGTTGAACACGATGAACGCGATCGTCTGCCTGATCCATTTCACGGGCGTCTGGCTGATCTGCGATTTTGCCGCCCTGTTTTTCAAAAAGCCGCAAAAACACTATTACGCGGGATGGACGGCGATCGTCCTGAGCGTCACCGTCCTGACGGCGGGGTGGGTGTCGGATCACGGCGTGTGGGCGACGCGCTACACGATTGAAACGTCCAAGGTTTCCACCCCGATCCGCATCGTCTTGTTTGCCGATTCGCACATCGGTACGACGTTCGACGGCAAAGGTTTTGCTAAACACGTCCGAACCATGCAAACCGAAAATCCGGACGTTGTCGTCGTTGTCGGCGATTTCGTTGACGACGACACGCCCCGCGCCGATATGCTCGCCGCCGCCGAAGCGTTGGGGAAAATGAAGACGAAGCACGGCGTTTTCTTTGTTTTCGGCAACCATGACAAAGGCTATCACGATCCGAAACGCCGCGGTTTCACCGGCGACGACCTGATCGCCGAACTGACGAAAAACGGCGTGACCGTTTTGCAGGACGAAACCGCCCCGATCCGCGGCGATATCGCTTTGATCGGACGGCAGGACGCCGGTGAAAAATACCGCGGCGGGAAACGGGCGGAAATGGCGGAATTGGTCAAAGATTCGGATCGGTCGAAATACGCCGTCGTTTTGGATCACCAACCGAACGATTACAAAAAGCAGGCGGAATCCGGCGTCGATCTGGTGCTGTCTGGGCACACCCACGGCGGACAGATTTTCCCGCTGAACAACGTCGGCGTTTGGATCGGCGCGAACGACAAAACCTACGGGATCGAGCGTCGTAAAGCAACGGATTTCATCGTCACGTCGGGGTTGTCCGATTGGGCGATCAAATTCAAAACGGGCACCAAATCCGAATACGTCGTCATCGACATCGTTCCGGCTAAAAAGCCTTAATCGTCATCTTTCTCATCCGTCACCAACGACGGCAGCAAAACGCTGATCCGGCGGTTTTGCGGCGCCTGCGGATCGCTTTTCAAATACGGTTCGGTGGATGCTTTGCCGACGACGCGGACGATCTTTTCCTCCGCGACGCCCAGTTTGATCAGCGTGCGCCGGAACGCCAAAGCCCGCTGGGACGACAATTCCCAGTTGGAATACCCGTTCTTGCCGACAAAAGGAACGGCGTCGGTGTGTCCCTCGATCGACAGGGAATGCGGCATCTGTTTCAACACGCGCGCCAACAGCCCCGTCAAACGCGCCCCGTTCGGGGTCGGCTCGTCCGATCCGCTGACGAACAAGGGGCGGTTCAGCTGGTCGATCAGCTGGATCCGCAATCCCTCTTTGGTTTCGGAAACGACCAGACTGTCGTGCAATTCCATCAGCGCGGCGTCGGACCGCATGGCTTCCTCCAACGCGATGCGGGCGCGGCCGAACAGTTCCTTTTCCTTTTCGACCAGCCGTTCCTGTTGCGGGGAAAGGACGGGAAATTCGTTCGATCCGTCGAAACCGACGAAAGGAAACGCTTGCGGCGCGGTTGCCGTTTCCAAAGATTCCTGCCCGCCCGTCAAAATCGTATCGCCGCCCGACGTGGACGAATTCATCACCGACCCCGTCGTGAAATACTGCGCGATGCCCTCTTTCTGTTCCTTGGATGTCGTCTGCAAAATCCACATCAGCAGGAAAAACGCCATCATCGCCGTCATAAAATCGGCGTAGGCGACTTTCCACGACCCGCCGTGGGCGTCGTGTCCGCCCTTTTTCACGCGTTTGACGACAACCGGCCGTTCACCGTTTTCAGCCATGCCCCCCTCCCCGCGTCAGAGCTTTTCACAAATCGCGTCGATTTCGGCGAAGGTCGGGCGCACCTCCGGCGGCAGGGATTTGCGCGCGAATTCGACCGACACCTGCGGCGCGTAGCCTTGAATATGCCCCAACAAAGCGGCCTTGATCAAATTCAGGTATTCCAGTTCGGGGTTGGACACGTTGGCGACGGCCGCGGACAGCGGCGCGACAAAGCCGTAGGCCATCAGCACGCCGAAAAACGTTCCGACCAGCGCCGCGCCGATCAGGTTGCCCAACACTTCGGGCGGTTCGTTCAACGCGCCCATCGTGTGAATGACACCCAAAACCGCGGCGACGATGCCCAGCCCCGGCAAAGCGTCGGCGACACGGTTCAAACCGGCGGACAGCGATTCCTTTTCATGCTGTATCCCCTCCATTTCCGCGTCGATGACGGATTCGACCTCGTAGGGCGCCAGCGTCCCGAACGTCAGCAGCCGCATATAGCCGGTCATGAAATCCATGGCCTCCGCGTCCTTTGTGATCAGGGGGAACTGTTTGAAAATGTCGCTGTTTTCCGGTTTTTCGACGTGCTGTTCCAACATCATGTTCCCTTTCGCCCGCGCCAACCGGAAAAAGGCGTAAAGCATCGCCAGCGCTTCGGAAAAGCTTTTTTTGTCATAACGCGGTTTGGCGAATATGCGGGGCAGCGTTTTGAACGTCGCGAAAACGACCGACGGCGGATTGGATATCAAAAACGCGCCGAACGCCGCGCCGCCGATGATCAAAAACTCGCCCGGCTGCCACAACACGCCGAAATGCCCGCCGCCCCACGCGTAACCGCCCGCGACGCTGGCGACGACGACTAAAATGCCGATCAAGGGAAACATGATTAAAGCTCCTGCTTTTTAGAAACATTCTGTTAAAAAAATTCGCGCGCCCGTTTTTTCTTAAAGCATTTTTTTGCGAATCGTTCTAAATATAACAGATATTCCCGAAAAAGAAAGGAAACGTTATGACCGATTTGACCGTCGCCGACAATTTGTTTTTTAATCAAATGGATAAGGATTGCGCAAAAAAAACTGTTCAAGACGCGCTGGCCGGATGCGACGACGGCGAACTGTTTTTGGAACACCGCCTGTCCGAACGGCTGACGCTGGACGACGGACGGATCAAAACGTCGTCGTTCGACGCGACGGCCGGATTCGGATTGCGCGCGATTTGCGGGGAAACCTGCGCCTACGCCATTTCAAACGAATTGACGCAAGCCGCGTTGGAACACGCCGCGCGCAACATCGCGCCGGTCAAATCGGGATGGGCGGGAACACTGTATTCCCCCGAATGCGCCGCGCCGAAAAAGCTATATACGGATGAAAACCCGCTGCCGCTCGTCCCCTTTGAACACAAAATCGACTTGATGGGACAAATCGACGCCTATCTGCGCGCCAAAGACGCCAAAGTCGTCCAAGTGTCCGCGGCGTTGTCCGGCGAATGGCAGGCCGTCAGGATCATCCGCGCGGACGGCGGCGAAACCGGCGACATCCGTCCGCTGGTCAATTTGATGATCAGCGTCGTCGTGAAAAACGGCGACCGGTTGGAAAGCGGTTCGTTCGGGTTGGGCGGCCGTTACCTTTACGATCGGATCATCACGGAAAACGTTTGGAAATCCGCCGCCGACGAAGCGTTGCGCGCCGCTTTGGTCAATCTGGAATCCGTCCCCGCCCCCGCCGGCGAAATGCCCGTCGTCCTCAGTTCCGGATGGTGCGGCGTTTTGCTGCATGAAGCCGTCGGCCACGGATTGGAAGGCGATTTCAACCGCAAGGGATCCTCTGTCTTTTCCGGAAAAACGGGCGAACGGGTCACGGCCAAAGGCATCACGATCGTTGACGACGGCACCCTGCCCGACCGCCGCGGGTCGATCGCCGTCGATGACGAAGGCACGCCGTCGCAGCGCACCGTTTTGGTCGAAGACGGCATTTTGAAAAACTATATGCTCGACCGGCTGAACGCGCGGCTGACGAACCGCGCCCCGACGGGCAACGGGCGGCGCGAATCCTTTGCCTGCGCCCCGCAGGTGCGGATGACGAACACGTTCATGACCGCGGGAGACAAAGATCCCGACGAACTGATCGCTTCGGTGAAAAAAGGCGTTTTTGCCAAATCGTTCCACGGCGGACAAGTAGATATCACGTCGGGCAAATTCGTGTTCACCTCGGCCGAAGCGTACCTGATCGAAAACGGCAAGGTCACCGCCCCGATCAAGGACGCGACCCTGATCGGCAGCGGCATCGAAGTCATGAACGCGATCGACATGGTCGCGACCGACGCTTGTTTGGATCAGGGGGTCGGTTCGTGCGGCAAAGGCGGACAGACCGTCCCCGTCGGCGTCGGCCAGCCGTCCGTGCGCATTTCCAAAATCACCGTCGGCGGCAACGGGTAAAGCCGCCTTGACGCCGGAAAGGTTTTTCCGTATCCTTTACGGCCGAACGGCATAAAGGATGGTTTCATGTACGCTTTCTATAAAAAGCACGAATATTTGCTGATCGCCCTCTTCGTCCTGATTTCCCAGCTGGCGGTTCTGCCCGAACTGGGGGATTGGTATCCGGACACGGACAACTACACCCACGCCCGCCGCGTGCTGGATTTCCTGCAATCGAAAAACTGGGCGGAAACGCCGTATATGCATTCCAACTATCCGTTCGGCGAAGTATTGCATTTCACGCGCATCACGGATCTGTTCTGGCTGTTTTTCTCGCTCCCCGCCTTTTTGTTCTTTCCGTTGAAAGAGGCCGTGTTCTGGGGCGGATACATTTTCCAAACGGGCGTTCTGGTTTTGTCGGCCGTCGCTTTGGTGTGGGGGTTGCGGCCGGCCGTCGGGCCGATCGTGCGGCTGATCGCCGTGTGTTTGCTGTTCGTACAGCCGTCGGTCACGGAAACGTACATCCTGATCAAACCCGACCACCACGCCCTGACGGCCTTTTTCTGTTTCGTCACGGCGGGCGGGTTGGTGCGCTTTCTGTTCACGGACGATAAAAAAGATCTGCGGATCGCCGGTGTCGCCGCCGCGTTGGGGTTGTGGACGTCGATCGAAGGGCTTCTGATCTGTTACGGATTGCTGACCGGTCTGGCCATCCTGTTTATGGCGGGAAAGATTTCCGCCCGCGCCTGCGCCGTTTTCTGTTTTTACTATTTCACGGCCGCGTTGCTGTGTCTGGCCGTCAATCCGCCGTTTGAGGGGTTCTTCAGCCCCGACAACGGGCGGCTGTCCTTTTTAACGGTCGTCGTCGCCGGTTTCACCGCCGCCGCCATGATTCTGCTGTCCCTGATGCAGGACAAGGGAATGCTCGCGTCCTTTTGGCGCAGGGCGGGCGCGCTGACGTTCCTGACGGGGGCTTTTGCGGGGTTGTTGCTGCTGTGCTTCACGCCGGCCGTCGTTTTCGCCCCCCACTTTCCGCCGATCATCAAAGGCATCTGGGCGGATAACATCGTCGAACTGCAACCCGCCATTCGCGACTGGGTGCGTTTCTTTCTGGGATCGGCGCCGTCGTTGCTGGTCTTTGTCATCGGCGTGGCGTTGCTACCGTTCTGCCCCGCAAAGAAAAGGGCGGTTCTGATCACCGTTTTGCCGCCGCTGCTGTTTTTGACGCTGCTGTCGATGAAATCGATCCGGTACGCGCGCCTGTCGTCGCTGTTCACACCGTACATTCTGGCCGTCGCCTTTTCGCTGCGCGCCGACAAAACGCCCCGTTCCGACAAGGTCAAGGGCGCGTTTCTGGCCGCCGTCTATGTCCTGTTCGCCGCGTATCTGGCGGTCAACTACATTTCCGTCAACCGAATGATGGTTCTGCGCCGGCCGCCGATCGACATCGTCGCCCCCTATCTGCCGGATCGGGAAGGCGCCGTCCTGTCCGACACGTCCAGCGGCCCCGAAATCATTTGGAAACTGGACGAACCGGTCGTCGGCACGCCCTATCACCGCAATATCGAAGGCATCGTTGACGACCATTTCATGCTGTATTCTCTGGACATGGACGAAAGCGTCGCGTTGATGAAAAAGCACCGGATCAAGGCCATTTTGGTGTTTTTGGAAGTGGATGCCGAACCCGATCTGTTTTACAACATGAACAAACGCTACACCTTTTTCAAAAAAGCGCGGAGCGACGGTTTGCTGGCGCGCCTGATGTCCGGCAAGGATCTGCCCTGCGGCATTACGGAGGATTTCAACACCCCGCCGCCATACTCCATGTTCAAGGTCGATTTTTCAAAATGCGGCGACGCGGCCGGAAAATAGCCTTTTTGTCCATATGTCTTTTAAAACGCTTTAAAAGCAAGGCATCCCGAAAGCCGCTTCCGTCCATAGACAAAAAGACGCTTTCCTTTTACCGTTTTTTCTGCTATAAAGGGAAAAATCGTTTCATCCATAGCAAAAGGAAAACATCATGGCCGATAAAAAAACCGTCAGTCTGGTCGTCAGCGATATCGACAACACGATCGCGGACAAATTCGGCGCATGGGGCAACGCGCTGGACGCCGCTATGGACAAACTGGCCAAGTTGCACGGCCGCGACCGCGCCGATTTGGAACAGGATATGCTGGCGCACGTCCCCGACAGCATGAAGCACATTTCCGGCCCCTATATCGGCAAGGATTTGCGTATGGATGTCGCCTGCACCCCGTCGATGAAACCGACCTCGCCCGAAATGGAAAAGGAACAGGAAAAGATTTTCCACGAATGGGACAAGGAAAAAAGCAAGGCCGAATTGTACGAAGGCGTTCTGGCCACGATCAATAAAATCAAATCGTCGGGCGCGAAATTCGTCCTTTACACGGATTCCCGCGAATCCGTCTGCGTCCCGCGTCTGGCGAAAATGGGCATCACGGCCGATATGATCGACGGCCTGTACGTCCTGCCCGATTTGAAAGACGGACAGGTCGTCCGCAAACCCGTCAAAGGAAAGGCCGAGGAGCTGCGCAACACGCTGGGGGACAAGCTGGTCGTCCTGCCGCCCAAAACGAACAAGCCCAACCCCAAGAATATGCAGAAAATTCTGGACGACATGGGCGTCAAAGACCCGTCAACCGCCGTCATGGTCGGCGACAACGTCCGTTCGGACGGAACGGCGGCCGTCACACTGGGAATGAACTACGCATGGCAAAAAGGCGGCACCGTCATTGACGAAGCGACGATGCGCTGTTACACGGTTTTCTGTCAGGATCCGAATTACAAACTGACGACGGCGGAACATTTGGGACAGATGAACGACACCAACCGCCCGACCGAAGTGTTGGAGGGGTTCAAGGATTTAAGCAAGCACTACCGCTTTATGTCGCAGGAAAAAGCCATGGCGGCGAAAGCGCAGACGCAAACGCAATCCGGTGAAAAAATTCATCCGGCCGTGATGCGGCGGCTGGCGCACAAAGCGCGCTGATCCCGCCATACGGTTATGAAAAGGGCGCCCGCCGCGGACGCCCTTTTGTCATTTCAGGTATTTTTTCAAATACTTGCCCGTATAGCTTTGTTCGCATTTTGCGACCTGTTCGGGCGTTCCCTCGACGACGACCGTTCCGCCGCCGTTGCCGCCCTCGGGGCCCATATCGACGATCCAGTCGGCCGTTTTGATGACCTCCAGATTATGTTCGATGACGACGACCGTGTTGCCCTGATCCACCAGTTGATGCAAAACGTCCAACAGCTTGGCGATATCCTCGAAATGCAGTCCCGTCGTCGGTTCGTCCAGAATATAGACCGTGCGCCCCGTCGCTTTTTTGGACAGCTCCTTGGACAATTTGATGCGCTGGGCTTCGCCGCCCGAAAGGGTCGTCGCGGACTGCCCCAGCTTGATGTATCCCAGCCCCACACGTTGCAGCAGCGTCAGCTTGTTTTTAATCGACGGGACGGCGTCGAAAAACACGACCGCCTCGTCCACCGTCATGTCCAGAACGTCGGCGATGGATTTGCCCTTGTATTTGACCTCCAGCGTTTCGCGGTTGTAGCGCGTACCTTTGCATTCGTCGCATTGGACGTACATATCGGGCAGAAAGTGCATTTCGATGCGCAAAACGCCGTCGCCCTGACAGGCTTCGCACCGCCCGCCCTTGACGTTAAAGGAAAAGCGTCCCGCCTTGTACCCGCGCAGTTTGGCTTCGGGCAATCCGGCGAACCATTCGCGAATCTGCGAAAACACGCCCGTATAGGTCGCGGGGTTGCTGCGCGGCGTGCGCCCGATCGGCGATTGGTCGATGTCGATCACTTTGTCGATGTTGTCCAACCCCTCGATGCGGTCGTGGTCGCCGACGCTCAGCCGCGTGCCGTTCAACGCTTTCGCCAGCCCTTTGTACAGCGTTTCGATGACCAGCGAAGACTTGCCGCCGCCCGACACGCCCGTGACGCAGGTAAACGTCCCCAGCGGGAATTTCACGTCAATGTCGCGCAGGTTGTGCACCCGCGCCCCGACGACCGTCAGGAATTTCCCGTTGCCCGCGCGCCGTTTTTCCGGAACGGCGATGCGCTTCGTCCCCGACAGATAGCGTCCCGTCAGGCTGTTCAGGTTGTCGGCGACCTCCTGCGGCGTGCCGGCGGCGATGACGCTGCCGCCCAAAGCCCCCGCCCCCGGTCCCATGTCGATCAGCATGTCGGCGGCGCGCATGGCGTCTTCGTCATGTTCGACGACGATGACCGTGTTGCCCAGATCGCGCAGACGGAACAAAGTCGCCAGCAGCCGGTCGTTGTCGCGCTGGTGCAAACCGATGGACGGTTCGTCCAGAACGTACAAAACGCCCGTCAGCCCCGACCCGATTTGCGACGCCAGACGGATACGCTGGCTTTCCCCGCCCGACAAAGTCCCCGACGAACGCCCAAGCGACAGATACCCCAGCCCGACGTTGATCAAAAAATCCAGCCGTTCGTTCGTTTCGCGCAGGATTCTGCCGGCGATTTCGCGGTTTTGCGGTTTCAGCCGCTCCGTCACGCCGCCGAACCATTCGCGCGCTTCGGCGATCGACATATTCGTCACGTCGGCGATGTCCTTGCCGTCGATTTTGACCGCGAGGGCTTCGGGGCGCAAACGTTTGCCGTGGCAGTGTTCGCACACGATGTTGTTTTGGAATTTCTGGATCTCTTCGCGCATATATTCGGAATCGGTTTCCAGAAAACGGCGGTTCAGGTTCGGAATGACGCCCTCGAACGTCGGCGTTCCGTACAAAATCGCCTGTTGCGTTTCTTCGTCCAGATCGCACCACCGTTGCGCCAGATCCAGATGAAAACGGCGGCTGAGCCCGTACAGGGCTTCCCTGTGCCACGGATAGATTTCGCCGTTCGCGCCCGACCACGGCGCGATCGCCCCCTCGTCAAGGCGTTTTTCCTTATCGGGAACGACCAAATCGGGGTCAATGTAGAGCTTGACGCCCAATCCCTCACATTCGGGGCAATAGCCGTGCGGATTGTTGAACGAAAACAGACGCGGTTCGATTTCGTCGATCGTAAAGCCCGACACGGGACACGAATAGCGCGACGAAAACATCGTCTGTTCGCCCGTTTCCGCGTTTTCCGCGACCGCCAACCCGTCGGACAGATTTAAAGCCGTTTCAAACGATTCGGCCAGACGGGATTCGATGCCGTCCTTGACGACCACGCGATCGACGACGACGGCGATGTCGTGTTTGAAATTCTTGTTCAGTTCCGGCGTTTCGTCAATATTGTAAACCGTCCCGTCGATTTTCAGCCGCTGGAACCCTTTTTTCCGGTATTCGCCGATTTCCTTTTTATATTCGCCCTTGCGCCCGCGCACAACCGGCGCCAACAGCAGTAGCTTCGTCCCCTGCGGCATCGCCGTGACCTTGTCCACCATTTGGGAAACGGTTTGACTTTCGATCGGCAATCCCGTTACGGGCGAATACGGCACGCCGACGCGCGCCCACAGCAAACGCATATAGTCGTAAATCTCCGTCACCGTACCGACGATGGAACGCGGATTGTGCGACGTTGTTTTCTGTTCGATCGAAATCGCGGGGGACAGCCCTTCGATCAAATCGACATCGGGCTTTTTCATCAAATCGACGAATTGGCGCGCATAGACGGACAGGCTTTCGACATAGCGGCGCTGCCCTTCGGCGTACAGCGTGTCGAACGCCAGCGACGATTTGCCCGACCCCGACAGCCCCGTCACGACGACCAGTTTGTTTTTCGGAATGTCCAGATCGACGTTTTTCAGGTTGTGTTCCCGCGCCCCGCGGATCTTGATATAATCCATGCCCGCCCCCGTTTTTTTGAAAACCAAGTTGTCAAAGATATAGGCTTGTTCCGTCGGGATTTAAAGAGCTAATTTTGTTTATAAGAAGAGCAGATCGTCGGTTTCGTTTGTTCAATATAGTTGGTGCAGCGTTTGAATTCCTGATCCTGCAACGCCTGAATCGTCTGCGACACGGCGGGAATCGACCGGACGGCGCGCTGGAACGTCAGCTGCGGATTCTGGCTGCAAAACCGCGCGACCTTTTCCAACAGCGACCATTCGTTATCCGCCGCGGTCATGCCGACCAACCGGTTGCCGTAAATGTCCTGCAACGCGGAAACGTACCCCATCATGATCGACGCCAGATTCTGCATTTCCTGCTCCTCTTGCGGGGAAAATTGCGCCGTTCCCAAAACCGTTCGGGAATAGACATCGGCGAAATCCAGACACGTCGGCAGCCGTTTGACCTCTTTGATTTGCTGAGCCGCCGCCGGCATCGCCTCCGCGGCCAGCGCCGCCGTCAAACAAACAAGCGTCAAAAATTTTTTCATCTTCCCGATCCTTTCCTTTTCGCGGCGGCGGACGGCCGCCTGTGCCAAGTATATAAAAACCGCGCGAAAAATCAATCCCGCGCGTCGTTCAGTCCTTCTTTAACCTTTTTGCCGCATAATGTATTTTATCCGGTTTGTTTATGCCGTTCGTCACAGCACGAACCGATCGGATTATGGTAAAAAGGTGAACGATAAAGACAAGGATTTCGGCTGATGCCTGTTAAAATTACTTTCTGGGGAGTGCGCGGTAGCATACCGTGCTGTTCTGCGGAACACACCGTGTACGGCGGCAACACTTCCTGCGTCGAAGTCGATTTGGACGGGGAAACGGTCGTTATTGACGCCGGCTCCGGAATTCGCGCGCTGGGAATCAGTCTGGCCAAGCGGTTGATCAACCGCGTCACCATGCTGGTTTCGCACACGCACTGGGATCACATCTGCGGATTTCCTTTTTTTTATCCGGCTTTTCAGGAAACAGCCAGCCTGAATATTCATGCCGCCCGACTGCCGAACGGTCAAACGGCCGAGGAAGTCTTTGGCGTGTTGATGTCGGAACCGTTTTTCCCTTTACCAATGCACATGATCCCTTCGGTTCTGCATTTTCACGATTTCAAACCTTCCGAAAGCTTTTCGCTGTTTGACGGTCGGGCGGCGCTTCGCACGCGGCCGCTGGCGCACCCGAACGGCGCGACCGGATACCGGCTGGACTATCAGGGCAAATCCGTTTCCTACATTTCCGATTACGAACATTCTTCGCCCGCCGGCGTCGCCGAGCTGGCCGATTTCGTCGCGGACAGCGATCTGATGATTTTCGACGCCATGTACACGCCGTTGGAATACGAATCGTTCAAAGGATGGGGACATTCCACTTGGCGCGAAGCCGCCCGTCTGACGCAAATGGCGAACGTCAAGAAAACGGCGCTGTTCCACCACGCCCCGCTACATACGGACGACATCATGCGTCAAATCGAACAGGACGCCAAAAACGCCGATCCGCGGCTGTTCGCCGCCAGAGAAGGCCAGAGCCTGATCCTTTAAAACCAGTTCATGACGGCCGCCCAGTCCTGCTTTGTATAATAGGCGATCAGGCGGTAGAAAAACGCGACACCCTTGCCGCCGCGTTCCACAAACGCGAACACCGTCCCGAACGACAGGCAGTTGGCCGCCGGCAGAAAGCATATGGTGAACAGGTATCCCGCGGCTTTGAAATCCGTTTGACGGGGATGCAGTTGCTCCGCGAAGGAAAACAGATTGTAACCCATGGCCACCCCCAGCCCGATATACACCCAATCCGGCGTGAAACCGGCGATCCGGCTGACCAGCGTTGAAAAAAACATCATGGTGAAAGCGGCCAGCGGAAAAAAGTACGGCGCCAGCGCAATCATCCAGTTTCCTTTGCCGGAAAAGGACATGGAACCGCCCCCGTTTTCGTTGACTTTCATATCGTGCACGGAATGCAGGGTTGCCATGGCGAACAGCGTGTGCGTCATTTCGTGTTCCAACGTTTCCGCCGCCCCGCGCCGCATCAAAAACGCAACGCGCACCGTCGCGAAAAATCCGGCGCCGATCGCGAAGTAAATCAGGTTGTGCCAGTTCAGCTGGTTCCGGATGACGTAATAGCGTTCAAACGTTTTAACCGCCGCGGGTAGCACCAGCAGCGCGCCGATCCCGACCGGCCATTTGACCAGCCACAAAAACCTGTCTATCGCGTCCCGACATCCGACCAGCCGGCGGGTGAGTGAAAACATCGCCTTGCCCCTTTGAAAAAGGCGGGGAACAAGCCCCCGCCTTTTGAAAACCTTACGACAGTTCGGGCGCGGGCGGCAATTTCGCCAGCATCGCCGGCGTCACCAGAACAACCCCCTTTTCCGTCACATAGAAATACTTGGCGTCCTCTTCCGGATTTTCACCGATGACCAGACCGCGCGGAATGACGCACCCCTGCGCCAGAATGGCCTTTTTAACGCGAGCGTGGCGGTTGATCACGCAATTCGGCAAAACGACCGAATCTTCAATCAGTGAAAACGAATGGACGCGCACCGATGAAAACAGCAGCGAATGGCGTACCGTGCCGCCGGAAATGATACATCCGGCGGAAACAAGGGATTTGACGGCGACGCCGGTTCTCAAATCGCTTTCAAACACAAATTTCGCGGCGGGATTCTGTTCCTGAAACGTCCAAATCGGCCAACGGGAATCGTACAGATCCAAATCGGGAATGACATTGGTCAGATCCAGATTGGCTTCCCAATACGCGTCCAGCGTGCCGACATCGCGCCAATAAGCTTCGTCCGTTTTGTTGAACACGCAGCTGTCCTGAAAACGGTGGGCGATCATCTTTTCCTTGCCGACCAGCGACGGCAGGATGTCTTTGCCGAAATCGTGGGACGAGTTTTTGTCCTGCGCGTCCTTTTCCAACAAGTCGATCAGGAAATCGGCGTCGAAAATGTAAATCCCCATGCTGGCGAAAGAACGGTCGGGCTTGCCCGGAATGCACGGCGGATTTTTGGGTTTTTCGACAAAGCGAATGATGTTGCCGTCAACGTCGGCGTCCAGAATGCCGAATTCGTGCGCGTTTTCGATCGGCACTTCGATGCAGGAAACGGTCGCCTTGGCGCCGGCTTCGATATGCTGTTTCAGCATTTTGGAATAGTCCTGCTTGTAAATGTGGTCGCCGGCCAAAATCAGAATGTATTTCGGCGCGTGGTCGCGAATCGTTTCCAAATTCTGGTAAACGGCGTCGGCCGTGCCCTGATACCACACTTCGTCGGACGTTTGCTGCTGCGCCGGCCAGATTTCGACGAATTCGTTCAATTCGGGCTGCAGGAAGCTCCACCCGCGCTGGATGTGTTTGATCAGGCTGTGGGCTTTGTACTGCGTCAAAACGCACATTCTGCGAATGCCGGAGTTGATGCAGTTCGACAGCGGAAAGTCGATGATCCGGAATTTGCCGCCGAACGGCACGGCGGGTTTCGCCTGTATTTCCGTCAGGTTTTTCAGACGCGACCCTTTGCCGCCCGCCAAAACCAGCGCAAGAGTATCCTTTCTTGCAGAAATCAAATTCACTTCGTCCATGCCGCACTCCTTAAAAAATAAATTCCCGCCCGAAAGCGAAACAAACATATCAAACCGTCGCGGCCGCACCTGTCGCGCAAAAACGCCGCGTTTGAGTTTATAGTAGCTTTTTGTTCGCGAAAAGCAAAGAGGAAAAAACGCCGCCTAGAACAAATAACGCACCTTCAGCGTTCCGTTGATCGCCTCCAGCTCTTTTTGCAAATCGTGCGCGTTTTCCAAATGCCCGTCCACGTCAACGACGACATAACCGTATTCGCCGTCCGTGCGCAGATACTGGCCGCTGACATTCAGGCCGTGTTCGGACAGGACGCCGTTGATCGCGCTCAACACGCCGGGAACGTTTTTGTGAATGTGCATGAAACGCGTCGTTTTTCCGGATTCCTGAACCGGCAGGGACACTTCGACGCAGTTGACCGCGCCCAGCGTCGAACCGTTGTCCGAATATTTCACCAGACGTTCCGCGACCTCCAACCCGATGTTGGCCTGCGCCTCCTGCGTCGAACCGCCGATGTGCGGAGTCAGGATCACGTTGTTCATGTTACGCAGGGGGGACACGAACTCTTCGGATTTGTCGGCGGGTTCCTTGGGGAACACATCCAGCGCCGCCCCCGCGATCTGCCCTTCGTCCAGCGCGTGTTCCAACGCGTCGATGTCAACGACGCTACCGCGCGCGGCGTTGATGAAAAACGCCCCTTTCTTCATCGCGAAAAATTCGGCGTTGGAAAACATATTGTTCGTTTGCGGCGTCTGCGGGACGTGCAGGCTGACGACATCGGAAACGCTGAGCAGTTCGGACAGCGAAGAACACGCCTGCGCGTTGCCCAGCGCCAGTTTGTCAACGATGTCGTAAAAACGCACTTTCATGCCCATCGCTTCGGCCATGACGGAAACCTGCGTGCCGATGTGGCCGTATCCGACGATGCCCAGAACCTTGTTGCGCACCTCCATCGACCCCTTGGCGTTTTTCAGCCACACGCCGGCGTGCGCGGCCGCGTTGCGCTGAGGGATGCCGCGCATCAGCATCACGATTTCGCCGATCACCAGTTCGGCCACCGAACGGGTGTTGGAATACGGCGCGTTGAACACGGGGATGCCGTGCGCCTTGGCGGCGTTCAAATCGACCTGATTCGTCCCGATGCAGAAACACCCGACCGCCATCAGCTTTTTCGCCGCGTCAAATACGTCGGCCGTCAGCTTTGTTCTGGAACGGATGCCGATCATGTGAACGTCGGCGATCGCCTCTTTCAACGCTTCGTTGTCCAAAGCGTTTTTCAAAACCACCAGATTTTCGTACCCGTGGCTTCTGAAATAATTTTCGGCGTTGGCGTGCAAATCCTCCAGCAAAAGGATTTTGATCTTATCCTTGTTCAGGGACATGGCGTTCATGGCATTTTCCTTTATTAAAAAAACGAACCGCCCTTTCTATACACCAATCAGCCGCCGGTTTAAAGTTCGATTTTCACGTTTTAAAATATTGCGCGGCGCGGACAAATCGGTTAAAAATTAAGAAATTATAAATGTTTTGAACCGGAAACGGCCGTTTTCCGCCCGTTTTTGCCAAAGGAGCCGCCATTTTGATGCGCCGTATTTTATTCGCTGTCGCCACAATCACCCTGTCGGCCGGATTCGCGCCGCTTCCGGCGGCCGCCGCGGACGTGACGATCGACACGGACATGGCCGAAATTCTGGATTCCTTTGACGGAAAAGGCGGGCAAAGCCCCTACACCGTGCCGAACGCGACCACCATTTCCGAAGCGAGCGGCACCCTCGTGTTTTTCGACAACTCGAATTCGTCCGGCAAAAAACCGAAGCTGGGCGGCAACATCAAAACGAAATCGTCGAACGCTTTGGCAAACACGCTGGAACGCGCCCGCCGCCGCCTGTTCGGCGCGAAACAGCAACAGAAAACCGCCCCCGCCGCGCCGCCCGTGTTTTCCGACCGTTCCCGCCCCGCGTCGCAAACGGTCGTGGAGCCTACCGGCCGCAAAGTCGGCATTGAACCCAAGTTTCTGGCACTGGATTACGACGGCGAAAAAACCGCCGCGTTCATTCCGCCCGACACGTTTGTCGAAGTCCCGTTTTTAAAGCACATTCCCTATTTCTTCAGCCGCATTGAAATTCTGGGCAACGGCGCGCTGAAAGTCACGGAAACCATTGAACGCGTCGTCGAACCGTCCGAAACGGATTTTTACGGCATCGACCGGTTGTTCCCGAAATACCACGCCGACCGGACGGGGCGGAAATACCGCACGAACCTGACCGTTTTAGAGGCAACTCTGGACAAAGCGCCCGTTTCCGCCGTGTTCAAACCAGACATGAACGGCGTCAAGGTCGAATTCCGCGCCGACGCGCCTTTGGCGGCCGGAACGCACGTTTACCAGATCACCTACCTGTACTTTAATAAAATCGCCGAGTTTAAAAACTCCGGCGACGCGGAAATCCCCGATTTCAAAGAACTGATCTGGGACATCACCGGATCGCATTGGGACATTCCCGTCATGCGCGCCGGCGCCGTCGTCATTTTCCCGCCCGATTCCACCCTGTATTCCCAAACGGCCGTCACCGGCGGCCCCGAAGGCGTCGGCAACAATTATAAAATATCAAAGGACAAGGAAAACAACCTGTCCTACATCCTGACGTTCCCGCTGGCGGCGTACGAGGGCATGACCATTCTGGCCAACTGGTCGGAAAAAACGCCGTCCCTGATGCTGCAGGGCGGCAAAGTGGACAGGTTCATTATTGAACACGGCACGACCGCCGTCGCTTTGATCGCGTTTCTGTTCGTCCTGTCGTACTATCTGGCGACATGGATCAGCCTGCGCAAAAACCGCGCCGCCCCCGATATCAAAGCCGCCCCGCTGCAGCGCGGCGACCTCAGCCCCGCCGTTTTAAACTACGCCGCCGCGAAAAAGGTGACGCCGAAATCGCTGTTCATTTTATTGCTGGATATGGCAGCGAAAGGTTTTCTGGCGTTTGACGAACAAAGCGACGGCACGCCCGTTCTGGTCAAGCTGACGGACAAAAAGAACACTCTGACGGCGCAGGAACGGAAAATCGCCGCCCGCCTGTTTTCAAAGGACGACACGTCGTTCACCCTGACCGGCGTCAACGTTTTGCGGTTGAAACGGATCATGGCCGGATTGCAGAAAGGGGTGGCCGCGGAATACCGCCGGAAATTCACGTCGTTCCCGCACACCTACTTTTTATTCGGCATCCTGATGGCCGTCGTCGCCGTCGTCGCCCTGTCGTCGATTTCGCTGTTTCCGGCGATCACGGCAATGACATCCGCGGCCGCCGCGATCTGCCTGATCCCCGCTGTTATCATCGGAATGAAAATTTTTTGCCTGATCCGCGAAGAGGGTTTCAAAAACAGCAAAAGAGCCGTCCTGCGCGCCGCCGCCGTTTTAACGCCCCTGATCGCCGCCGCCGCCGGATTGGGCGTTTGGTATGCCGTCCAGACGACCGCCGCGACGACCGTTTTCTTTTACGCTTTGGCCGTTTGCATCGGCGTGTTCAAAGTGCTGTTGCGTTCGCCGTCCGCTTTGGGCGATTCCATTATGGAAAGCGCGCGGGGCTACAAACTGTACCTGTCGTCGCAGGACGACACGCTGCTGGCCGTCATGCGCAACGCGGAACAAAAGATCAAAGCCCTGTACGCCAAACACCTGCCCTTTGCCGTCGCGCTGGGCGTTGAACAAGCGTGGACGCACCGTTTCGTCGCGTTCGGCGGCGGGGAAAACAGGTTGAAACCCGATTGGTACAAGGGTAAACTGCCGTTTGACGACGCGTTCGCCGAAACGCTGTTTTCCGAATTTTCAAAAGCTTTTCCGCAGGAAAAATCCGATAAAACGGGCGCTCGCCCCTCCCGCTTTAAAAAGCGGCCTTTATAACACACAGGAATGAAATTGCATCATGTCTGATTTATTCAACGCCCCCGCGGCCGGAACGACCAACGAATATTCCGCCAAAGACATCGAAATTCTGGAAGGTTTGGAACCCGTCCGCCGCCGCCCCGGTATGTACATCGGCGGGACGGATGAAACGTCGTTCCACCATTTGGCCGCGGAAATTTTGGACAACGCGATGGACGAAGCCGTCGCCGGATACGCCAGCGTCATCGAAATGGAAATGAACGCCGACGGTTCCCTGCGCATCAAGGACAACGGTCGCGGCATCCCCGTCGATCCGCACCCGAAATATCCGGAAAAATCGGCGTTGGAAGTCATCATGACATCGCTTCATTCGGGCGGAAAGTTCGGCGGCAAGGCTTATACCGTTTCGGGCGGTCTGCACGGCGTCGGCATGGCCGTCGTCAACGCGCTGTCTTCGACCATGACGGTGGAGGTCGCGCGCGACAAATGCGTGTGGATGCAGCAATATTCGCGCGGCGTCCCGACCACCCCCCTGCAGAAAATCGGCACGGTGGCGAACCGGCGCGGCACGACCGTCATTTTCAAACCCGACACGGAAATTTTCGGGGAACGCCTGCGTTTCAAACCCAGCGTCCTGTTCCGCATGGCACGATCGAAGGCGTTTTTGTTCAAAGGCGTCGAAGTCCGTTGGAAATGCGATCCGGCTTTGTTGTCGGGCGAAGACAAAACGCCCGCCGAAGAGGTGCTGAAATACCCCAACGGGCTGGAGGATTTCCTGAACTACCGCCTGAAAGACGAAACCTGCGTCACGCAAAAGCCGTTTTCCGGACGCGCGGAGCTGGCCGGCGGCCGCGGCCACATCGAATGGGCGATCAACTGGCTGGAGGATTCCGACGCCGGTTTCATCAGTTCGTTTTGCAACACGATCAGCACGCCGCAGGGCGGCACGCACGAAGCGGGGCTGCGCACCGCCCTGACCCGCAGTTTGCGCAGCTACGCCGAAATGGTCGGCAACCGCAAAAGCGCGGAAATCACGACCGAAGACGTTGTCGGATCGGCGGGCATCATGCTTTCCCTGTTTATGAAAGACCCGCAATTCCAAGGCCAGACCAAGGAAAAGCTGGGTTCGCCCGAAGCGACGCGTCTGGTCGATCAGGCGATCAAGGATCCGTTTGACCACTGGCTGTCCGGCGACACGAAAAACGCAAACATCCTGCTGACCCATGTGCTGGACCGTTCCGCCGAACGCCAGCGCAAGAAAAAACAGACGGAAACGGCGCGCGCGTCGGCGACAAAACGCCTGCGCCTGCCCGGCAAGCTGGCCGATTGTTCCCGCACGTCGGCGCACGGTACTGAAATCTTCATCGTCGAAGGCGATTCCGCGGGCGGGTCGGCGAAACAGGCGCGCAACCGCGAAACGCAAGCCATTCTGCCTTTGCGCGGCAAGATTTTGAACGTCGCCAGCGCGTCCACGGACAAGATTTTGGCCAACGAGGAAATCAACAACATCACCGAGGCGCTGGGCTGCGGGCGCAAGGACAACTATGACGAAAACGCCCTGCGGTATGAAAAGATCATCATCATGACCGATGCGGACGTGGACGGCGCGCACATCGCGTCCCTGCTGATGACGTTTTTCTATCGCGAAATGCCCAAGCTGATCCAGAAAGGGCATCTGTATCTGGCCGTCCCGCCGCTGTACCGTCTGGCTTACGGCAGCAAGGTGTTCTACGCGATCGACGACGCGGACAAAGACCGCATCATCAAAAAGGAATTCAAAAACGCGCAGAAAATCGACATCAGCCGGTTCAAAGGTTTGGGCGAAATGCCGCCGTCGCAGCTGAAAGAAACGACGATGGCGCCGGAAAAACGCCTGTTGCTGCGCGTTTTGATCCCCGATCCCCGCCGCGAAGAGGATCAGCACGAATCGCAAATGACGGCGGAACTGGTGGAACAGCTGATGGGATCGAAACCCGAGCTGCGTTTCCAATACATTCAGGAACACGCCAAGTTCGTGGACGATTTGGACATCTGACGCTTTTTTGAAAAAAATTTCTTTTTTCTGTTGACAGACGCGAAAAATCAGCTATATTCCTCATTGTTTTGAGGCCCCTGTGGCGGAACTGGTAGACGCGGCAGACTCAAAATCTGTTGATCTTACGATCGTGCTGGTTCGATTCCGGCCAGGGGCACCAAAAATCTAAAACGCCGAGCAAATCGGCGTTTTTTTTGTGCGTTTACCAAAGAAAACTCAGGCGTTTCCTTTGGCGCGGTTATGCGTTTTACACAGCATTTCGCAGTTTTCGATACGCGTTGCGCCGTCCTTGCTCCATGCTTTGACATGATCGGCATCCATTTCGGACAACTTCCAGATTTTTGTTTTGTTTGCATTGTCGCCAACAGCGCAAAGAGGACAGTTGGAAACGCCTTTTTGCTTGGCTTTTTCCGTTTGGCTGGCATAAACGGTTCGTTTGGTTGCTTCGTTGAAAACACGGATATGCAAAAGCTTTGTATCCGTTTCCCCGCCCAATATATATTCAAACACTCCTCTTTTATTCGTCACGAACGGATCGGAAAACAAAGCGTTCACCAGTTCGGAAACCTTTTGCGGGCTATAGGGCGTTGCGTGATACAGTTCGTACAGCCGCCCCCATTCCAAACCGCGCATTTCATTTTCAACATCAATAAAAACGGCGGACACCCAATCTATGACGCTGTTGAAATATGTCTTCAGTTCCGTGATATTCAAATCTTGCCGATGCGCCGACATATAGCTTGAAATATTGCCGCAGCTGACCCAATCCAAAGCGCATTCCAGATAATCCTGTCTGTTGACCGCCCCGTTGATATAGGCGCTCCATTTTTGGACATTGGAATTTTGGGAATTGCTGAACTCCTGTTTTGCCAATGTAACAAACGGTCCCGAATAAACGGCATTCAGCAACTCCTGATTATTCAGCGGAACGCCCGCGATATTGATTGTTTTAAACCATTCCTTGATTTCCGCTTCCGTCCCAAAACACACATACACCAACAACGCCGTATCCAAAATTCTCTTTTGCGTTTCAATGTTCAGTCCGTCAAAGTATTGTTCCATACCGTTGTGGTCTTTGACGGCAAAGCGATTCGTCAAAAAACGTCCGATGCTTGTAATTCTCTGCTGTCCGTCAAGGACTTCATAAGTATCCTCCCCCGTTTTGTTGAAATAAATCAATCCCAAAGGATAGCCTTTCACCATCGAATCAATCACGGCGACATCTTTTTTCCCGTCGGCATAAATGTAATTGCGCTGATATTCGGGCTGAATCGTCAACCGTCCGTCCAAACCGAACAATCCCCTGCCCTCCAATTCGTTATAGACAAAGCCCTTGCATAAATCAGACACGGCTATTTGTTTCAAAGTCGTTTTCATTTCACCCTCTTTTTCTGATAAAAATTCTCTTATATTTTTTAACACCGTTCACCAAAGGCTGGGCAACACGGCTTTCCGCTTTCCACAATCCGTTTGAAAAACCGACGCCCTCGCTTTCGGTCGCGCCGATGATTTCGAATTGTTCGGGATTGTATTTATCCAAAAAACTGATTGGAACGCCCATTGCGCCATTATAATCGGACGGAATGGAATCGGTAAACGGCACTTCGATCGCGTCGTAGTTGTCATATCTTTGATAACACGTTTCCCGAATTTCTTTGTGTTTGCTGTATTTCAGGTTATCCGCCATTGTCATCAGCGTTAAAGGCTGATGTCGTCTGCCATGGTCAAGATTGGTCAGCCAAATAATGCCCGACACGCGGATCATTCCGTCTTTGTGATCGCTTGCCGTCGCATAATCCTGATAATTGCTGATAAAATGCGTTGCCCCGCCCGCGAAGCCTTTTCCGAACCAAATTTCATTGTTTTTAATCAATGGAAAAACTTCCTTATATGTAACGGAATTTTGATTGGCGATAATGGCGAAACCTTTCCGCGCCTCCATAATCCATTCCAAGAACCGCCTGAACAAAGAAAACGGCGGATTTGTAATGATTATATCCGTTTCATCGCGCAGTTTTGTCACTTCCGCACTGCGAAAATCGCCGTCACCGTCCAAATACCGCCATTTCAAAGCGTTAATATCCGCTTTCGCGTTTTCACCGCGCGTCAAAGTAAAAATTTTGCCCTTAATTCTTGTTTTATCGACATCAAAAGCGGGATTTTGACGTTCAAACAAAGTCGGTTGCCAATCGGTTTTGTATGATTTGCTTTCGGCGGCAAAACTGGTGCTGATCAGCTTTTTTATCCCGAACGTCTCGAAATTTTGGGCGAAAAACTTTGTAAAATTGCTCCATTCCGGATCATCGCAGGGCAACAGAACCGTTTTGTCGCGAAAAACATTCGGATTAAAATCCAGATAAGCGTTCATTTCCCGCTGAATATCGGCATATTGCGTATAAAATTCATCGTTTTTGGCGGCTTTGGCGTGATGAAGCTTTTCGTTTGCCATAAAAAAATTCCCCGTGAACCGCCTGTCAAGCGGCTCGGGGAGTTGAGAAATCATACATCAGAATGACTGTTTGACCTTTAAAGCCGACCGATTTAAATCGGGGCTTCTGAACATACGCCAAAACCTCCCCGATCCGTAAAAAAATCGGGGATATAATTCCGTTCCGCATCATACGAAACGGATTGTCGGCGTTTATATCAAACGCCGCTGATGTAAAAAGCTTCTCACAGCTCCGCGCCTCTTTTTCAGGCACTGGTGCGAACAGACTTCCCGTCCGCAATTACTTACAGGATAAGGGGCATTAACGAACCGCGCAACAAAAAAAGCGCACGTTTTTTTATGGCGGCCTCAACAGATGACGCCGCCCGATGAAAATAAGGCAATCCGCGGACGCATCAGAACCAATCCTTGATCGCGTTTAATTCCGGTTCGCTGTCATACGGGGTGTTGACGATGACGATGCCGCTGCCTTTCATGCCCTCTTTGACGCCTTTGAACATGACTTCGCCGTTGTAGAATTTCGGCAATCCGGCGGATTTCAACGTTTCCAGCATGGGAATGTGCAGGCCGTCGTCCAAAACCGGATACCACAGGAACAAAACGCCCTCCGCCCATTTTTTATGGACTTTCAGCAAAAAGCGCGCGGCCGTTTCGTATTCGGTTTTCACCTCGAAACTGGGATCGACGACCATAATGCCGCGCCGCGGCGTCGGCGGACACAGCGCCAACCCGCCCTCGTACCCGTCGCGGTGGTGCAGGTGTGTGTTCGGATAGCGCATGAAACGGTACAGTTCCTGATATTCCCGCGGATGCAGTTCCATCAGATGCAGCGTGTCCGTCGGGCGCAGCAACGCTTCGGCGATAAAGGGCGATCCCGCGTACAGGTTCTTGCCGACTTCGGATTCCAGCCGTTTTTCCAACATGAAATAAGGATGCGACCGCAACTTTTCCGATTGTGCCATTTTCAAAAAGCCGCGCGCCGCTTCGCCCGTTTTCGCGGCCTCGGCGCCGGACAGGTCGTACACGCCCCGCCCTGCGTGCGTTTCCAAATAGGTCAGCGGCTTGTCCTTTTGCGTCAAATGGCGCAGCACGACGCACAGGGACGCGTGTTTGTGAACGTCCGCCAAATTGCCCGCGTGGTAAATGTGTTGGTACGACAGCATGGCTGATCCTCCGTTGTAAAACCGTGGCGCAGTATAAAATCGGAACGGCGCGTTTTCCAGATAAATCTTGACTTTTCCGACTTGTTATTACATAATGTGATTATTTTTCAAGGGGGAATTATGCTGAAAAAAACGCAAAAGACCGGAGCAACGCGGAAAAAAAACTTTTCCGCCGAAGAAATGAGCGATTATCTGATCAACACGGTCAGGGAAGTGATTGAGGTCGCGCGCCGACCCGTGCCCGTTTTGGATAAAAACGGCGCGCCGACGGGGGCGGTCGAATACCAATCCGCGACGGTTTTAAAGGCGTGCGAGCTGATGGCGAAATTGATGGGTTCGATCAAGGAAACGGACGGCAAAGGCGTGTCGGTTCAAATCGTGTCCTACCGCGACGCCGAAAAGGACGAATCCGCCGCGAAAACGCTTTGATTTTTAATGTTGGTTTTATATCTCAAAACGGTTATACTCGACACATCCGGAGGGGGAGCTGTTCCTTCGGTTGATTCATATTTTGAGGAGAGTTTTATGAAAAAGCTTGCTTTGTTGGCCGTTTTGGTCGGTTCGATGATGATGTCCGCTTGCGCCGTCATTCCGCAGAACATGGCGATTTTCTCGCCGGTCGCCGTTGACGCCGTCGCACCGAACAATATGTTCGTCAACAACAACGTTCGCCCCTTGAAACGCGGCGAAGCGACCCAGACGGGTATCATCCTGTTCTCGTCGGGCGACGCGTCCATCGAAGCCGCCATGAAGAACGGCAACATTACCAAAGTTCACCACGTCGATTACAAAACGACGACGGTTCTGTTCCTGTACACGAAACAGACCACGATCGTTTACGGTGAATAATCCGAACGAATCGAAAAGCGGCTTTCAATCGAAAGCCGCTTTTTTTGTGCCGGAATTTCAATCCGCCAGCGGATCGTAATCCCTGTAATCCCGCGCCGCCAGACGATACGGGCGTTCCATGGTTTGCGCCCGTTCCCTGATCCCCATGGCCAGATAGCGGAAAGCGTCCGCCGCGTGGCTGGTCCAATCGTGCAAAGGACGGGGCTGAAAATCCTTGCGCGCGTCGTCCCACGCCCGCTGATATTGGCGCAGCGCCTCCAACCCTTTGGCGCACTTTTCCTTGTCGAACCGGCACCGCGGCAGCAACAGCCGGACGGCGGCGATGCCGTTTTCAACGCTCGCCCGTTCCAAAACGCGGCCGCGCACTCCCAGCCCTGCCAGAATATCCAGCCGGCTTTTGCCGCTGGAAAGTTCGTGCACGCGGATGTCGTGGGGAAAGATGTTGTCATCGGTATAGACGTAGGGTTTGCTTTTCAGCACCTTGACATAATGATCCAATCCGACACCGCTTGATTCGTAATAGTCAATGACAAACACCTCCGCGCCGTTCTGCTGGTAAAACCAGATCGCCGTGCTGTCCCCGACGCCCAAATCCCACGCGGTTGTCACGGGCAAGGCCGGATTGAACGGAACGCCCCCGATCCGCCCGCCGTTTTCCAAATCGTTCAACAGCGTTCCGTAATAACTGCCTTTCAGTGCGGCGTCGAAAGAACAAAAAAACTCTTGTTGAATAATGCTGTCGTCCATACCGGCCGCGCGTTCGGCGTCCACCGCGGACATCGGAATCGCTTTTGTTTCCGAAACGCCCAGTTTCTGCGCGAACCAGTCCGGCGAATTTTGCGCCGTTTCAAACAGTTTCAGCCCGTGGTTGCGTCCCCGCGGGGTATAGATGAACAGCGCCCACCCGCCGTTTTCCGCCAAAATCGGGCGGATAAAGTCCCACGCGGCGGGATCGGCGATCGAATATTCCGAAAACACGACGCCGACGGGGTTCGACCCGACCAGCGCATTGTACCCGTCCGACCCGACGCATTGCCAGATCGACCCGTTCAGCAGTTCGATTTTCATTTCCTGCGAATTGACGGACTTGCGCAACGCTTTCGGAAACACCTGATCAATCACGCGCCTGCCCTGTTTGTCGATCGCGTCCCAAACGACTTTGCGCGCCTGCGTTTGCAGCGGCAACATATGCCAGTACACGCCGACGCGCTGCATCGCCGCCACCGCCGTCCAATTCAAGGACAGGCTGTCCTTTCCCGCGCGCCTGTGCCACACGGCGACCGCGCGCTTTCCGCCGTTTTCCAGATAACGCCACAGATCCAGCTGGTATTTTCTGGGTTTCCATTTATACGGTATTTTGATATCGACCATTCTTCCCCCGTTCAAAGCATAAAAAAAGGTCTGCGGAGCAATCAGCCCCGAAGACCCGAAACGATATCACATTATGTAATATTTTTACGCGTTTGTCAAGCTTCGCCTTCGCATACGGGAGCGATCACCGGTTCGTGACGGCAGGCGCGCATGAATTTCATCAACCCGTCGGGCGTGACGGTCGTCGTCGCCGTGTTGACCAGCGGATGAAAATTGATTTTTTCCTGTTCCATCATTTCCTTGTCCAAAACGACGGTGACGCGGTTTTCCGTGTCGTTGACGACGGAAAAGGGCGTGACCGAACCGCCGAACACGCCCAGCGTTTCAAACAACAGATCCGCGCTGGCGAACGACAGGCGTTTCGACCCGATCCGCACGGGAACGGTTTTCAAATCGACGCGTTGCATCGCGGGCGCGACGATCAGCCACAGTTTGCCTTTGGCATCTTTGCAAAACAGGTTTTTGCAATGCATTCCCGCGATGCCGTTCCAGACCTTTTCGCCCTCCTCGGCGGTAAAAATCGCGGCGTGCGGCGTGTTGACGTACTCGATCCCCAATTCGCCCAAATATTCCAACAGCCGTTCGGGCGATGTCGGCATAACCTTTTCTTCCATATCAAATACCTGTTTGAAAAAATGAAAAACGCCCTTAAAATAATCCGCGTCATCCGGAAACGAAAGGATTTTTTCATGCGTCCCGTTTTGATTTACCCGTCGCCGAATTTCAACAGGCGTTTATCGCCGATCGACATGATCGTCCTGCATTACACCGGCATGGAATCGGAACAGGCCGCGCTGGACAGGCTGACCGACCCGTCGTCCGGCGTCAGCGCGCACTACGTCGTTTTTGAAAACGGCGACATTTACAATCCGGTGGACGAGGAATCGCGCGCGTGGCACGCCGGCGTTTCGTTTTGGCGCGGCGAAACAGACACGAACAGTCGGTCGATCGGCATCGAAATCACGAACCCCGGCCACGAATTCGGATACCGCCCCTTTTCCGACCGACAGATCGAATCCGTCATCGAATTGTGCCAAGACATCATTCGCCGCCGGAACATCCCCGCGAACAACATCGTCGGCCATTCCGATGTCGCCCCGACGCGCAAAACCGATCCGGGCGAGCTGTTCCCGTGGAAAACGCTGGCGGAAAACGGCGTCGGCCTGTGGACGGATGAATTTGCTTTGCCCGAACAGGGCGTCAAAGAAATGCTGGCGGACATCGGATACGACACGACCGACGAATCCGCCGCCCTGACGGCGTTCCGGCGTCATTTCCTGCCGCAATCCATGCCCGACGGCGCCAGCGGACTGGCGGAGCGGATGGCGGCCGTCCGCGGCCTTTTTCACGCAAAGGAATAAACAGATGACTTGTAAAATCGTTTTCAGCGATATCGACGGCACGTTCCTGACCCCCGAACAAACGGTTTCGGACAGAACGAAAGCCTGCGTCGCGCGCCACGCGGACATACCCTTTATTCTGGTGTCCGGCCGGATGCCGACGTCAATCCGCACGATCCAGCGGGAAACGGGGCTGCGCGCGCCCCTGATCGCGTACAGCGGCGCGTTGGCGTGGGACGAAAACGGCGCGGTTTTGTATGACAAGTCCATGACGCTGGCGACCGCCGTTTCCCTGCGTGAAAAAATCCGGTCGGATTTTCCCGAAACCGTCAGCTACACGTTTTCCGGCGACGATTGGATCACCGACGTTGACGACGGGACGGCCGCTCTGTATCTGGAAAAGGAAACGACCGCCAAACGGCCGCTGGTCGGGCAACCCGAACAGGTGTTGAAACCGTTTGATCCGGTGCATAAAATCCTGTGCGCGGGTGAACCCGACCTGATCGACGCGCTGGAAAACAGCCTGAAACCGGAATTTCCGCAATGCACCATTTTCAAATCGCAGGCGCGGTATCTGGAAATCATGGCGGGCAAAGCGTCGAAATCGGCGGCCGCCGCCGCTTTGTGCGAATTGTACGGCATCGACCGCGGCGACGTTGTCGCGTTCGGCGACAATTTCAACGATGTCGATTTGTTGCAATTCGCGGGAACGGGCGTCGCCATGGGCAACGCGCCCGACGCCATCAAAGCCGCGGCTGATCTGGTCGCCCCCTCGAACGCCGAGGACGGATTGGCCGTCGTTTTGGATTCCCTGCTGCAAGGAAAATAGGAAATGTCATTCAAACTGGTCGTGTCGGATATCGACGGCACGTTTTTAAACTCTGAAAAGAAAATCTCGCCCGCCACGCTGGACGTTTGCCGCCGCCTGCATTTTGAAAAGGGCGTGCGCTTCGCTTTGGCGTCGGGACGCGGCCGCGCGGGCATCCGCCCCGTCGCCGACGCGCTGGGCTTTCCCGTTTTCATTCTGGCCTGCAACGGCGCGGAGATTTTCGACGAAAGCGGCGTTTCCTTTTACCGCCGGACGTTGTCCCTCGCCGAAACGCTGGCGTTGAAATCGGCCGTTCGCGATTTGTCGCCGGACGTTGAAACGATCGTCTATGCGGGCGACGATTGGATCGCCGATGCGATGACCGACATCGTGCGGGGCGAATGTTATGTCATGCCGGTCGCGCCGCTGATCGGCGAGCTTGCAACCGTCATGCCGGAAAACGCCCCGATTCTGAAAATGATCGGCGTCGGCACGATCGAAAGCACAACGGCGTTGATGAACAAACTGGCGCCGATGTTTCCGCAGTGCGACTTTTACAAATCGCAACATTATATTATGGAGGCGGTCGCCAAAGGCGTCAACAAAGCGTCCGGGCTGGACGTTTTGTGCGCGCGATGCGGCATTGACGTTACGGAAACGATCGCGTTCGGCGACAGCTACAACGACACGGAAATGTTGCGCCGCGCGGGATTGGGCGTCGCGATGGGCAACGCCGCGCCCGACGTTCAAAAATGCGCCAAACGCGTGACGGCGACAAACGACGACGACGGCATTTTCAAAACATTAAGCGAAATCTTTTATTGACTTTGCCGCGATTTCCCCGTACCGTCCCCGTCGGTGCCGGAAGATCGGGCGGTCGCGGTGCGCCACGTGCGTACTGAGGAAAGTCCGGGCTTCACGGGAACACGATACCGGATAACGTCCGGCTGGGGCAACCCAAGGGAAAGCGCAGCAGAAAAAATTCCGCCGATGTCTTCGGACAGGCAAGGTTGAAATGGTGCGGTAAGAGCGCACCGCTTTTCCGGCAACGGAAAAGGCACGGCAAGCCCTATCGGAAGCAAGACCAAAAAAGGCATACGTTTCGTATCGCGGGATGTTTCCGTCCCCGCCAGAGGTAGGTCGCTAAAGACGTTTGGCAACAACCGTCGCAGATGAATGATCGCCGATCACAGAACCCGGCTTACAGATCGTCCGGCACCGTTTTCATCAAAATTCAATCGCGAATCGATTCGCCGCCCGAATCCCGTTGAAACAAGGGCTTCGCGCTTTTTCACCGTCCCGTCCGATTCCGTCGCGCTTTCCGCGAACCCGTGAACAAAAAAAGCACCTTTCAGAGTCGTCCCGTCCGTTTTCATTTTTCGCCGCCGCCGGCGGATTTTTTTTCGATCATGCGAAATTTCAATATATGCCGCAACGAGAAACTGAAACGTACAAGATATAGTTTTCGACCTGTGACTTTTTCCACATATTCCCATAAAACACCCCTTTCAGTCCCATTGACGCCCATAAAATCCCATGCTATCCCATAAGTATCCAAGGGGAAAAATTTGCCTAGCGCGCAGAACGCGCGTGAACGCCGAAAACGAAAGGAAACGTCACGCATGGCCAAGTTTCAGAGAAAGTACAGTCTTTTTCTGGACGCCACCGTCAACAAGGTGGACGCCAAGGGACGCGTGTCGATTCCCGCCGATTACCGCGCCTTGCTGGAACAGCAGGAAACGGAGCTGGTCGCGTTCCGGTCGTTCACGATGCCCTGCATTGAATGCCGCACGTCGGAAATGATGGAAAAAATGGCCAACGACATTGACAACGCTTTCGATGCCTTTTCCAACGAACAGGACGATTTGACCGGCCTGATCTTTTCGGACGCGAAGGAATTTCCGTTTGATTCGACGGGACGCATCGTTTTGACCGAAAAGCTGTTGAAACACGCGGGCATCACGGACAAAGCCCTGTTCGTGGGCAAAGGCCGCACGTTCCAGATTTGGAACCCCGAAACCTATCAGGCCAAGGAATCCGAAATGCGCAAAAACGCCCTTGAAAAGCATTTTTCCGTCAAAACGGGACGGGAGGCGTGAAATGACGGAACAAAAAGCGCCGCACATTCCCGTTTTATTGTCCGAAGTCGTCGGGCAAATCGCCCCGAAAGACGGCGGCGTGTATGTTGACGCGACGTTCGGCGCGGGCGGTTATTCCCGCGCGGTTCTGGACGTTGCCGACTGCGCCGTTTACGCGATCGACCGCGACCCCGACGCGATTGCCGAGGGGCAGGCTTTGGTCGAAAAATACGGCGGCCGGCTGAAACTGCTGCACGGAACGTTCGGCGAAATGCGCGGCCTGTTGGCGGCGCAGGGCGTCGAATCGGTTGACGGCGTGATGATGGACATCGGCGTTTCGTCGATGCAGATTGACCGCGCCGAACGCGGATTTTCATTTCAAAAGGACGGCGTTCTGGATATGCGGATGAGCCAAAGCGGCCTGTCCGCCGCGGATGTCGTGAACAAATACGGCGAAAAGGAAATCGCCGACATCATTTACCTGTACGGCGAGGAACGTTTTTCCCGCCGCATTGCCGCGGCGATTGTCGCCGCGCGCAAAACCGCCCCTTTTAAAACGACGTTGGAACTGGCGGCCGCCGTCCGTTCCGTGATGCCGCGCAAAAGGGACGAAATAGATCCGGCAACGCGGACGTTCCAAGCGTTGCGCATTTACGTCAATGACGAACTGGGACAGTTGCGTTCCGGTTTGTCGGAAGCCGAAGCGCTTCTGAAAAAAGGCGGAAGAATGGCAGTTGTTTCTTTCCATTCTTTAGAAGACAGAATCGTCAAAAACTTCATTCAGAAAAAAAGCGGCAAAACCGCGAACCCGTCCCGCTATCTGCCCGAACGGTCGGAAACGGCGGCGACACTGAAACCCTTAACGAAAAAACCGATCCTCCCTTCTATGGAAGAATGTCAAAGAAACCCCCGCTCCCGTTCCGCCCGCCTGCGGTCGGCCGAACGTTTGTAGGGGGAGTTTCACATGGCACGTTTCACATTGATTGTCATCTTTGCCGCAATGGCCACGGGAATGTTCGTCATCAAAAACAAAGTCATCGCGCTGGAAAACGATTTGGACAGGATCAACACCCGCATCAAGGACGACCAGAAAGCCCTGCACGTTTTAAAAGCCGAATGGAGCTATTTGAACGATCCCGCGCGCATCCGCGCCCTGTCGGAACGCCACGCCCGCATGAAACCGCTGCGCGGCGAACAGATCATTTCCTTTTCCGCCATTCCCTTTAAATCCGTGAAATCCGGTTTGAACGAAAACATCATTCGGGTTTCTTTCGCCGCCCCGACGCGGGAGTAGCCGCCATGTTCCGTTTTTCAAACAAAAGCGGAATATTCTACGCCCCCGGACAGGAAATCCCCCTGCCCGACCGGATCAGCGCGGCCGACAAAAAAACGTCAGACAGTCTGGAAAGCGGTAAAAACCGCCTGTTGTTCACAATGGGGCTGTTTTTCACCGCGTTTTGCGTCATCGCGGTGCAATTGACCGCCGTCACGGTTTTAAACGCGGCGCCCGTCGAACGCGGCAGACCCGTCGATGAAAAGACTTATGCCCTTGAAATCAAAATGAACCGCGCCGACATCGTTGACCGCAACGGCGTTTTGCTGGCGACCAGCCTGCCGTCGGCCGATTTGTACGTTGACGCGGAAAAAATCAAAAAGCCCGAAACCATCGCGCAAGCGTTAGTGCAGACCTTGCCCGACCTGCAATACAAGCCTTTGCTGAAAAAGCTGAAAAGCAAAAAGAATTTCATCTATGTCAAACGCAACCTGACGCCGAAGGAACAATACGACGTAAACCGTCTGGGGTTTCCGCAGCTGAATTTCCAAATGACGGAAACGCGCGTCTATCCGCAAGGTTCGCTGGTGTCGCACTTAATCGGCACGACGGACATCGACAACAACGGCATCGCCGGCGTTGAAAAGGCGTTCAATCAAAAACTGTCGGGCAAAAAGGAAACTGTCCGTCTGTCGCTGGATGTCGGCGTGCAGGATTCCATCCATTCCGTTTTGCAAGGCAGCATCGAAAAATACGGCGCGGAGGGTGCGGCCGCCGTTTTAATGAACGCAAAAACGGGCGAGATCGTCGCCATGGTGTCCCTGCCCGACTACGACCCGAACAATTTGAAAAAGGCAAAGCGCAAAGACTTGTTCAACGCGGTTTCACTAGGCGTTTACGAAGTCGGTTCGATTATGAAGCTGTTCAACGCCGCCATCGGCATCGACACAAAAAAAATCACCGTCAACGACAGAATCGACGCCAGCAAGCCCGTTTTGGTTTCAAACCGGCTGATCACCGAACCGGAAGAGAAAAACCGGCGGGAAATGAGCGTACCGGAAATCCTGATCCATTCGTCGAACGTCGGTTCGGCCAAAATCGCTTTGGCCGTCGGTTCCGAAAAACAGCGCGAATACTTCCGCAAATTCGGATTTTTCGACGCGGCGGGCATTGAACTGCCCGAACGCGGGCATCCCCTGATGCCGTCGAAATGGCGCGAAGTCAACACGGCGACGGCGGGATACGGATACGGTGTCGCGCTGACCCCCGTCCATGTGGCGGCGGCCGCGGCGGCTTTGGTCAACGGCGGGATTTACAACGCCCCGTCGCTGGTGTCGAAACGCGCGGGCGATGAAATAATCGGTCAAAGAGTCATTTCTAAGAAGACATCCGACGTAATGCGCGGTATGATGCGTTTGGTTGTGACGGAAGGATCGGGACGCAAAGCCAACGTTCCGGGATTCGAGGTCGGCGGCAAAACGGGTTCCGCGCAAAAGCTGGTCAACGGCAAATACGTCGGAAACACGTTGCGCACGTCGTTCGTATCCGCCTTTCCCATGGACAACCCGCAGTACGTTTTGATGGTGATGTTGGACGCGCCCAAGGGAATCAAAGAAACGTACAACCTGAACACCGCCGCGTGGAACGCGGTTCCGACGGCGGAAAAGATTATCGCGACTGTTGCCCCGCAGCTGGGCGTAACGCCCAGACCGTACGAATCCAAACAGATCGCCCCGTATGTAAAGGCTGCTTTGAACGCGCGTTAAAGGAAGGATCCGACCTGTGTTTTTAAATCGAATTTTAACGGCTTGCGGCTTGCCCGCCGTTTTCACGGATATTGAAATAACGGGATTGACCCCCGATTCCCGCAAAGTCGAAAAGGGATTTTTGTTCGCCGCCCTGAACGGCGTAAAAATGAACGGCGCGGATTTTCTGGCCGACGCCTGCGGCAAAGGTGCCGCCGCCGCTTTCATCCCGTCGGACATGACGCCGCCCGACCTGCCGATGATTTTCATCCCCGTTGACGACGTGCGTCTGGCTTTGGCCAAGGCTTGCGGCGAATTTTACGCCCCGCAGCCCGATGTCGTCGTCGCCGTCACGGGAACGAACGGCAAAACTTCGACCGCGAACTTCACGCGCCAGATTTGGGAATTTCTGGGCAAAAAAGCCGCCTGCGTCGGCACTTTGGGCGTCGTGACGAACGATTTTTCCGCCTACGGTTCGCTGACCACCCCCGATTCCGTCACTTTGCACACGGAATTGCAGGATCTGGCGCGCCGCGGGTATCAGCACGCCGCGATCGAAGCGTCGTCCCACGGATTGGATCAACACCGCATCGACGGCCTGCGCATCGCGGCCGCGGCGTTCACCAACATCACGCGCGACCATCTGGATTACCATAAAACGATGGAAAACTATCTGCAGGCGAAGCTGAAACTGTTCGACCGCCCGCTGTCGTCGCAAACCGCCGTTTTGAACGCGGACATTCCCGAATACCCGCAAATCGCGGATTACTGCCGTTCCAAAGGGTTGAAAATCATCGACTACGGAAAAAAGGCGGACGCCCTGAAACTGGTGGACAGCCAAATGGACACCAACGGCCAGATGCTGACACTGGAGATTTTCGGCCGGCCGCAAACGGTGCGCCTGCCTTTGGCCGGAACGTTCCAAGCCATGAACGCGCTGTGCGCTTTGGGGTTGGCGATCGCCGCAGGCGAAGACGCCGAACAGGCGACCGCCGCTTTGGCCGAATTGAAAGGCGCGGCCGGACGGTTGGAATTCATCGGCGAACGCAAAAACGGCGCGTCCGTTTTCGTTGATTACGCGCACACGCCCGACGCGCTGGAAACCGTTTTAAAAGCCTTGCGCCCGCACACGGAAAAACGGTTGCACGTCGTGTTCGGATGCGGCGGCGACCGCGACACGGGCAAACGCCCGCAAATGGGCAAAATCTGCAACGATCTGGCGGATGTCGCCTATGTCACGGACGACAACCCCCGCAGCGAAGATCCCGTCGCGATCCGTTCGGCCATTCTGCCCGCCTGTCCCAAGGGAATCGACATTGGCAACCGCGCTTTGGCGATCCGGACGGCCGTCGCGGGACTGGAATCCGGCGACATTTTGGTCATCGCGGGCAAAGGTCACGAAACCGGCCAGCTGATCAAAGGTGTCATGCATCCTTTCGACGACCGCGAAGAGGCGCGCAAAGCCATTGACGAAGCCGACGCCCCCCTGTGGACGGCGAAGGAAATCGCCGAAGCGACCGGCGGCCGGATCGCGGCGGATTTCGACGTGTCCGGCGTTTGCATCGACACGCGCACATTGAAATCGGGCGACCTGTTCGTCGCTTTGCCGGGGGAAAAGACGGACGGCCACGACTACGCCGCCGCCGCGATCGCCAAAGGGGCGGCCGGCGTTCTGGTGTCCTACATTCCGGCGGATGTCGATCCGCAACAGGCGATTGTCGTTCCCGACGTTTTAAAAGCGTTGGAGGACATGGCGCGCCGCGCCCGCGCCCGCACAAAGGCGAAAATCATCGCCGTGACGGGCAGCTCCGGCAAAACCAGCACCAAGGAAATGCTGAAAACCGCCTTGGGCGCGGTCGGCAAAACGCACACGACGCTGGGCAATTTGAACAACGGGCTGGGGATGCCGCTGACGCTGGCGCGGATGCCGGCCGATGCGGATTTCGCCGTCATCGAAATGGGCATCAGCCATTCGGGCGAAATGACGGAGCTGACGCAGCTGGCGCGCCCCGACATCGCCGTGATCACCATGATCGGATCGGCGCATTGCGAATACTTTAAAACATTGGAAAACACCGCGCGCGCCAAGGCCGAGATTTTCAAAGGCATGAACGAAAACGGCGTCGTGTTTTTAAACGCCGACGATTCGCAATTCGCCCTGTTGAAAAAAGAGGCGCAAAAATGCGGATTGACGGACATCCGTTCTTTCGGTTCGCGCGCGGACGACGACATTGCTTTGCTGAACGCAGCGCAAACGGATGGAAAATCGGCCGTTTCCGTCAAAATCGGCGGCGACGTGCTGACTTACACCCTGCGTCTGGCGGGAATGCACCAAGTGCAGAACAGTCTGGCCGTCGCCGGCGTTTTGCGCGCGCTGAACGTTGACACGGCTTCGGCGCTGCAGGCGTTGGGACAGCTGCGGCCGGTCAAAGGGCGCGGCGAACGGTTCGTCCTGCCCTGCGACGGCGGAACGTTCACGCTGATCGACGACGCGTACAACGCCAATCCCGAATCCGTGCGGGCGGCGATCCGCGTGCTGGGCGGCCTGTCCCCCGCGAACGGCGGGCGCAGAATCGCCGTTTTGGGCGATATGCTGGAATTGGGCAAAGACGCCGGAAAAATCCACGAATCGCTGGCGGACACCTTGGTCGAAAACAAAATCGACCGCGTTTACGCCGCCGGCGAAAACTGCGGATTGCTGTTCGACGCCCTGCCCGAATCGATGCGGGGGGCGAAAAAGCCCACGTCCGCGGAACTGGCGGCCGTCATCCGTCCGGAAATCAAGGCGGACGACATTGTCCTTGTCAAAGGATCTTTCGGCAGTAAAATGGCCGCCGTTGTCGAAAAGTTAAAGGAAACACCTTAAATGCTTTACAATCTCCTCTATCCCCTGTCGGACAAGTATTCCGTCCTGAACATCTTCAAATACCTGACGTTCCGGACGGGCGGCGCGATTTTCACGGCGCTGATCCTGTGTTTTTTGACCGGCCCCGTCCTGATCCACTGGCTGAAAGACAAACAGCACGCCTGCCAGCCGATTCGCACGGACGGCCCCGAATCGCACTTGAAAACGAAACAGGGGACGCCGACCATGGGCGGATTGATGATCCTGTTGTCGATGTGTTTGTCCACGCTGTTGTGGGCGGATTGGAAAAACGTGTTCATCTGGGTCGTTTTGGGCATCACCGTTTCGTTTTCCCTGATCGGTTTCGCCGACGATTATTTGAAAGTGTCGAAAAAAAATTCAGGCGGAATGCGCGGCAAGCTGAAGCTGGTCTTTGAATTCGCGTGCGCTTTCGTCGCCGTGTGGTTCATCACGAAATCGACCGTCGCGCCGACGGCCACGACTCTGGCGTTTCCGTTTTTCAAAAACCTGTCCGTCAACCTGTGCTGGTTTTACATCCCGTTCGCGATGTTCGTGATCGTCGGATCGTCGAACGCGGTCAACCTGACGGACGGGCTGGACGGGTTGGCGATCATGCCGGCCATGGTGGTTTCCTGCGTGTTTTTGATCATCGCCTATGTGGCGGGACACGCGGCGTTCGCGACGTATCTGCAGATCGCCTACATCGCCGGATCGGGCGAACTGTCCGTGTTCTGCGGCGCGCTGATCGGCGCGGGATTGGGATTTTTGTGGTTCAACGCCCCGCCGGCCAAGATTTTCATGGGCGACACGGGGTCGCTGATGCTGGGCGGCGCGCTGGGCACGGTCAGCATCATCACCAAACACGAAATCGCTTTGGCGATCGCGGGCGGCCTGTTCGTTTTGGAAACATTTTCCGTCATCATTCAGGTCGTGTCCTATAAAACGACCGGCAAGCGCGTGTTTAAAATGGCGCCGATCCACCATCATTTTGAAAAGATGGGATGGCCGGAACTGACCGTCGTCGTCCGGTTTTGGATCATTTCGATCATTTTGGGATTGCTGGCGTTGTCCACGTTAAAAATCAGGTGAGCCCCCGATGAAAACGGCGATCGCGCGCACCGACAACAGCGTTTTGGGACGCTGGTGGTGGAGTGTTGACCGCTTTTTGCTGGGCGCGCTGTTCGCTTTGCTGGGCACGGGAATCGTCCTGTCGTTTTCCGCCACCCCGCCCGTCGCCGAACGGCTGAAGCTGGAAACGTATTTCCTGATCAAGCATCAAATCGTATTTTTGCTTCTGTCCATTCTTGTCATGCTGGGCGTTTCGATGCAATCGCCGCGCACGATCCGCCGCCTGTGCTGTCTGGTGCTGGGCGGCGCGTTCGTTTTGCTGGCACTGGTTTTGGCGCACGGAGCGGAAATCAAAGGGTCGTCCCGTTGGATCAGAATATTCGGCATTTCCGTCCAACCGTCCGAAATCGCCAAACCCGCCTTTGCCGTCGTGACGGCGTGGCTGATCGCTTTGGGCAAAAAGCAGGAAAAGTTCCGCGGAACGGCGGCCGCGTGGGGTGTATATCTGGTGTTGGCGGCTCTGTTGATCAGCCAGCCGGATTTCGGCATGACCGTGACCGTCAGCGTGATATTCTTTACGGAACTGTTCCTCAGCGGCATTTCGATGATCTGGACATACATTTTGATGCTGTGCGGCGCGGCCGGATCTGTCGTCGCGTATTTCACGATCCCGCACGTCCGGTCGCGCATCGACCGGCACCTGAATCCCGAATCCGGCGACACGTTCCAAGTGCGCACGGCGATGGAGGCGTTCCGGAACGGCGGTTTTCTGGGGCGCGGTCCCGGCGAAGGCGTCGTCAAAAACATCCTGCCGGACGCGCACACGGATTTTGTGATGGCGGTCGCGGCTGAAGAATACGGCCTGTTGATCTGTCTGGCGATCACGGCGTTGTTTGCGGTCATCGTTTTGCGCGGATTTTATTTGATTTTTAAAGACAAAAATCTGTTTACACTGCTGGCCGTTTCGGGTTTATTGGTTCAATTCGGATTGCAGGCGCTGATCAACATGGCGTCAACGCTCAGCCTGATTCCGACCAAAGGCATGACTTTGCCGTTCATTTCCTACGGCGGGTCGTCTTTGGTTTCGCTGGGGTTCGGCATGGGCATCGTACTGGCGTTGACGCGCAGCACCAACACGGTAAAGGAAAGCAAATGAGCGAATCGGCAAAAAAAATCGTTTTGACGGCGGGCGGATCGGGCGGCCACGTTTTTCCGGCCGAGGCTTTGGCCAAGGAATTGACGGCGCGCGGCGTCCGTGTCGCCTTTGTCACCGACCGGCGCGGCAACTCTTTTTCCGGCCGTTTTCCGGATCTGCGGGAATACAGGGTGTTCGCCGGCGCCTATGCGGGCAAACCGTTGGTTAAAAAGGCGTGGGCGTTGTTTTTGATGATGCTGGGCATTTTGCAATGCCTGTGGATTTTCATCCGGACAAAGCCGGACGCCGTTGTCGGATTCGGCGGATACGCGGCTTTTCCCGCCTCTTTCGCGGCCGGATTGCTGGGCGTTCCGCTGGTTTTGCACGAACAGAATTCGGTTTTGGGCGGCGCGAACCGCGTTCTGTCCAAGCGCGCCGCGCTGGTCGCGACCACTTTTCCGGCGGTCGAACGCGTTCCGGCGGGATTGAAAACCGCCCATACCGGCGTTCCCGTCCGGCCGGAAATTCTGGCCTTGCGCGACCGTCCCCGCGCCGACGCGGACGGCTGTTTCCACCTGTTGGTTTTCGGCGGTTCCCAAGGGGCGAGCATCCTCAGCCGCGTCGTGCCGGCCGCTTTGTCCCGCCTGCCCGATTCGCTGAAATCCCGCCTGCGAATCGCCCAGCAATGCCGCGCCGCCGATTTGCCGGAGGTTGAAAAGGCCTATGAAAATTCGGGGTTGCAAGTGGAACTCGCCCCGTTTTTCACGGATATGGCCGACCGTTTGGCCGCCGCCGATCTGGTTGTGTGCCGCGCCGGCGCGTCCAGCATCGCGGAATTGTGCGTCGCCGGAAAACCCGCGCTGATCGTGCCGATTTTACGTTCCCCCGACGCGCACCAGCTGAAAAACGCCGAATACGTCGCGCGCAACGGCGGCGCGTTTTTGCGCGAAGAACCGGATTTCACCCCCGAATACCTCGCCGCGAAGATTCAAGAGCTGGCGTCCGATCCGGACGTTTTGAAACAAACGGCCGAAAAGGCCAAATCCTTGGGCAAACCCGACGCCGTGCACTTGTTCGCCGACGCCGTTTTAAACACCGCGAAGGGATAAAAAAATGAAAACGCAGACACACCTCCCCTTTCCCATCGGAACGATCCATTTTGTCGGTATCGGCGGCAGCGGCATGAGCTGCATCGCCGAATTGATGCACAATCTGGGCTACACCGTCCAAGGGTCGGACATCGCCGAAAACTCGAATGTCAAACGGCTGCGCGCCATGGGGATTCACATCGTCGTCGGACACGCGGCCGAAAACATTGAACACGCGGGCGTCGTTGTCGTTTCATCGGCGATCGACCCCGAAAACGTCGAAGTCAAAGAAGCGCGCCTGAAACGCGTTCCCGTCGTGCGCCGCGCCGAAATGCTGGCCGAACTGATGCGTTTGAAATGGTCGATCGCGGTCGGCGGCACGCACGGCAAAACGACGACCACGTCCATGATCGGACAGGTTTTGCAAACGGCGGGGCTGGATCCGACGGTTGCCAACGGCGGCATCATCAACGCCTATGGCACGAACGCGCATCTGGGCGACGGCGACTGGCTGGTGGCCGAAGCCGACGAATCCGACGGCAGCTTTTTGAAACTGCCCGCGACGGCGGTCATCGTCACCAATATGGATCCGGAGCATCTGAACTATTACGGCACCTATGAAAAGATGAAGGACGCCTACCGGACGTTCGTCCAGAACATCCCGTTTTACGGGTTCGCGTGCCTGTGCATCGACCACCCCGAAGTCCAGCATATGATTTCGCAGATTTCCGACCGCCGCCTGATCACTTACGGGTTCACGCCGCAGGCCGAAGTCACGGCGCAAAACATCCACGCCGCCCCCGGATTGATCACGTTCGACGTTGTGGTCGCCGACAACCTCAGCCCGACGGGCGAAACGATGCGGATGGAGGGTTTCTCCCTGCCCGTTTACGGCCGTCACAACGTTTTGAACGCGCTGGCGGCGATCGGCGTCGGTCTGCGTCTGGGCATTTCGGAGGACAATATGAAAAAGGCGCTGGCCGCTTTCACGGGGGTGCAGCGCCGGTTCACCAAAACGGGCGAAGCGAACGGCGTCACGATCATCGACGATTACGGCCACCACCCGATTGAAATCGCGTCCACCCTGCGCGCCGCGCGCGAAGTCGCCCCGAAAAAGGTCATCGCCGTTTTCCAACCGCACCGCTACACGCGCGTCGCCGATTTGTTTGATATGTTCTGCACGGCGTTCAACGACGCCGATTGCGTGATTGTCGCGGACGTTTATTCCGCGGGTGAAAAGGAAATCCCGTCTGCGAACAAGGAAGCACTGGCCGAAGGGATGCGCGCCCACGGCCACCGCCACGTCATCGTGTTAAACAAACGTGAAGATTTGGCGGATATAATTAAAAACGAAGCGTCCGCGGGCGACATGGTCGTCTGTTTGGGCGCGGGCAGCATTTCGTCGTGGGCAAAGGCTTTGCCGCAAGAATTGACGCAAGCGTATGAAAATTCAAACAAAGGGTGACATATGTTTTCTTTTCTCAGCCGTTTCTTTTCACACCAGGCCAGCCTGAAAGACATGATGCCCGTCGTGCGCGGCACCGTCGTTGAAAACGCCCCTTTGGCCAAAATGACGTGGCTGGGCGTCGGCGGCGCGGCCGAAGTGCTTTACACGCCGGCGGACGCGGACGATTTGGAATATTTCCTGACCAACCGGCGCGGCGCCCCTTTGACCGTGATCGGCGGCGGATCGAACCTGTTGGTGCGCGACGGCGGCATTCCGGGGATCGTCGTCCATTTGGGCAAAACTTTCAACACGCTGGAAATCAAGGGCGACACGATCGTTTGCGGCGCGGGCGTGCGCAACATGGAAATCGCCAAAGCCGCCATGGAAGCCGGCCTGTCCGGTTTTGAATTCATGTGCGGCATCCCCGGCACGCTGGGCGGCGCGATCCGCATGAACGCGGGGGCGCACGGACGATCCACCGCCGACACCGTCGCGGAAGTGACCGCTTTTGACATCATCGGTAAAAAAATGGTTTTGCAAAGAAGCGAAATCCCGTTTGATTACCGCGCAAACGCCCTGCCCGACAACTGGATATTCACCGGCGCCGTTCTGAAAGGCACGCCCGAAAATAAAGAAAATATTCAGAAACGTATGGCAGAATACAAACAACTGCGCGAAAAAGCCCAGCCGACAGGCGTTAAAACGGCCGGTTCCATGTTCAAAAATCCGATCGGATTGAAGGCGTGGCAGCTGATTGAAAAGGCGGGATGCCGCGGATTGAAAATCGGCGGCGCAATGGTTTCCGAAAAGCATTGCAACTTTTTCATCAATACGGGCAAAGCGACGGCGCAGGATTTTGAAACGCTGGGGGAAACGGTGCAGCGGCGCGTTTACGAAACCAGCGAGATCATGCTGGAATGGGAAGTGCGGCGCGTCGGCGTCAAAACCAAACGGTTCAGCAGTTTCGGAGGCAGATAATTGACTAAAAAAGTTGTTGTTTTGATGGGCGGCCTTTCGTCGGAACGCGAAGTGTCGCTGGCCAGCGGCGCGAATGTTTCCGCCGCGCTGAAACAGGCGGGATACGATGTTTTCGATTACGACCTGACGCGCGATCTGCGTTCGTTCATCGACATGATCGAAACGCAAAAACCGGACGCCGTTTTCAACGCGCTGCACGGAAAATACGGCGAAGACGGTTGCGTTCAGGGCATTTTGGACATCATGGGCGTTCCCTACACCCATTCGGGGCGCATGGCGTCCGCGCTGGCGATGAACAAGGCGGCGGCGAAAAAAATGTACCGGACGGCCGGTTTGCCCGTCGCGGCGGATCGTCTGGTCACAAAGGAACAGATTCTGTCCGGCGACGTTCTGCCCTATCCCTTTGTTTTGAAACCCGTTTGCGACGGATCGTCCGTCGGGGTGTTCATTTTCAATCATGACGACGGTAAAAAACCGTTTGAGGGTATGGAATACCCCTATGCCGACGACGCGGAAATTCTGGCCGAAGAATACGTCGCCGGACGCGAACTGACCGTTGCCGTGATGGACGGCACACCCTTGGGCGTTTTGGAAATCATCCCGTCCAAAGGTTTTTACAACTACAACGCCAAATATTCCGACGGCGGCGCGCGGCACGTCGTTCCCGCCGCCATTCCCGCGGCCGTTTACGCCGAAGCGATGCGCATCGCCGCCGAAGCGCACAAAGCGTTGGGATGCCGCGGCATATCGCGGTCGGACATCCGCTATGACGACACGGGCGCCGAACCGCGGTTGGTGATTTTGGAAACGAACACGCAGCCGGGGATGACTTCGCTGTCGCTGGTGCCCGACATCGCGCGCTACGCCGGCTATTCGTATCAGGACATCGTCGTTTGGATGGTGGAGCACGCCAAATGCGGGGATTGAATATCCGGAACATGAAACGGATCAGCCCGTTTGCGGTTGCCGCCGTTTTGTTGATCGCGGCCTTTTCCTTTCTGTGGTTTGTCAACAGCGCCTTTTACGCCGAAAAACGCGAAAGCCTGTCTTTTTTCCTGCACAACACGGCGTTGTCCGCCGATTTGAAACTGGGCGAGGTTTATGTGCGCGGCCGCGACCGCACGTCGCAAAAAGAATTGCGGAATGTTTTGAAAGTGGAACGCGGAATGCCCGTCACCGCCATTGACATCAATCAGGCGCGTGAAAACATTCAACGTCTGCCGTGGGTCAAAACGGTGCATATCGAACGCCGGTTGCCGCACATTCTGTATGTCCGGATCACCGAACGCACGCCCGTCGCCGTCTGGCAGAACAAAGGCCTTTACCGTCCGGTGGACGAAGACGGCCAGCCCGTCGAAACCTTTGTCAAAAAGCTTGACGGTCTGCCGCTGGTTTTGGGATCGGACGCGCCGGAACGCACGCCCGACCTGTTGCGTTTCATCGCGCAGGAACCGGAACTGTCCCCGCGCGTAAAGGCCGCCGTCCGAATCGGCCGCAGACGCTGGAACGTTTTGCTGGACGACATCGACAAAGGCATCACCGTCCGTTTGCCGGAAAAAGATCCCGCGGCGGCATGGGGACGGCTGGCGAATTTAAACAGGACGCAAGGATTGCTGTCGCGCAAAATCACCATGGTCGATCTGCGCCAACCCGACAAGCTGATCGTCCATTTGGAAGAAGACGCCGTCAAAAAACGCCCCACGCGTTCCAAAACAACCCCTTAACCGATTTTGACGTGACGCCATGGCTCGTGTATTGAACGACAACAACCTGATCGCGGCGCTGGACATCGGCACATCCAAAACGTGCTGCGTGCTGGCCTATCCCGTCAACGAAGACAAAGCCGTCGTCGTCGGCGCCGGATCGCACCAAAACACGGGCGTGAAGAAAAGCGAGATCGTCGATCTGGCGGCCACGGTCGATTCGGTGCGCCACGCGGTCGCCAACGCGGAAAGCTTTATCAACGAACGCATCAAAACCGTCGTCGCGACGGCGTGCGTCGGATCGCTGAATTCCATGATCGTGCAGGACAAGCTGGATCTGGGCGGGACGGAAGTGTCGCAAAGCGACGTGAACCGGCTGATCGCGAACGCGCAGGCGAAAATCCCCGTCACTTCCGACGAGGTTCTGCACTGCATTCCGATCGACTACAGCCTTGATTCCCGTCATTCCATTGCCGATCCGCGCGGGTTGAGCGGCAACACGCTGTTTTTATCCATGCACGTCGTGACCGCGCCGCCGTATCCGGTGCGCGACATGAACACGGCCTTTGAACAAAGCCACCTCAGCTGTTTTAAAAAAGTGGCGTCGCCGTACGCGGCGGGGTACGCCTGTCTGACGCGCGAGGAAAAAAAGCAGGGGACGGCCGTCATTGATCTGGGCGCGGGATCGACCGGCATCGGCGTTTTTTACGAAGACCAGCTGGTTTACGCCGCGCGCATCCCGTTCGGCGGCGACATATTGACAAAGGACATCGCCACTTTGTTCAAAACGTCGCTGGACAACGCCGAACGCGTCAAAACCCTGCACGGTTCCACCCTGCCCTCCGCCACTTACGAACAGGAGGAAATCCCCATTCCCCTGATCGGCGAAGACGAAAACGTTTCCCTGATCCGCGTGCCGCGCGCCCGAATCGTCGCCGCGATCGTCCCCAGAATCGAAGAATTGTTTGAAAAAATAAAGGCTCTGCTGGAACAGACCGGATTTTTCGACATCTGCCTGAACTTCGTTTTGACCGGCGGCGGCGCGCAACTGCACGGCATAAACGAAAAAGCGGCCGCCGTTTTGGGGCGCAACGTGCGCACGGGGCATCCCGTCCGGCTGTTCGACAAACAGGAAATCATCCCGCCCCACGCGCATCAAAGCTATATGAACTGCATCGGCATGCTGCGTTACACAACGCGCGTTTTGTTGAACACGCCGACGCACCAACGCGACATCACCGCCCCCGCCGGAAACAAATTTGTGCGATTTTTCCGCTGGTTTTTAGATAATTCTTAAAGACTTTCACGGTATAAAGGGGGAAAACCTCTTTGGCGCGCGGACGTGTTTTTTATGGAAAATCCATATTTCGCGCCGATTCGCCAAAGCTGTCCCATTTCCAACGGAGTAACCCATGACTTTAGACATCAGCGTTCCCGAACAACAACCGATCGTCCTGTTAACCCCGAAAATCACCGTCATCGGCGTCGGCGGCGCGGGCGGCAACGCGATCAACAACATGATTCAAACGCAGTTGGGCGGCGTCAATTTCGTTGTCGCCAACACCGACGCGCAGGCGTTGAATTCTTCGCTGGCGGAAACGAAAATCCAGCTGGGCATCGAAACCACCAAGGGACAGGGCGCGGGCGCCAGACCCGAAGTCGGCCGCGAATCGGCGGAAGAGGCCGTAGATGACATCGCCAACGTTTTGGACGGCGCGAACATGGTGTTCATCACCGCCGGTATGGGCGGCGGCACGGGAACGGGCGCAGCGCCTGTCTTTGCGAAAATGGCGCGCGAACGCGACATCCTGACCGTCGGCGTCGTCACCAAACCCTTTACGTTCGAGGGACGGCACAGAATGGCCATCGCCGAAAAAGGCATTGAAGAGCTGGCGCAGTACGTCGATACGCTGATCGTCATTCCTAACCAGAACCTGTTTTTGGTCGCCGATGAAAAAATGACGTTCGCCGAAGCGTTCAAACGCGCCGACCAAGTGCTGCAGGGAGGCGTCCGCAGCATCACCGACCTGATCATCACGCCGGGGATCATCAATCTGGACTTTTCCGATGTCCGCGCCGTCATGGCGGAAATGGGACGCGCCATGATGGGGACGGGAACGGCTTCGGGCGAAAACCGCGCTTTGGAAGCCGCGGAGGAAGCCATCGCCAATCCGTTGTTGGACGACGCGTCCATGACGGGGGCGAAAGGCATCCTGATCAACATCGCGGGCGGCGCCGATTTGACGCTGTACGAAGTCGATGAAGCCGCCAACCGCATCCGCCGCGAAGTCGATCCGGAAGCGAACATCATTTTCGGCGCGTCTTTTGACGAATCGCTGGAAGGTTCGATCCGCGTTTCCGTCGTCGCGACCGGCATCACCCGTCCGCAGGAATCGCAAAATCCGTTCATGGGTCAAACGGCGTCGTCGATTTTCACCCAGCCGCAGGCCAAGCCGTTTTCGACCGGTTTCGGCGCCGTGAAACACGCGGAAACGCCCGCGCCCCAACCCGAACCGGCTCCGACACCCGCTTTGGCGACGCCCGCCGCCCCCGTTGAAGAGGAAGAGGACGACGACGTTTTGGCCATTGACGACAACATCGCCGTGCCGCCCGCCGCCCCCGTCCACCCGACGCTGAACGCGCAGCCCGTTTCGTTCGCGCCGAAAACGACCAGCGGCATCCTGCCGGCCATGCCCTCCCCGAACGAATTGTTCGGCGGCGGCGAGATTCGCCAACCGTCCGGATTTGAAACGTTCACGCCGAAAATGACCGCGCCCGAAAAACCGCAGCAGTCCCTGTTCGCGCACGAACCGGCCGCGAAGCCCCAACCGGTTTCCGCTCCGGCCGCCGTTCAAACGCCTGCAATGGCGCAGGACGACCTGTTCATGCCGCCCGCGCCCCCCGTCGTGCCGGTCAAGCCCACGGAAAAGGCGCGCCCGTCTCTGTTCCAGTTTGTCACGGGACGCCGCGCGGCCGAAGAACGCAAACCCGAGCCAAGCGTTTCCACCGACGAAGAATCCGACATCCCGTCGTTTCTGCGCCAACATTGAAAACGGTGCGATCCGCTTTCCCTCCCCGCCCGTTTCAGGACGGGGAGTTTTTTTTGCACCCCTTCTGCTTTCCTTTGTTAACGCAAGGTTAATGTAACAAAACGTAACAAAGCTTGATTTGAAAAAAAGCAGAGGGGTTGTTAGAACTATAGGGTAGAAAGTTTTTCAAGAATGAAAGGGCTTTGCCATGGAAAAATATCAGCAGAAGACAATCAAGCATGAAATTTCATGCGTCGGGATCGGTCTGCACACGGGCAACAAGATTTCCATGACTTTGAAACCGGCGGAAATCAACACCGGCATCGTATTCCACCGCACGGACGCCGCAGGACGCGACGCTTACATCCCTGCGCGCCACGAATACGTCGTTGACACGCGGATGTGCACCTGCATCGGCAACAAGGACGGCGTCAAGGTCGCCACGATCGAACACCTGATGGCCGCCATTCACGCCATGGGCGTCAACAACCTGATGATCGACATCGACGGCCCCGAAACCCCCGTCATGGACGGCAGCTCCGCGCCGTTCGTGTTCCTGTTGGAATGCGCCGGCATCAAAGCCCAAGGCGCGCCGTTGAAAGCCCTGCGTATCCTGAAAACCGTCCGTTACACCAGCGGCGACAAGGAATTGGTTCTGTCTCCCGCCGAAAAAGGGCTGAATATGCACTTTTCCATCGACTTTCCCGCGTCCGTCATCGGTCATCAGGAAGCCGATCTGGATCTGACCGCGGCGAATTTCAAAAATATGTTCAGCCGCGCCCGCACGTTCGGATTTTTGCAGGACATCGAAATGCTGCGTTCCATCGGTTTGGCGCGCGGCGGTTCGCTGGACAACGCCATTCTGGTCAACGACAACACGATCATGAATAAAGACGGCCTGCGCTATTCCAATGAATTCGTCCGCCACAAAATGCTGGACGCCGTCGGGGATTTGTATATGTGCGGCTATCCGATGATCGCCGATTTTTCCGGCAGCCGTTCCGGCCACACGGACACCAACGCCCTGCTGTCCGCCGTTTTCGCCGACGAAAGCAATTACGAAATCGTCGATATGGCGACGTACTACGCGTCTTTGGCGGAACACAAAACCGTCGAAGAAGACGAAGACCTGATGCAGTTGGAATGTGCGTAAGACAGGTTCAAACATTGAAAAGCCCCCGCGCGGGGCTTTTTTTTATGCCCGCTTTTTCTCCGGATGAAATTCCGCGCATACGAAACGGGCGCGGCTTTCATCATCCGGCCGCGCCTGCTTTCTCATCCGTTCGCGTTAAAACGGCAAAGGTTTCGTCCGGCACGCGTCGAACATATCCATTCCCTTTTCATAGGTGTCCGTTTTGATTTCCAATAACGCCAGCATGGAATGATACAGGTTGTCGTGTGCAAACGCGCTCTTTCCGGCCAGTTTTTTCAAACAGCCGTAATCCATGTGATCCTCTCTCCGCATTGTTTCGGACAGCCACAGGATCATCGGCACTTCCTTTTGTTCCTTCGGTGCGATCTTGTACGGGAAACCGTGCAGATAAATGCCGTTTTCCCCCAGCGATTCCCCGTGATCGGACACATACAGCAATCCGGTTTCAAACTGCGGATATTTGCTCAATTCTTTGATCGCCTGACTGACGACATAGTCCGTGTATAAAATCGTGTTGTCGTACGTGTTCACGATGTTTTCGCGCGAACAGCTTTGAATATCCGTCGTATCGCACGTCGGCAAAAACACCTTGAACTTGTCGGGATAACGTTTGTAATAGGCCGGCCCGTGACTGCCCATCATATGCAGAACGACGATTGTGTCCCGCTTGATGTTCGTCAATTTTTTGCGTAGCTCTTTCAACAAACCCCCGTCGTGGCAGTAATCGCCAAAACAGTACTGCGGATCGTTTTCGGCGACGACATCCTTTGTTTCAACGCGGTTGCACACGCCTTTGCACCCGTTGTCGTTTTCCACCCATAAAACGTCGTATCCGCCGCGTTTCAGCAGATCCAGCATATTTTCCGTAAACTTGGCGTCATCCACGTCAAAATTCGCGCGCGACATATTGGAAAACATACACGGCAGAGAAACCGCCGTCGCCGTGCCGCACGACGTAACGTGATTGAACGCAATGACGTTCAGCTTTTCCAAACGGGGATTGGTGTTTTTTTCATACCCGTACAGCGAAAAGTTCGCCGCGCGCGCCGTTTCGCCGACGACCAAAACGAAAACGGTTTTGCGATCGTTTTCATACGGAACCAGCTTCGCCTTTTCATCCAAAATCGTAAAATGACGCTTGGCTTGCGCTTTGCGGTGGAAATAGCGCACGGTGGAATGAATGTAGTTAAGCGTGTTGATCTGTTTACGTCCCTCACGATAGTTGCGCCCGTAAACAACAATATCCTTGTACGCCATTCCGGCGAATACGCCGACCAGTCCCAACATCGCCAAAACGTGCGTTAAACGCGACGCCAGTTCCCGTTTGAACGGTTTGAAACCGATTTTGACAAACCCGACCAAAACAGCCGGCAGCACGCCCGTAAAAAACACGGTCAGGCACGCGCTCACCGTCATCATATCCGTCGCTTCACGCACATTCGTTTCAAAGACGTTGCGAATCGTATCGCTGTCAATGCATATCCCCAATTCCGTCATCACATAGTTGGCAACGGCAGACGCAAACAGCAGGATGATCACAAACGGTTTTCCGACATACGGAACGACGATCACATTAAAGATCAGATACATCAAAAAGAACATGATCATCGGAACGGCGATCAAAAAAACAATCGTCGAAAAACCTTCGTATTCAACCGTTTTGAACACGAAACGCCAAAAAGCGACATTCAGGGCGAAAGCGAACCACGCCGCCGTCGCCGCGATAAAAACAGAACCGGCGATGACCGGCCTTTCACCGTTTTTTGGAAAGAATGTTTTCAGCATTTCCGTTCCTTTGATAAAAAAGACCTGCTCTTATATCTTGCTTTAAGCTTTTTGGCAACATCGCGCATATAAAAAAGAGCGAACCGTTTCCGATTCGCCCTTTTTTGTGATTTCGGAAAACGAAAGGTTATTTCGTTTCCGCAGCTTCGTCGGCGGCAACGACGGGACCGGAATCCTGCCCTTTTGCCTTAACGTCGCGGTCAACCAGTTCGATGAAAGCCATCGGAGCGCAGTCGCCGTAACGCAGACCGGCTTTCAACACGCGGACATATCCGCCGTTGCGGTCTTTGTAACGCGGAGCCAGCGTCGCGATCAGTTTTTCAACCATTTTTTCGTCACGCAAGAACGAAATCAGCTGACGACGCTTGTGCAAATCACCGACTTTGGCAGCAGTGATAAGCTTTTCAAAGACAGGACGCAGTTCCTTGGCTTTGGGCAGCGTGGTTTTGATTTGTTCGTGTTTGATCAGCGCGTTGGCCATATTGGCGAACATCGCGCGGCGGTGTGTATAAGATTTGTTCAGCTTACGCTTACTGTTACGATGATTCATTTTATCCTCCTATCATGGTTTCGCGCACGAAACCGATAATTGATCCTCCGGCACCGTCCGTTTCCGCCCACCGTGAACGAAAACGCCCCGAATGCCGCAGCCCCGTCCCTCGGACGGGAATTTTGTTAAAACGGTTCTTCCAAACCTTTGGACAGCGTTTCGATATTTTCAGGCGGCCAACCGACCACTTCCATACCCAAATGCAATCCCATTTGCGACAGAACTTCTTTGATTTCGTTCAAAGACTTGCGTCCGAAATTCGGCGTACGCAACATTTCGGCTTCGGTTTTCTGAACCAAATCGCCGATGTAAACGATGCTGTCGTTTTTCAGGCAGTTCGCCGAACGCACGGACAGTTCCAGCTCGTCCACTTTGCGCAACAGGTTGCGGTTGAACGGCAATTCGTCTTTCTTTTCGGCTTCGACGTCTTCTTCGGGTTCTTCAAAGTTCACGAACAGTTTCAGCTGTTCCTGCAGGATGCGCGCCGCCAAAGCGACCGCGTCTTCCGGAGAAACCGTACCGTTCGTTTCGACCGTCAAAGACAGTTTGTCGTAGTTGGTGATCTGACCGACACGGGCGTTGTCGATTTGATAGACAGCACGGGTAATCGGGCTGAAAATGGAATCGACGGGAATCAACCCGATCGGGCAGTCTTCCGGTCTGTTCTGGGAAGCGGGCACATAGCCTTTTCCCGTTCCGACCGTCAGCTCCATGTTCAAAACGGCGCCTTTGTCCAGCGTGCAGATGACCAGATCCGGATTCATGATTTCGACATCGTGTCCCGTTTCGATCATCGCGGCCGTCACTTCGCACGGACCTTCCGCCTTCAGCGTCATGCGGCGCGTTCCTTCGCCGTCATAGCGCAAAGCCAACATTTTGACATTCAAAATGATGTCGGAAACGTCTTCGCGAACGCCGGGGATGGACGAAAATTCATGCAACACGCCGTCAATGTGGATCGCCGTGACGGCGGCCCCTTGCAAAGACGACAGCAAAACGCGGCGCAACGCGTTGCCCAGCGTCATACCGAAACCGCGTTCCAGCGGTTCGACGACGATGGTGGCCTTGCGCGCGGCACCGTCGGCGTGTTCGATTTCGATGGTGCTGGGCTTGATCAGGTCTTGCCAATTTTTCTGAATCACGAGTAATACTCCCACTTTGTAAAGTAAAGCAATGTGTCAAACGACACAAACCGACGAACCGGTTTTTCAACCGGCCGGCAGACCCGATTAAACGCGGCGGCGTTTGCGGGGGCGGCAACCGTTGTGCGGCACCGCGGTCACGTCGCGAATCGCCGTAATGGTGAAACCGACGGCCTGCAAAGCACGCAGAGCGGATTCACGACCCGACCCCGGACCTTTGACCCATACTTCCAAAGTTTTCATACCGTGTTCAGCGGCTTTTTTACCGGCGTCTTCGGCCGTCACCTGCGCCGCGTACGGCGTGGCTTTACGGGAACCTTTGAAGCCGTGAGCGCCCGAAGAAGACCAGGAAATGGCGTTCCCCTGAGCGTCCGTAATCGTCACTTTCGTGTTGTTGAACGTCGAATTGACGTGCGCAACGCCGGAAGTAATATTTTTGCGTTCGCGTTTTTTCGTGCGAACAGTCGTTGTAGCTTTAGCCATGAATTAATCGCCTTTCCTAACTAGACAGCTTTTTTCTTGCCTGCGATGGGTTTCGCGGGCCCTTTGCGCGTACGAGCGTTCGTATGCGTTCTCTGTCCGCGGCAAGGCAAACCTTTACGATGACGCAGACCGCGATAGCAGCCCAGATCCATCAAGCGTTTGATGTTCACACCGACTTCGCGGCGCAATTCGCCTTCGACATGATATTCATGGTCGATCAATTCACGCAGTTTCAAAACATCGTCGTCCGTCAGTTCGTTAACGCGACGGGCTTCGTCGATGTTCAATTTCCCGCAGATTTCGCGGGCCAAAGTCCGACCGATGCCGTGGATGTACGTCAAAGCGATTTCCACGCGCTTGTTCGTCGGAATATTCACACCAGCAATACGTGCCAAGTTTAATCTCCTATAACAAATCAAAACCTGCCGGATTCCGGACGGAATCAGGCACACTTCACCATAAGGTGTTATACTGCGGACACCTTACAGAGGTGTTCAAACTATACTCAACCACCCGTAAAGTCAATACTTCCGCGCTTTTTTTTTACCGTTTTTTCAAACTTTTTTACAGAAAACGCCCCGTCGCGCTCGCGGGACAGGATTTGACCGCGTCGGGCGTTCCCGCGACGACGATTTCGCCGCCCGCCGCGCCGCCGCCGGGGCCCATGTCGATGATGTAATCGGCCGTCCGGATCACGTCCAAATCGTGTTCGATCACGATCACCGTCGCTCCGTTTTCGATCAAGGCGTCAAACACGCCCAGCAGCACCCGCACGTCCAGCGGATGCAGCCCGATCGTCGGTTCGTCGAACACGAACACGGCGTCCGATTGCGCCCTGCCCGTTTCGCCGGCCAGTTTCAGGCGCTGCGCCTCGCCGCCGGACAGCCCCGGCGTTTCCTCGCCCAGCGTCAGATACCCCAGCCCCAAATCGGCCAGCGTTTTCAATCGCGGATAAACGTTTTTCATATCCTTGCAAAAATCCATCGCCGCCGAAACGTCCAAAGCCATCAGTTCGGGCATGGAAAGCGTCGCCCCGCCTTTGTTCGCCAGCCGGAATTCGGACGCCGCCCGCGCGTACCTGCCGCCGCGACATTCGGGGCACGGGATTTCCACGTCCGGCAGAAACTGCACGTCCAGATTGACGACGCCCGTTCCGTCGCAAACGGGACAGCGCAAGCTTCCCGTGTTATAGGAAAAATCGCCGGCCGTCAGCCCCGCCCGTTTCGCGTCCGGCGTTTTGGCGTACAGCTTGCGCAATTCGTCGTGAACGTTGGCATAGGTCGCGACCGTCGAACGCACGTTGACGCCGACGGGCGTCGCGTCGATCAGCTTGACCTGCCGGATGCCGTCCGCGGTGATGGAAACGACGTGTTCGGGCATTTTTCCCGCGCCGTTTTTCGCCGCCAAAGCGGGGACGAGGCTTTCCAAAACCATGGTCGTTTTGCCCGATCCCGACACCCCCGTCACGACGGTCAGCCGCCCTTTGGGGATTTCGACTTTCAATGCCTTGACGGTATGGATCGGCGAAGTTTTCATAACGATCCGGCCGTTGGCGAACATATCGCGCGCGGCGGTTTCCGCCCCGCCCCGCGCCGCCGTTTTTCCGCCCAGAAAAGCGCCGATGACGGAATTTTCGTCCGCCGCGACACCGGCGACCGTCCCTTGGGCGATCACGCGTCCGCCGTTCGCCCCCGCCCGCGGCCCCATTTCGATGATCCAATCGGATTCTTTGAGGATTTGCGTGTCATGATCGACCAGAACGACGCTGTTGCCGTCCGCCGCCAGATCGTGAATCACGCCGTTCAGCCCCGCGATGTTCAGCGGGTGCAACCCGATGGACGGTTCGTCCAGCACATACATGACGCCCGTCGTCCGGTTGCGCACGGCGCGCGCCAGCTGCATCCTCTGCCGTTCGCCCGTGGACAGGGTGCATGACGCGCGATCCATCGACAGGTACGACAGCCCCAATTCCGTCAGCCGCTTGGCCGGAACGGCAAAGGATTCGCAAATGTTTTCCGCCATTTTCCGCATTTCGGCGGGCAATGCGTCGGGAACGCCCGCGACCCAAGCGGACAGATCGGACAGCGGCATTTTGCACGCTTCGTCCAATCCGATGCCGCGCAGTTTCGGCTGGCGCGCGCGGTCGGACAAACGGGTGCCGCCGCAATCGGGGCAAACGTCTTCTTTTAAAAACTTTTCAACGCGCTTCATACCTTTTTCGTCTTTGACTTTCGCCAAAGCGTTTTCCACGGTGTAAACGGCGTTGTAATAGGTGAAGTCCAACTCGCCCGCCTGATTTGACGATTTGGCTTTGTACAGAATGTGTTTCTTTTCGGCCGGACCGTGAAAAACGATGTCCTTTTCCCGATCGGTCAGATCGCGGAACGGCACGTTTGTGCGCACGCCCATCGCGCGGCAAACATCCGTCATCAACGACCACATCAAACTGTTCCACGGCGCGACCGCTCCGCCGTCGATCGTCAGGGAATCGTCGGGAACCAGCGTCGTTTCATCCACCGTCCTGACCAATCCCGTGCCGCCGCACCGTTTGCAGGCGCCCTGCCCGTTAAAGGACAGTTCCTCGGCGGACGGGGCGAAAAAACGCGCGCCGCACACGGGACAAACCAATTCCCTGCCCGCCGCGACCGCCAAAGACGGTTCCAGATAATGCCCGTTCGGACAGCGATGATTCGCCAGCCGCGAAAACATCAAACGGACGGAATTCAACAGCTCCGTCCCCGTGCCGAAAGTGGAGCGCATCCCCGGAACGGCGGGTCTTTGGTGCAAAGCCAGCGCGGCGGGGACGTACAGCACTTCGTCAACGTCGGCTTTGGCCGCCTGTGTCATGCGTCGGCGGGTATAGGCGGACAGCGCGTCCAAATAACGGCGCGATCCCTCGGCGTACAAAACACCCAAGGCCAGAGAAGACTTGCCCGACCCCGACACGCCCGCTATGCCGACGATTTTGTTCAGCGGAACATCCACATCAATGTTTTTCAGATTATGCACCCGCGCGCCGCGAATTTGCACCGCAACCGGCCGGTTGTCCGCATCGTTCATCGCATCCCCGCATCAACGCCATTTGTTTTTCAACCACGCGGACGCCGGAATTTCGACATACCGCCACACCGCCCAACCGAAAAGGCAACTGTATAAAACGGTCAAAACCGCCGTTGTCGCCGGATCGGCCGCGGCGACGGCCGGATACTTCGTCCGCCAGTTTTCAACCATGTCGTGAACCACCAGCATATGCGTCATGTAAATCGCAAAGGAACAGGCCGCGATTTTCGCAAACACCGGCTTTTCAAAAAATCGGGAAACGCACCCGCGGCGCAGCACGAACAACAGGATCAGCGCGGCAAAAGCCGCTATGGCCGTGATCGTGTTTTCCGGATACAACGCTTTGACGAAAACCGTTCCGGCCGAATAAAACAGGACGCCCGCCTCCGCCAGCGAATAAAGCGGGTTCGGCCGGCCGTCGGGCGCGTTCTTTGCGCTTTCGATCCGGAAAACGCGCGCCACGAAATACCCCAGCCCGATTCCCGCGATGCCGCGCGGCAGCCGCGCCCAGCCGTATTTGTTCATCCATGAGTACGCGGCAAAGGTCAGCACGCCGAAAACGATGTCGTTGTATTTTTCCGGAAACGTTTTCATCATGCAAAAATAAAACAGCCCCACCCAGAACAAAACGCCCAGATACCAGCTTTGCTCCGGCATCGCGGGCGTGATCCAAACCTGCATAAACAGCAGGCTTTGCAGCAACGGGATCAGCTTCAGCTTTCCGATCGCGCAAAACAGCGTCAACGGCGCGAAATGCGCGAATTTCGATTTGACGAATCCGGCGACCGTTTTGGCGGGATTAAACGTCAGCGTCAGGAAAAATCCCGACAGGATGAAAAAGAACTCCACCCCCAGCCAGCCGGCCGAATACAGTTTCAGCGCGCCGCAAGTATGTTCGCACACGACGCCGACGGTGAACACCAACCGCAAAAATTCGACATTTTTTATCGCCGGTGTTTTGTCGCCGAAAACGCTTTTCCGCCCCGTCACGGTATAGATTGCGCAAAACAGGAAAAACGCCAGCAACAGAAAGACTTTGATGTCAAAACGGATTTTCGGTTTCAGGGACAGGTTTTTCAGCGCTTCGCCGTCCGTCACATTCAGATTTAACGTCCCTTTTCCCGAAATATGAACCGAACGGACTTTCGCGCTTTCGGCAAACGCCAATTCATTGATTCCATTTGAAAAAATCCTGATTGACGCGTGTCCGCCCTCTTTAACGGTAAACGGAATTTCGCGCATCGGCGCGCCGACGGACGGCCGGTACGAAACCGCCGTTTCCGTCCCCGCGGGCGCGTCCGCGGTCACGGTCGCCTTGTACATGGAATCCACATAAAGCGGTTCGGCCAAAAACAACAAAACGGCCGTCAGCACCAACGCCGCCAGTTTCCCTTTGCCCATTTTCAATCCTTTATATTTGATAAAACCGGATCAGCCGTGAACATTCGCAGCGCGGCGCAGCATCGCGGTTTGAACGGCGGCGACGTTGCGCGCCTCTTTCAGCAACGCGCCCTGCAATTCGCGATCCGAAGCGCGGCGCGCCAGAACGACCACTTTGTTTTTGGGATCGCGGACGGAAACGGCCTTGCCCAGACTTTCCATCGCAAGGGAATATCCCGCCTTTTGCAACGCTTCCAACTCTTTTTTGGCGCGCGCATCCTGACAAACATTGTTGACGATATGATTCAACCGCCGTTTTTCCAGCAAAGAGCCTTCTTTTTCAAAATCGACCTCGGCTTTCAAATCGCGGAAAAACGTCTGCTTGTATTCGCCGGAAAACACCCGTTTCAGCAAACCGACGCTTTCGCGGGCGGAAATTCCCCCGTCGCGCACCTTTAAATCCGCATATGTTTGATCCGGCGCGCGCCCCGTTTTTTCAAAACGCGCCTGATAGAACTTTTCCGCCGATTTGCGGGTTTTGGAACCGACGGACAGTTTGTCGCGCTCCTCCAGCACGTCGGGATCGGTTGACCAGTAACACTTGCCGTCCGCGTCCGTGCAATACGTTTCGACGATTTGACGCGACGAAAGCTTTTGCCCCCCCGGCATTTTGGAAAAATTACCCGATTTGACGACGGCATCCATTTCGTCAATCAGATAGGAACGTTCGTATTCCTCGGTGATCGACGGGTTTTCAAACCACCCGTTGAACGCGGCGCGCAACATCGCGGGCGTGACTTTCCCCGACGAATCGGCTTTGGCGGCGAACCCCGAAACGATCAGCGCATCCCTGTCGGCACTGGCGGCGTACGGCGCGTTGTTGCCCGTGTTTTGCTTGATTTCGTAACACGCGGCGATCGCGACCGCCTCGGCGTCGGCCTCCGCCGCGCGGTAAAGCTTCAGTTCCGTCGCAAATTCGCTGTTTCCCCGCTCCGTTTTCCACGGGGCGCGGATGTCCTGCTGAGCGTGGCGCGATTCGTGAACCAGCGTCGCGACCAAATCCTCGTTCGGCATGGACGGGTTGAGAAGAATACGCTTGTTTTCGGGTTCGCAAGCCCCCAGCGCCCCGAACATATGCTCCATTTCCAGCGTATATCCGGCGTCGCAAGCTTCCTGTAAAATCTTTTTGCCGGTCGGGGATCCTTTGGCAACCGTGTTGACAAGATACGCCAGCCGGTTCTTTTGTTCCTGACTTTCGCCGATCAAATCGAACTTAACCAGCGGTTCTTCCCATTTCAGGGACGCCGCGGATTGCCGCAATTCTTCTCTAGCTTCGTCAAGCATACCCATGGTGCACCTCCCCTGCCGGAAACAGATTTATCGAGAATTATTGACCGACGATCTTCTTGATCTTCTCGGCAACCTCGTCCACGCCGCCCGTGCCGTCAATCGTTTCCAGCAACCCTTCATGCTGATAATACGGCAAAACCGGCGTCGTCATCATGCGGTACGTTTTCAACCGGCTGACCACCGTCTGCCAGTTGTCGTCCGGACGGCGGATGAAATTCGATCCGCCACATTCGTCGCACTTGCCAAACACTTTGGTCGGTTTCAGCGTGTCGTGGTACATCGCCCCGCAATCCGCGCAGGAAAAACGACCGATGATGCGCTGGATGATCATATCGTCGGGGACTTGGATTTCAATCACATGATCCAACCTCCGCCCTTTTTCAAACAGCATTTCATCCAAAGCCTTGGCCTGCGGCAACGTGCGCGGGAAACCGTCCAGAATGAATCCCTCTTTGCAATCGGGTTCGTCCAGCCGTTCGGAAATGATCGAAATGATCATTTCATCGGGAACAAAGTTGCCCTTGTCGATCAAGGCCTTCGCCTGCAAACCGACCGGCGTCCCCGCGCGTCCGGCGTTTCTTAACATCTCGCCCGTCGATAAATGGGGAATCCCCAGCCGGTCACGCAGCAAACGCGCCTGTGTTCCTTTGCCGCCCCCCGGAGGAGCCATCAAAACAAGGTGTTTGCCGTTGCTGATCACTTCAGACGTCCTTTAAGCTTTGCCTTGCGCATCAAACCTTCGTACTGGTGCGCGATCAAATGGGATTGGATCTGCGTGGCAAAATCCATCGTGACGGAAACGACGATCAGCAAAGTGGTGCCGCCCAAAACGAACGGAATGGAATATTTTGCGATCATGATTTCAGGGAAACAGCAGATCACGGCCAGATAAAGCGATCCCAAAACCGTCAGACGCGTCAAAACGTAATCCAGATATTCGGCCGTGCTTTTCCCCGGACGGATGCCCGCGATGAAACCGCCGTGGCGTTTCAGGTTGTCCGCCGTGTCTTCGGGATTGAACACGACCGCCGTGTAAAAGAACGTGAAGAAGATGATCAAACCCGCGTACAGCGCCAGATACAGCGGCTGCCCGTGTGCCAAAACGGTGGACAGCGTCACGATCCAATCGGGACTGTTGCCGCTGTTAACTGAAAAATTAACGATTGTCATCGGCAACAACAGCAAAGAGCTGGCGAAGATCGGCGGAATGACGCCCGTCGGGTTCAATTTCAACGGCAGATGCGAACTTTCGCTGTTCATCATGCGTCCTGCCATCTGGCGTTTCGGATATTGAATCAGAATACGACGCTGGGCGCGTTCAAAAAACACGACAAAGAACACCAACGCTACGGCGATCGCCAAAACAGCCAACAAAGCAAACGTTGACAGCGATCCCGCGCGCGCCAATTCAAACGTTTGCGCCAATCCCATCGGGATGCCGGCGACGATACCGGCCGTGATGATCAGCGACGAACCGTTGCCGACGCCGCGCGACGTGATCTGGTCGCCCAGCCAAACGATGAACATCGTACCGCCCAGCAAGGAAACAACCGTCGTAAAGCGAAACCACGCCCCCGGATTCAAAACCGCGGACGTGCCGGCCGATCCGACCATGGCTTCCAACCCGATCGCCAGACCGTAAGCCTGCACGATCGTGATCAAAACCGTCAGATAACGCGTGTACTGCGTCATTTTGCGCTGTCCCGCCTCGCCCTCTTTTTTCAAAGCGATCAGGGACGGCAACACGGACGCCGCCAGCTGCACGATAATCGACGCCGAAATGTACGGCATAATGTTTAAAGCAAATAACGTCATACGGGACAACGCACCGCCCGTAAACATATTGAACATCCCCAAAATGCCGCCGGCCTGTCTAGTGAAGATGTCGTCCAACACCATGGAATTGATCCCCGGCAGGGGGATGAACGTTCCCAAACGATAAACAATCATGGCGCCCAACGTAAACAAAAGACGCTTCTGCAAATCAGTCGCTTTCGCAAAAGTTTCCCATCCCAGACCGCTAGCCATTCTATCCACTTGAGAAGCCATTTTCTTTATTTCCACTAATTTCTAAATTAAAAACGCGCAAAAGAGGGTTCCCCCTCTTTTGCATTTTTTCGACCGGATTATTCGGCGATGATAACCTGACCGCCGACTTTTTCCACGGCCGCTTTCGCGGATTCCGTGGAACCGGCGACCTTGATGGTCACTTTCGCCGTCAGTTCACCGTTGCCCAACAGACGCAGACCGTCGAAGGTCTGCTTCACAACGCCGGCTTCGCGCAGAACGTCAACGTTGATTTCCTTGGACGCGTCAACCACGCCCTTGTCAATCGCCGCCTGCAAACGTCCCAGATTGATTTCCGCGTATTTGTTCGCGAAAATGTTATTGAAGCCGCGTTTCGGCAAACGACGGTAAAGGGGCATCTGCCCGCCTTCAAAACCGTTGATTGCCACGCCTGTACGAGCCGTCTGACCTTTTCCGCCGCGACCGCCTGTTTTGCCTTTGCCGCTGCCGATACCGCGGCAGATGCGCATACGGCCTTTGCGGGCGCCGTCGTTATCACGAATTTCATTCAGTTTCATTTTCTTAACTCGCTTTTGTTAAACCGACTGTGCGCCGTCCGTTTCCAAACGGCGCACCCGCCGATTATTCCTCAACCACAGTCACCAGGTGGGCGACTTTAGTGATCATGCCGCGCACGGCAGGCGTATCCTGCAGCACTTTTTCGGCATTCATCTTTTTCAGACCCAGACCCAACATCGTCGCGCGCTGGACTTTCGTCGCGCCGATGATGCTGCCCGTCTGTTTGACCTTAATCGTTTTTTCAGCCATTGTCTTACTCCTTCACGACCGCGGCGTTCGCACCGTCGCGCGCGGCGACGACGTCGCCGACTTTCTTACCGCGCTTGGCAGCGATCATACGGGGGGAATTGACCATTTTCAAAGCGGCGAACGTCGCCTTGATCATGTTGTGCGGGTTCTGGGAACCGATCGACTTTGCAACAATGTCCTGAATGCCCATCGTTTCAAAAACGGCGCGCATCGGGCCGCCCGCGATGATACCCGTACCGGCGGGAGCCGTTCTCAGAACAACTTCACCGGCGCCGTATCTGCCGCGCGCGTCATGATGCAACGTCCGCCCTTCACGCAAAGGAATGCGGATCATTTCGCGTTTGGCCTTTTCCGTCGCTTTGCGGATCGCTTCGGGAACTTCGCGCGCCTTGCCGGAAGCAAATCCGACGCGGCCGCGCTGGTCACCGACGACGACCAAAGCGGCAAAAGCCATGCGGCGACCGCCTTTTACGGTCTTCGCAACGCGGTTGACATACACGAGCTTATCAACGATTTCGTCCATTTCACGGTCGCGATCGTTGCGCTGATCAGCGCGTTCACGATCGTTTTCGCGTTCTTTTTCACCGCCGCGGCGGCGTTCTGTATTAGGTGTGCGTGCCATAATTACCTTTTCCTTTAGAATGACAAACCGGCTTCACGGGCGGCTTCCGCCAACGCTTTCACACGGCCGTGATAGACATAACCGCCGCGGTCAAAAACAACTTCTTTGACACCGGCTGCCAGAGCACGTTCCGCGATCAGCTTGCCGACCACAGTGGCGGCGGCGACCGTGGCGCCATTTTTCACAGAAGCTTTGACTTCTTTTTCAACCGTCGAAGCGGCCGCCAAAGTCTTGCCTTCCTTGTCGTCAATGACCTGCCCGTAAATATGCTGTCCCGAACGGAATACGGACAACCGCAAACGTCCGGCGGATTTACGCCGCAGGGAAGCGCGGGTACGGATGCGACGGCCTTCAAATTGCAATCTTGCCTTACTCATTTTCGTTCCCCCTTACTTCTTCTTACCTTCTTTACGCAGGATGTATTCACCCTCGTATTTGATGCCTTTGCCCTTATAGGGTTCGGGCGGCCGTTTGGCGCGGATCACCGCGGCGAACTGCCCGACGACCTGCTTGTCAACGCCGGAAATTTCGACATTCGTCGGCGTCGCGCACGTCACTTTCAATCCGGCGGGAATTTCAAAATCGACATCATGGCTGAACCCCAAGCTCATTTTCAGGATCTTGCCCTGAACCTGCGCTTTGTAGCCGACGCCGTTGATTTCCAGCTTCTTGGAAAAACCGTCGTGAACGCCCTTGACCAGATTGTTCAGACGGGCGCGGGTCGTTCCCCAAGAGGAACGGTTGATCCCCGTTTCGGATTTGCGCGGGGCGACCCACAGCTTGTTTTCTTCCAGCTTCAGATCGACATCGTCCGCAGCCGTATATTCCAATTCACCCAACTTCCCTTTGACTTTGACGTGCTGACCTTTAACGTCAACCGTAACGTCGGCGGGAACAATGACAGGGTATTTACCAACACGAGACATATGTAAACTCCCCCTTAGAACACTTTGCACAAAACTTCGCCGCCGACATTGGCCTGACGAGCTTCGTGATCGGACATGACGCCCTGCGGCGTGGACAGAACGGAAATACCCAGCCCGTTGTAGAATTTCTGCAAATCCTTGACACGGGAATAGACGCGACGCCCCGGCGTGGAAACGCGGGCGATTTCGCTGATGACCGGACGGCCTTCAAAATATTTCAATTCAACTTTGATTTCGTCGATGCCTTTGCGGACGTTCACACGCGAATAACCGCGAATGAACCCTTCACGTTTCAGGACTTCCAGCACGTTTTCGCGCAACTTGGAAGCCGGCACCGTAATGTCGCTCTTGCGAGCCTGCTGACCGTTACGAATGCGGGTCAGCATATCTCCCAACGGATCGGAAAATGACATGGTAGTATCTCCTTACCTAACTTGATGTTACCAACTAGACTTAACCATGCCGGGAATCTGACCGCAAGAGGCCAAATCCCGCAACACAACACGAGACAGTTTGAACTTGCGGTAGTTGCCGCGAGAACGTCCTGTCAATTCGCAACGCAGATGAACGCGCGTGGCGGACGAATTGCGGGGCAATTCGGCCAGTTTCAACACGGCGTCAAAGCGTTCTTCTTCGGAAACCGAGCGGTCTTTGATTTTCGCCTTAAGAGCGTCACGACGGGCTTTGTACTGTTTAGCCATGCGTTCACGTTTCTTATTGCGTTCGACAGCGCTTGTTTTTGCCATAATATCTTACTCCAATCGCTCTAGTTTTTCGCAAACGGCATATCAAAACCGGACAGCAGGGCTTTCGCTTCCTTGTCGGTTTTGGCCGATGTGCAGAATACTATATCCAAACCACGGACCTTATCAACAGAATCGTAATCAATTTCCAAGAAAACGATCTGTTCCTTTAAACCCATAGCATAGTTTCCCTTGCCGTCAAAGCTTTTATTTGAAATTCCGCGAAAATCTCGCACACGCGGCAACGCCATCGTGACCAGACGATCCAGAAATTCGTACATACGTTCGCGACGCAGCGTGACTTTGCAGCCGATCGGCATACCTTCGCGCAGTTTGAACGCGGCAATGGATTTTTTAGCGTACGTCACAACGGGTTTCTGTCCGGCGATCGCGGTCAGGTCGCGCACGGCGGAATCAACGGCCTTGCGGTCTTCGACGGCATCGCGGCCGACGCCCATGTTGATGACGATTTTTTCCAAACGGGGAATTTCCATCTGGTTTTTGTAACCGAATTCTTTTTCCAGTTTGGGACGGATTACTTTTTTGTAATGATCATACAGTCTAGCCATACCACTCACTCCTATTTCTTCGCGGCAATGACTTTGCCGGACTTTTTCGCAACGCGGACTTTTTCGCCGTCAACGATTTTGAAGCCGACGCGCGTCGCCTTGCCCGTTTCCGGATCGATTAAAGCCACGTTGGAAACGTCGATCGGAGCTTCCTTCGAGATGATGCCGCCGGCATTCGTCTGGGAAGGACGCGTATGACGTTTAACCATGTTCACACCTTGGACAACGACCTTGTTGGTCTTGGGCATGGCGCGCAGGACTTCGCCCTGTTTGCCTTTGTCACGACCGGTCGTCACGATGACCTGATCACCTTTTTTAATTTTCATTTTGACCCTCAAAAACTTAGATTACTTCAGGCGCCAAAGAAATAATTTTCATATATTTCTTCGCACGCAATTCTCTTGTCACCGGGCCAAAAATACGGGTACCGATCGGTTCGCCGTCTTTGTTGATCAGAACGGCGGCGTTGGAATCAAATCTGATTGCGCTACCGTCGGCACGACGGATTTCCTTTTTGGTACGCACGATAACTGCGCGGTGAACATCACCCTTTTTGACACGTCCGCGAGGTATCGCTTCTTTAATAGAAACAACAATAACGTCGCCGACAGATGCCGTCTTACGTTTGGATCCACCTAATACCTTTACGCACTGCACTTTGCGCGCGCCAGAGTTATCAGCGACATCCAGGTTGCTTTGCATTTGAATCATGGGATAAATCCTTTACTTTCCCGATTAACCGGCGTCAACCAGAACTTCCCAAGTTTTCGTCTTGGAAAACGGCACGCATTCGCGGATGCGAACGACGTCGCCGACTTTGAACTGGTTGAGCTCATCATGAGCGGCGTATTTTTTGGAACGCCGAATAAACTTTTTATAGATCGGGTGCATGACGCGGCGTTCGACTTTGACCACGACGGTCTTATCCATCTTATCGCTGACGACAACACCCTGTAAAATACGTTTGGGCATCTTTATTACTCCTTAGACCCCGTTTTACGTTCAGCCAAGATCGTCTTGATCTGAGCGACTTCGCGTTTCACCTGACCCATACGCGCGGTATTGGTCAGCTGGCCGCTGACTTGCTGGAAACGCAGATTCATGCCTTCTTTTTTCAAAGCAACGATCTGTTCGTTCAGCTGATCATCGGTTTTAGCACGCAAATCTTTAATTTTAGCCATAACTTAAGCCTCCTCAACAACGCTGCGGGAAACAAAACGCGCCTTGATCGGCAACTTAGCGGCAGCTAATTCAAAAGCTTCGCGCGCAGTCTTTTCGGACACGCCGTCAATTTCAAACATGATGCGCCCCGGTTTGACGCGGCAAACCCAAAATTCGGGATTGCCTTTACCTTTACCCTGACGAACTTCAGGGGGTTTTTTGGAAACGGGTACATCGGGGAACATACGCAACCAGAAACGTCCCTGACGTTTCATGTGGCGCACGATCGCACGACGTGCCGCTTCGATCTGACGAGCCGTCACACGTTCGGGCTCCATCGCTTTCAGACCGAACGATCCGAAAGCCAATGTCGTTCCGCCTTTAGCCACGCCGTGAATACGGCCTTTGAACTGCTTGCGGAATTTTGTTCTCTTAGGACTTAACATCTCTCTTCTTGTCCTTTCTTAGCGTTGAGCGTCCGACAGACGTTTATCCTGCGCCATCGGGTCATGAGCCAGAATTTCACCTTTGAAAATCCAGACTTTGACGCCGCAAGCGCCGTATGTCGTATGCGCGGTCGATGTTCCGTAATCCACATCCGCACGCAGCGTATGCAGGGGAACACGTCCTTCTCTGTACCATTCGGTACGGGCGATTTCGGCGCCGCCCAAACGGCCGCCGCAGTTGATACGGATACCTTCCGCACCCTGACGCAGAGCCGACTGAACGGAACGTTTCATGGCGCGGCGGAAAGAAACACGGCGTTCCAGCTGCTGCGCAATGCTTTCGGCGACCAACTGAGCGTCCAATTCCGGTTTGCGGACTTCGACAATGTTCAGGTGGATTTCACCGCCGGTCATTTTTTGCAGTTCGTTCTTCAAAACGTCGATATCCTGTCCCTTTTTGCCGATAACAACACCGGGACGCGCAGAATGAATCGTAATGCGGGCTTTTTTAGCCGGACGTTCGACAATCACGCGGCTGATGCCGGCGGCGGCCAGCTTCTTTTTCAAGAAATTGCGAATCTTGAAATCTTCATGAAGCTGTTTCGCATAATCAGCGTCAGCAAACCAACGGGAATCCCACGTGCGGTTAATTCCCAAACGCAAACCAATCGGGTTAACTTTCTGCCCCATTTTAACGGTTCTCCTCGTTTTCGCGTACAACAACTGTCAAGTTGGAAAACATCTTTTCAACACGACCGGCACGACCGCGGGCGCGAGCCTGCCAACGTTTCATCACCAGCGCTTTGCCGACATAAGCTTCGGCAACGACCAGTTTGTCAACGTCCATGTTGTGGTTGTTTTCAGCATTGGCAATCGCCGACTGCAATACTTTTTTCACTTCACCTGCGACGCGGCGCGGGGAAAAGCTCAGCTGTGTCAGAGCTTTCCCGACTTCCATACCGCGAATCGAAGCGGCGACGACGTTCAATTTACGCGTGCTGCTGCGAATCGTGCTGCCGCAGGCCTTTGCTGTTTTCATTTCTTTTTTCGCTACCATGTTCTTAGCCCTTCTTGGCTTTGTTGTCGCCTGCGTGACCGTTAAACGTGCGGGTCGGAGCGAATTCGCCCATTTTGTGCCCGATCATGTTTTCGGTAACGAGGACAGGAATAAACTTTTTACCGTTATATACGCCAAAAGTCAAACCCACAAATTGCGGAAGAATGGTTGAACGGCGCGACCAAGTCTTAATGACTTCATTTCGACCCGATTCACGTACCTTTTCAGCTTTCTTGAGAAGGTAACCGTCAACAAAGGGGCCTTTCCAAACGGAACGAGACATAATCTACTACCCTCCTAATTAAGCTTTTTTCTTAGAAGCATGACGACTGCGCATAATGAAGACGTTGGTCTTCTTGTTCGTGCGAGTCTTCTTGCCCTTTGTGCACTTGCCCCACGGGGTGACCGGATGACGACCGCCCGAAGAACGACCTTCACCACCACCCAACGGGTGATCGACAGGGTTCATGGCGACGCCGCGGACGGCGGGACGGATGCCCAACCAGCGGGAACGGCCGGCTTTGCCGCCGTTTTCGTTCTGCTTGTCGGGGTTGGAAACCGCGCCGACGGAAGCCAGACATTCGCCGCGAACCAGACGCAGTTCACCGGAGTTCAAACGCAACTGGGCGTAACCGGCGTCTTTACCGATCAGCTGAGCGTAGCACCCCGCGGAACGGGCGACCTGACCGCCGCGACCGGGGTTCAGTTCAATGTTATGAACCACCGTTCCGACCGGCATATTTTTCAGCAACATGGCGTTGCCCGGTTTGATATCGACTTTTTCACCGGAAACGACCGTGTCGCCGACCTGCAGGCGCTGCGGAGCCAAAATGTAAGAACGTTCGCCGTCTTCATATTTGATCAGCGCGATGAACGCCGTGCGGTTCGGATCGTATTCCAAACGTTCGACCGTCGCGGCGACATCAAACTTGTCACGTCTGAAGTCGATGAAACGATAGCGGCGTTTGTGACCGCCGCCCATGCGGCGGCTGGTGATACGACCCTGATTGTTGCGACCGCCGGTGCCATTCAGACCTTCGGTCAATTCTTTAACGGGCCCGCCTTTGTACAGATCAGCGCGTTCAACCAGAACGAGATGTCTGCGGCTGGGAGTAACCGCTTTAAACGATTTTAACGCCATTTCTTAAACTCCCGTCGTAAAATCAATGTTTTGACCTTCTGCCAACGTAACGATCGCTTTTTTGAAATCGCTGCGTTTGCCGATCTGGCCGCGGAAACGTTTCGTTTTTCCGCCGACGCGAACGGTGTTGACAGATTTAACCTTAACGCCGAACAAAGCTTCAACAGCCGCTTTGACTTCGGTTTTCGTAGCCGTCAACGGAATGTGAAAGGTCACCTGTCCGTTTTCGGACGACTTCATGGCCTTTTCGGTAATGACGGGACGCAACAGCGTGTCGTACATTTTTTCCGTTACTTTAATTTCCGGTTTACTCATTTCAGTCGAGCCTCCAAGTTTTCCGCGGCTTCTTTGGTCAGAACCAACGTGTCGCGGCGCATGATGTCGTAAACATTGGCACCTTGCTGCGGCAAAACGTCAACGCCGACGATATTGCGCGCGGACATCGAAAAGTTGTTGTCCAATTCGGCGCCGCCGATGAACAAAGCGGAAGACAGCCCCATTTTTTCCATTTTGGACAGCAGGTCTTTCGTTTTGGCTTCCGGCATTTTCAAAGCATCGACCACAACCAGCTTGCCGTCTTTGGCCTTCGCGGACAAAGCGCAGCGCATACCCAAACGACGGATTTTCTTCGGCAGATCCTGTTCATGAGAACGGACGACCGGTCCGAAGCTGATGCCGCCGCCGCGGAACTGCGTCGCGCGCAAAGAACCCTGACGGGCACGCCCCGTACCTTTCTGTTTGTACGGTTTTTTCGTCGTGCCGCTGACTTCGGCGATCGTTTTCGTCTTGTGCGTTCCCGCGCGACGATTCGCCAGCTGCCAGTTGACGACGCGGCTCAAAATGTCCGTACGGACTTCAACAGCGAAAACGCTGTCGGCCAGTTCCATCGAACCAACGTTCTGGTTATCCAGATTGACGATATCACATTTCATCGCCGTTATTCCTTCACTTCTTCAGAAGCTGCGACCTTTTCTTCCGCGACCGCGGCCTTGGCTTTCAAACCGGCAGGCATCGGAACGTTTTCCGGAAGAGCCTTCTTCACAGCGTCTTTAATCAAAACATAAGCCCCTTCAAATCCCGGAACGGCACCTTTGACCATGATCAAACCACGGTCGGCGTCCGTCGCGACGACTTTCAGGTTCTGGACGGTGACGCGTTCGGCGCCCATGTGTCCAGCCATTTTCTTACCCTTGAAGACACGGCCCGGATCCTGACGGTTACCCGTGGAACCCAACGAACGGTGAGAAATGGACACACCGTGTGTAGCTTCAAGGCCGGCAAAATTATGACGTTTCATACCGCCGGCGAATCCTTTACCGATGGACGTGCCGACCACATCGACGAACTGACCCGCAATGAAATGATTCGCGGACAATTCATCGCCGGGGTTAAGGACGCAATCCTCACTAACCCGGAATTCAACCAATTTGCGCTTCAATTCGACGTTGGCTTTGGCAAAGTGGCCACGAACCGATTTGGAAACCCGGTTTGCCTTTGTTTTACCAAAACCCAACTGCAGCGCGACATAACCGTCTTTGTCCTTGGAGCGGACAGAGACGACTTCGCATCCCTCAACCTTCAGAACGGTGACGGGAACGTGCGTCCCGTCTTCCGTAAAGAGGCGAGTCATGCCCATTTTTTCAGCGATAAGACCACTACGCATGGCTCTTTTATCCTTTAAAGTTTAATTTCGACGTCAACACCGGCAGCCAAATCGAGCTTCATCAAAGCATCAACCGTCTGCGGAGTCGGATCGATGATGTCAAGCACCCGTTTATGAGTGCGGATTTCAAACTGTTCGCGCGACTTCTTATCAACGTGCGGCGAACGGTTTACTGTAAACTTTTCTATGCGAGTTGGCAAGGGGATAGGACCACAAATTTGCGCTCCCGTGCGTTTTGCCGTGTTTACGATCTCGCGAGTCGACTGATCCAACAACCGGTGGTCGAAGGCTTTCAGGCGAATTCTAATATTTTGACCTTCCATGATCAATATCCTCTGTTACTCAATGATTTTGGAAACGACGCCGGCGCCGACGGTGCGGCCGCCTTCGCGGATAGCGAAGCG
>DJSW01000009.1 GCA_002439085.1 Alphaproteobacteria bacterium UBA6324
TCAGACGTTCGGCAATGTTTTCGATGACTTGGTTTTTCGTATCGGTCATTTTTAATTCTCCCTTAAAAGAAACAGCCCCGAAGGGGTTGTGGACACGCGCCACAACCCCTTTCGAGGTGGTTCGTCGGGGAGAACAAGCGGAAGTCAACGCACCGCAAAAACGGAGGGGTATCGCCCGTTTTGCAGGGAACCCGCGACCGAAAATCGGGGAAACCGTTTTTGCGCGCTCGCGTCTTGGTGCTTGACTTCCAAGACAGAAAAAAAAGCAAGAACGGACAACTAACCTCTAAATCGAAAGCCCGTTCTTGCTAATAAAAGAAAATCCGCCGATTCGCGAAAATCGGCGGCGGTTTTTCGACGTTAAACGCGACGTTAAACGATTAACGTCGTTTAACGCCGTTTAACGTGGACAAATTTTGGGCAAACAGAAACCCGCGAAAATCAACGTTTCCGCGGGTTTTAGTGGCGCGCCCAGGAGAATTCGAATCCCCAGCCTTCTGATCCGTAGTCAGATGCTCTATCCAGTTGAGCTATGGGCGCTTAAGCAAGGATGTATATACCGCTTTGAAATTCCGGTTGCAAGCTTTTTTTTCAAAAAAATGCGACTTTTTTACATTTTTGATAAAAATTCTTGCAAAACAGCGATTTATCGTTACATTCTAAAAATTGCCCTTTTTTTGCCACGGCAAAGGACGGGCGGGGAAATTGTGCAGTTTTCTTAAACTTTTTTAAGGTGTTCAAAACCATGTCCATTCTGAAAAGCCTTTCCTTGGCGGCCGCCCTGCTGACGTTTACCGGTTGCACGTCGTCCACCAATTCTTACAACGACGATTATTTCGCCGACGATTTCGCCATGCAGCCGACGCAGACGGAGCAGAACAGGTCGGCTCCCGCCCCCGTCGCGGCGAAGGCCGAAACGCCGCGCGCCGCCGTGAACACCGCCGCTCCCGCCGCCTATACGCCCAAGGCGCAGATCGTTTCCGAAGTCAGCAAAAAGGTCGCCGCGATTGACGCGAAGCTGGCGCAGATTCAGGAAAACATCGGCAAAAACACCGGCGTGTTTCAGGCTTTGAAACAGAAAGGCGCGGAGGAATCCCGCAATTATTATGAATTCGTCGCCCGCATTTACGCGCGTTTGCAAAACGGCACGACGCCGGGGAACCCCGAATTGACGGAAATGTGGAAACAGGCGTCCGCCCTGTTGACCGGATCGGACAAGAACATGGCCGAAACGGCGAAGCTGTCCAGCGAAACGTTGCGTTTGAAAAACGAATTGGACGCCCTGCTGGACACGATTTCGGAAACGTTCCAGATTTCGGGCGCGATGGAAATCGACCATGAAAACCTCAGAGCATTGGAAGACCGCGCCAACCAGACCACCGTTTCCCTGAACCGCCTGAGTTCCGACATCGCCGCGCAGATCGCCCGTCAGCAGCAGTATTTCAGCACGGAATCGCAAAACATCAACCAGCTGGGCACCGACATTCAAAACGGCGGTCTGTCCGCCGGACGCGCGCAACCGTCCGTCAGCGTTCCCGCTTTGCCCGCGACGCTGATGTCGCCCGCGGCGCAGCTGCCCGAAGCCAACCTGTCCGGCCGCAGACCGTTGATGGTGATCCGGTTCAACAAAAAGAACGTCGCCTATGAACAGGCGTTGTACAAAGCGGTCAAGGCGGCGTTGGACAAACGTCCCAATACCGTTTTCGAGGTTGTCGCTGTCAGCCCGGCCAACGCCAAATCCGGCGAATTCGAGGCGGCGAAGAATGCCGACGCCGTGCGCAATTCTCTGACGGCCATGGGGTTGCCCGACAGCCGGATCTATTCCTCTAAAACGAAAAGCGCCTCCATTCAAACGACGGAAGTGCATCTGTATTTGAAGTAAGACAACGGGCATTTTCCCGTTTCGGACGCGAAAGGATTCTTTGTGGCGGCACCGGCGGAACAACAACTGATCGACTCGCTGAAACGCATTGAACCGGTCAAAGCGGTTTCGACGGCTTTGTTGATCAGGATATCCGCCCTGAATCCCGCGAATCGCACGCAAAATCACGTTCATATGACGCAAACCGCGCTGAATGAACTGATTATCAAATCCCAATCGTCCATGCACGTTATGGCCAACAATGACATTGTTATTGTCGGTCAGGGCATTTTGCCGCAGTATTTGACGGAAACCGTTGATTCCGTGCGCCGGATATTCCAATCCGACCCGTTCGCCGCCGCGCGTCCGAACGATTTCATCCGGATATTCCCGTTGAACCGTGATTTTGACGCGGTTATGAACTATGCGAAAAAAAGCCTGAACGCGCTGGAAAATCAGCACGAAGGCAAGCGCGAAATTCCGTTGGCGCCTGAACATCTGGATGCCATTTTGCGCAATATTCAAGGGTTCAACATCCTGAAAATCATCCGCCGACAAGAGGCTATCCGCATATCGAACGACGGTTTTACATCGCTGTTTCTGGAATACTTCACGTCCATGGCCGATTTGAAAAAGGCGATCGCGCCGGATGTCGATGTGCTGTCCAACCGCTGGCTGTTCCAGCATTTAAGCGAAACGCTGGACAAGCGGATGCTGGGCATATCGCGGGAACTGATCGCCCACACGCCGAAGGATTTGTCCCTGAATTTAAACATTTCGACCATTTTCACCCCCGCGTTTGAACAGTTCCTGTCGGAAATGCCCGAAGACGCGTCCGTCGTCGTCGAAGTCCAGCTGATGGACATCATCCAGAACACGCAAAACTACACGGTCGCCCGCGATTTGCTGCACGAGGCCGGCCACCGGATCCTGATTGACGGCCTGCATCCGATTTCCTTCGAGTTTATGGACATGAACACGTTGCGGCCGGATCTGATGAAAATGAATTGGTCGCCCGCGTTGGCCAAAGGTGAACAAGCCGGCCGTTTGCGGGAGGTTGATCCTGAAAAAATCATTTTGATGCGTTGCGAGGACGAAGACGCCTTGCGCTGGGGGCTGACGCACGGCATCCACAGTTATCAGGGGTATTTTATCGACGCTTTGACCGCGGCAAAAATCCGCAAGGAATGTCCGAATCGCAAAATTTGTTCCGCCGCGCGTTGCCGTGCGGCAAAATCGGTCATCACCGGCGCGATGCGGGCGGAATGTCTGTCGCCGCAACGGTTGGATCTGCCCGTCGAACACAGGGAGGCGCGCGCATGATCAATCAGGAGGAGGCTTTCCGCCGCTATCTGGCCGCCCCGCAGCAAACGGGTGCTGAAATCACCGTTTTGCAACTAAGGATTTCGCAGGTTGATGAGGCTTTGCGCAAGGACGGCCTGCTGACAACGATCGTCGGCGGCTTCGGCGACGTTCTGGAGGTGTACGGGCAGGCGTTCTGTTTGAAAAACGACGACATTTTCATCGTGTATTCGCCCAAGGTCAACGAAAACACCGTGCGTGCCGCGTTGATCCGGACGTGGATGCATTTTTCCGACGATCCGAAAACGGCGAACGCGGCGGAAACGTTGGAACGCAAATACGTTCTGCCCGCGGATGCGGATGCGCTGATGTTTGAAATCGCGCGAATCGGCAACGGCCCGTCGCGCACGCTGGGCGAAAAAAAAGAGCGCAAAAAATTCGTCGCGCCGCCCGTTTTTGATAAAAAGCATCTGCTGTTCACGCCGGAAATGTTGGCGCGCGTGACAAAAGCTTTGCAGAACACCGACTTTTCCAACATGATCCGTCGGCAGAACGTTTGCATTTTGTTGGAGGACGCGCGGCCGCAGCCCTTGTTTGAAGAAGTGTTCGTGTCCATCGCCGATTTGGGCGAATCCATTTTGCCGGGGGTGTCGCTGACGGCGACGCCGTGGCTGTTCCAAGACCTGACCGAAACGCTGGACAAGCGCGTTTTGAACAGCGTGTCGCGTCACGACGACGGCGCGTTTACGCACGATTTTTCGCTGAATCTGAACATTTCGACCATTCTGTCCGAGGAATTTCGCGAATTTGACGGCAATATCAGGTCGTCCGTGAAAAACACGATCGTTTTGGAATTGCAGCCGATCGACATTTTCAGCGATCTGCGTTCCTATCTGTCCGCCCGCGACTACGCCCAAAATCTGGGGTACAAGATCTGCGTTGACGGCGTGACGCACAAAACGCTGAAATTCATCGACCGCGAACGGTTGGGCGCGGATTACGTCAAGCTGATGTGGAATGCCGACCTGCCTTTCGCATTGCAAGAGGATGCGGAGTTGGGCGAACGGCTGGAAAACATCGGGGCGAATCGCGCGATTTTGTGCCGCGTTGACGATGAGGAAGCTTTGCTGGTCGCCAAAAAATACGGTATCACCCTGTTTCAGGGACGCTACATCCAGCATTTGATGTCCGACAATCCGCGCAACCGCCGCGTCGGAACGACTTTGTTGCACAGATATTAACGAAAGGGGGCGTCCATGTGGCATTGTCTGTCCGGCAATCGGGAATTCGGACCTTTTTCCGATGACGAAGCGTCGCGTTTCATCCAATCGCACCCCGATTGTCTGGTTTGGCGCGACGGAATGCCCGAATGGATACCCGCCGACCGGTTCGCCGCGTTGAACGGTGCGGGAAACGACGTGCCGTCCGCGGGCGCGTTTTTCGATTCGGGGCTGGATTTTAAAATCCTCGGCGATGATATGCAGTATGTCGAAATCACTTTGGGCGAAGGCGAATCCGTCATCGCGGAACCCGGCGCGATGCTGTACAAGGACAACAATATTTCGCTGGACGCCATGCTGGGGACGGCGAACGGCGGCTTTTTCGGCAAGCTGTTCGGTGCTGGAAAGCGCGTTTTGTCGGGGGAAAGGGCATTTTTAACGGCATTTACGAATACGATGCCGCGCCCGTCGCGGGTGGCGTTTTCCGCGCCCTATCCCGGAAAGATCATCCCCGTATCCCTGTCCGGATTCGGCGGGGAAATCATCTGCCAGCGCGACAGTTTTCTGTGCGCGCAGGCCGATGTCGATATCGGCGTCTATTTCCAGAAAAAGATCATGACCGCTTTGTTCGGCGGGCAGGGTTTCGTCATGCAGCGTCTGCAAGGCGACGGAGTCGTTTTCATTCACGCCGGCGGCGCGATCGGCGAGATCGAATTGAGGGAATACGAGGCGTTGCAGGTTGATGTCGGTTGTTTGGTCGCGTTCCAGCCGTCGGTTCATTTCAACGTGACCGGAACGGGCAGCCTGAAATCGCAGATTTTCGGCGGTTCAGGCCTGTTTTTCGCGGATATGCGGGGGCCGGGAAAAGTTTGGGTTCAATCCCTGCCGTTCGCGCGGCTGGCGCAAAGATTCGCCGACCGGATCGTCCCGCGGCGAAAATAAATGGCGGAATGTTAAATAATCTGTTGACAAATCCGTGATTATCCGCCTATAAAAGGCTCTCACTAAAGCGGAAAAGGGTTTTCTGCTTTTTGTTATGAATTTCTAAGATGGTGAAGAAAATGTTCGCAGTTATTAAGACAGGCGGCAAACAGTACAAGGTCGCAAAGGATGATACGATCGTCGTTGAAAAGCTCAATGCGGAGATCGGCTCTACTGTGACATTTGACAATGTGCTCGCCCTTGATGAAAAAATCGGCACGCCCAACATCGCCGGTGCCAAAGTATCCGCCAAGGTCGTCAAGCAGACCCGCGACGATACCGTTATCGTTTTCAAAAAGAAACGCCGTCAGGGCTATCGCCGTAAAAACGGCCATCGTCAGTATATCTCGATCGTCAAGATCACGGATATCGCCGAATAATTTGCTTTAGGTAAAGGAGATTAACCATGGCTCATAAGAAAGCAGGCGGCAGCACCAGAAACGGACGCGATTCCGAAAGCAAACGCTTGGGTTTGAAAAAATCCGGCGGTCAGGCTGTCATTCCCGGCAACATCATCGTCCGCCAGCGCGGCACGAAATACCGCACCGGTGAAAACGTCGGATTGGGTCGCGATCATACCATTTTTGCGACGGCTGAAGGTCGTGTCGCTTTTACGCGCAAAGCCGACGACAGAGTGTATGTTTCCGTCGTGACGGAATAAGCTTTCCGGCTTCACGGTTTTTTAAAGGGGATTGGTGCGCCATTCCCCTTTATTTTGTATCAGAACGGAGAATCGAATCGATGAAATTTTTGGATCAAGCGAAAATCTACTTGAAATCCGGCGACGGCGGCAGCGGCTGCTGTTCTTTCCGCCGCGAAAAGTATATCGAATTCGGCGGCCCGAACGGCGGTAACGGCGGACGCGGCGGCGACGTGATTTTTGAAGCCGTCCCCAATCTGAACACCCTGATTGATTTTCGCTATCGCCAGCATTTCAAGGCCGAACGCGGCCATAACGGCGAAGGCAAGGACAAATTCGGCCGCAAAGGCGAAAACCTGATCATCAAAGTCCCCGTCGGCACGCAAATCGTCGCGGACGACGACGAAACGATCATCAAGGATATGCTGATCCCCTACGAACGGTTCACGATCGCCAAAGGCGGCGACGGCGGTTACGGCAACGCGATGTTCAAGACTTCGACGAATCAGGCGCCGCGCCGCGCCGACCCCGGTCGTCCCGGCGAAGAAATGTGGGTGTGGCTGAAATTGAAAATGATTGCGGATGTCGGCTTGCTGGGCTTTCCGAACGCGGGGAAATCGACTTTCCTGTCCGCCGTCACGTCGGCGCGTCCGAAAATCGCGGATTATCCGTTCACGACTCTGCATCCGAATCTGGGCATCGCGAAAATCGACGACGACGAAATGCTGGTCGCCGACATTCCGGGGATTATCGAAGGCGCGCACGACGGCGTCGGGCTGGGCGACCATTTCCTGCGCCACGTCGAACGTTGCGCCGTTTTGCTGCACCTGATCGACGGGACGGAAGACGATGTCGCCGGCCGGTACAAGGCGATTCGCAAGGAATTGAAGCTGTATTCCCCGACGTTGGCGCAAAAACGCGAAATCGTCGTTTTGAACAAAACCGACGCGCTGTCGGATCAGGAAATCGACGAAAAGGCCAAGGCTTTGCAAAAGGCTTGCCGTAAAAAGCCGATGCTGATGTCGGGCGCGGCGCATACGGGAACGACCGAGGTTCTGCGCGCCCTGATGCCGCACGTTTTGAAATTGCGCGAAGAACGCGGGGCGGCCGCGCGGACGGAAGCGTTTGACGATTATGACGAATAAGCATCTGCTGAAAGCCAAGCGGCTGGTTTTGAAAATCGGGTCGTCCCTGCTGGTGGACGAATCGACGGGGCGCGTGAAAAACACGTGGCTGAACGCTTTGGCGGACGACATTTTGGCCGCCCGCGAACGCGGCCAGCAAATCGTCATCGTCACGTCGGGCGCGGGCGCGATCGGGCGGCGCGTGCTGGGGTTGCCGTCGGGCAAGCTTTTGCTGCCGCAAAAGCAGGCGGCGGCGGCCGTCGGGCAGATACGGCTGGCGCATTATTATCAGGAGGTCTTGGCCGAACGCGGATTGAAAGTCGCGCAGATTCTGCTGACTTTGGACGATTCCGAAGACCGCAAGCGTTATTTGAACGCGCGCAACACGCTGAACACGCTGCTGGATCTGGGGGTGATTCCCGTGATCAACGAAAACGACACGGTCGCGACCAGCGAAATCAAAGTCGGCGACAACGACCGTTTGGGCGCGCGCGTGGCGCAAATGGTCAGTGCGGACGCTTTGGTCATCTTTTCCGATGTCGAGGGGTTATATACCGCTAATCCGCGCAAGGATCCGGCGGCGAAACTGATTCCCGTCGTCGAAAAAATGACGCCTGAAATCGAAGCGATGGCCGACGGCGCGGGATCGTCGGTCGGCACGGGCGGCATGGCGACGAAACTGATGGCCGCGCGCCTGTGTATGGAGGCGGGGTGCGACATGGCGATTGCGCTGGGTTCCGAACTGCATCCGCTGACCCGTATGGAAAAAACGGGCAAGGGCACTTGGTTTCTGGCGGACAAATCCCCCGTTTCGGCGCGCAAGGCGTGGATCGGCGGGTCGATCAAGCCGCGCGGCGCGCTGGTTTTGGATTCGGGCGCGGTCAAGGCATTGGACAAGGGAAAAAGCCTGTTGCCCGCGGGAATCAAGGCCGTCAGGGGCGAATTCGGCCGCGGCGACGCCGTCGTGTTGGAGGATGAAAACGGCGCGTTCCTCGGCAAAGGGTTGGTCGCCTATGATTCAAAGGACGCGGCGCTGATCGCGGGACGGCACAGTTCCGAAATCGAATCCGTTCTGGGGTATCACGGCGCGGACGAAATCATCCACCGCGACGATTTGTTTACGGAAAAAAGGCAGTGAAATGAAAGAATTGATGCTTTCCATGGGCAAAAAGGCCAAAGCGGCCGCCCGCGTTCTGGCAACCGCGGCGCCGGAGTTGAAAAACAGGGCTTTGACCGCGGCCGCGCGGGCGATCCGTGACGAATCGGACGCGATTTTGGCGGCGAACAAAGCCGATATGGACGCTTTGCCCCCCGAAACGTCGCCCGCGATGCGCGACCGTTTACTGTTGACGCCCGAACGCGTCGAAGCGATGGCGAAAGGCATTGACGAAATCGCCGCCTTGCCCGATCCCGTCGGCCGCGTGCTGGCCGAATGGACGCGCCCGAACGGGCTGCGGATTTCCCGCGTGGCCGTTCCGCTGGGCGTGATCGGCGTCATTTACGAAAGCCGCCCGAACGTCACCGCCGACGCGGGCGCGCTGTGTTTCAAATCCGGCAACGCCGTCATTTTGCGCGGCGGATCGGAAAGCTTTCATTCGTCGTCGAAAATCGCGGAATTGCTGCACAAGGGGCTGGAATCCGCCGGATTGCCCGCCGACTGCATCCAATTCGTGCCGACGACCGACCGCGCCGCCGTGGGCGAAATGCTGAAGCTGGACGAATACATCGACGTCATCGTTCCGCGCGGCGGCAAATCGCTGATTCAGCGCATCACGAACGAAAGCCGGATTCCGCTGTTCAAGCATTTGAACGGCATCTGCCACACCTACATTCACGAATCCGCCGATCCGGCCATGGCGGTCAAGGTCGTTTTGAACGCGAAAATGCGGCGCACGGGAACGTGCAATTCGACCGAAACGGTATTGTGCGACTCGGCCGTTTCCAAAACGATCCTGCCCGCCGTCATTGACGCTTTGATCGGCGCGGGATGCGAAGTGCGCGGCGACGGGGCGGTGCAATCCCTTGACGCCCGCGTCACGCCCGCGGTCGCCGAGGATTGGGACACGGAATACCTCGCCCCGATCGTGTCGGTGCGCGTCGTCAAAGACATCGACGAAGCGATCGACCACATCGCGCGGCACAGTTCGCACCACACGGAATCCATTTTGGCCGGCGACGGCGCGGCGGCGGAAAAGTTTCTGAACGCCGTGGACAGCGCGGTCGTGATGGCGAACGCTTCGACGCAATTCTGCGACGGCGGCGAATTCGGTATGGGGGCGGAAATCGGCATCGCGACCGGCCGCCTGCACGCCCGCGGGCCGATCGGCGCGGAACAGTTGACAACCTTTAAATATCAGGTGCGCGGTGCCGGTCAGATACGTCCGTAAAACAGTCGGCCTGCTGGGCGGGTCGTTCAACCCCGCGCACGACGGCCACCGGTACATCAGCCTGCAGGCGTTGAAACTGCTGGGCGTTGATGAAGTGTGGTGGCTGGTGTCGCCGTTGAATCCGCTGAAAGAAGCCAAAGATATGGCCTCTTACGACCGGCGCGTCGCGGTTGCCGAACAGGTGGCGAACCACCCCCGCATCAAAGTTTCCCGCATCGAACGGGAAATCGGCACGCGCTATACGGCCGACACGCTGGAAAAATTGAAAACGCTTTTCCCCGACACGGCGTTTGTGTGGTTGATGGGGGCGGACAATTTGACGCAGTTTCACCGCTGGTACAAATGGCGTTCGATTATGCGCGCGGTTCCTATTGCCGTTTTCGCCAGAAAAAACTATGCTCTGAGGGCGTTGCACGGCAAGGCGGCGCGTTTGTACCGCCTGTACCGCCAAGACCCGCAAAACGCGCGCGATCTGGCCTTTACAAAGCCGCCGGCGTGGGTGTTTTTGCCGATTCGCAAACATCCGGCGTCGTCCACGGAAATTCGCAACAAAGGATTATTTAAAACAGGAGAATGAGTTATGCCCGTTAAAAAGTCTGAAACCGCAACGGAAAAAGCCAAAAAAACGACCAAAACGGTCAAAGCCGCGAAAACGGTGAAAGCCGTCAAGGCCGACACGGAAAAAAAGGCCGCCAAAGCCGCTAAAAAGGAAATCAAGAAAACCGTCAAAAAAACGGTCAAAAAGATTCTGAAGGCCAAGGAAAAGAACGAAAAGCTGCTGAAAAAAGCCGCGAAACCCAAGGAAAACGCCGAAGAACGCAAAATCGTCGATCTGATCGTCAAAACGTTGGAAAGCGGCAAGGGCGAAGACATCGTCGTCATCAACTTGACGGGTAAAACCGCGATCGCCGACTATCTGGTCGTCGCGACCGGCCGCGCGCCGCGTCATGTCACGGCTTTGGCCGAACAGGTGCAGCTGCGCCTGAAAAAAACGGGCGTTCCCGCGTCGATCGAAGGCGGAGATGTCGGCGATTGGGTGATTGTGGACGCGGGCGACGTGATCGTTCACGTTTTCCACCCCGAAACGCGCGAACTCTATTGCATCGAAGAACTGTGGGGCGAAGAAACGCCGCGCCGTTTGAAAAAGTAATGGACATCGTCATCGCCTGCATCGGGCATATGAAATCGGGGTCGGAGCTGGATCTGTTGTCGAAATACGTCAAACAGACGCGCTGGAACGTTGTCGTGCGCGAATTTGAAGACAAGAAATCCGGTTCCGCCCTTGAACGCAAAAAGCGCGAGGGCGAGTTGCTGTTGTCCGCCGTTCCCGCGGGGGCGAAGATCATCGTTTTGGACGAACGCGGCAAAATGACGGGATCGGAGGCGTTCGCGCATAAACTGGGCGCGTGGCAGGACGCGGGCGTTCCGGCCGTCGCCTTTTTGATCGGCGGCGCGGACGGACACACGGACGAGGTCAGACAGCGGGCGGATTACCTGCTGGCGTTCGGGGAAATGACGTGGCCGCATATGTTGGTGCGCGTGATGCTGAGCGAACAGATTTACCGCGCCAAAACGATTTTGGACGGCCACCCGTACCACCGCGCGTAGAACACAAATCCGGCGAAAGAAAAAACCCGCGCGGAAACACGGGGTTTTTAAATGCTTGCGTTTTTTTAAACGGAATCGGGATCGCGGAACAGGGGCTTTCCTTGGAACATACGCGCGGATTGCGATTCCATCAACGTTCCCAACGAGATTTGGCGGTCGCGGATGCTGACGCGCAGCTGGTCGGCCGCCGTCGGATCGGGGTTGGCGAACGCGAACCGGACTTCGGGGAACATGGTTTTGATGCCCTGCAGTTTCTGGTGGATGACGCCCAAAATGCCGCGTCCCAGCAGGTCGGCCGCCAATTCTTCGCTCAGATCCGCGCTCATCGCGTATTTGATGACGGAGTTCAGCGCGTCCTCGACGCTGTTGGCGTGAATCGTCGATAACACCAAATGGCCGGAGGTCGCCGCGCGCAGAATCTGGCTGGCGCAGTCGGGGGTGCGGATCTCGCCCACCAGAATGTAGCGCGGACGGCAACGCAGGGCGGATTTCAGCGATTCGCCCCAATCGTTGTTGTCGGGTTCGGTTTGTTTGCACATTCCCAAACCGCCGCGTTTGGATTGGTAAATCCCGTCCAAAGGCATTTCGGGAGGGTCTTCGATCGTATAGGCGTATCCGCCCTCGCGTTCCAAAAACTTGCGCATCAGGCAGGAAATGGATGTCGTTTTCCCCGCGCCGGTGGGACCCGCCCACAAAATCAATCCGGATTCGCGGTTCAGTGAAATCAGGTGGTTCGTGACGGCTTCGGGCAGTCCCAGCCGCGCGACGTCCGGCGTTTTGCGCGGCATCCGGCGGGCGGAATACATGATGCCCGTCAGGGTCGCGACGCGTTCGACACGGTACATTGTGGAACCGTAGGCCATGGAATAGCTTGACCGACCGGTGTAGGAACGTTCCAGCGCGTCGTGAAATTCCTTGGCGTCATCGACTTCCAACACTTTCAGCCCGAAACGGGTTTCGCCGTCGTGGACGTACAGGATGTTTTCGGGCGTGTACCAAATGTCTGAAAAAAGTTGTTCGTCAATCGTAGCCATGTTTTCAATCCGGTTGATATATCTGAAAAAATATAAATCAAAAAAGGGTAAAAATGCAAGCGTTTACATTATATCCGCGCTTTTGCGCCGCGTCAGGGCGGCGAAAACGAACAGGACGGCGCAGGCGATTTCCATCGACGGGGCGGCCGGCGTGTCGAACAAAATCGAACAGGTCAGACCCGCGCAAACGCACAAAACACCGGCGAAGGCGGCGTAAACGGCCATCCTTTCGGGTGTTTTCGCGAAAAACCGCGCGGCGGCCGGCGGGATGATCAGCAATGCGGACACCAGTAGCAAACCGGTCGTTTTCAGCGACAAAGCGACGAACAGCGCCGTCACCGTCATGAAAACGGCGGACTGGCGGCCGGTTGAAACGTTTTCGGATCGCGCGACATCGGGCATCAGCGCGGTGAAAATCTGCTTGTTCCAATTCGCCGCCAGCAGTATGGCGCACAACGATCCCGTCGCCGCGATGAAGATCAGATCCCCGTTCGTCACGGACAAAACGTCGCCGAACAGATAGGCGGTCAGGTCGGTGCGCACCTGCGGCATCAGGGACAGGCCGACGACGCCCGCGCACAGCGCCGTCTGTCCGATGATCAACAGCAAAATGTCGGTGCCGATGACGAATTTGTCCGATATCGCGCCCAACAGCAGCGCCGTCAGGCACACGACGACGGCGACGCCGGCGTTCTGGCCGATTCCCAGCGCGATCCCCAGCAGCACGCCGGCCAGCGCGGAATGGGACAGCGTGTCGCTGAAAAACGCCATGCGCCGCCAAATCATCAAACATCCGACGGGACCGGCCAGAACGGCGGTGGCGACGGCGGCGGCCAAAGCGCGCAAGACAAAGGGTTCAGTCCACATATTCCACACTCCCGTCCGGCAAATGGCGGTGGTCGTGGTGATGCCGGTACACGGCCAACGCGGGGCGATCCCCGTACAAACGCCCGTATTCGGGCAGGCTGACGATTTCGTCGGGCGCGCCGCTGCAGCAGATGTGGCGGTTGACGCACAGTACCCGATGCGATCCGGCCATGACGATGTGCAGGTCGTGCGACACCATGACGATCGCGCATTTTTCCGTTTGGTTCAGCGAATCCAGCAGGGCGTAGAACCGTTCTTCGCCGACGGGGTCGAGCCCTTGCGCCGGTTCGTCCAGAATCAGCAAATCGGGGTGTTTCAGCAACGTTCTGGCCAGCATGACGCGCTGGGTTTCCCCGCCGGACAGCGGATGCACGCTTTTATCCAGAAAATCGGGCGGCAATCCGGTCAGGTTCAGCGCGGCGGCCAGTTCGTCGTCGTTATAGTATTTATCCAGACACAAAAAACGGCGCACGGTGACGGGCATGGCGCGCGACAGGTTTGTTTTTTGCGGCACATAGCCGGTTTTCAACCCCGCTTTGCGTTCGACGACGCCTTTGTCGGGGCTTAACACGCCCAATATCACTTTCAGCAGGGTCGTCTTTCCCGCGCCGTTCGGACCGATCAGCGTCAATATCCGCCCCGCCGGAATGTCGAAAGAGATGTCCTCCAGCACGGTTTTGCCGCCCAGTGTGACGCCGACGTCTTTCAGTCGGACGAGAATGTCGTTTCGCGAATTGTCAAACATGATATCATCCGGTGTCAGGTCTTGTTTTTCCTGTCATAGCGTAATACACCTGAAAGGGAAAGGGGATAAATGATGTTCTTTGCCATTCTTTCGTTCATATTGTTGTTCGCCGCGCGTCCGGCCGATGCCGTTCCGGCCGTTGTCGCGTCGATCGCGCCGGTTCATTCGGCCGCCGCCGCCGTCATGGACGGGATCGGCACGCCGGAATTTCTGCTGAATCCCGCCGTTTCCGTGCATGATTATCATTTGAAACCGTCGGATATGCGCCGTTTATCGCGGGCGGATGTTTTGTTTTGGGGCGGCGCGCCGCTGGAATCTTTTTTGCAAAAGCCGATAGAGGCGGCTGGTTTGACGGATAAAAACGTCGCGCTGTTGTCCGATTCGCGCCTGACGGTTCTGCCCGCGCGCGGCGGCCACGGGGCGACGGCGGACGGCCATTTCTGGCTGATGCCGGAAAATATGGCGCAAACGGCGCGGATCATCGCGGAAAAGCTGGCGGCGCTGGATCCCGAAAACGCGGCGGCGTACAAAAAAAACGCCGAGGATTTTGCCAAACGGACGGCGGATTTGAAACAAACCGGCCGCCGGAAACTGGCGCCGTATTCGGGGATGCCTTACGTCACTTTTCACGATGCGTATCAATATTTTGAAAAAAGCTTCGGCTTGACGCCGGTCGGATCGGTGCACGTCGATTCGCACCACGCGTCCGGAATCGGCCGGATGGCGGAGTTGCGCGAAAAAATGCGGCAAGCGGGGCGTTTATGCCTGTTTTCAGAACCGCAGTTTTCTGATAAAAGTGAAAGGATCGTCGCGCAGGATCTGCCCGTCGTGACCGCGACACTGGATCCGATCGGGGCGGAATTGACGGCGGGAAAGGGATTTTACGGGGATTTGATGAACGCGTTGTTCGATTCGTTTTCCGGATGTTTTTCAAAGTTGCGGGAACAAGGGGAGTGATCCGGTGCGTTTTTTTACGGTTTTGATCTGTTGCCTGTGTCTGGTTTCGCCCGCCGCCGCGCGGGACGGCATGGTGCAAAAAATCCGCTATCCCGTCGCGGCGGGGACGTTTTATCCGCGCGATCCCGTCGAATTGGCGAAAAAAACAAAGGATTTGATCGACGCCGCCGACCGCCGGCTGCGCCTGCCCGCCGCCGAAATCCCCAAGGCGATCGTCGTTCCCCACAACCTGTTTTATTTTTCCGGCGACACCGCGGCGGCCGGATACGCGGCCTTGCGCCGGCTGAAACCGTTTGTCAAACGCGTCGTGCTGATCGGATCGTCGCATCAGGGCAAATATTTCGGCATATCGCTGTCGGGGGCGCGGTATTGGGAAATGCCCGACCGCCGGTTCGAGGTGGATCGGGAGCTGACGCAAAAGCTGATAAAAATTCAGGGCATCGACTTTGACGACGCCGCGCACGAAGCCGAATCGTCGCTGGAAGTCCAGTTGCCTTTCGTTTCCGCCGTTTTCAACAAGGACGTTAAAATCGTCCCCGTTTTGGTCGAAGACGCCAGCACGGAACAGATTTCCGATTTGATGGACGCCGTGTGGGGCGGACCTGAAACCGTCGTGATCGTTTCGACGGATATGGCGGCGGGCAAGGACGCGGAAAAGGTAGCGGCCGATGTCGCCAACACGGCAAAATTGATGGAACGCGAAGAGTATTCCAAAATCAAAAAGCGGCATTTCTGCGCCTCTTTGCCGGTTGTCGGGTTGTTGGCGTATGTTCGGGAAAACGGTTTTTCCGTGCAAACGATCGAAACGACGACCACGGCGGACGCCGCGCTGCAAATGGACAAAACGGTCGGATTCGGCGCGTTCGGCGTTTACGAAACGGACGGCGGCGCGCAAACGGATCGGGTGCAGATGGAAAACGTTTTGCAGGCCAATCAGGAATCGCTGTTGCGTGTCGCGGCGCAGTCGATCGTGTCCGGTTTTGAACGCGGCCGTCCCCTGCGCGTGCGGGAAACGCGCTATCCCGAAGAATTGCGCCAGAAGGCGGCGACTTTCGTCAATATTTACTATAACGGCGCCCTGCGGGGCAGCGCGGGGTCGGAGGAACCGGAACGGTCGATTCTGGACGATGTCGCCGAAAACGCCTACGCGGCCGCTTTTTCGGATTTCCGGTTCATTCCGCTGACCGAAGAGGAGTTTAAAAAGGCCGAAATCTCGATTTCCATTCTGACGCGGCCGACGCCCGTCCGTTTTGAAACCGAAGAGGAGCTGTTGGCCAAAATACAGCCGGAACGCGACGGGCTGATCCTGCGCGAACGGGCGAACAAAGCGCTGTTCCTGCCGCAGATTTGGCAGACTTTTCCGTCGCCGCGGGATTTTTTGGCGCATTTGAAACAAAAGGCCGGATTGTCCATGGATTACACGTCGCCGACATTGAAAGTGTACCGTTTCGACGTGATCGACATCAACAGCGGTGATTTGGAGGATCCGGCGTCAATCTGGCTGCCGAAAGGGGGAAAACGATGAAAATTCTGTGGGTGGTCGCCGGCGCGTTGGTGACGCCGGATTATCGGGTTTTGCTGTCCCGCCGTCCGGCCGGAAAGAACTTGGCCGGTTTTTGGGAATACCCCGGCGGGAAAATCGAATCCGGCGAAACGCCCGAACAGGCGCTTTGCCGCGAATTGGCCGAGGAATTGCGGCTGGACATTGATCCGCGCGATCTGTCCCCGCTGTCGTTCGCGTCGCACGATTACGACGCTTTCCATCTGGTGATGCCGCTGTTCGTGTGCCGCAAATGGGCGGGCGAACCCGTCGGCGCCGAAGGGCAGGGCATCGAATTCGTTGACGCGAAAACGGTCGGCGAAGATCCGGAAAAACACCCCATGGCGCCCGCCGATGTCGTTTTGTCGGACGCTTTGCGCGCGTGGACGCGGCGGCAAACATCGTTTTAAAAAAAATTGATTGGCCGTGAACGGTGGTATATATTGTTTAAAACTTTTGATATTCGGATTTGAACAATGACGGAAAAAACTCATTCAACCTTTATGCAAAGACTGCCGAACTATTTGACGTTCATGCGTATTCTGGTCATCCCCGGCGTCGTCGCATCGTTTTCGTTCCCCGGAACGGCGGCGGCGTGGATCGGGTGCGGGCTGTTCATCGCGGCGTCTGTCACCGATTATTTCGACGGCTATCTGGCGCGCAAGTTCAAAAGCACGTCTTCGTTGGGACGGATTTTCGACCCGATCGCGGACAAACTGCTGGTCGCGGCGACGTTGCTGATGATGGCGGCTTACGACCGTTTGGGATACACGGGGCTGTGGCCGGCGGTCGTGATTTTGTGCCGCGAAGTGCTGGTTTCCGGATTGCGCGAGTTTTTGGCCGAAATCCGGATCGGTCTGCCGGTCACGCGGTTGGCGAAATGGAAAACCGGTATTCAGATGACGGCGATTCCGATGCTGATGGTCGCCGATTTTTCGCCGTGGTTTTGCTATTTCGGCGAAGTCGGCGAAGTGCTGATCTGGGTGGCCGCGTTGCTGACCGTGATCACGGGGTACGATTACCTGCGCGCCGGTTTGAAACATTTGGATTGATTTTGCTCATCCTTTAAAAAAAAGCCCCGAAAGGGGCTTTTTCTATGCCTTTTTGCGTTTCAGCCGGTTTTTCAGCATTTGCAGATCGACGCCGCCGGAAACCAGAACGCAAACGGTGAAAACAATACCGCCCGTCGCGATCAACGCCGCCAGCGTGCCGAATTTGATCAACGCGTCGCCGTGCGTCCAATCAGGGAACGCGACATCCGCCCGTCCGTTCAATCCGTAAACGACCGCCGTCATCACCGCGCCGGACAGAATGATAGAGCGCGCGCGCCGCCAAAACAGGGCGTCCGTTTGATGCAGGCGTTTCCTTTTGATCCGCCACACGTATTGGGCGACGTTGATCCACGCGACAATTCCCGTCGCCAGCGCGATGCCGACATAGCCGAACGCGGGCAGGAAAGCGGCGCACAGCCCGACATACAACCCCAACGCCCACGCGGCGATGCGCACGGGCGTGACGGTGTCGCCGCGCGCGTAAAACACGGGGGCGAGCGTTTTTGTCAGGATGTAGGCGGGCAATCCGGCGGCGTAGGCGCACAGGGCGACGGCGGTTTTCGCGGTGGCCGTCGCGTCGAACGCGCCGCGTTCAAACAAAACGGCGATGACCGGTTCGGACAGCACGATCAGCCCCGCCATGGACGGCACGGACGCCAGCAGGGCGAATTCCAGCGCGCGGTTCAAACTGCGGCGCGCCTGATCCGTTTCGCCGGATTTCAGCTGACGGGTCAAAATGGGCAGCAAAGCCGTGCCGATCGCCGCGCCGATGATGCCGACGGGCAGCTGGTACAGCCGGTTGGCGTAATACAGCCACGACACCGCGCCGGTCGTCAGAAATGACACGAACAGCGTGTCCAAAAACAGGTTGATCTGGTAAATCCCCGATCCGAAAACCCCCGGCAGGATGCGCTTCATCAACAATCGCAATTCGTCGGATCTGTTTTTCAAAACGCTTGACACGCCGCGCAGCCCCAACGGCACGCCCGCGCGCCGCGTGTGCCAGACCAGCCAGACCAGCTGGAACACGCCGGCCGCGGTGACGCCGGCGGACAGCGCATAGCCGTAATTTCCGCCGAACAGCGGCGTGAACGCGAACAACGCGGCGATCATGGTCACGTTCAATAAAACGGGGGTCAGCGCGGCGGCGGCGAACCGTCCCATCGAATTTAAAACGCCGCTTTGCAATGAATTCAGCGACACCAGCAGCAAATAGGGGAATGTGATGCGCGACATGACGACGGCCGCGTCGAATTTCGCGGGTTCTTCAATGAATCCGGGGGCTTGGATCATGATGAACAGGGGCATGGCGGCTTCGGCGACGGCGGTGAACGCCAGCACGATGTAGAACAGGGCGGAAAAGGCCTCTTCGGCGAACCGGCGGGCGGCTTCGCGTCCTTTGGATTCCAGCTGTTCGGAAAACAGCGGGACGAAAGCGACGTTGAACGCCCCTTCGGCAAACAGGCTGCGGAACAGGTTGGGCAGTTTGAACGCGACGAAAAACGCGTCGGCGACCATGCCCGCGCCCAAAAAGTTCGCGATCAGCAAATCGCGGACGAAACCCAGCACGCGGCTGACCATCGTCCAGCCGCCGACCGTCAGAATAGATTTAATGACCGAAAGGGGAGCTGCCATTGATTGTGTCCAGTAAAGCTGTTTTGATTTGTTGAATTTTATCGTCGCCGGTGATTTTTCCGCCGTCGCCGCCGGTGACGTAGAACACGTCCACGATGCGCGAACCGTAGGTGTAAACGTGCGCCGAAACGATGTTCAGGTTCAGTTTCGTCATCGTGTGCGTGACGGCGTGCAGAAAACCGACGCAGTCCGTGCCGTTGATTTCGATCAGTGTGCAGGAATCCGACGCGGCGTTGTTGATGAACACGCGCGGCGGACACCACAGCATGGCGGCGGCGGGCGTTTTTTCGCGCTTCATCCGCAATTTCAATTCGATTCCGGCTTGGTCGGCAAATTGGATGCCGTTGATCAGGCGCGCGATTTTCTTTTCGGAATCCAGCGGCTTTTTTTCGTTCAAGAGGTTTGTTTCCTGAATCAGAAACGTGTCCAGAGCCATGCCGTTTTCCAATGTCGCGATTTGCGCTTCGACGACGGAAACGTCCTCCAACGCCATGGCGCCCGTGATTTCGGCGAACAGCCCGTCGTGGTCGGGGGCGAGGACGATGAATTCCGTCACGCACCGTTCCGGATCGGTCGTCACGGAAAAGGCGTACTGCCCCTCCGCCGCCCGCGCCGCCAATTCCGCCTGCGCGGGGGTCAATCCGCGCGCCCGCGCGCCAGCTCCCTGCATTTTTTCCAAAGCGAACGTGTATAAATCGGTCAGCAGCTTCGCCTTGAACGAATTCCACACGTTCGGGCCGACGGCCTTGATGTCCGCGGCGGTCAGCGCGTACAGCAACTTCAGCCGTTCGGGGCTTTGGACGACGGCGACAAAGTCGGCGACGGTTTTCGGGTCGAAAATGTCGCGGCGGAAAGCGGTTTGGCTCATCATCAAATGATGCCCGACCAGCCAGACCAGCGTTTCGCTGTCGTTCTTGTCCAACTCCAGATCGGCGGCGATTTTTTCGGTCAGCTCCGCGCCTTTGGCGGCGTGTTCGCCCCCCAATCCTTTGCCGATGTCGTGCAGCAGCGCGCCCAGATACAGGACAAGCCGCGATTCCGGCATCCTTTCCGGCTCCGTTTGCGCCAGACAGCCGATCGTTTTCAACGTGTGTTCGTCGGTCGTGTAAACGTGGTACAGGTCGAATTGGACTTGGGCGACGATGTTTTGAAATTCGGGGATCAGGCATCCCAACACGCCCGTTTCCGTCATTTGGCGCAGCGCGGTTTCCGGATTGTCCGACAGCAGTATCTCGAACAGCGCGCGGCGGGCTTCGGGTGTTTTGCGGATCCGCCGCACCAGCTTCGCGTTGTCGGCGATCAGCTGCAACGCGCGCGGATTCAGCGATTTTCCCAACCGTTGACGCCAGACGAACGCCTGCAGCAACGCTTGCGGATTTTCGTTGAAATGCAGGTGGTCTTTGAATGCGATGCGGTCGTTGATCAGATAAAAGTCGGTCGTTTCGGGCAGGGCGGCGACGGTGTTCGCCCCTTTTAACGCGTCCGTGATCGCGACGATGATCTGTCCCGACAGTTCGCCGACCGTTTTGCAGATCAGGTAGTAATGCTTCATAAACCGTTCGACGGCGGCCTGTCCCGTGCGGCCGAAATACCCCATCCGTTCCGCGATGCGTTTTTGCGCGTCGAACGTCAGGATGTCGCCCGCCCTGCCGTTTAAAAAATGCAGGTGACACCGGACGGTCGCCAGAAAACGGTGCGCTTTCAAAAATTTGTGACAGGCGACGGGGCTCAGGACGCCCAGCGGGATCAAATCGGGCATATCGGTGATGCCGTACAGGTATTTCGCCAGCCAGAACAGCAGGTGCAGGTCGCGCAGGCCGCCGCGCCCCTCTTTGACGTTGGGTTCCAGCATATATTTCGATTGCCCCATGCGCCGGTACCGGCGCGCGCGTTCGCCCAGCTTCGCATCGACAAAACCGCGGCCGCCGTCGGTTGCGCGCATTGTTTCATAGCGGGTGCAAAAATCGTCGAACACGCTTTGATCGCCCCAAACCATCCGGCTTTCCAGCAAATTCGTGCGGATGCTGGCGTCGCGGGCGGCCTGTTCCATACATTCGGCGGGCGTGCGCGCGGACGCGCCGACCTTCATTCCCGCGTCCCACAGCAGCGAAGTCATGAACGCGATCATTTCCTTGTTTTCCGACGTTTCGGCGTTGAACAGGAACAAAACGTCCACGTCCGAATACGGGGCGAGTTCGCGCCGGCCGTACCCGCCCACGGCGGCCAGAGCCATTTTGTTTCCGGCGTTCGGAAAAACGTCGCGGTTCAGGAAATCCATGGTTTCCGCCAACATGGAATCCAACCGGCCGGCGTTCAGGAACATGGCCTCCAGTCCGCTGTTCTGCGGCGCGTTCAACGCCCGTTCCATATCGGCCAACGCCGCCGCGCGGTTTTGTTTCAGCAGCGAAACGACGGCCTGTTTCCGGTCAACGCCGCCGGTTTCGCGCCACGCCCGTTCCAAATCGGATGCCAACGTCATTTTTGCTGTTCCGCCAGTTGTTTCAAACGGTAGAGTTCCTCCAACGCCTCGCGCGGGGTCAGGTTGTCGGGCTGGATTTTTTTCAACGCCTCGACGGCGGGAGAGGGCGCGGCGCTTTGTTCCGCCGCCTGTTGTTCCGTGTCGGCCTTTTTCTTGACCAAAGCGAACAGCGGCAGATCGTTCATAAAGTTGACCTCGTAAGACCCCTGCTTTTCCATTTGCGCCAAAACCTGTTTCGCGCGCGCGATGACGGCGGGGGGCAATCCGGCCAGCTTGCCGACGTGGATGCCGTAGGAACGGTCGGCGGTGCCTTTGACGACTTCGTGCAAAAACACGACGTTGCCTTTCCATTCCTTGATGCGCATCGTGTAAAGCGACAGGTGCGCCAGCATTTCCGACAACGCCGTCAATTCGTGGTAATGCGTCGCGAACAGGGCGCGCGATTTGTTCACGTCGTGCAGGTGTTCGACCACCGCCCATGCGATCGACAGCCCGTCGAACGTCGCCGTGCCGCGCCCGATTTCATCCAGAATGACCAGCGATTTTTCGGTGGCTTGATTCAAAATGGCGGCGGTTTCGATCATTTCGACCATGAACGTCGAACGCCCGCGCGCCAAATCGTCCGCCGCGCCGACGCGGGAAAACACTTTGTCAACGACGCCGATCCGCGCCGATTGCGCGGGAACGAAGCATCCCGCCTGCGCCAGAATGGCGATCAGCGCGTTTTGACGCAGGAAAGTGCTTTTGCCCGCCATGTTCGGCCCCGTGATCAGCCACAGCCGCCCGTCTTTGGTTTCCGGATTGCCCAAACGGCAGTCGTTGGTGACGAAATCCGTTTCGTGGCGCGCGCGCATGGTCTGTTCGACGACGGGGTGGCGGCCTTTGACAATGTCGAACGCCAGACTGTCGTCCAGCACGGGGCGGCAATAGCCGTTTTCCTCCGCCGCCTGCGCCAACCCCGCCGCCGTGTCCAGCATGGCCAGCACTTCGGCGTTTCGGGCGATCGCCGCCGCCTTGTCCATCACGCGGGCGACCAGATCGGAAAACAGGTTCAGTTCCAGAACCAACGCCTTTTCCGCCGCGCCTTTCAGCTTGTTTTCCAGCTGCGACAGTTCGACCGTCGTAAAGCGAACGGCGTTCGCCATGGTCTGGCGGTGCATGAAAACGGATTTGCCGTCGCGCGCGTCGTCCAGCATTTTCTGCGCGTTTTTGGCCGACACTTCGATGTAATAGCCCAAAATGTTGTTGTGCGCGATTTTTAACGCGGGAACGCCGGCGATTTCGACGTATTTTTCCTGCAACTCGGCGATCGTTTGGCGGCTTTGGTCGCGCAGGCGTTTCGTTTCGTCCAGCTCCGCGCTGTACATCGGGGCGATGAACCCGCCGTCGCGCGCCATCAACGGCAAATCGTCGGCCAAAGCGCGGCACAGCGTTTCCGTCAGGCCGTCCAGATCGTCCAGCGATTTCAAACATTCCTTGACCGCGGGCGGCATCCCCATTTCGGAAACCATGGACGTTTTCAGATCCGGAATCTGTTTCAGCGTGTCGCGGATCGCGGCCAGATCGCGCGGCCCCCCGCGCCCCAGCGACAACCGCGCCAACGCCCGTTCCATGTCCGGACATTCGGCCAGCCGGTCGCGCACCGTCGCGCGGATCAACGGGTTTTTCACGAAAAAGTCAACCCTGTCCAACCGTTTGTCGATCGCGGCGACATCGGTCAGCGGCGCGGCCAGATACCGCGACAACAACCGCGCCCCCGCTCCCGTCACCGTGCGGTCGATGCTGGAAAACAGGGTCGCGCCCTTTTCTTCGCACAAGGAATGGAACAGTTCCAGATTGCGCCGCGTCGCCGCGTCGATTTCCATCAACCGGCCGGATGTCAGGTGCTTTAACGGGTTCAGCCGCGGCATCTGCCCCTTTTGCGTCAACTCGATGTAATCAACCAGCGCGCCCGCCGCGCCCAGTTCGCTTTTGTTGAACCGGCCAAACGCGTCCAGCGTCGCGACGCCGAACAGCTTTTCCAATCGCTTTTCGCCGTTTTCGGGGGAAAAGCGAACGGCCGGCAAAGGGGTCAGCAGACGCTTGTATTCGTTGAACAGCTCGAAAAACTCCGGCGTTTGCAGAATCTTGTCGGAAATGATGATTTCCTTGGGTTCCAGACGGGAAATCCCCGCCGCCAGCACCGCGGGTTTGCCGTCGGGCAAGGTTTGCACCGCGAAATCGCCCGTTGACACGTCCGTCCACGCCATGCCGATGCCGTCCGGCGTCCGCGTCAACGCCAGCAGATAGTTGCACGACCGCGGTTCCAGAATGTTGTCCTCGGTCAGGGTTCCGGGGGTGATCAGGCGGATGACTTCGCGTTTGACCAGCGTTGACGCGCCGCGTTCCTTACGCGCTTGGGCGGGATCCTCCATCTGTTCGCAAATCGCGACCTTGAACCCTTTTTTGATCAGGCGGGACAGATAGATTTCGTGGGAATGAACGGGAACGCCGCACATGGGGATGTCCTGCCCCTTTTCCCGTCCGCGTTTGGTCAGGACGATGTCCAAAGCGGCCGAAGCCTGTATCGCGTCGTCGAAAAACATTTCGTAAAAATCGCCCATGCGGTAAAACAGCAGGTAGCCTTCGTTTTGCCGTTTGATTTCAAGGTACTGTTCCATCATCGGCGTCGATTTTTGCGAAACGTCCGTCCTTTCGTCGATAGTCTGATTCATGGCATTCACTTCTTTGTTTATTTGTGGTATGGGTAATATATCTTTTTTTCACCCTTTGATAAAGACTTGAAACACATGACGGAAAACAAAAATTCTTTGGAAATCGAATCGCTGAAACTGCACGAATCGGGACGCGCCGGAAAAATCCAGATCGTCCCCACGAAACCGTTGGAAACCAAGCGGGATCTGGCTTTGGCCTATTCCCCCGGCGTCGCCGCGCCGTGTCTGGAAATCGAAAAGAATCCGGACGACGCGTTCCGCTATACGGCCAAAGGAAATCTGGTCGCCGTCATGTCGAACGGGACGGCTGTTTTGGGGCTGGGCGACATTGGTGCGCTGGCGTCGAAACCCGTGATGGAAGGCAAGGCCGTGTTGTTCAAACGCTTCGCCGACGTGGATGCGATCGACATCGAAATCGATTCGCGCGATCCCGAAAAAGTCGTCGAAACTGCCGCGATGATCGGCAACGGATTCGGCGGGATCAATCTGGAGGATATTAAAGCCCCCGAATGTTTTTACATTGAAACGGAGCTGAAAAAACGCCTGAACATCCCCGTGTTCCACGACGATCAGCACGGAACGGCGGTCGTCGTCGCGGCGGGGCTGGTCAACGGGCTGGAACTGACGGGCAAGAAAATCGACGAAATCAAGCTGGTCGTGAACGGCGCGGGGGCGGCCGCGATCGCTTGCACGTCGCTGCTGCGGTCGATGGGCGTCAAAAACATCACGATGTGCGATTCCAAAGGCGTGATTTACAAAGGGCGCACGGCGGGCATGAACCCGTACAAGGAACAATTCGCAGCCGAAACGGACGCCCGCACGCTGGCCGACGCGGTCAAAGGCGCGGACGTGTTTCTGGGATTGTCGGTCAAAGGCGCGCTGACGGCCGAAATGGTCAAAACGATGGCCGGATCGCCGATGATTTTCGCGCTGGCCAACCCGAATCCCGAAATCACGCCGGACGACGCGTTCGCCGCCGCGCCCGACGCGATCGTGGCGACGGGGCGGTCGGATTACCCGAACCAGATCAACAACGTTCTGGGATTCCCCTATATCTTCCGCGGCGCGCTGGATGTCCGCGCCAGCCAAATCAACGAGGAAATGAAGCAGGCCGCGGCGCGGGCGTTGGCGGAACTGGCGCGCGCGGGCGGTTTGTCAAAGGACGCGATCATTCCGTCGCCGTTCGATCCGGCTTTGATCGAAACGGTCGCCCCCGCGGTGGCCAAAGCCGCCTGCGACACGGGCGTGGCGCGCAAACCGGTGACGGATTGGGACGCCTATCGCAACCGTTTGCGCGGATTGGTCAAAAAATAGGACGATGCTATGGACGCCCCGCAAAACCAAAACCAGAACCCGAACCGCAACGATGTTCCGTACAAATTCGCCGAACGCGTTTTGACGGTTTCCCTGCCGACGGCGCTGATGCTGATGATTCTGGTTTTGGGGGGCGAAGTCGAAATCATGACGGCGCTGACCGGTTTCGCGATGGTGGTTTGCCTGACCATCGTGCTGGCTTTGCCGTTTTTGAAAAACCTGCAGAACCTGACGCAGTACGTCCACCAGATCGCGCAGGAAGAGGATGTTTCAAACGTTCCCGCGTTCAGCAAAAAGGACGAGGAATCCGTCCGCATCATCGCGGCGATCAACCAGATGCGCAACATTTGGGCGACGCGCACGGAACAGCTGACGGCGCAAACGCTGTCCGACGCGGCGGTGCTGGACAGCTTGCCCGACCCGCTGCTGATGCTGGGCGGCGACGGGTGCGTGATCGGCGCGAATTTGGCTGCGCGCCAGCTGTTCGGGTTCAACGTGCGCGGCCGGATGCTGCGCGATTTGACGGATTCGGCCGAATTGGCGGCGGCGGCGACATTGATTTTGCAAGAGGGTGTGATTAAAAAAACACTGGAAATCAGCCTGAATCAAAAGGTTTTCAACGCCAAGCTGGAACGCCTGCCCGCCGAAGCGAAGGCCGGCGCGGTCGCCGTGCTGACGCTGTTCGACATGACGGAACGCAAATTGTTCGAGCAGATGCAGGCGGATTTCATCGCGAACGCCAGCCACGAGCTGCGCACGCCGCTTTCCGTGCTGTCCGGATTTATCGAAACGCTGCAGTCCACCGCGAAAGAGGATGAGGCCGCACGCGAAAAATTCCTGTCGATCATGCAAAATCAGGCCGGCCGGATGTCCGCGCTGATCGAAAGTTTGCTTTGTCTGTCACGGCTGCAGATCAACGAAAGCGAAAAGCTGTCGGAACAGGTGGATATCCCCGCGATTCTGCCGGCGGTCAAGCAGATGCTGGACGCCAAGGCGGAAAAGAACGGCATGAAAATCGTTTTGAAGCCGTGCGCGCAGACGGGGGCGGTTTACGGCAACGCCGGCGAATTGACGCAGGTGTTTCAAAATCTGGTGGATAACGCGCTGAAATACGGCAAGGCGGGCGGGACGGTCACGGTTTCGTGCCGGATGACGGACAACGCGGCCGCGCCGGACATCAAATCGCCGGCGGTTTACGCCGTCGCCGTGCACAATACGGGCGATCCGATCGCGGCGGATTGCCTGCCGCACCTGTTTGAACGGTTCTACCGCGTCGCTGCGACGAAAAACAAAGCCGTCGGAACGGGATTGGGGCTGTCGATCGTTCAGCAGATCGTCAAACACCACAACGGCGCGATCACGGCCGAAAGCTCGAACGAAACGGGCACCGTGTTTACGGTGTATCTGCCGGTGCGGATTGCAGACGGCGGTTCAGAAACCACAGAATCCCCAGACTCGGCAGACTTAAAAACGCCGTGAAAATGAAAAAGACGGGCCATCCGAATCGCGCGACCAACCACCCGCTGGTCGCCGACAGCACGTCGCGCGGCAACGCCATCAGCGAACTGAGCAACGCGTATTGCGTGGCGGTGTAGGCTTTGTTGCACAGCGACGACATATAGGCGACAAACGCCGTCGTCGCCATACCCGCCGCCATGTTGTCGGACACGATCGCGGCCGTCAGCCATAAAAACGATTTCCCCTCGACCGCCAAAACGGCGAAAGGCAGGTTGGACAGCCCCTGCAAAACGCCGCAGATCATCAGGCTTTTGAATAAACCGGCCTTGGCGACCAGTCCGCCGCCCAAAAATCCGCCGAGCAGGGTCGCGGCGATGCCCCACAGCTTGACGATCGCGGCGATTTCCGTGTTTGTGAACCCCTGTTCCTTGTACAGTTTGGGGGTGACGGTGCCGATCGACGTTTCGCACAGCTTGTAGGTCAGCAGGAACAAAACGACCGGCAGCCAGTTGTTTTTTTTCAAAAAATCGGCGATCGGCGCGACGACGGCGTCTTTGAAAAAGTTTTCCCGTTTCGGGACGATCGCGGCGGCGGGTTCCTTGGCGCACAGGATCGTCGCGATGCCGATGACGCCGGACAGTGCCAGAACCTCGTAAACGCGCGTCCACCCGATCCGGTCGGACAAAAACAGCGCGCCCGCGCCCGCGACCAGCATACCGATCCGGTATCCGAAAACGAACGTCGCCGCCGCCGCGCCCTGATCCCGCTGCTGCAGGTATTCAATGCGGAACGCGTCGAAAACAACGTCCTGCGACGCCGAGAAAAAAGCGACCGCGACCGCGCACGCCGCCGTCGCCGCCGGATTGACGGCGGGATTCGTGTGCACCAGCGCGATCAGACTGATCATCAGGCAGACTTGAAACAAAACCGCCCACGACCGACGCTGCCCCAGCCGCTTGGTTAAAAACGGCAAGGGCATCCGGTCGATGTAGGGCGACCACAGGAATTTGAAACTGTAGGGCAGACGCACCAGCGAAAACGCGGCGACGGCCTTGACATCGACGCCGCAATCCGACAGCCAGAACGACAGCGTCGAAAACACCAGAACCAACGGCAGGCCGCTGAACGTTCCCAAAATCAGCATCGCGATCATTTTCGGGTTTTTGTAAACCGAAAACGCCGTCGTCCATGCGGCCATGCCCTGCGTCCTTAACCGTTCGCCTGATCCAGCTGGGCGCGTTTGTTCGCGTCGCGTTTACGCAGGTTCGTGTCCAGAATCGCTTTGCGCAGGCGGAACGTTTTGGGCGTGACTTCCAGCAGTTCGTCGTCCTGAATATAGGCTAACGCTTCTTCCAAGCTCATTTTAATGGGCGGGATCAGCTGGATGTTTTCATCCTTGGCGGCCGCGCGGATGTTGGTCAGGTGCTTCGTTTTGATCGGGTTGACTTCGATATCGTTCGATTTCGTGTGTTCGCCGACAATCATGCCTTCGTACACGTCCGCGCCCGGATCGATGAACATGGGGCCGCGGTCTTCCAGTTTCCACAGGGCGTAGGCGACGGCAACGCCGTTGTCGGTCGATACCAGAACGCCGGTGCGGCGGCCGGGGATCGCGCCCTTGTACGGTTCGTAGCTGTGGAACATCTTGTTCATCACGCCCGTGCCGCAGGTGTCCGTTAAAAACTGCGAATGGTACCCGATCAGCGCGCGCGACGGGGCGAGGAACGTCAAGCGGGTTTTGTTGCCGCCCGACGGCCGCATATCCGTCATTTCGGCGCGGCGTTCGCCCAGCGTCTGGCACACCGTGCCGACATACTGTTCGTCAACGTCGATGACGACTTCTTCGATCGGTTCAAGGGTTTTGCCGGAAACGGGGTCTTTTTGCATCAAAACGTGCGGGCGGCTGATCGACAGCTCGAACCCTTCGCGGCGCATCTGTTCGATCAAAATGCCCAGCTGCAGCTCGCCGCGGCCGGCGACCTCGAACGCGTCGGTCGAACCCGTGCGCGAAATGCGCAGGGCGACGTTGCCTTCGGCTTCTTTCTGCAAACGGTCCCAAATCACGCGGGAGGTCACTTTGTCGCCCTCTTTGCCGGCCAAAGGCGACGTGTTGATCGAAAACGTCATCGCCAGCGTCGGCGGGTCGATCGGCTGGGCGGGAATCGGCGTCGTCACCGATTGGTCGCACAGCGTGTCCGCGACGGTCGCCTTTGTAAATCCGGCCAGCGACACGATGTCGCCCGCCTCGGCTTCGTCGATGCCGGTGCGTTTCAACCCGCGGAAAGCCAGAATCTTGCTGACGCGCGCGGTTTCGATGACCTTGCCCGAACGGTCGATCGCCTTGATGAACGAATTGACCTTGACGGAACCGGAATGAATCTTGCCTGTCAGGATGCGGCCGACGAACGGGTCGTTTTCAATCGTCGTCGCCAACATGGTGAACGGCGCGTACGGGTCGCATTTGGGCGGCGGCACGAATTTCATGATCGCGTCGAACAGCGGTTCGATCGACGTGCGCGGATCCTTGTCCAGATCGTTGACCGCCCATCCTTCGCGTCCCGAAGCGTACAGAACGGGAAAGTCCAGCTGTTCGTCCGTCGCGTCCAGCGAAGCGAACAGGTCGAACACCTCTTCGTACACTTCCTGCGGGCGGGCGTCGGCGCGATCGACCTTGTTGATCAGGACGATCGGTTTCAACCCCAGCTTCAACGCTTTGCTGACGACGAATTTCGTTTGCGGCAGAGGGCCTTCGGCCGCGTCAACCAGAACGATGGCGGAATCCACCATGTCCAAAATGCGTTCGACTTCGCCGCCAAAATCCGCGTGCCCCGGGGTGTCAACGATGTTGATGCGCGTGCCTTTCCATTCGATGGACGTGCATTTGGCCAAAATCGTAATACCGCGTTCGCGTTCCAGATCGTTGGAATCCATAACGCGTTCGGCGACGACCTGATTGTCGCGGAACGTGCCGCTTTGACGCAGCATGGTATCGACCAGGGTCGTTTTGCCGTGGTCAACGTGGGCGATAATTGCAATATTACGCATGGCAGTTCTTCTTTGATAAATGGATATACAAAACGTGCTTTTGACACAGATACGCTTTTAAAATCATAAAGCGTCGTTGTCAATCGCGCTTGCTTTAAAAAGAACTTTTTTTTCGGCGTTCAGCCGACTTTTTTCGCCACCAGATCGCTTAAGGACACTTCGGGGCGCGCGCCGTAATGCGAAATGATTTCCGCGGCGGCCAAAGCCCCCATTTGCAGGCATTCGGAAACCGGCCGGTTTTGGGACAATCCCGTCAGATAGCCGGCGGCGAACAAATCGCCCGCGCCCGTCGTGTCGATCACGCGGTTGATCGGTTCAGCGGGGATTTCGTAACGCGTTTCACCGCAAATCGCGACCGCGCCTTTCGCGCCGCGGGTGACGACGACCGTTTCGCACAGGGTTTTGCATTTTTCAAACGCTTCTTCGGCGTTGTCCGTGCCGAACAGGGCTTTGATTTCGTCTTCGTTGCAAAACAGGATGTCGATGCCGTTTTTGATCAGCTGCAAAAAGCTGTCGCGGTGGCGGTTCACGCAGAACGGATCGGACAGCGACAGCGACACCTTGCGGTGATGCTTGTGCGCCAATTCGACCGCGTAGGCCAACGCGTCCTTTGCTTCCGGCCGGTCCCAGAGGTACCCTTCCATATAAACGATTTTAGTCTGGCGGATCAGTTCTTCGTCGATATCTTTGCGCGACAGTTTGGAACACGCCCCCAGATAGGTGTTCATCGTGCGCTGGGCGTCGGGGCTGACGATGACCATGCACCGCGCGGTCGGCCGTTCGTTTTCCAAACACGGCGTCGTGAAATGCACGCCCGATTTCGTGATGTCTTCGCGGAACACCTCGCCCAGCCGGTCGTCGGCGACTTTGCCGATGAAAGCGGGCTTTCCCCCCATCGCCGCGATGCCGACCGCCGTGTTCGCGGCCGACCCGCCGGAGCATTCGACGCCGTTTTGCGCGATATGACCGTAAATCTTTTCCGCCAGATCGGCGTCGATCAGGGTCATCATCCCCTTGGGCATATTGTGTTGCGCCAGAAAATCGTCGTCCATATTGGCCAGCACGTCAACCATGGCGTTTCCGATAGCCACGACGTCAAAACGTGTCAGAGCGTTCATCTAAAACCTCCGTATGGGGTGAACAGATACGACGCAGTATAAAGGAACTTACATTTCAAACAAGAGTCTGGTACAAAAATAAGGGATTTTTTTTCAAGGGGGCGGTCGTGCTGTTTGAACTGAAAAACGCGATAAAGGATGTTTTTTCAAATAAAATCAGAGGGTTGTTGCTGTTAACGGCGGTGACGACGCTGTTGGTTTTCATCGCGCTGTTCGCGTTGTTCGCCTATGGCGTGTCGTTGATCGAACTGGCGGATTGGCCGAAAACGGAAAAAGTGTTGCAGATCCTTGGTTTTCTGGCTTTTTTCGTTATGTCTTTGATGCTTTTTCCCGCCGTGGCGACGTTCGTTTCCGGATTCTTTGTCGATTCGGTCGTCGAACGGACGGCGAAAAAGAACCATGTCGCCGGATTGCGCGACGTTCCGTTGTCGGAAAGCCTGATCCTGTCCGGAGTCGCGTCGCTGAAAGGCGTGACGCTGTCCGCCGCGTTGATTCCCGTTTCGCTGGTCTGCGGGTGGATTCCCGTTGTCAACCTGATCCCCGCCGTATTATATTACGTTTTGAACGGGCGGCTGCTGGCGCGGGAATATTACTACGCCGTGGCGTTGCGCTATGCGGATCGCGCGGCCGCCGACGAGATGTTCGACCGCTTCAAACCGTATTGGACGCGGGCGGGCGTTGTGATCGCGCTGTTAATGACCGTTCCCGTCGTCAACGTGATTTCCCCGCTGGTCGCCATGGCGTTTATGCAGCGGTTGTTTTTGGAAAAACGGCAGGTATGAAAAAGGCTCTTCTTTCAATTTTGTTAGGTCTTACGACGGCTTGCGCGACGGACGCGGCGGTTCAAACGCCCGCGGCGGCCGACGCCCCCGCCGAAAAGGCCGCCCCCGTTCACGCGCGCGCCCACGCTCCCGAATCCGTCATCCGGTCGGGGCGCAAGGATCCGCTGCTGAAAGCCGGATATGTTCTGGATGTTCTGGGCGAACCGTCGCTGAAACGCCGCGACCCGCCGTCCGAAGTGTGGGTCTATGCCCAATCGGGATGCGTTTTGTTCATTTACATGGATGAAACGGACGCGGCGGATCAAAGCGAAGCTTTGGTGCGGCATATGGAAATCGGCACGCCGACGTTTCGGGCGACGCAGAAAAACTCTTTGCCGTGTTTGGAAAAAGCCGCGCAGCTGAGGTGAGAAATGGGATTTGATTTTTTGCTGCCCTTTGACAGGGCGGTTTCGCAATTCGTCCTTTCTCTGCGTTCAACCGTCGCGGATTCGGTGATGACCGTCGTGACATTGGCGGGGGACGCGGGGGCGGTGTGGATCGCGCTGGCGATCGGGATGATTTGCTTCAAGCAAACGCGGACGACGGGATTGTTGATGCTGGCCGCGATCGCGGCGACGTTCGTGATCAGCACGCTGGGGCTGAAACATTTGTTCGCGCGGCCGCGTCCGTGCGTCGCCTTTCCGGTCGCGGGGCTTTATCCCTGTCCGTCGGGTTTTTCGTTCCCGTCGGGACATTCGATTTCATCGTTCGCGGCGGCCGGCGTTTTGTTTTTCCGGAAAACGGTCGGACGGTGGTTCGCCGTTATTTCGGCGGTTCTGATCGCGTTTTCCAGAGTGTATTTGAACGTCCATTACTGCACGGACGTTTTGACGGGGGCTTTGCTGGGCGCCGGCGCGGCGTACCTGACCGTTCGTTGGTTCGATATGAAAAAGGCGGGTGTCTGACCCGCCTTTTGAACATCACATCTGTTCGTTGATCCACGCGGCCAGTTTCGATTTGGTCATCGCGCCGGAATGGGTGGCGACGGCCTGACCGTTTTTGAACATGATCAGCGTCGGAATGCCGCGCACGCCGAAATTGGTCGGCGTTTCGGGGGATTCGTCAATGTTCATTTTGACGACTTTCAGCTTGTCGCCCAATTCTTTGGAAACGTCTTCCAGCACGGGCAGCATCTGGCGGCAGGGCGAACACCATTCGGCAAAGAAATCGACCAGAACGGGAACGTCCGAATTTTGGATTTCGTTGGCGAATTCGCTGTCTTTGATCACTTTCATGAGTGTAGTCCTTTCTGTAAAAACCTGTCTGTTCCTATATAAGGGGCTTTCGCGCGCCGGTCAATACTCCATTGTGTCAACCAAAGCCGTGATTTCGACCAGTTCGGGCTTTTCCGTCCACAGCAGGAAACAGCGCACGGCCTTGTCCGGATAGATTTGCCCGATCAGTTTTTTATAGGCGGCCATTTGTGCGACATAGGCCGCGGGCGTTTTGTTGACGTTTTCGGGGACGACGCGGCCGGATTTGTAGTCGATCAGCCGGACTTCGCCGTCCGAAACGGACATGCGGTCGATTTTGCCGTTGACGACGCGGTTGTCGATGACGCCGGAAACGGGGACTTCGGCCAAGGAATCCGGCGTGAACAATCCGGCGGCCAACGGGGCGTCCAGCAAAGCCAGAACGCGGGCGGCCAGTTCGCCGCCGCCGTTCAATCCGGCCGTCAGCTTTTTCGCGACGCTTTCGCGGTCGGCGGCGGGATAGCGCGGCAGAATTTCCAACAGCGTGTGCACGGCCGTGCCGCGTTTGATCGCCTGCAACCGTCCGGCGGTCAGCGGGGACAGCGCGGCGGGTTCCGCGACATCGGGGCGCGACGGCGCCAACGGTTTGGGCGGCGCGGGTTCGGCGGGGGCGGGACGCGAAGCCCAATCGGGCAGGGGGGCGGCCGTTTTTTCGGCGGATTGCTCCGCGGCCGGCGCGGCGGGCTGTTCCTGCGCGCACGTCAGGCGCAAAACGGGTTCGTCAAACAGGGGGGATTCGACCTTTTGCACGCGGTATGAAACGGAACCGTCGTCGTTTTCGACACTGACCGCCCCACGGATCAGGTCGTACCATCCGCCGTCGCCGTTTTTGCGGCTTTCCCACCCCGTGACGTACAGGCGGTCGGCCGCGCGGGTCAACGCCACATACAGCAAGCGGCGGTATTCATCCGCGTCTTTTTCTTTCAGCGTTTCGATTTCGGCGTTGACGGTTTCGTTGCGGTATCCCGCCTTTGGCGTCCACAGGCACAGTTCGCCGTTTCCGTCGTCCGGCCAGTATGTTTTCGGGAAATGGAACTTCGCCGGCCGCGTGTCGGGCAGGAACACGACGGGCGCCTGCAGCCCCTTTGCCGCGTGAACGGTCATGATGCGCACGGCATCGAACGATTGTTCGGGGTCGCGTTTGATTTCCACGTCGTTTTGCCGCAGCCGGCGCAGGAAATTTTGCAAAGAGGGGGCTTCGCCCGAATCGAAATCCAACGCCAGATTCATAAATTCGTCCAGCGCGTCCAACGCCTGCACCCCCAGCCGCGCGACGAAATTCCGCCGCCGCCCCAGCGTCCCCAACACATAGGCGTACAATTCATAGGGGCGCATATTGTCCACGCGGCTCAGCAAATCTTTTAAAAACGCGAACGCTTCGCCCAGCGGCGTCGGCGCGCCCTCGTGCCGTTTCAACCGGTCGAACAGCGTCCGTTCCCCGCGTCCGTGCGCCAACCGGAACAGGTCGTTTTCGCCGATCCCGTTCAGGGGCGTTCCGGCGCGGGCGGCTTTCGCTCTGTCTTCGTCCGACAAATCGTCGGGCGACGTGCCGCACAACGGGGATCGCAAAACGGTTGCCAAAGCCAGATCGTTTTCGGGCAGCAACAGGAAATCGCCCAGCACCATCAAATCCTTGACGGCGATGTGCGTCGTGATTTTCAACCGGTCAATGCCGGAAACGGCGACGCCCATGCTTTTCAATTCGCGCGACAGGTCGTTGATGAACCCGTCGCGGCGGCGCACCAAAACCATGATGTCGCCCGCGCGGATCGGCCTGTTTTCCGATTCCAGTCGTTCGCCGGACAACACCATGTCCGCGATTTTCAACGCGATCTTGTGCGCCAGCCGCGCCGCCGGCGTTTGCGCGAAAACGCGTTCGACGGGTTTGGTGAACGGCTTTTCCGTATCGTCGTCCCGCGGTTTTTCCGTCGGCCATATTTCGACCAGTCCGGCCTGTTTTTTACGAAACGAGATGTGCGTGGCATCTTCGGCGTCGTCAACGACGCCCGCGCGCGCGGGGTCGAACCGCAAAACGAAATTGACAACGTCGATGACGGCTTGGACGGAACGGAACGAAATGTACATCGGCACGTCGTTCCATTTCTTTCCCGCGTTTTCGACGGCCGTTTTGAAAAAGGCGCGCATCCGTTCAAACTCCGCGGGAACGGCGCCCTGAAAACTGAAAATCGACTGTTTTTTATCCCCGACGGCGAAGATCGTCCGTTCCTGCGGCCGCAAGCCGTTTCCGGCGAAAAACTCTTCGGCCAGCGCGCGGATGATCGCCCATTGGTCGGGACTGGTGTCCTGCGCTTCGTCCACCAGAATGTGATCGACGCCGCCGTCCAGTTTGTACAGAACCCACGCGGCCGCCCCCGATTTTTCCAGCAAACGGCGCGTCGCGGCGATCAAATCGTCGTAATCCATGACGCCGCGTTCGTCTTTCATCGCCGTGTATTCGTTCAAAATCGCCGAAGCGAGCGTGAACAACGCCAGCGACAGCCGCATGACCGCCGCGTTCGCCGTCCGTTGCCGGTAGGCCAGCGCGCGCTGCGCTTCGGTCGTCAGGGCGGCCAGCGCGGATTCGGATTCCCGACAGGCCAGTTTGTTGCGCACCGTGCCGGATTTGGTCAGGAAAACGTCCAGATAGTCGGCGATCAATTCGCGCCGTTCATTGGCGTCCGCGGCCAGAAAAGCGCCGATGCGCGCGGCGTTTCCCGTATCCGTTTTCGTTTTGGAAACGTTTAAAACGGCGACGGCCTGCCGCAATTCGGCTGTCTGTTCGTCCGACAGGGCGCAAAAATCGTCCGTCAGGCTTTCGATCGTGCAGTTTTCCGGCAGATCCAAAGCCCGTTCATAGGTGCGCTTTAAATCCCGCGGTGTCGGGAAACGGTCGTTGATGCGCTTGATTTTCGGCAGGTGCATCGTCATTTCCGTCAGAACGTTCAGGAATCCGTCTTCGTCCGTCGCGGCCGCGACCAGCTTCAGGCAATCGGCGAATCGGGATTGACCCAGAATTTTGTTTTGCGCCAGTTCGATCAAATCTTTCGCGCCGCGTTCATCCAGAACGTCGAATTGCGGGGAAACGCCGGCCTCTAGTGGAAAGCGTTTCAGAACGGATTGGCAGAACCCGTGCAAAGTTGTGACTTTCAATCCGCCCGCCGTGTCCAGCAGACGCGCGAACAACCGGCGCGCGCGGGTGATCAGGCGGTCGTCCGGCGCGGCGGCGCGCAGTTTCGTCAAATCGGCAATCAGGTCGGATTCGTCTTCCGACGCCCATTTCGCCAGCCGGTCGGCGATCTTGTTCGCCATTTGCGCGGCCGCGGTGCGCGTAAAGGTCAGACACAGGATTTTTTCGGGCGGCGTTCCCGTCAGCAACAGGTTTAAAACGCGGTCGGACAGCACTTTGGTCTTGCCCGAACCGGCGGAGGCCGCCACCCACGCGGATTCGCGGGGATTGGCCGCCTGCCGTTGCAAATCGTCGGGATCGGGTGAAGCCATGCTATTCCTCCTCCGGTTCGTCCGCGTCGTCGAACGCCGCCCATTCGTCGAACCGCGCCAAATGGTCGTAGTCGTTGTATTTCAGGGAAACGCTGGTGTCCGGCGTGGCCAGATAAGGGGTCGCCGGATCGTCGTAGGCGTCGATCAGGTCTTTCAGTCTGTCCAACGCTTCGTCCGCCAATTTATCCGTTTCCTCGACGGTCGCGGTGACGGAACGCACCGATCCGCCGTCCTGTTTCCCGCGCAGACGCCAGTATTGCGCCGACGCAACAGGGCGGGCGCCGATCCGTTCAAATCCGCCGCGGCGCAAAATGGCGGCCTCCAGCGGCAGTTGGGGCGAATAACCGGCGAACACGCTGGTGTTCGATGGCGGCAATCCCGTTTTGTAATCAATCAGCACGCACGCGCCGTCCCGCGTCGCGTCAACGCGGTCGGCGAAACACCGCAGCCGGAAATCGCCCGCTTTCGTTTGAAATGAAAGATTGCCCTCCTGTTCGCAAAAGACGCGTTCGATGCCGTCCGCGCGCTTTTTCTGCTGTTCGACGAACCAGATCAGCGCGGAATCCAGCCGCGGTTTCCAAAACGCCCGTTCGGTTTGCGAAAAGTTCAATTCCTTGAACAGTTCGTCGCCGATGGCCAGAATTTCCGTTTCGGGATCGGCGGGCAGGCGCGACGGGTGGCGGGTGCAGAACGTTTCGACGGCTTTGTGAACGATCGTGCCGTAATCGGCGGCGTCGAAAGCTTTGTCAATGTCGTCCAACTTTTGCAGATGCAAAATGAATCGGGCGTAGATCGAATACGGGTCGCGCATCAGCGTTTCGATCCGCGTGACGGACAATTCGCGCGGACGCGCCGCGACGGGCGGCACCGGCTGCGGCGGCAAAAAGGACAGGGCGGCCGCGGGGGCGTCGATTTCCCGCGCCCAATTCAGTTGGTCGCCCGCGGGCAAAGCAAGGCCGGAAATGCCCAAAACGGTTTGCAGCCGCATCAGCCACCGCGACGGAATCCCCGGCGTCCCGCCCTGCTTGACCGATCGGGTCAGCACCAGATTTTCGGCGCAGAACGCTTGGGCGAAATCGTGGGCGGACAGGGCGATTTTGCGTTCCGGCGACGGCAGCCCGCATTGTTCCCGCATCGGGCGGGACAGCCACGGGTCGGCGTCGGGCGTTTTCGGCCACGTCCCTTCGTTCAATCCGCCAAGGATCAAAACGTCGGGCTGGATCAGCCGCGCCTCCATCGTCCCCAGAATGTCCAGCCGCGGGTGCATCCCGTATTTCGGACGCACGGTTACGCCTTTGAACAGCGCGGACAGCAAAGCCAGATACTCGGCTGGCGTCACGGGGTCGATCAAGGCGGCCTGCTCTTTCAATCCGGCCAGAAAAGCGGCGGCGGCTTCGCCCGCGTCCCCCGCCCACAAACGATCCGCGCCCGATCTGTCCGCGCTTTGCGCCAACTGTTCGGCGGCGGCCAGATGCGCGTCCAGCAACGTTTCAAAATCATGCGCCGCCGGATCGGTCATCAGGCGCGTGAAACAGCCTGTCCGGCGTTCCAGATCGTCAATGAAATTCGCGGCGTCCGCGTCGTCGGCGTTTCCGGCGGCCGCTTTCAGCCCCGCGAACCCGTCCCCCGGCCGCTTGCCGTGCAGGAATTTCAGTTCAAAACGGCGGACGGCCGGACGGAACACGGCAAAAGTTTTGCCGCACAACGCCATCGGATGCTTCAGGCACGCCAGAAAATCGAACGGCGCCTGATTGTTCAAAGCGGCCTGTCCCGCCAACATCAAAAACGTTCCGACCCCCGTCAGGTACAGGTTCGTTCCGGCGGAATCGTCCATGACGATCCCCCACCGGTTCATTTCGGCGACGACGCGGCGCGCCAACGCCCGATCCGGCGTAATCAGGGCGGCCGTTTTTTCGGGCGTTTCCAAAACTTCGCGCAGCGTCAGGGCGATGACGGCGGCTTCCTCCTGCACGTTGGCGCAATCGATCATTTTAACGCCGTCAACGGCCGCGGCGGTGAATTTTTCCGCCGTCCGCCATTTGTCCGTCGTCGCGGCGGGGCGCATCGCTTCGCTGATCAGGCGCAGGCGTTCCGACCGTTCGCCGTCGTCCGGACGAAAAGGCCGCACGTCGGCGCGCTTGATTCCCATTTTATCCAACAAACGTTTCAGGTTGTATTGCGGATGCGACGGTTCGCAGGCTTGGAAACTTTCCTCGTCCAACAGCATATCCACCCCCGGCAGGACGACCGTTCCGTTTTCCATGGACGCGATCGTGTCCAGCAATTCGGCCGTCGCGGGTTGCGAACCGGTCGAACCGGCCGCGACAACGGGAAAATCGGGCGGCGTTTCGCGCCACAGGGCGGATTGGGCGGCAAACAGGCGAACCTGGCGGTCGGCGGCGTCGATGACGCCTTCTTCCTTTAAAATTTCCGGCCACGCCGCGGTGACGATTTCCAAAAAGCTCAACGTTTCCTGCCAATGTCCGGCGAATTCGTCGGGGACAAGGTTTTTCAGCCGGTCGAACGGCACGTTTTCGATATAGCTTTCATCCAGAAATTCCGCCAAAGCGTCGGCCAGCTTCAACGCTTTTTCGGCGTTGACGGGTTCCGCCGCGCGTTTGCGGATCAGCTTTCCCAGCAACAGCCGGCGGCGCAAAAGGGAAATCGCGTCGGGCAAATCGACGGCGTTCAACAGGCACAGCCGCCCCTGCGTTTCGTCGTTTTCAACGGCGGAAAAAGGGATCAATCGCGGCAACATCAACGGTTTCCCGCCGCTTTGACGCAAAAAAGCCTCGTGCACCGTGCGGCACGCGCGCCGTGTCGGCAAAAATAGAACCGTTTTCGCCAATCGGGCGGGATCGAATCCGTTTTGTTCCAGCAATCCGGCCGCCAGCGTGTCGGCGAACGGCAGGACGGGCGCGATCGAAAAAACGTTTTTCATGCGGGCTGTTCCGCAACCGCTTTCCGCGCCAGTTCCAACGCTTCGGGCGTTCCGACGTGATACCAGTCGCCGTCGCCGACGACCGCTTTCAACCGGCCGGATCTTTGCGCGGCGTCATACAGGATGTTTAGCGAAAATCTGCCGTCGGGCGCGTTTTCAAATATCCGCGGATGCAGAATCTGCGCTCCCGCATAGACATAGGGCGCGGCGGGTTCGTCGGGGCGTTTGCGCCGCGGTGCGCCGTTTTCAAGGAAATAGTCGCCTTTGCCGTCGTGGCCGAACACGCGTTCCATCGGCCACAGCAGCAGCAGGATGTCCGTCGTTTCGGGATCAAACGCCCGCGCCATACGGTTCAGGGCGGGCGATTTTTCCGTCCACAGCGGATCGGCGTTGATCACGAAAAACGGATCGTTCCCCAGCAGCGGCAGGGCTTTTTTCACGCCGCCGCCCGTTTCCAGCGCGGTTTCCTCGACCGAATAGGCAAAGCGCAGATCCGTGCGCGCGGACAGATCCGACCGGATCAAATCCCCCAGATAGCACAGGTTGACGACGCAATCCTTGATTCCGAACGCCGCGATTTTGTCCGCGATCCGGTCGATCAGCGTCTTTCCGCCGACCGTGATCAGCGGTTTGGGTAGCTCGTCGGTCAGCGACCGCATCCGCGTGCCGCGTCCGGCGGCCAAGATCATCGCTTTGGCTATTTCAACAGGCATGGCGGGATGTTCCGGTATTCGGCGGGGACGTTTTTATCGAACCAGACTTTCAGCTTGCCCAGCGCGGGGTGTTCCAGCGCGCGTTCCAGCAAACGCCACAGCCGCGGCAAATGCTGCAGATAGCGGGGTTTGCCGTCGCGCACGCACAAGCGCACGAAAATCCCCAGCACTTTGACGTGACGCTGTGCCGCCCAAACGGCCCAGGACGCCAGAAAATCGTCCCTGTCCGGCAACGCGCCGCCCATGCCGGCGATATAGCGGTCGCGCATGGCGTTCAGCAAACCGGCGTCGATGTCGCGGCGCGCGTCTTCCATCAACGACATGATGTCATAGGTCGCCGCGCCGTGCAGGGCGTCTTGGAAATCCAGCAGACCGCCAGCCTTGACGCCCGCCCTGTCTTTCAACAGCAGCAGGTTGTCAACGTGGTAATCGCGCAGAACCAGCGTTTGCGGCGCGTTGTTCGCGACGGGAAAGACCTCCTCCCACAGCAAAACGAAATCGTCAACGGCCGCTTTGTCCGTTTCCCGACCGGACGCGGCCGGCATGAACCAATCAGGGAACAGCATGACCTCTTTTTTCACTGCTTCGATGTCATAGCGCGCCAATCCCGCCGGAACCGCCGCCGTTTCGCCGCGGCGGTGCAGGTCGATCAGCAGATCGACGGCCAGTTCGTACAACGCGCGTTCGTCCGCGCCGTTTTTCAACAGGCGGGTATAGGTGGAATCGCCGAAATCCTCCAGCAAAACAAAGCCGTTTTCAACGTCCTGCGCATAGACGTGCGGCGCGCTGAACCCCAGCTCTTCCAATTTCCGGTCGATCAGCAGAAACGGGCGCACATCCTCCATCGGCGGGGGGGCGTCCATCAAAACGCGCGATTCGCCGCCGCGCATCAAACGGTCGTAATGGCGGAACGAAGCGTCCGCGGCCAACAGTTTTCTGTCGGCGTCGCCCCAGCCGCAACGGTTTAAAAATTCGGTCAAGCGTTCTGTGCGTTCCGACATCTGTTCAGTTTCTCCGTTCTGTTTTGCCAATCCCCGCCCCGCGCCGTCAGTGTCGCCGTCCGGACATCCGGATCGTCTGGCGGGATTTGAATGTCGATTTCCAACCGGTTGCGCGGCAGCAGCCGTTCGGCGCGTTGCGGCCATTCGATCAGGGAAACGCCGTCCTCCAATGCTTCTTCAAAACCGATTTCATAGATTTCCTGCGCCGATTTCAACCGGTAAAGATCGAAATGCCAGATCGTCAATCCGGCCGGCGCGTCGTATGTTTGAACCAATGTGAACGTCGGGCTGGGAACGTCCTCGTCCCCGTTTGTCAACGCGCGGATGAACGCGCGCGCGAACACGGTCTTTCCCGCCCCCAAATCGCCGTAAAGGGCGATCACGTCGCGGGGTTTCGCCAACCGCGCCAAACCGGCGGCGACGTTTTCCAATTCCGCCCGCGGCAGCTTTTCCAACACAACGGGATCAGAAGAAGTCAAAGACGCTTTTCCTTTTCTTTTTGGAAACGGGCGCGGGCAGTTTCGGTATGGTGACTTTCGCCTTTTCGGCCTGAATCTGACGCTGTTCCGCTTTCCATTCCCACGGCATCTGGAAACGTCCCGCCCACAGGCCGCTGTGGTTTTGCTGCGCCTTTGTCTGATAGGGCAGGTAGATCGTCGTCACCGCGGGCAGGGCGACCGCCCACCCCGCTTCAACCATCGCGGCGCCGATGTCGAACGTCGCGACCGTGCACGCCGCCATCAGCTCGTTTTGGGCGTTGATGCTCATCACGCGGCACGTTACTTCGTCCCCGCTGACGAAATCTTTCAATTTGCGGGCGGCGACGTATCCGCATTCATAGGAATGGCCGCCGGCGTCCAGACATTGCTGGTCGATCGTCGGCGAAGCGATGCCGAACAGGCGAATCGTGTGCGGCGCGATGCGGAAAACGTCGGCCGCGACAATCGACGCGATGTGGCCCTTGACCACTTGCGGAATCTGCATGGATTGCGGCGCGTTTTTCATGTCGGGCGGCAATCCGACCATGGCTTCGGCGGGCAGGGGCTGCGCCGGATCGGGTACGGGAACGGCGACGGCGACCGTGTCGGGATCAACCGCCGGAACGGTTTCCTCGACGGCGGCGGGCTGGTCGGATTTGTTCAAAAATCCGCCGATCGCGCCTTTGATCATATCGGATCCCGACACCAAAAAGAAAATGACGGCGACGATGACGGCCATTAAAATGAACGTGGACATACATCCCAAAAAACGCCACAACCCTTTGCCCAAAAAGAAAAAGCACAGCATGGCAATCAGCAGGGCTACACCGCCGGTCGCTATGTCGGGAGCGGAACCCGTTTGAAAACACAAACTGCCGGCGTAAGAGGATACCAGGCCGATCAGCAAAAGGGTCAATCGCAAAAACACGTCAAATTCCTTTTCGGATGAAAAAAAGCGTTACACCATTAAAAATAAAGCAGCGGATAAAGTCAAGAATCCGCTGCCGTATTTTTTTTTATTTCAAGCGCGATCAGCGCGTGTATTCGTCGCGTTTGCGAATACGCAGCGCCGTGCGTCCCGATTCCTGTTCGCGGCGTTTGGACATCTGGTATTTTTTGGCGAAATCCGTGTCGCGTTTGGTAATGGCCTGATCCTTCTGCAATCCGCGCAGTTTACGCAATCTGGAAACGCTGATCTTCTGCCCCTTGGCGTCGGTGATGTACAGTTCTTTTTTGGCTGTCTTTTCCAACTCTTTTTTGCGGTTGCGCTCGATTCTGGCGCGGGACAGACGGCGGCGGCGTTCGGACGGCAACAGACGGCCGGCCGAATGGCGTTTGCGTTTGGTTTTGCCGCCCAATCCGCGCACGTCGCGCTTTTTCAATTCCATCGGTTTGCTGCGCCCGACGTACAATCCGGATTCTTGCGCGCGGGAAATGTCGTCGAACGACAGCGCGCCTTCGATTCCCAAACGGCGTTCCTGACGCAACAGATTGTTGCGCACGTCGATTTTTTCGGCTTCGCGGCGGACGACTTCGCGGCGTTCCTTTTCGGCGTCGGAAACGCGCGGCTGGCGGTTCTGTTCGGCTTTTTCGGCATAGCTGCGATCCTCGGCCTCTTTGGCCGCGCGCGCCGTGCGGTACAGGACGCTGTCGTCGCGCACCGTGTTGGAATGGACGCTTTTATCGCCGTGCCGCTGTTGCCAGACCAAAGCGCTGTTGTCTGTCAGGCGGATGCGTTTTTTCTTGTTTTCTTCCATTTTCATGACCCCGATTCTGAAAAACCGAACCCTTTGTTATCACTTTTTTCATTATACAGCAAAGAAAACAAAAGGAAAGGGGTTTTGAAGAAAAAATCGACAAAAAAGCGCGCGGGTGCGGTGTCCGGAAAACGGCGAAATTCAATGGACGGGCAGGGTGATTTGCGTTTTCTTCGCCCCGTTTTTGTCCGAAACGTTCAGCGTCCCGCCGTGCATTTCGATGAACCCGCGGATCAGGGACGCGGCGAATCCGTTTCGGGCGGCGAAATTCACCGTGTCGGATTCGTTTTTCACGTCCAGCGACGTTTCTTCGATCGCGACGATCAGGTTTTTGTCGCCGGTTTGAACGGACAGGGACACGCCGCCGTCTTTGAACGCCGCGGCGACGGCGTTGTTGACAAGGTAGAACAGAACCTGTTTCAACCTTTTTTTATCCGCGACCAAAGTAGGCAGCTTGTCCGGACACGTCAGGTTCAGTGCGACGTTTTTCAGGCGCGCCTGTTCCTTGACCGCGTTCAAAACGCCGTTCAGCAACGCGCCAATGTCGATGCATTCCAATTCCAAAACGGCCGATCCCGTTTCGATCAACGCCAGATCGACCATGTCGCCGAAAAGGTTTTTCAATTCGGCCGACGCGTCGAAAATCGTTTGCAGGCACGCTTTCTGCCGCCGGTTGAACCGCAGGTTTTCGCCGTCCGACAGTTTTTTGACGGTGTCGGTCAACGCGGACAGCTGCGGATTGATTTCGCGCCCCAGCTGTTCCAAAAACACGGCGCGCAGTTTTTCGGCCTGCACGGTCGTTTGTTTGAAACGGCTCAGCAACATTTCCTTTTCTTGCGCTAAAGACGTGTTCCGTTCCTCTTCCGTCACGTCCAAAAACGAAACGAACACGCCGCCGTCGGGCAATCCGGCCGCGGAAAATTCCAACACTTTGCCGTCGGGGCGCAGAATCTGGAAAATTTCGCCCGTGTGCGCCGTCGCGACGCCCAGCAGCTGTTCTTTCAGCGTTTCCCAGTTGTCCTCGTTTTCAAAGAAAGGCTTTTGCTTTTCAATGACCTCAATGATGCTCAAAGGCGGATCGTTGAAATTTTGATCGCCGATCTGCCATAAATTCAGGTACGCCGCGTTCGCCAGACGCAGCCGCCCGTCGGAACCGAACAGCAAAACGGCTTCGCGCAGGTTGTTCAAAACGGTGTATTGCGTTTCGTTCAACATGGTCATCGACCGTTCCATGGTCAAATGCCCCGTCACGTCTTCGTAAGTGATCAGCAGGCCGCCTTGGGGGTGCGGGGTCAGCATACGGCGCAAAGTCACGCCGGACGGCAGGTGCAGGATGTCTTCGGTCGTGGACACCAGCGACGTGAAAAACTTTATTTCGCGGGTTTTATAGGCGTTGAAATCCCTGTTTTCCGGCAGCCGCCGTTTTTCGCGCAGCATATCCAGAATATGGGAATACGTCGGCGATTTGTCCAGCCATTCGGCCTCCAAATCCCACAGGTTCATGAACGACGTGTTGTAGAATTGCAGCCGCATATCCGCGTCGAACGTGGCAATGGCCGTTTTCAGGTGTTCCAAAACGCCGTTGTGCGACGCGATGTGGTTTTTCAGGCTGTTTTCCAACTCCTCTTCCCGCGTGACATCGCGCACAAACCCGATCGTGCCGCGTTTTCCCGACGCGCGGGCGGGCAGGGGGATTTCGGACGCCTCGACCCGCCGGCGTTTGCCGTCGATGACGACGAATTCGCTTGTTTTCTTTTCCTTGCCGGACGCGCGGGCGGCGGCGGCCAGCACTTTGGCTTCGCGCGGGGATTTTTCATACACCAACTCGCCGCCCAGCAAAACGGCCTGTTCGGGCGAACCGGCGCGCGCCGCCTTTGCGTAGGCGGGGTTGCACGCCGCGATCTGCAGGTCTTCGCCGCGCAGCCATACGGGAAAGGGCAGGGCGTCGAACGCCTGTTTCAACGTGGCGTTTTTGCGTTCCGCCTCTTCCGCCCGACCGGTCAAAGCGGCCAGCCGCGCGTTGCCGTCCGTCGTTTCCCGCACCCACAGCGTATCCACCGCGCCCTTGTTTTCGTCCATGCGGGTTCTGAATCCGGAAACCAGAAAGCTGCGCGCCCCCGCCACGTCGCCCAGTTCCAGCGTGAACGGCCGGTCGTCGGCGCGCATGGCGTTGATCGCGCCGCTTAACGCTTCGGCGCCGGCGGCGGAAAAATGTTCCAGCAAAGCGTCAAAGGACGAATTGACGCCCTGCGACAAATCCATCATGACGGCCAGACGGCGCGAACAATGCGTTTCGCGCAAAAAACCGATCGAATCGAACACCCACGAATACCACCCGTCGGGAAAGCTTTCCAACGTTTCGCGCGCCGTGTCGCGCTTTTCGGCGTTCAAAACGGCCTGTCGCCGCCATTTCAAGGCGCACCGGACGCCCGCGGCCGACAGCAGGGCGAGCGCGATGAAAACGGCGCACAGCGCTTTCGGGTGGAAAAACGCCGATATCATCAGTTTGGTTAAAAGCGAATCGAATGCCGTTGTCATTTCTTTAAAATAGCGCGGGCGCGGGAAAAGGCAAAATAAAAAACGCCGGAGTTTCCTCCGGCGTTTTGAAAGTGTCGCGCGGGCTTAACGTTGCGCCTGTTTCGCCATGGCGGCAACCAGAATCGGTTTTTTCGCGCCGTTCTGGGGCGGGGCGAATTTTTCCAGTTCGCTTTTGCGCTGGGCGGCGTCGGCAACCTGTTTCGCCGTGTAAATCTTGGGATAATGGGACGCGTTGACGCGCGAAGCGTAATTCGGGTGCACCGGCTGGTTTTCCTTGGTGATGCCGAATTTTTTCGGGTCGTAGATCATTTCGTCCGTCCACGGCAGCATGACTTCTTTTTTCTGTCCCGATCCCATGCAGTCCGCGATCTGCGGATCCAGCACGTCGTGGTGCCACTGGTCGTGCGGGTACAGCGGGGTCATGATGAAGTTGGAAAATTCGTTTTTGCCGCCGCCGTGCAAAGGCAGTTTGTGATGCACGTTGTACCCCGGAACGGAACGGCCTTTTTTCATCATCGCGATTTCGGAATCGGTCAGGCCGAGTTTGGCGCGCAATTCCGGTTCGTGTTCGTTGGCCAGCATTTTCAGGAATTTGGAACGCACGCCCTCTTTGCCGCCGGAACCGTTGAATTCGGCGCGTTTGGCTTCGCGTTCCGATTTGGACGGAACTTCGTAGGTGACCTTTTTCAGGCTCATCCCGTGGATGTTGTCAAAGTTGAACTTTCCGGCGCGCTGTTCGGCGGTGTAGCCCTGTTTCTGGCCTTTGTCCTTGCCGCCTTTGCCGTGGCTGCGTTTCTCGTGAACGTATTTGTAATCGATATCCAGCATGAATTCCCCCGTATGCTTTAAAGGACTCTGTTAAACTCAACATAGGAAAAATGGACAAAAAAATCAACAAAAATTTTATTTCTTTTTCAGATTTGTTTTTTCCGTATGTCAAAAAGGCGGAAAGCCGCGCCGGTTCCCGCCTTTTGTTTTTTTCGCGCCGGAAATTATCCGCGCTGTCTGTCGCGCACGATCTGACGCAGAGCCGTTTTAACCGGCGTCTGTTTCTGCGTCTGCTTTTTCTGTTCGGCGTTTTTCGCGTCGATGGCCGCGTAAAATTCCTTCATATCCTTCTGCCGTTTGGCCACGCTGATATGTTCGGGCTTGTACAGCTTCGGATAGTTCGCCGGATCGACGTTGGACACATAGTTCGGCTTGACGGGCTGGTTTTCCTTGGTGAATCCGAACTGTTTCGGATCATAGATCATTTCGTCCGTCCAAGGGATTTTGATTTTGCGCGTTTCGCCTTCGCGGATGCCCAGCAGCTGCGCGTCCATCACGTCCTTGTGGAACTGGTCGTGCGGATACAGCGGGGTCAGGATGAAGTTTTTGAATTCGTTTTTGCCGCCGCCGTGCAAAGCCAGTTTGTGGTGGACGTTGAACCCGTTCGGCGTGTAGCCTTCGCGCATTCCCTGAATGTCGCGGTCGGTCAGTCCCAAACGGTCAACCAGTTCCTTTTCGTGGTCTTTGGCCAACATTTTCAGGAATTTGGAACGCACGCCTTCGACCAGAACGTTACCGTCTTCGTCGCGCACGCCGTTGAATTCCTCGCGTTTCGCGACGCGTTCGGCCTTTGACGGGACGGTGTATTCAACCTCTTTCAATTTCAACCCGTGGATCGTGTCGAAAGAGAAATTGCCCTCGCGCTGGTCGCGGTTGTGATGCCCTTCGGAATAAAAGCCGCCGTTTCCCTTGCCTTTGCCGTTGTTGTTGGAACGGCCTTTGCCGCTTTGGCGTTTGGCGTGAACGTACTTGTCATCAATCATCGCAAAATACTCCCGATAGAAAAAGCCGGAACGGCGTCAGGCCGTTTGTTGACAAAAATATACAAAAAAACGGAAAAGCTGTCCAGCGTTATTTGCGCCCGTCCGCCGTTTCGCCGTCGTTTTCCGGTTCGACCGGCGCGGGTTGGCAGCGGAAGTAAACCCTGTGGGGCAAAAACACGCGGCACGACCAGTATTTGTGGCCGTCATAGGCGGCTTCGCGGCCGGTGCGGGCGCATTCCTCCTGCGCCATTTTGAAAATTTCGGCCGCGTTGGTGGAATAGGCGTTGTAACAGATCGCCACGCGGTCGGGCGTCGATTCGCCCACGGTTTTTGAAAATCCGGCTTCGCGTCTGGAATCGACAAAAGGCTGCTGGACACATCCGGCCAGCGTCAGCGCAAACAGCAGCAACGATTTTTTCATGACGGTCATATCCGCCCCGCACAGTTATGTAAAGACGGTTCATCATCCACGAAACGCGGCGGATATTCAACACCGAAAACGTTTTTTTTTCATTTGTCAAAGCGACGGTTGATTTTAACGCCGGATTTCGCTTATCCTGATTGCGGCGAATAATGACGAGGGAGCGGTTTTCATGCTGGCAAAAAAACGGTTGCTGACGCGCAGCGATTTCGACGGACTGGTCTGCGCGGCTTTGCTCAAAGAGTTGGACATTATCGACGAGATACGCTTTGTCCATCCGAAAGATATGCAGGACGGGCGGATTTCCATCACCGACATGGATATCACCGCGAACCTGCCGTATGTGGACGGGGTGTATATCGCGTTCGACCACCACATCAGCGAACTGTCCCGCATCATCAGCCCCCCGAACCACGTCGTTTATCCGAACGCCCCTTCCGCCGCCCGCGTCGTTTACGAATATTACGGTGCCGAGGAACGGTTCAAAAACATTCCGCCCGCTTTGATGCAAGCCGTTGACATCGCCGATTCGGCCAAATACACGATTGACCAGATCATGAACCCGACGGGGTGGATTTTGTTGGCGTTCATCATGGACGCGCGCACGGGGCTGGGGCGGTTCAAAAATTTCCGCATCACGAACTATCAGCTGATGATGAAGCTGGTTGACCTGTGCCGCACGAAAAGCGTCGATGAGATTTTGCAGGACGAGGATGTCAAGGAACGCGTCGATTTGTATTTCGCACACAAGGATAAATTCGTCGAACAGCTGAAACGTTGCACCCGCATTCACAAAACGGCGGCGCACATCTATTTGCGCGACGAGGAAACAATTTACGCCGGCAATCGGTTCATGGTATATGCCCTGTTCCCGCAGATCAACATTTCCGTACACGAAATTTGGGGCAAGAACAAGCGCAACGTCGTTTTCGCCGCCGGCAAGTCGATTTTCAACCGGACATCGAAAATGAACATCGGCGAATTCATGCTGCAATACGGCGGTGGCGGCCACATCGCCGCGGGGACGTGCCAAGTTCCCGTCGATCAGGCGGACAGAATCCGCGAAGAGATCATCACCGCCATGGTTCAGGACGTGTAAAGGCCATGGTTGACGACAGATTCCGGTTGGTGACCCGCAGCGATTTCGACGGGCTGGTCAGCGCGATCCTGCTCAAAGAGCTGGATCTGATCGACGACATCAAATTCGTCCACCCCAAGGACGTGCAGGACGGTTTGGTCGATATCCGCGCGGGCGACATCCTGACGAACCTGCCGTATTCCAAATCGGCGTCCTATGTGTTTGACCACCATATCAGCGAACTGGCGCGCGTCGGGAAAAAAAGCAACAACTTCATCAATCCGGACGCGCCGTCGGCCGCGCGCGTCGTGTGGGACACGTTTGGCGGAAAGGAACGGTTCCGCAACATATCCGAAGAAATGATGACCGCCGTGGATAAAGCCGACAGCGCCGATTACACGATCGACGACATCCTGCATCCGACGGGGTGGACGCTGCTGAGTTTCATCATGGACGCGCGCACGGGGTTGGGGCGGTTCCACAATTTCCGGATATCGAACTATCAGCTGATGATGAACCTGATTGATTTCTGCCGGTCGCACGACCCGTCCGAGGTTTTGGAAATGCCCGACGTTCAGGAACGCGTCGATCTGTATTTCGCCCAACAGGATAAATTTGTCGAACAGCTGAAACGCATTACGACCGTTCATAAAAATCTGGCTTATGTCGATATGCTGAACGAAGATGTCATTTACGCGGGCAACCGGTTTATGATTTATGCGATTCATCCGGAAATCAACGTTTCGATGCACGCAATGTGGCGCGTCAACGGCCAGCGCGTCGTTTACGCGGTCGGCAAGTCTATTTTGAAACGCACGAACATCATCAACATCGGCGAACTGATGTTGCAATACGGCGGTGGCGGACACGCGAACGTCGGAACGTGCCAGATTGATTTGGATCAAGCGGCGCGCGTCAAGGACGAGCTGATCGCCGTGCTGACCGATCCGCAATACACGGAAAAGAATCCTTAAGGTTTTTTATTTTTTGACCGAAACATCCGCTTCAATCACGGCGGGCAACTGATCCAGCGCGTCATAGGATTCCAGCCGTCCGACGGGAACGCCGGCCGCGGGCAGCATCGGCGCGTCCGTCGTCACGCCCGCGGGGGTCGGCCCGAACATCAGGCACAGCGCGTTGTTGCGCGGCATCAGGGCGACTTCACCCGCGCGATAAGCGCGCCTTTCGGGAACGCCCTGAACCTTTGATGCCGCTTTTTCGGGCAGGGGCGCGAAATACATTCCGTCGCCGCGGCGGCTCATCACCAGTTTTTTGGGCAGGGTTTTCGCCAAAGCGCGCGCCGCTTTGTTGTCGTACAGACGCAGAGTGAACACGGTGCTTTCCACCGTCAAAACGACGGGCGGCAAATCGGCGGCGACAACATCGCCGGCGCGTTCCATACGGGAAACTTCGATATGTTCGTCAACGGCGATCGCAACGATCCCGATCGCAAACACCAGCAGAATGATCAGAAAGATTTTTTTCATCGGCCGCGTTCCTCCGACAAAGCGAAAAACTGTTCGGGATTTTCCATAAAAGAGGGGGCGCGTCAATAAAAAAAAGCCCCCTTTCGCGTGAAAGAAGGCTTTTTTTTATCAAAACGTCTTATTCGATGCAGCAATCGACCGCTTTGCGTACAAACGCTTTCATTTTCGACAGCGCGGAGGCGGGCTTTTCGCCGTCGGCCGGTTCGGCGGCGACGACCGTTTCCGCGGGGGCGGCGTCGGATTTTTCCGCCGCGGGCGTGATGTCCGCCTGTTCCAGTTTTTCTGAAATCTTCGCCATGTCTTCGCGTTTATCTTCGATCCACTTGACATCCGCCGTGTCCAGCATATTCATGTTCAGTCCCCAGAACAGGCAGTAGAGTTCATAGGCGTGGTTGAACAGTTTGTACGCGTCTTCGCGGTGGCCGAGGCTTTGCTGTTTCGTGCCGACTTCCATCAACCGCATCGCCGACGCCAACAGGTGTTTGGAAATGCACCAAACTTCGCCTTCGTACTGCGGAATGACCTTTTGCATCAGGGTCTTGCGCAGTTCGCGGACTTCCTCGATCAGGTCGTAGAACGAGTTTTTACCCGTTTTTGCGCCGCTGAACACCAGATGCTCCTCGATCGAAATCAGGTTCATGATCGCGATCGTCAGATCCTGATCCGACGACAGGTCTTTGGGGTTGACTTTTTTCGTCGCGTCGATTCGCTCGACGAATTCCTGAACGTCTTTCGCTTTTTTCATTGTGAACACTCCTTAGAACATCAACAGGTCGGGGTAATAGTTCAGCGCGACGCTGACCAAAACCAGAACAACGACGGGCAGAACAACCTTTTCAAACGGGAAATGCGCGTGGCCGCCGTTGCGCGCTTTCATCCAAAAATACAGCTTTTCCGTATAGATGAACAGCAACGCGCCCGCCAGCGTCCAGAACAGGAACGGATCCAGATACAGCACGAACAAAACCGGTTGCGGCACATACATCAAATCGCGCATATATATGAAGCCGATGGATGACAGGGAAACAAGCATCAACAGAACGTCGCGCCCGTAAAAATGCCATTTCCTTTTATCAAACCACAAAATCAGCCAGTATCCCAGCAACGCCAACAGCGCGCCCGCCCACAACCCGACAATGTTGTCGGCGACGCCGATCGCCCGCGCGATTTCCAACGACGCGCCGATCGCCACCGTGCAGACCGCGCACGCGGGATTCGCCAACGCCGGTTTCGCGGCGACGCCCAAAACGGCCAAGATCATTAAAAACAGTTTTTTCATTCCGATACCTCCGACATACATATCAAAAACAATATGTATCATAATAGATATATATCAAACTTGTCAACAATTATGTTGGAAAGTTTTCCCTTTTTTGCTAGGTTAGAAAAAAAACGGGGGTTTGACAATGCAAAAACAGTTGGATATCGCAACGATGGAAAAAGCGGTGCAAGGCGTGTACGACATCGCCCACCCCGTCCGGCTGCGCATTTTGGAATTTCTGGACGTCAACGGCGCGTCGTCGGTGTCGGCGATCGCGGACGGCATCGGTGAAGACCGGCTGACCGTGTCGCAAAGCTTGAAAAAAATGCGCGACGCGGAATTGGTGAAAACGCGGCGCAAGGGCGTGTTCATCTATTATGAATTGAACGGCGATTATCCCGCCGGTCTGTTCGTGTGCGCGCGCAAGCTGTACGGGTATATGACGGACGATTTTTCGTATTTGATCGACGGATGCAAAAAAATTCTGCCGCGTGATTTTACGACGATGACCGCCAACCACATCAAACTGTTCGCCCATATCGACAAAATGCGGATTCTGGAATGCCTGACACTGTTCGGAGAATGTTGCGTTTCCGACATCGTCGAAAAGACGGGCATTGATCAAATCAAAGTGTCGCAGTATTTGAAACGGATGCGCGACAACGGATTCGTCACGGCGCGCAGGGACGGACGGTTTGTTTTTTACAATATCACGGACGGCATTCACAAAACGGTCGTCAAGTGTCTGCACCGTCATTTCAGCTAACCTTTTTCCGGCTTGTTTCGCGGCGGTTTCGGGCTATAATGCGGCTGTCTTTTGATTTTTTTATGAAAGGATTTGCGATATGGCCACGACAACGACGGGCGAGGAGTACAAGCTGCTGCATTCCACGCCGAAACTGGTGAAAATGGCGAAACTGTTTTCCCTGATCTGGATTCTGGCGGTGACGGTTCCCGCGCTTTATTTCGTTTCCGAATACGCGCAAAGCTTGAAAGAATACGCGGTCGTTCGGGCGGTCGGCGAAGCGAACGGCGTTCTGAGCGAGCAGTACGACGCTTTTTCCGGCAAAGTGCTGAAAAGCGTTGACGTGAGCAAATACACCGCGAAAATCAAAGTGCCGGAGGTCAAGCTGGACAAGCAGGCGGCGCAAATTGAAAAAACGACCAAAAAGACCAAGGACATCGCGTCCAAACTGGCCAAGCTGGGCGTCAAAGAGGCCGCCAAGGTCGAAAATTCGGCCGATATGCTGCAAAAACAGGTGGATAAGGTCAACAAACAGCTGAAAACGGCGACGGACGATTTGAAAACCGCTTTGAACAAAAGCGTGCAGGACGGGTTGAAAAAGGAAATCGCGTCGCTGGCGGAAACGCAAATTCAAAAACAGCTGGCGCTGAGCGATTCGTCGTATAAAAAGCTGTCGGCCGGCAAATACGGTTTGACATCCGAATCCGGCCGCGCGGCGACCGCGACGATTTACAGGGAATTGGCGAAAAACAAAAAAGGCGTGTTTGCCGATGTCGTCAAAACCGTCGATAAAAACTTTCGTTACGGGTACTGGACGGTTTTGGCGTTGGTGCTGATCGTGTCCCTGATCCCGCCGTTCATCGTGACGAAGCTGGCAAAGAAATTTTCGGCGTTCTACACCCAATGCCCGTATTGCCAGAAGGTCTTCGTTTCCAAGAAAAACGCCTTTAACATCTTGAAAGTGTTGAAATTCTGGTAATGACGTTGGGCAAACGTCGGACACCTGTGCCAACGCGTCAAAAAACAGCATTGTCGCCAAAGGCGTGAAAAGCGAATCGGTGAAAAGAAACGGACAAAGAAAAACGGGACTGTTTCCAGTCCCGTTTTTCCGTTTCCGATGAATTAAAAATTACTTGTTGAGGACGGAGTTGATCGTCTTTCCGTTCAGGAACGAAACAATGCTGTCGTCCGCCGTTTTCAAAATACGGTGCACGGCGTCAATCGAATTGAATGCGACGTGCGGCGTAATGATCACGTTCTTTAATTGAAGCATACGCAAATTTATCAAAGAACGCAACAGTGTATCTGATTCATGACGCTCGATTGCGGATAAATACAGGTCGTCGTGGATCAAAGGCGATTCGTATTCCAACACATCCAGCCCCGCGCCGTACACTTTTCCGCTCGACAACGCTTTGTACAACGCTTCGGTGTCGATCAATTCGCCGCGGGCGGTGTTGATGACGACGACGCCTTGTTTCATTTTCGCAAATGCCGAGTCGTCCAACAGGTGGTAGTTTTCCTTGGTCAGCGGGCAATGCAGGGTGATGATGTCCGATTGCGTCAGCAATTCGTCCAACGAAACGTATTTGAAACCGTATTCGGCGGCGAATTTTTCGTTGGGATACGGGTCGAACGCCAGCAGGGTCATGTCAAAGCTTTTGGCGATTTTGGCGACATAGCGGCCGATCGCGCCCGTGCCGATGATGCCGATCGTGCGGCCGCGCAGATCGAATCCCAGATAACGATCGGTGCTGACATGGCTTTCCTGAACGGCGCGGAAAGAACGGCTGATTTTGCGGGTCACGTCAATCAACAGGCCGAACGTGTATTCCGCAACCGTCGAATCGCCGTAACCGGGGACGTTCGTGACTTCGATGCCGTGTTCGCGGCAATAAGCCAGATCGACGTTGTTGAAACCCGTCGAACGCAAAGCGACCAGCTTCAGGTTCGGGAATTGGGACAAAACGCGCGCGCCGACATCAACGGCGTGGACGAACACGGAAATAACGTCCGCGTCGGCGACGGTTTTCAATTCGTCCTCGGTCAGGTCGGACGGGCTTTTTTCCATGAAAACGATTTGCGCGTCAACCGGCAGGGGATTCTTTTTGTAATAATCGCGGGCGATTTCCGAAACATTGAAGTAAACGATTTTTGTCATTGAAGCACTCCTTTGAATGTACGCGAATGATATAGCGCGTTTGGCGGAAAAATCAATAGTCCGTTTGACGATACGCGGTCATTCCTGCCGGTATCCCGCCAAAAATTCCTTCAGCCGGAGCAACGCTTTTTCCAAATCGTCCGTGCGCGGCAGGAAAACGACGCGGAAATGATCCGGTTTGTCCCAGTTGAAACCCGTTCCGTTGACCAGCAGAATCCGTTTTTCCATCAACAGATCCAAAACGAATTTCTGGTCGTCGTAAATGTTGAACTTTTCCGTGTCGATTTTAGGGAACATATACAGCGATCCCTTGGCTTTGACGCACGAAATCCCCGGAATGTCGTTCAGTAGCTTGTGGCACAGGGTGCGCTGTTCGTACAGCCTCCCCCCCGGTTTGACCAGATCGTTGATGCTCTGGTATCCGCCCAGCGCCGTTTGAATCGCGTATTGCCCCGGAACGTTGGAACACAGCCGCATATTGGCCAGCAGATCCAACCCGTCGATATAGTCTTCGGCCATTTTCTTGTTGCCGCTCAACACCATCCACGCGGCGCGGAACCCGCAGGCGCGGTAGTTTTTGGACAATCCGTTGTAGGTGATGCAAAACGTGTCGTGAATCAACGACGCCAGCGACGTGTGCGTTGCGCCGTCGTACAAAATCTTGTCGTAGATTTCGTCGCAGAAAACGGCCAGCTTGTGCTTTTCGGCGATGGCGGCGATTTTTTCCAGCACTTCCTTAGGGTAAACGGCGCCTGTGGGGTTGTTCGGGTTGATGACGACGATGCCCTTTGTCTTGGGCGTGATCTTGCTTTCCAGATCGTCCAGATCGGGATACCATTCGGATTGTTCGTCGCAAACGTAATGCACGGGTTTGCCGCCCGCCAGACAAATCGCCGCCGTCCACAGCGGATAGTCCGGCGCGGGGACGAGGATTTCGTCGCCGTTGTCCAAAAACGCTTCCATGCTGAGCAAAATCAGGTCGGAAACCCCGTTGCCCAGATAGATGTCGTTGATTTGGACGCCGTCGATCCCCTTTTGCTGGCAATAGTGCATGACGGCCTTTCGCGCGGGAAAGATGCCCTTTGAATCCGAATATCCGTCGGCGAACGGCAGATTTAAAATCACGTCCTTGACGATTTCTTCGGGCGCGTTCAAATCGAAAACGGCGGGGTTGCCGATGTTCAGTTTCAGAATCTTGTATCCCGCTTCCTCCAGCTGGTTGGCGGCTTTCAGGACGGGGCCGCGGATTTCGTAGCGCACGCCGTTCAAACGCGATGATTTTTGGAATTCTTTCATTGACGAAACTCCTTGGTCGAATTTGCGGGCAGGATACCTCTTTGCGCCGGCGAAAGCAACCGTCATTCGGCGGTGTCGGGTTCGCTTTCGTCCGCCATGATCTTGTAGGCGCATCGCAGCCCGTCCGCGGCGGCCGACATGATCCCGCCCGCGTATCCCGCCCCTTCGCCGCACGGGTACAGCCCCGCGACGCTGACGCTTTGCAGCGATTCGGGGGAACGCAACATCCGGATCGGGGACGACGTGCGGGTTTCGGCCGCGGTCAAAATCGCGTCGTGAGCGGAAAAACACCGGATTTTGCGATCCATCTTTTTGAACCCCTCTTTCATCGTTTCGATGACATAGGGGGGCAGAACGGCGCGCATATCCGCCATTTCCACCCCCGGACGGTACGACGGGTTGACTTCGCCGAATTTGACGGTTTCCCGATCGCGCAGGAAATCAATGACGCGCTGGACGGGCGCGCGGAACAAACCGCCGCCGGCGCGGAACGCGTTTTCTTCAATTTGGCGTTGAAATTCCATGCCGGCCAAAGGATGGTCGGAACCGAAATCGGCGGGCGTCACGTCCACCAGCAGCGCGCTGTTGGCGTTTTCGCCGTCGCGGGCGAACGTGCTCATCCCGTTTGTGACCAGTCGGCCGGCTTCGGACGCCGCGGCGACGACCGTCCCCCCCGGACACATACAGAACGTGTAAAGCGACCGGCCGTTGTTCATGTGTACCGCCAGTTTGTAATCGGCGGGCCCCAGAACGGGGCGGGGTTTGACCATGCCGTATTGGCTTTTGTTGATGAAAGATTGCGGGTGTTCGATGCGCGCGCCGACGGCGAACGGCTTTTGAATCATTTGAACGCCGCGTTCGTACAGCATTTCAAACGTGTCGCGCGCGCTGTGCCCGACGGCCAGAACGACGCAATCCGTCGCGATTTCCGCCGTTTCGCCCTGCGCGTTGACGGTTTTGACGCCGATCAGGCGGCCGTCCCTGATGATCAGGTCGGTCAGACGCGTTTCAAAACGGTATTCGCCGCCCGCCGCCATGATTTTGCGCCGCAGGTTGCCGACCATGTACCCCAGCTTGTCCGTTCCGATGTGCGGTTTCGCCAGATACAGGATTTCCGCGGGCGCGCCGGCGGCGACGAATTCCTGTAGCACTTTGCGCGTCCACGCGTCCTTTTTGATGCCGGTCGTCAGCTTGCCGTCGGAAAAGGTTCCCGCGCCGCCTTCGCCGAACTGGACGTTTGAATTTTCGTTCAGCTCGCCGATTTTCCACAGCCGGTTGACATCCTTGCGCCGTTTGGAAACGGGTTTGCCGCGTTCCAGCAAAATCGGGTTCGCCCCCGCCTGTGCCAAAGCCAGACCGGCCATCAATCCGGCGGGACCCGTTCCGACGACGACGGGACGCGGGCGGTTGACGGCGCGCCACACGGGGGACGGCAGCGGTTCCGGTTCGTTCATGACGACAATGTCCTTGTACGGGCATTCGGCGGCGGCGGCGTTTTCATCGCCGTCCAAAAAAACGTCGAAAACGTACAGCAGGCACAGGTTTTCCTTTTTGCGGGCGTCAACGGATTTTTTCGCCACGCGCAGGGAAACGATGTTTTTGAAACCGGTCAGTTCCTCGATATAGGGTTTGAAATCGTCGGGAACGGCTTTGGGTCTGAATTTGACGTTGGATATTCTGATCACGGCGCGCAGTCCTTTAGAGGTTGTTGTTGTTCAAATCGGCGGTGCAATGCGGGCATTTGACGGCATGGGCGGGAATGTCCGAACAGCAGAACGGGCAGGTTTTCGTCGCGGGTTCCGCGGCGTCGGCGCTCAGCCGGTCGCGCAGGGTGTTCATCGCCTTGACCAGCAGAAAAACGGCGAAAGCGACGATCGCGAAGCTGATCACCGCGTTTAAAAAATTTCCGACGTTCAGCGTCACGGCGCCGGCGTTTTGCGCGGCCTGCGCCGAAACGTAGGGGGCGGCGGGCGTTCCATCCTTTAACACGAAATACAGGTTGGCAAAGTCGATTTTTCCCAAAACCAGCCCCAAGGGCGGCATCAATATGTCCTTGACCAGCGAATCCACGATTTTCGTGAACGCCGCGCCGATGATGATGCCGACCGCCATATCCATGACATTGCCGCGCACTGCGAATTTTTTAAATTCGGACAAAATGCTTTTAATCACGTTTTTCCCCCCTTGAATCCTTATTGTTTCGGGACACGCTATTTCTACCCCGTAAACTCCGCGCGATCAAGACCGATGAAAAACAATTTGCGGTTTCGGGCTGACGCGCTATAGTGAAACCGTTCTGAGGCCAAAGGTTCGTCCTGCGGTTCAAGAAAGGAAACACAATGGAAACAAGAGTCGCTTTGATCGGCATCGTTGTCGAAAATCCCGAATCCGTGATGACGCTGAACGCTTTGCTGCACGAATACGGCGCATACATCATCGGACGCATGGGCATCCCTTATCACAAACGCGGGATCAGCATCATCAGCGTGGCTATGGACGCCCCGCCCGACGTGATCAGCGCGCTGGCCGGAAAGCTGGGAATGCTGGACGGCGTTTCGACGAAAACCGTTTATTCAAAATGACATGGCTGACGGGCAGGGCGCGTCCCGACCCGAAAGGAGATAAAATAATGTATGATCCCAAATCGTTAAAAGCGGAAGAGTTCATCAATCACGACGAAATTCTGGCGACGCTGGATTACGCCGAAAAAAACAAGCACAACGCGGCGTTGATCGACCAAATCATCGCAAAGGCGAAACTGTGGAAAGGACTGACTCATCGCGAGGCGTCCGTTTTGCTGGCCTGTGACCTGCCCGACCGGAACGATCAAATATTCAAGTTGGCGGAACAGCTGAAAAAGGATTTTTACGGCAACCGCATCGTTTTGTTCGCGCCGCTTTACCTGTCGAACTATTGCGTGAACGGGTGCGTGTACTGCCCCTATCACGTTAAAAACAAACACATTCCCCGCAAAAAATTGACGCAGGAACAGATCAAGGCCGAAGTCGTCGCCCTGCAGGACATGGGGCACAAGCGGCTGGCGTTGGAGGCGGGCGAAGATCCCGTCAACAACCCGATCGAATACATCCTTGAAAGCATCAAGACCATTTATTCGATCAAGCATAAAAACGGCGCGATCCGCCGCGTCAACGTCAACATCGCCGCGACGACGGTCGAAAATTACAAAAAGCTGCATGACGCGGGAATCGGCACCTACATCCTGTTTCAGGAAACCTATAACAGGGAATCTTATGAAAAGCTGCATCCGACGGGACCCAAGCACAATTACGCCTATCACACCGAAGCGATGGATCGCGCGATGCAGGGCGGAATAGACGACGTGGGGCTGGGCGTTTTGTACGGGTTGGAAAACTACGCCTACGAATTCGCCGGTTTGCTGATGCACGCCGAACATCTGGAGGCCGTCCACGGCGTCGGACCTCACACGATTTCCGTGCCGCGCATCTGTCCTGCGGACGACATCGACCCCGCGTCGTTCAAAGACGCCCTGCCGGACGATATCTTCGCCAAAATCATCGCCTGCATCCGCGTTTCGACGCCCTATACGGGCATGATCATTTCCACCCGCGAAAGCCAGCGGATGCGCGAACGCGCCCTGCATCTGGGCATTTCGCAAATCAGCGGCGCGTCGTCCACGTCGGTCGGCGGGTACGTTGTGCGCGAAACGGAAACGGCGCAATTCGATCGCGCCGACACCCGCACGCTGGATGAAGTGATCAAATGGCTGATGGACATGGGATACATCCCCAGCTTCTGCACCGCGTGCTATCGCGCCGGACGCACGGGCGACCGGTTTATGGATCTGTGCAAATCGAAACAGATTCTGAACTGCTGCCACCCGAACGCGCTGATGACCCTGAAAGAATATCTGGAGGATTACGCGTCCCCCGAAACGAAAGCGGTCGGGTACGACCTGATCCGCCGCGAATTGGGCAACATTACGAACCCGAAAGTCCGCGCGGTTTGCGAAGACCATTTGGAACACATCGCCGCGGGCGAACGCGATTTCAGATTCTGATCCCGATACCAAACAAAAAAAGCCTTTCCCGACGAAAGGCTTTTTTTGTGCGGGAAAACGCGCGAAAGAAAACCCCCGCCGTTTTTCGTTCCGGCGGGGGTGTTCTTTAAAGGTTGTTGCTTACCGCTGTTTCTGCGCGCTGAGCAGCATATCGAAAGCCGATTTCTTCTGTTCGACCTTGAACCCTTTCAGGTTCAGCGGCGAAGCGCGTTCCGCCGTTTTCAGCGTTTCGGCATATTTCGCCATGCTTTCAAACGTGCGCAGGTCTTTTTTCTTCAGCGCGGTGGCCGTCTGCGGGCTACCCGTGAAGGTTTCGACCAGATATTTGTGCGTTCCGGCGACTTCGTTGTACAGCGTGGCGGCGACGTTTTTGTCCATGTTGCCCGCGCTCATCTGGTACTGCGCCAAAGCGGCCGTCGGTTTCTGTTTGGCTTTCTGGTCGATCAGCATGGACAGAACGGGATCGGCGGACACTTTCGCCCACGTTTCCTTGTCCGAACGGATCGCGAAAGCGGCAACCTGCGTTTCTTTTTCGGCGATCAAAGCCTTTTTGAAATCCTTGCGTTCGGCGCGCAGCGAATCGATCGTGTCGTTGACCGTCATCTTTTCGGGTTCGCGCTGGTACGCTTTGATCAGCGCGTTCGACAGAGAGGTCGCGACGCGCAGTTCGTTTTTAATGAAATGGACGATCGCGGCGTCGCCGGAAACTTCGGTCGTCGATTTGATGTCGTCCAACTGTTTTTTGACCAAGCGGTTGGCGGTCAGCATGGCTTCGACGTTCGGTGCCTGTTCGATGACGGCGTCAACGACTTTCAGCTTATCGCCGGCGAACTTGTCGTTGCCTTTGTCTTTGCGGCCTTCCAGACGCAGGGTTTCCTTTTCGTCGCCCAAAACGGCGTGCATTTCGGCGCGCGATTCGGTGGTGTCCAGTTTGTCCAGCAGATCAGCCTGATACTGCGCGACGCTGAGGGCGCGCTTGTTTTCCGTTTTGGTCGCGTTGGCGCGCTGGGCTTTCAGCTTCTTTTTCAATTCGGGCGAAAAGTCCGGCGTCGGCGCGGGCAGACCCAAATTGGCGTTCAGCTGGGCGGCTTCGTGATACGCGCTGAGTTCGCGCTGCAACTCGTATTCCTGTTCCAGCACTTTGTTGTCAACGGGCATATGGTCGCGGGACACCTGAACGCGTTCCATCATCTGTTCGTATTTCGGGTGTTTTTCGCCGGTCGCCAGAGCGATCGAGATTTCGGCCATCTGCTGACGGGTCAGACCGTAGGTTTCGGACATGACCTGCGCCTGTTTGATGACTTCCAGATCCGACATTTTCTGCAGCGAACCGTCGGCCAGATGTTCCTTGGCGTATTTGACCGTGGCGTCGATAACGTCGGTCGTGTGGTACGCCAGCGGCGATCCCAGCTGTTTGATCGTGTTGGCGACGTTGCGGTCGGCCATCAACTGTTTGAATTTGTTTTCATAATCCGGATCGTTCGGATTCTGCGCCTGCGCCTTTTCTTCGGCTTCGCGAATCTGTTTGATGAAATCGGTGTCGTATTTCGTGTCGTCCATGCGGCGGTCAACGCACATACGCAAATATTCGATGCGGCAGTCGCCCCAGATTTCGGCGCATTTCGTGTTGCCGAAATCGCGCGCCAGCTGCAGAACGGCGTGCGCGTCGGCGATGCATTCCGTGCGGTGGCGGCACATCACGTTGTCCAATTCCGTTTCGGCGATTTTGTTGACCGAGTTATAGGCGGACGCGTAGTTGTGGTCGGTCGCGTGTCCCAATTCGTGATACAGAACCAGACGGCGGAATTCGTCGAAGGAAACGCCTTCTTTCTTGCGGCGTTCTTCGGCGCCGACCACCATGTCCAGAACGTTCGCGCTCATCGCGTCGGGGTTGTCGCCGACGACCAGATTGACGTTGCCCAAACCGGCCAGATTTTCCATGGTCGGCGAAACGGCGGCGCGCATCGAAAACGGGTTGCGGTCGGTGATGCCGGCTTCGGAAACGGATTTCAGAATCTCGTCGTTCGTCAGGAACGTTTTGCCTTTGCCCGCGGCGGCTTTCTGCAATTTGTCCTCGACGTACATATACAGGGATTTGCCCAGCGAACGGTCGTCTTCGGTATCCAGCAGGTAACGCCCCTGAACCGCGTCGGGGTCGATGATGAACAGCGTGACGCCCGGCATGACCGTGCGGAAACGTTTTTCCATATTGTCAAAGAATTGATGCGCTTCGGTGTCCAACGCGGGGGATTTTTCCAATTCGGCGGGCGTTCTGACCGTCAGCGTGTCAGCGGCGTCGCCTTTGGCGATGACGGACGTTTGGCCTTTCGGCAGCAAATTGAAGAACGGGCGATCCTGCAAATGGTCGGGACGATCCAAGCCGCTTTCAAAAACCGTGATTTTGCCGGCCCGCATAAAGGCGTCCAGCAACGAAGAGGTTTTCGATTCTTTGTTTTCTTCAGTCATAGCGTTTCCTAACATATCTATGAAAACTATATTTATGTTCGCATAGTGATACCGCCGTATCCCGAAGTCAAGATTTTTTTAGACAAACACGGAAATTTTTTCTGAAATTATTTTTCCGAACCCCTATTGTTTCCGCCAAATTGCCGGTTGAACCGTTTTAAAGAAAACCGTCCGGTTCCGGCTATTCGCCCCGTTTGAAAAAAAGATGGAGGCGGGGGCGCGAAAACGCTATCATAATAAAAAAGGCAAGGAGGCGGAAATGGTCGCATTCAAACGGACGCTGGCGCGTTTTATTGATTATCTGCTGTGGTCGATGGCGATGGTGCTGATTCTGGGCGGGAAAACGGGCGAAGAGGTTTTCTACCGTTCATGGCAGTTTTACGCGTCGTTCTGGGTATATGCCGCGGTGGAAGCCGCGCTGGTTTCCGTGTTTAAAACGACGGCGGGCAAAGCGATGCTGGGGATTTACGTTTGCGCCGCGGACGGGGGAAAATTGCGGTTTTCCGATTCCCTGAAACGGTCGCTGACGGTGTTCGCGGGCGGGACGGGGTGCCTGCTGTCCTACGCGTCCCTCGCGCTGCCGCTGTACGCCGTGTACGGGATGCTGCGCCGCCGCCCGATGTTTTGGGACGAAAGCGCCCGCGACAGGGTCGAGGTTGTGCCGATGACGCGCCTGACAAAGGGCGTTTTCGCGCTGTTCGTCCTGTTTATGCTGACCGGTTGGGTGTTGACGGTGCGTGTGCTGTATTTGTCCCGCACGCCGGATTTCGATGAAATCGAGGAACAAACGCTGGCCATGTATTACGAGGATGTCCGCCCGCGCCTGATCCGCGCGCTGTCCGAGGAATCGCCCCTGTCGCCGGACGCGGCCGTTCGGACGCTGGCGGAATTGGAGCGCGTTCAGAAAAAGCTGCAGGATCAAAGCGAGTATTTGACCGCGGCCAAGGCGGATTTTGAACGCCGGATCGACAAAATCCCCGTTCCTGCGATCCGTGCCGCGCGGCGAAAAAAGGCGGAAGAGGTGTTCGCCCGCGCCGACAGGATGGTGTTTTTGCAAAGCATGATCGTCAGCCTGTTTGAAAACGCGCTGGGCGTTTTTACGACCCCGCGTTCCTACACCGTTTCGGACGGCGTTCCGGTTTTCGACGATCCGGAAATCAACGCGCGCTATGAAAAGTACATGAGGGTGCTGTATATGTTTCTGGCAAAGGATATGCTCTAGGCCGCCCGCCGCGTTTCCGCTTTGCGGCGTTTGCGTTCGCGTGTGTAATACCGGCTGAGCACCGCGACGGATAAAACCGCGCCGGCGACGGACAAGGACAGCCCCCAACGCACGTCAAATCCCGCGCCGACGATCAAAGCCGCCAGCAACATGGACGACACCGCGCCGACATCCCACCCCAGTTCCGTGTAATAGGTGAAATACAGCGGATGCGACGCGCGTTTCGTCGCGTTGTAAACGGCGGTCATCAACCCCGTCATCGAAAAACAGTACGCGATCGCGGCGAAAAAGTCGCACGCGATGACGGCGGGGACGGAATAGGCGAAAAATCCGCGAACCGTCAGGATGACGATGTGCATCCCGTATCCGATATAGCAGATTTGCCGGCCTTTGCCTTTGTCAATCAGGCGGCCGAACACCATTGATCCCAACGCGCGGAAAAATGCGGCCAAAGCCAGAATGAACCCGAAATTCTGATAGCTTTCGCCCAACAGCATGAACACGATCAGCGGCCAGATCGATCCCGCCTGATAAAACAGCCCGTCGCCGATGAACGCGATGAAACCGAAATGGTCGATGTGTTTTCTTTCCTCGTGTGTCGCGGGGGCGGGCAAGGGCAGGGACGGCGTTTTCAACAGCGGGAAAACGGCGACCAAAGTCAGCACGAACGGCATTGTGAACGCGTAAACGGCGTTGAACGACAGCAATATCCCGCCGACCAGCGGGCCGATGACGGCGACGACGGTCGCGATGGCGTCGCGGATGCCGACGCTGGCGCCGCGGTCGGATTCATCGCCGATCGAAGCGAAATAGTTGTGATAGGACACCCAGTACAAAACGTCCGCCAATCCGGAAATCACGATGAACGGGATCAAATTCCACGTCAACCCGTCAATCGGCAACATGGCGGGATAGCGCAGGGCGAACGCGACGGTGCCGACCGTCAGCGTCCAATGCACGCCTTTTTTCAAACAGCAGAACATCGCCAGCGGACGGGTCAGCGTGCGCGAAAACAAAACCGCGGCATACACCAGAAAGGTCAGTGTCAGGCTCAGCCCCTGTTTGTACAGATAGGCCAGAGTGAACATGGAACACATTTCCCATCCCATGGCGCGCAGGCCGTAATGGACGTTCAGCAGGTTCAGCTGTTTGTTCGAGAAAAAAGACATTGTTCAACGCCTTTAAAACGAGAGGGTTTTCAGCGCGGCTTTGAATTCGTCCGCCAGATCGGGGCGGTCGAGCGCGTATTCGACGTTGGCCATCAAAAAACCGATTTTGTTGCCGCAATCGAACCGCTTGCCCTCGAACCGCATTCCGTGGAACGGCACGCGGTTCAACGTCGCCGCCATGGCGTCGGTCAGCTGGATTTCGCCTTTTGCGCCGGTTTTCTGCTTGTCCAGTTCGGCGAACACTTCGGGCGACAGGATGTAGCGTCCCAAAATGGCGCACCGCGACGGCGCCGTTCCGGGGGCGGGCTTTTCAACCATGCCGTTGACGCGCACCAGCTTGCCGTCGTCGTTTTCAATGCTGAGGATGCCGTAACGCGACGTCTGTTCCTCCGGCACGTCCTCGATCGCGACCAGATTGCCGGCGGTTCGGGGGTATTCGTCAACCATTTGTTTCAAACACGGCGTTTTGCAATGGAACAGGTCGTCGGGCAGCAACACCGCGAACGGTTCGTCGCCGACCAGATCGCGCGCGCACCACACGGCGTGCCCCAACCCTTTCGGTTCGCTTTGGCGGGTGTAGGAGATTTTGCCCGAATCCAGCGTGCAGTCTTTTAAGAAATTCAGCAGATCCGTTTTGCCGTCCCGTTCCAGCAGGCGTTCCAGCTGCGAATTGGTGTCGAAGTGGTCTTCGATCGCGGTTTTGCCGTGTCCGGTGACGAAAATGAAATGTTCGATGCCGGCGGCGACGGCTTCCTCCACGGCGTATTGGATCAGCGGTTTATCGACGACGGGCAGCATTTCCTTGGGCATCGCCTTTGTCGCGGGCAAAAAACGGGTACCCAACCCGCCGACGGGGAAAACGGCTTTGCGGATGCGGACGGTCATAACGGCTCCTTGAACGGTTTTGAATGAATGTCGTTTTTTCCCCTTTTACCCCATTCTTTAGAATAAAGAAAATACAAAAATGAATTGACAACGGCGCCGCGGCTTGCCAATTTAGGCGGGGTGGGAAAAAACCACAACAAAAGACCATATTCCTGATTAGGAAAACAGCCGGAAAAACCGAAAATAACCGAGGAGTTATTACCGTGAATTTTGTCTTTCTCTCTCCGCATTTTCCGTCACACTACGTGAATTTTGCGGACCGCCTGAAAAAAATGGGCGTAAACGTTTTGGGAATCGCGGACGCGTCCTATGATTCCCTGACCCCGCAGTTGAAGGAGTCGCTGACCGAATATTACCGCGTTGACAACATGGAAAACTATGACGAAGTCATGCGCGCGGTCGCTTATTTCATTCACAAATACGGCCGGATCGACCGTTTGGAATCCTTTAACGAATACTGGTTGGAAACGGACGCCCGTCTGCGCACCGATTTCAACATCGAAGGGACAAGATATCCGGAAGTGCTGGAAAGCAAGCGCAAATACCTGATGAAGAACCACTTTGAAAAGGCGGGCGTTCCGTCGGCGCGCTGCCATTGCGTCACCACCCGCGAGGAAGGCGCAAAATTCGTCAAGGAAGTCGGCTATCCCGTGTTCGTCAAACCCGACATCGGCGTCGGCGCGTACGCGTCCTATTCGATCAAAAACGACGAGGAATTCAACCGTTTCTATGACAACTATCCCACCGTCCCCTATGTGATGGAGGAATTCGTCAACGGTTTGATCGTCACGTTCGACGGCATCGCGAACTATCAGAACGAACCGATTTTCATGACCAGCCACATTTTCCCCGAAAACGTCGCGGAAACGGTCAACGCGGGCGACGATCTGCGCTATTATTCGGTTTTGAAAATCGACCCCGCGCTGGAAAAGGCGGGGCGTGCCGTGCTGGCGTCGTTCAACACGACGGCGCGTTTCTTCCACTTTGAATTCTTCAAACTGTACGAAGACAAAAAAGGACTGGGCAAAAAGGGCGATTACGTCGCGCTGGAGGTCAATATGCGTCCGCCCGGCGGATGTATGCCCGAACTGATGAACTATGAACACGACACCGACGTCTATCAGATGTACGCCGACATGATCGTTCATAACAAAGTCTATCAGCCGACCGAAAAGAAATACATCGGCATTTACGTCGCGCGCAAGGATTGCTTCAACTACGTTCATTCGCACGAAGAAATTCTGGAAAAGTACGGCGATTACCTGATGCAGTACAATCCGGTCGATGAAATCTTTTCCGCGGTCATGGGCGACCATATGTACCTGATGCGCGCCAAAACGCAGGAAAAGGCGAATGAAATCATGGACTTCGTTCAGGAAAAACGCTGATGAAAATCGAATACTACAACGAATATAGCCCGAATCTGGGGCGTCATATGGAATTGAAGGTCTATGGGCACGCGGGGAAACCGGTTCTGGTTTTCCCGTCCCAATGCGGCCGGTTCTATGAATACGAAGGATTCGGCATGATCGACGCCGCTTCGGGTTTTATCGAAGCGGGACGCGCCCAGTTTTTCTGCGTTGACGGGTTGGATTGGGAAACGTTCGTCTGCGCCGGATGGCCGGGCGACCGTCTGTACCGTTTTGAACAGTATTTCAAATACGTTTGCGAAGAAGTCGTGCCTTGGGCGTTGGATATCAACGCGATGGGCAGCAACTATCGCGCGGGCGGCATGATGACGACGGGATGTTCAATGGGCGCGTTGCACGCGGCGAATTTCTTTTTCCGCCGTCCCGATCTGTTTGACGCGATGATCGCGCAAAGCGGGCTGTACAGCTGCCGTTCGTTTTTCCCGAATTGCGACGAAGCCGGCGTTTATTTCAATTCGCCGATCGAATACCTGCCGAATATGAACGATCAGGGGACGCTGGATCTGTACAAACGTTCCGACATCATCGTTTCCGTCGGTCAGGGCGCATGGGAAAACGAATGTCTGAGCGACACGCGCGCTTTGGACGGCATCATGCGCGCCAAAGGCATCCCCGCGTGGGTGGATTACTGGGGTTACGACGTGCCGCACGATTGGCCGGCGTGGCGCGTCCAGTTGCCGTATTTTCTGGAACACGTTTTGTAATAAACGGAAAACAAACGAAAACCCCGCCGTCAAAAGCGGGGTTTTTATATGGAAAAAAGTTGTTGATTGAATTTTAATATACGATATGCTGTATTGGTTGATAATCCGAACGGGGAGGGAAAAATGACCGGTTTGAAAGATTTAAAAGAAGGCATCGAAAAGGGTAAAATCGTTTTGCCGAATGTGCAGCGCGGATTCGTCTGGAAACCGTGGCAGATCGAAAACCTGTGGGATTCGTTGATGCGCCGTTTTCCGGTCGGGTCGTTCGTCGGCGTTGAAAAAGACGGCAAGACGGAATTGCTGGACGGGCAGCAGCGGGCGACGGCGATCGCTCTGGCTTTTTTTGAACCGGACGGAACAGAAGACTCGCAGAACGTGCTGCGGTCTTCGACGGATCGGGTGCGACTGTTCATTGATTTGAAAAAGGGAACGGGGACTGATCGGAAATACATTTTCCGCGTCATTACGAAATCGCATCCGTGGGGATATCAAAAAAGCCGGAACGATCGGACGTTGAGCGCGGAAAACATTCGCCGCGCGTGCGAGGATTACAAAATGGCAGATAAAAACCCGTATGCGGAACCGTTGGGCAAATTCTGGCCTTATGACGCGTCGTTTCCCGTGCCGTTCGGTTTTTTCCTGAACGGTGACAATGCGGCAACCGTCCGTTCAAAAATCGAACGGTGGTGCGAACGGCATCATCAAAAGCCTTTTCCGACGGGGCCGGATTATTACGGCATAAAAGAATTGCTTGATACCGTGCGAGATGTTTTGGGTAACACTTCTTTGCCGCTGTTGTTGGTGAGCGAACAGGTTTTGGACGCGGAAACCGGATTGTCCGCGTCGGACGGCGAAACCGACACCGATGCGGATGACGGGGACGATGAAATCGAAAACCTGTTCATCCGGCTGAACGCGGGCGGGACGCCTTTGCGCGGCGAGGAATTGAATTATTCGATTTTGAAAACGAACATCGGTATTGATTTGCAAAAAAGGATTGAAAACGCCTGCGCGGGATTTATGCGTCCGGCGCGTTTCATCACCATCGCCTGCCGTTTGTACCAGAACCGGCCGGAAAAACCGACGGCCGACGCCGTGACGATGCGTATTCAACCCAAGCAGTTTCAAGGGATCATTCGCAATGAAAAAGCGGGATTCATCCGATTCGTTGAAAAATTGCTGGATGCGGATTTTTTGGGGCGCGTGAAAACGGTTCTGCGTTACGATCCGGACGACAACGCGTTCGGGCTGCCGGATTTCATCGTTTCGGAATTGGCGGACAGGGCGCCGGAAGTCATGTTGATGCTGATGCACCGTTTGCTTTATACGGATGATGAAACGAAAATGACGGAGGAAACGCGCCGCAGGATGCTGGGCGTTGTCACGCTGCTGACGTGGTTCGGAAAGGGGCAGCGCGACCATGCGCCGCTGATCGGCCGGTTGTGGGAACAGGTCAGAAAAACAAAAGAGGCGGACGCTTTTTGGTCGGCCGGTTTGATGCGGACGGCCTGTGAGGAAAGGGAAAACGAAACCCTTTTTCCGGCGTTTCCGAAATTTAACGAATTGAAAAAAGGCATAAAAGCCCAAAAAAACATCCGCATAGATTCACTGTATCGCTGGAATTTTGAAAAGGTTCAACCGTTCTTGTCGCGGCTTTTTTATGAAAGAAGCCTGATCCTTTACGCCCAGCGCGACGCGTTGAACCTGTGGTTCAAAGATTGGCGGGATTTTGATTTGGAAGACACGCTGTGTCCGTTCGATTGGGATCACATTTCGCCAGAAAATCTGATTTACCGCAAACGCCATATTCACGACGCGTTGAAAAGCTGGTACCAGACGAACGGCAATTTCCGCGCGTGGCCGTTTACGCTGAACCGGAAAGATCAAGATGTTGTGCCGAGTGAAAAGCTTTTGTGTTCAAAGAATGATTTCACGGACATTTTAAAAAGCATCGGCGTGACGGATTATCCGTATAAATCCGACGTGTTGCTTGATTGGTCGAAATGCGCCAAGGCATGGAAAGAAATTGATTTTAACGACCTGTCGGAAAAAACGGATTCGCAGCACAAAAGAAACAAACAGCTGATCAACGCCATTATCAACCGCAATCTGGAATTGATCCGGACGTGGTATGACGAATTGCGTATCAACGATCTTTGCCCGTCAGGCAAATGAAAATCAGACCAGCAGGCTGAACAGTTTTGAAGAGGAGCTTTGATTTTTTGCGGAACGCAGGGTCGCCATGTTCGTGTATCCAGTCGCCAGCAAATCGGCCGCCCCTTGTGCCGCCAAAACGCTGGCACTGGCGGTGACGGAACCTGATTCGGCTTCCGCTTTGGCCAAAGCGATGTCGCCGTCGGTCATATTCGTGTGGTCGATGGATTGTTCCTGCGTGACGTAATCGTGTTTATAGGTGTCGCCCAGCTGCACCTGCAAAGCGTACAGCGTGTCCTGATCCACCGCCTTGCCGTCCTTTGTCGTGACGTGGATGTAATAGGTGCCGGCCTTTTGCACTTTGTATTGGCCGCGCATCAGCTGGTCGAATGCGTCGGTCGCCTTGCCTTTGCCCTCTTCGTTCGTCGCGATCAGCGTTTGGCGGTTGTTGACGTATTGGTACAGTTCGACTTTCAGGCCTTGGCCTTTGAAACGTTCAATAGCTTTTTCAAAATTGCTGGACGCTTCCTCCAGCGCGTCGGAAGCCGTGGATTCGTCGGCGTCGGCCGTTTCGCTGTTCGCACTGAGGTTGATGGCGGTCAGACGCAGTTTTCCCCGCGATGTGACAGTGAAAGAAAACCAGTCTTCCTTTTCATTTTCGGACAAGGTCGTGATCATGTTCAACCGCGAATAATTCAGCCGCGCCTGTCCCATGTCGCGCGCGTTGCGGATCGAATCGGCGTATGTGTCCGTCGTCGTCTTTTCCCACGTTTTCACATTGGTCGATTTTGTTGTCGCGTCCAGAACCGTCGTAGCCATTTTCTACCTCGCCCGTTCAATCCGTTGTTGCGGAAATTCTTTCCACTCGTTCAATATACCACAACGCGCGCCGGAAATCAAAGCCGACGTTAAAATTCGGGCAAACTTTCCGACAGCTCTTTTTCCTGCGGCGGTTCGGCGGGCTTTTCCGGTTCCTTGGGCGGCTGTTTTTTGGGTTTTTCCTCTTCCCACACCACTTCGTACAGCGTTTGCGGGGTGTCGATTCCTTTCAGGTTGAATTCGCCTTTCGGAACAAAGATGTAATTCTTGCCTGCGGCCAGTTCCTTGACGACGGAGGAAACGTAGATTTGGTTTTTGCCGGCTTCGCCGCACACGCGCGACGCCAGCTGGACGGTCAGGCCGAACAGGTCGTTGTTTTCCACGATCGGTTCGCCGGCGTTCAACCCGATGCGGACTTCCAAAGCGACGGTCGGCGATTCGCGGTTGTACAGACTGACCGCTTTTTGAATGGCGATCGCCGCGTCGATCGCGTTGGACGCCCACATGAACGACGCCATGATTCCGTCGCCAGTTTGTTTGATCTCTTCGCCGCCGCAAGTGCTCAACGCCTGACGGACGATCGTGTTGTGCCGGTGGATCAGCTGCTGCGCCATGCGGTCGCCCAGCGTTTGCGTCATATGGGTCGATGACACGATGTCGGTGAACATGACCGTGCAGATGCCCGACGCGACCGTTTCCTTTTTCGGATTCAGCCAGTTGGCCATTGTTGTTTGGATCAATCCGACCAATTCGGGCGACGATTTGTTGTTCAGATAGGTTTCCATGCCCTTGGAACCGTTTTCGATGACGGTCAGGTACTTGGGTTCCATCATGTATTCTTCGATTTTATCGAAAAACAGATCGGCCAAAGTCGGGGCGCGCCCCAACAGTTCCAGCAAACCGGCCAGCATCACGCGGTTTTGCTGGGCGGAAAGGGATTTCGACCGGCACAGCCGTTCGCACGCGCCGGATAAAAACAGCTCGATTCCGAAACGGGCGTAGGTGTTTAAGAGGGTGTTCTTTTCCTGCAGCACGCGCAAAATGATGGACAGGAACGTCGTCAGTGTCAGGTAGTCTTTTTCCAATTCCGGCGGGATTTCGGCGTGTCCGGTTTCTTTGGCGGGGGCGGGCGTTGTTTCACCGTTGCCGTTTTCATCCGTTTCCGCGTTCGCGGTATCGTCGGGCGCATCCGCAGGCGTTTCGGGGGCGGTTTGTTCGGTCTGTTCTTCGCCGGCTTTTTCCTCTTCCCGCTTTTTGCGTTCCTCGTCGGCGGCCTGTTCCTCCGCCTCTTGCTGTTCGGCCTTTTCCTGCGCGGCCTCTTCGGCCTCTTTCAATCGCTGGGTCAGCGTTTTGCGTCCGCTCAGCACGTCAAAGGCGTCAAAAACGCGGCGCACCATGCGGGAAACAAGGGAATCGGATTTGGGTTCGGGACGTTCCGAATCGATTTCGTACAACTCGCGTTTGGAATATTTGGCGTCGTCGTCGCTTTCCTTGGATGTCGGGTACAGAGCGGACGTTTTTGGCGATTCCTCTTCATCCGATCCCAACAGGTTTTCCCATTTGACCCATTTGATCGCCGTCGGGACGGATATCACCAAAAAGAAGAACGTGAACGTTCCCAAAACGAACTGGCCGGAAATGTCCTGTTGCGAAAAACCGGCCAATCCCATGACGCGCAAAGTCACCACCGTGATCATGCTGGACAGGATCATGGCAAAGATGATCGACAGAAAGATCATGATGACGCCTTCGGCCAGGCCGGATTTTTTCCGGTCGTTGCGTTTGACGGTCGTCGGGATCACGCTGTTGGCGTAAGGGGACGATTTCGGCGGTTGCGGTTTCGGTATTTCGCTGAGATAGACCATCGCCTCTTGGAACATTTGCGTGTCCAGATCGTAAGTTTCGCGCACGACCTTTGTCGGTTTGCGTTCCGTGTTTTCAATGCTGCGCGCGTATTCGATCGCCTTCGACCGCTGTTCGGACGAATAACGCCCCAGCAAATCCCACGCGCTGTTTTGATAAACATAGACTTCGTAATGTATGATCGCGGACACGGGCTTTTATTCCATAAAACACTGTTTCATTTATTGTAAAAGAGGTTTTATAAAAAAACAGTAAAAAAATGTAACGGATTGAAAATCAAAGGATTTCGGATATGAAAAAGGCGGCCTCACAATCTGTGAAAGCCGCCTTTTGAAACCCGCAAAAATTACTTTTTGCCCGTGAAAGCCGCGAAACGTTTGTTGAATTTCGCCAACTGGCCGCCGCTGTCAACCAAACGGTAAACACCCGTCCATGCCGGATGAGCCAGCGGGTCAATATCCAAGCGAATCGTATCGCCTTCCTTGCCCATCGTCGAACGGGTCTTGAATTCGGTTCCGTCTGTCATAACCACGGTGATTTCATGGTAATTCGGATGAATATCTTTTTTCATAACTTCAGCTCCAGAATGCAACAAGTGTTTTTTCTATACTCTAAAAGATTCGGCTTTTCAAGCCTGTTTTCGGCAAAAGTTCAAAAAATCACTTTTCCGTCAGCTTGAATTCGATCCGGCGGTTTTTGCGGCGCGCCGATTCCGTGTTTTTGCGGTCGATCGGCTGATATTCGCCGAACCCCGCGGCCACCAACCGGCGGGCGGGGACGCCCCGGTCGATCAGGTATTGGACGACGGCGATCGCCCGATTCGCGGACAGCTGCCAGTTCGACGAATACAGTTCGTTGCGGATCGGCACGGTGTCGGTGTGGCCGTCCACGCGCAAAACCCATTGGATGTTTTTGGGAATTTTGCGTTGCAGTTCCTTGACCGTTTTCGCCAGAACGTTCAGCTGTTTTTTGCCATTTTCCTCCAACGCGGCTGAACCGCTTTTGAAAAACAGTTCGGATTGGAACACGAAGCGGTCGCCGACAACGGTGATGTCGTCACGATCGGCCAAAACCTTGCGCAGCGTTCCGAAAAATTCGGAACGGTAGGAGGCCAGCTCGCCCGCTTTGGCGGCCAGCGCGCGATTCAGCTTTTTGCCCAAATCGACGATTTGCGCTTTTTGCGCCTTGTCTTTCTTTTCCGCCTGATCCAAAACGGCGCGAATCTTGGCCAGCTCGGCCGTCAGCTTTTCCGTCTGCGCGGTCAAAACGGCCAGATGCGCTTTTGCGTCCTGCGATATTTTGCGTTCGGATTTCAGGTCTTTTTCCAATTCGGTTTTGCGCAGTTTCAACGCCTTGGCGTCCTGCTCCATCAACGCGATTTGCGCCAGCGCGCGCGTGTTTTCGTCCTTGACGCCGGCCAGCTCTCCGGCCAGTTTTTCCGTTTCCGCCAGCTGCGCGTTCAAACGGATCGTCAAATCGGCCGTCGATTTGCGTTCGGCGGACAGCTCGGTCGCCAAATCTTTCAACCGGATGTTCAGCAGATCGATTTCCGTGTTTTTGGTGTCCAGATTCCGCCCCATGAAATAGTGCGCCAAAACGAACAGCAGCAGGAAAAACAACACGACGATCAACAGTGTTGACATCGCGTCAACAAAGCTGGGCCAGAAATTGTATCCGCTGGAGTTTCTGAAACGGCGCATGGCGGTCACTTGTCCTGTCCGGAAATCGTGCGCACCAGCAATTTGAACGAATCGCGAATCTCGCGCAACAGGATTTCCTGACGGGCTTCGGAACGTTTGTCGATCTGGTTGACGTTATGGTCGATGCGGCTGATGATGCGCAGCAGATCCATGTCCGTCTGGACGCGTTCCTGCGCGCCGGATTCGCCCTTTTTCAGCTGCAGCCGGATGTCCGCCAGACTTTCGACGACCTGTTCCAGCAAAGCGTTGGCGTACGCGCCGTTCGACGTGACGGAATCGTCACCGCTGCCGACGGACGACGAATAGCGCGTCAACGACGCCAGATGTTCGTCCAAACCGTTGTAAAAATTGTTTTGCGCGCGGCCGGCCTGCAGATCCAGAAAACCGACGACCAAAGCCCCCGACAGCCCCAGCAGGGACGACGAAAAGGCCGTTCCCATGCCCGACAGCGGCAGTTCCAGCGAATTTTTGATCGTGTTGAACGCTTCGGTCGCCTCTTCGCCCGAAACGTTCAGGGATTTGATCACGGTCGCCACGGCGCCGACCGTGTCCATCAACCCCCAAAACGTACCCAGCAATCCCAGAAAAGTGGACAGTCCGATCAGGTATTTTGAAATGTCTCGACTTTCCTCCAACCGCATTTCGACGGAATCCAAAATGGTGCGGGCGATGGTCGGGGACAGGACGGCGTTGCCTTTGGCGCGGTTGTTTTTCAACACCAAGGCCAGCGGAGACAGCAGGCGCAGTTTTTGCAGATCCGCGTCGGTCAGCGACAGGGCGGGCGCCTTGATCCACCGGATTTCACGGTACAGCGCGAACACGGAATGAAAGTTCATGCCGACGCCGAACAGGAAAACGACGGCGATCAGGCTGTTCAGCGCGGGATTGGTCAAAAAGGCGTTTCGCAGTGCCGGATACAAAACGGCACACGCGCCCGCGACCAGAATCAGAAACAAAAACATACGGGTCACATAGCGGTTCGGCAGTTCCATGTTCCAATCCTTTTGTTTGTTATTTTTCTTTGATCAAAATATCCGTTCTGTCCGGAATTTTCGATCCCGCGCCCTTTTGTCCGAACGAACGGATTTCCATGCGCAGACTGTTGATCCCCTGTTGCGCCAGATACGACCGGACGGCCAAAGCGCGGCGCAGGGAATGCTGTCTTTCCCCGCCCGTGCGGACGGGATCGGGCGCGCTGTAGGAATACAGCAAAACCCGTTTCGACGGATATTTTTTCAACTGCTCCGCCATGGTGTCCAACGCCGTCTGCATTTCATCGTCCAGCCGGGTCGCGCCGGTTTCAAAAATGAAAATGTGGTAAAGGGCGCGGTTGTGTTTCAGCGCGGCCGCGGTGGCGGAATCCTGCGGGATTTCCTGCGCCAGCCGCGCGGATCGCTCTTCGGGCGTCAGTTTCGACGAAACGGGGAAAACCGAAAAACGGACGGGCTGTTTGACCGCGGTTTTTCCGGCCGGTGTTTCCGCGCCGCCCGCCGCTCGCAACAACGTTTTCGGCTGGACGGACAGCGTGTCCGGCGCCGTTTCCATTAACGGCCGCGGCTTTTCGGCGGGTTTCGCCTCCGCCTGTTTCACGGCCGGTTTTTCCGCGGCGGCGGCCGTTTCTTTTTCCTTTTCCTCGGCCTGCTGTTGTTCTTTCAGCCGTTCCTGTTCCAGAAAATGCTTGGACAGTTTCGGCGGACGGGCGGCGGTTTCGACCTCTTCCGTTTTATCGCGGCGCGAGCTGTCCTCCGTCGCCAGAATCTTGACTTTCGGCACGGGGTTTGCGCGCGGCTTCAAACGGTCGTGCTCGTCGCTTTGGGCGGATTCCTTGACGTGGAATTTTTCAACGGGTTTCGCGGCGGCCGTTTTTTTGACGGCCGGTTTCGCCGGTTTTTTAGGGGCGGACGCTTTTTTCGCGGCGGGCTTCGCGGCCGGTTTCGCAACCGGTTTCGGCTTTGCCGCCGCTTTTTTCTCCGTCGCGTTTTTAGCCGCGGCCGCGGGCTTTGCGGCCGACTGCTTTTCCTCTTTTTTCGGTTCTTTCTTTTCCGCCTGTTCCGCCGGTTTCGCCGGTTCGGGCGCTTTCAGCGCGACGCCCGCGTCCTCGATTTTCAACGGGGCGGAAGTCAGGGCATCCTTGGGAATGAAATCCTCGGTCAAAACGTCCAGATCGACCGTGATTTGAGCAAAAGCCGCCGTCGCCGCCAAACAAGCGGCGGCAAAACAGGCGGCGGCTTTCACTGCGTTTTTCAAGGGACGACTCCTTTAAAGCTCCTTATTCCGCGGCGGCGATCTGTTTTTTGAACGTGCCGAACAGATAGTCGTTGGACGCCAGAATCGAACCGTCGTTCAAAATGACGGCGGGGTCTTCGTCGCCTTTGAACGTGCAAAGACGTCCGCCTGCTTCCTTGACGATCAGCATACCCGCGGCGATGTCCCACGGTTTGATGTCCTCTTCCCAATAACATTCAAAACGTCCGGCCGCGACATAGGCCATGTCCAGCGACGCGGCACCCATGCGGCGGACGCCGGCCGTTTTCTGCATCATCGGCATCAGCTGGCGGACGAATTTGTCCGGATTGGAATGTCCCAGATGCGGAATGCCCGTCACAACGACCGATTCGTTCAGCGTGTTGCGGTTCGACACGTGCAGACGGCACGATCCCGTCGCCGTCAACGCCCACGCGCCGCCGCCTTTTTCGGCGTAGAACAGGTCGCCCGTGATCGGGTTGAAGATCACGCCCGCGATGATTTCGCGGTCTTCCTGCAAAGCCAGAGAAATCGCGAAATGCGGAATGGCGTGCAGGAAATTGCTGGTGCCGTCCAACGGGTCGATGATCCAGCGGTGCGACGTGTCGGAACCCGCCAGCGCGCCGCTTTCCTCTTGCAGGAAACCGTAGCGGGGGCGGACTTTCAACAGGTATTCGCGCAACGTCTTTTCGGAATTCATATCCGCCGAGGACGCAAAATCGGCCGCGCCTTTTTTTGACACCTGCAGCTTTTCCAGTTCGCCGAAATCGCGCGCCAATCCGCGGCCGGCCTTTTGCACGGCCTGAATCATCACGTTCAGGTTGGCTGACAGCGACGAAATGAACCGGTCCTGACGGGATTCGCGGTACTGTTCGACGGGATCGGGTTTTCTGGCCGGAAACGGCGTTCTTTGGATGTGCGCCGCCTCTTCGGATTTCTTTTGCAGCAAATCAATCGCCCGATTCTTGATTTCCGTTTTCTGCGCCCGATCCTTGCGTTCGGCCGACAGCGTTTCCGCCACGGCTTTGCGAACGGTCGTCCGGCGGAATGACGGACGGGTCGGTCTGGTTGTCGGTTTTGGCATGGCCTGAGCCTTTCAATAAATTATTTCGCGCGTTCGACGTAGGTGTTGTCGATGGTGGAAACGACGATCTTGTCGCCCGTCGCGACGAACGGGGGAACGCCGATGCGCAGACCGTTGTCCAAAACGGCCGGTTTGTAGGACGAGGAAACCGTCTGGCCTTTGATCACGGGTTCGGTTTCGACGACCGTCTGGATGACTTTGGCGGGCAGTTCGACGCCGACGGGGCGGCCTTCGATGAACTGGACGACGACCTCCATATTGTCCTGCAGGTACGCCGCGCGGTCGCCCAGCATATCCTTGGGGATCGTGAACTGGTCGTAGGTGTCCACCATCATGAACGTGTAATCCGAACCGTCGGAGAACAAATACTGGCAATCGCGGTCTTCGCTCATCAGTTTTTCGACGAAATCGGCGGTACGCCAACGCTGTTCCGTTTTCACACCCGTGGCGACGTCGCGCATTTTGACCTGAATGGTCGCGTTGCCCTTTCCGGGGATGACCAGTTCGTAATCAATGACGATGCACGGTTTGCCGTTGTATTCGATGACCCAACCCGGACGGATTTGGTTAGCTTGCATTTTCATGTGTTTTTTCCTTGTATATTGAAAGAAAGACAATAAAATTTGTGCAAAACCTAACAGATTAGCGTTCTGAACGCAAGAGTTCTGCGTTAAAAAACGGGAGTATTTTTTTATGAACAACGGGATTCCTTTCTGGCATCCGGCCGAATATGCCCGCCGCCTGCCTTTTTTAAAGCAACGCGCGCGCATCATCGAAACGATTCGCGAATTTTTCATCCGCCGCGATTTTTTAGAGGTGGAAACGCCCATTCTGCAGATTTCGCCGGGGCTGGAACCGCATTTGAAAGCGTTTAAAACTGAGCTGGTCGAACCGTTCGGACAGGCCGATCGCGAAATGTACCTGCACACGTCGCCCGAATTCACGATGAAAAAGCTGTTGGCCGCCGGATTGCCGAAAATATTTCAAATGGCGCGCGTTTTCAGAAACGAAGAGCGTTCCAAGCGTCACCACCCCGAATTCATCATGCTGGAATGGTATCGGGCGAACGCGGATTACACGGTGTTGATGGACGACACGGTCGAACTGGTGCGCGCGTGCGCGGCGGCGTGCGGCGCAAAAGTTTTGAAAGACGGCGATTTGGAGGTTGATCCGTTCAAGGAATGGGAACGCGTTTCGATCGCGGACGCGTGCCGCAAATACGCGGGGTTCGATTTGGAATCGACTCTGCCTGCCGAACCGACGTTGGAACCCGATCCCGCGCCGCTGGCAAAGGTGGCGGAAAAGCTGGGGATTCAGGTGTCGCCCGACGACCGTTGGGACGATATCTATTTCCGCATCGCGTTTGAAAAAATCGAACCGAATCTGGGGCGCGGCGTGCCGACGATCCTGTACGACTATCCCGTGTGCATGGCGGCCTTGTCCCGCAAAAAAACGTCGGATCCGCGCTTTGCCGAACGGTTCGAGGTCTATGTCGGTGACACCGAGCTGGGCAACGCGTTTTCCGAATTGACGGACGCGGCGGAACAGCGCCGGCGGTTTGAATACGACATGGATTTGAAAGAAAAGCTGTACGGCGAACGCTATCCGGTGGACGACGATTTCATCAACGCCGTCGCCGCGATGCCCGAAGCGGCAGGAATCGCCGTCGGCGTCGATCGGTTGGTCATGCTGATCACGGGGGCGAAACGAATCGAAGACGCGATGTGGGCGCCGGTCGCATGACGCTTTTCAAAAGGCTGTTTCGTTCCGGCGTCGGGCTGGTCGTCAAAATCACGGGATTGTCGGAGCAATTCGTTTTGTTTCTGATCATGGGCGGCGTGAACACGGCGTTTTACTACGCGCTTTATTCCCTGTTGATCTATGCCGGCCTGCATTACGCGGCGGCGGTCGGAATCGCGACCGTCTGCGGCGTCCTGTTTAATTTCCAGACGTTCGGCCGCGTCGTGTTCAAGGATTTTCAAACCCGTTTGCTGGGGCGGTTCGCAGGCGTGTACGTTGTCGTTTATCTGGCGAATGTCGCGGGGTTGAAAGCGTTGGAGCTGGCAGGATTGGCAAACAAATACATCGCGGGCGCGGCGCTGGTGCTGCCGGTCGCTTTGCTGGGATACGTTTTGAACAAAACGTTCGTTTTCAACCGTTCAGAACCGCGACCTTGAAATCGGCGGCCGGCGACGGCGCGTCAAGGTTGAAATCGACGCACGGCACGGTGAACAGTTCGCTCCACCACCGTGTCATTTCCGCGGCGTTTTCGCCGTCGAACCCGATGTAGTCCGCGCCGGATTCGCCCGCGCGCATGGCTTCGTCGCGGGTGGCGCACATGACGCCCAGCGCAATGCCGTCCGTTTTGTCGCGAATCTTTTTAATATCGGGGGAATAGGCGACCTGAACGCCGTCCGCCCCCGTTTTCAGCGCGGTTTCGATGTCGTCCTTGACGATGAAAGCGACATCCGCGCCCTGAACGGCGTCCCTGAATTTCGCGATGCCGGCCGGTGCCGCGCCCGCCGGATCAAACAGCAACGCGTCGGGGGATTCGCGTTTCGCGTTGTTGAAAGCGGCGATCAGTTTTTCAATGTTTCCGCCCGCCGGCGCGATCAGATAAAGTCCCTGTTTCATGGCGATTCCCCCGTAAAATCCGTTTGCCTTATTACGTCAGAATCCTGCGCGTTTGTCAACAAAGGGCAAGAACGCTGTTGCACAAAAGGCGCAACGCCTTTATTCTGGACGCAAAGTTTTTAAAACGGGGAACAAAACGGTGAGTTTACAGTCGGAGCTGCAATCCGCCTTGGAAAATTTGGCGCAGGCGGCGCAACGGTTGGAGCAGGCGGCGGAGGTCGTCGCCGCGAAACAGCGCGAGATCGAAACCTTGCGCGGCAAATGCGGCGATTTGCAATCCGCGTTGGACCGCGCGGGACAGGATTTGGAACGCGAACACAAAAACGAATCGGATTTCGAGCGTTTGCGCGCGGAACGCGACGAGCTGATCGCCGTGCGCAACCGGTTGATCGCGGAAAAGAACCAGCTGTTGGGCGAACGCGATCAGTTCAAAAAATTCCGCGAGGGGTGGGCGCGTGAACGTCCCGCACTGATCAAAGCCAAAGAGGACGCCGAATCCGAGGTCAAGCGTCTGCAAAACGGCGCGGAAAACGGCGGCGGCGAACGAATCGCGGCTTTGGACGGCGAATTGGCCGCCCTGCGCGCCGAACGGGACGCCCTGAACAACGAAAAACAGGCGTTGACGGAGCAGAAGGAAAGCCTGTCCATCGAACTGGACGGCGTAAGGCAGGCCTATGACGAATTGAAGCGGACGGCGGCCGAAGCGTCGGAGCGGTTGGATTCGACACTGGAAGAATTGAGGATTTTAAGGGGTTGACCATGGCGGACGTGCAATTATCTGTCGGCGGCAAAAAATACACCGTTTCGTGTGGTGCGGGGCAGGAGGACAGTCTGCTGTCGCTGGCCGTCATGCTGGATGAAAAGGTGAATTTCATCAGATCCAGAATGCCCGTTTCCGAATCCATGGGGCTGGTGATGGGGGCGTTGCTGCTGGCCAGCGATCTGACCGAGAAAAACCGCGATCTGGCGGCCGCGCAGGCCGAAAGCGCCGTCGCGCCGGAAGTGTTGAGCCAAAGCGTCCGGCTGATGGAAAAAGTGGCCGAACGCATTTCAGTTGTTGCCGAACGCATGGAAAATGCGTAATCTCTTTGACGGGGGGACGACTTCTCGATTCGTTAGAATCCCGCTGGTACTCGGGGCCAACGTTTTTATTATCGGGAGCTGTCCCTGCGGCGGGTGACGTTCTTTTTCTAGTTCGAAGCCTTGTCCGTATTTACGGCGCCCACCTATACAAAGCGGCCCACGCGACGCGTGTGTTGGTTCGACGGTCACAGAGGTTTCCCCCCTTTTTCAATTCAACGGTGACGGGATGGATTACACTTTTTTAAAAAGGCGGCTGCGCACCCAAGCGGTTCACAAACGATCCGAAATCGCTTTGGATCACGCGCTGTGGTGCGCGCAAGAGGTTGCACGCCGATTCCGCGATCTTCCTTTACCCGAAAATCCGGTCGTTTCCGCCTATTGGCCGATGAAAACGGAGCTGGATTTGCGTCCGCTGATGGCGTCGTTGTACGCCAAGGACGTGCCCGTCTGCTTGCCCGTCGTCGCCGAAAAGGACGAACCGTTGCTGTTCCGCCGGTGGGAACCCGACGCGCGGCTGGTCGCGGGGCCTTACGGCACGGAACAGCCCGATGAAAAATACGAAACCGTCGTTCCGAACGTGCTGCTGCTGCCGTTGCTGGCGTTCGACCGGACGGGCGGACGGCTGGGGTACGGCGGCGGTTTTTACGACCGCACGGTCGCCCGATTGCGCGAAACGGGAAATCCCGTCGTCGTCGGCGCCGCGTTCGCCGAACAGGAAATCGACTCCGTCCCGTCGGAAGACACGGACGAAAAAATGAATTTCATCCTGACGCAGGATGAAATCGTAAAGGGAATGTGATGCGCATTTTATTTTTAGGGGATGTCGTCGGCAAATCCGGCCGCCGTCTGGTCGCCGACACTCTGCCCGATTTCCGCCGCCGGTACAAGGTGGACTTCGCGATCGTCAACGGCGACAACGCCGCCCACGGTTTCGGGTTGAGCCAAAGCGTCCTGCGCGAATTGCGCGCGGCGGGCGCGGATGTCGTGACATCGGGCAACCACGGTTGGGTCGCCAAGGAAATGCAACCGCTTTTGGATACGGAAAACGACCTGCTGCGTCCCGCCAACTATCCCGCCGGAACCCCCGGAAAGGGCGCGGGGCTGTACCGTCTGCCCGACGGGCGCAGGGTCGCCGTGCTGCATTTGCAGGGGCGCGTGTATATGGACGCGATCGAAAATCCGTTCACAGTCGCCAAGCAATGGACGCAGGCCGTCCGGTTGGGGCGCGATGCGCAGGCGATGATCGTTGATGTTCACGCCGAAGCGACCAGCGAAAAAATGGCGCTGGGGCAGTATTTGGACGGATCGGTCAGTCTGGTCGTCGGCACGCACACGCACATTCCGACGGCGGACGCGCAGATTTTGCCCAAAGGGACGGCGTATCTGACCGACGCGGGGATGTGCGGATGTTTCGATTCCGTGATCGGCATGAACAAGGTTGAACCCGTGTCGCGTTTCGTCACCAACAGGGCGAGCGAGAAATACACCCCCGAAAAGGGCGACGCGACCGTGTGCGGCGTCATGGTTGACACCGACGACGCGACGGGGGCGGCTGTGAAAATTCATATGATTCGTTACGGCGGGCGTTTACAGGAATCTTTACCGCCGCTTTAAATGGTGCTAAAAGGGTATCGAAAATAGTTTTAACCGCAAAGACCGAGGAGTGTCATGTCTGGTCATTCACAATTTAAAAACATCATGCATCGCAAAGGCGCGCAGGACAAAATCCGCGCTCGCACGTTTTCCAAACTGGGTCGTGAAATCACGGTAGCCGCGAAATCCGGCTTGCCCGATCCGGCTTACAACCCGCGTTTGCGCGCCGCCATCGCCGCCGCCCGCGCCGAAAATATGCCCAAGGACAACATCAAACGCGCGATTGAAAAAGCCGCCGCCGGCGACGGTGCCGACTATATGGAAATCCGTTACGAAGGTTTCGGCCCCGGAAACGTCGCCGTTATCGTCGAAGCGTTGACCGACAACCCCAAACGCACCGCGCCGATCGTGCGTTCCATTTTCGGCAAAGCCGGATGCGTCATGGGCGAAACCGGTTCCGTCGCGTTCAATTTCCAGCGCGTCGGGCTGATCGAATACCCCGCCGCCGTCGCCGAAGCCGACGCGATGTTCGAAGCCGCTTTGGAAGCCGGCGCGGACGATGTCGAATCCGACGAGGAAACACACCGCATCCTGTGCGCCCCCGACGATCTGGGCGCTGTTCGCGAAGCTTTGGAAGCCAAATTCGACACCCCGACCGTCTGCCGTTTCGATTGGAAACCGCTGGTCGAAGCCGAACTGACCGACGCCGAAGTCGCCAAGAAGTTCTTTGATTTCGTTGAAACCTTGAACGACGAGGAAGATATCCAGCGCGTCGCGTCGAACGTTTCCGTTTCCGACGAAATCATGGCGAAACTGGAAGGCTGATTTGGGCAAAACCGTCAGAATTTTGGGGCTTGACCCCGGCTTGCGCCATACGGGATGGGCGGTGATCGATTCATGCGATTCCCGCCTGTCCTTTGTCGCGGCCGGCGTCGCCGATTCGACGGACGCGCTGTCTTTGGCGCAGCGTCTGGCCGAACTGCACCGACAGATCCGGACGGTCATCGCCGATTTCCAACCGGCGGAAGCGGCGATCGAACAGACTTTTGTAAACAAAAACCCCGAATCGACTTTGAAACTGGGACAGGCGAGGGGCGCGGTTCTGCTGGCGCCCGCGATGGCGGAAATCCCCGTGTCGGAATACACGCCGAACCAAATTAAAAAGGCCGTCGTCGGCGCGGGGCACGCCGAAAAACGCCAAGTCGATATGATGGTGCATACTTTGCTGCCCGCGGCGGGAAAATTGCGCCCCGACGCGGCGGACGCTTTGGCAGCGGCAATCTGCCATTCCTATCTGCGCGTGACGGCGGAGCGGATGAAATTGTTGGCGGAGCTGGCAAAATGATAGCAAAACTGCGCGGCGTGCTGGACAGTGTTGAGGACGGGTTCGTCATTTTGGATGTGAACGGCGTCGGATACCGTGTGTTCTGTTCGGCAAAAACGCAAATGAAAATGCCCCCGAAAGGACAGGTCGCGACCCTGTTGATCGAAACGCAGGTGCGCGAGGACGCGATTCACCTGATCGGGTTCGCGGACGCCGTTGAAAAAAGCTGGTATCTGATGCTCAGCGGCGTGCAGGGCGTGGGGACGAAGGTCGCTTTGGCGATTTTGTCGGTTTTAAGCGCGGACGAACTGTCCATGGCGATCGCTTCGGGTGATTCAAAGGCGGTCACGCGCGCCCCCGGCGTGGGGCCGAAGCTCGCCGTCCGCATTGTCACGGAATTAAAGGGCAAGGTCGGCAAAATTTCTTTGTCCGGCGCGGACACGCCCGCGGGTGAAATCGCGCAGGCCAAAGGTTCTGCCGTTGACGACGCGGTGTCGGCTTTGGTGAATTTGGGATACGCCCGCATGGATGCCGCGATGGCGGTGGCCAAATCGTTTAAACAACGCGGCGAATCGGCGCAGGTCGGCGATTTGATCCGCGACGCTTTGAAAGAATTCGCCCCATGACCGAAGACAGGATCATCAGCCCCGCCAAACGCAGCGGCGACGAGGATTTCGCCAATATGCGCCCGAAATCGCTGGCCGATTTCACGGGACAGCGGAGCGTTTGCGAAAACCTGAAGGTATTTATCACGGCGGCATTGACCCGCGGCGAAGCGTTGGATCACATCCTGCTGTTCGGCCCCCCGGGATTGGGCAAAACGACGTTGGCGCAGATCGTGGCGCACGAATTGGCGGTCGGTTTCCGCGCGACATCCGCCCCCATGATTTCCAAAGCGGGCGATCTGGCGGCGATTTTGACGAATTTGGAAAAGAACGACGTTCTGTTCATTGACGAAATCCACCGCCTGAATCCCGCGATCGAAGAGGTTCTGTACGCCGCGATGGAGGATTTCCAGCTGGATCTGATCATCGGCGAAGGGCCCGCCGCGCGGTCGGTGCGCATTGATTTGCAGCCGTTCACCCTGATCGGGGCGACGACGCGGTCGGGGTTGCTGACCCAGCCGTTGCGCGACCGCTTCGGGATTCCCTTGCGGCTGGATTTTTACGATCCCGCCGATTTGGAAAAGATCGTGATACGCGGCGCGGGCGTGCTGAACACCGCCATTACCGCGGACGGCGCGCGCGAAATCGCCAAACGGGCGCGGGGGACGCCGCGCGTGGCGGGGCGGCTACTGAAACGCGTGCGCGACTTTGCCGCGTTTGAGGGGAAAAAGGAAATCGACGCCGACATCGCCGACCGCGCGTTGAAACGGCTGGACGTGGACAAGCAGGGGCTGGACATGATGGATCGGCGATACCTGAACTGCATCGCGCAAAAATACGCGGGCGGACCCGTCGGCGCGGACACGTTGGCCGCCGCTTTGTCCGAAGAGCGCGACACGATTGAGGAAGTCATCGAACCCTATTTGTTGCAACAGGGGTATTTGCAGCGCACGCCGCGCGGCCGCGTTTTGACCGCGCTGGGGTACAAGCATCTGGGATTGCAGCCGCCCGCCGGCGACGCGGCCGACCTGTTTGCAAACGCGTAAAACTCTTCGCTTTTCTATTTTCCGGCAGTTTTCTCCGTCCGGCGCGAAGTGTGATTTTTGTCATTGCTGATTTTAATTCTTCCAATTCGCATTTTTATTGAAAGACGGCACGCTTTCCTTTATACCTTTTAATTAGAAACATTAAAAGGAATAAGAAGTGACCTTGACCCTTTCCGCGTCCGGTCTGTCCAAGAAGGAAACGACCGAACGGCTTTTGGCAAAATATTTGCGCGGCGCCGTTCACGAAATGCACCGCGTTGACGCCGTGACGCGCCATTTCGGCAAAGAACCGAATCGCGGCGTCGAAGAACGCGCGGCCGAAAAATATATGAAACGGCATCCTTTGCGTGTCCCCGATCAAGCGGCGGCGTTGGCGTTTGTGGATGGTGCGGAAAAACATTACGCCGCCGAAGCGAAAAAGGCGCCGCTGCACACAAAATTGCATTACGCGATCGGGCAGGTCGGCAAAGCGCGGGTCAAAGCGGCCGTCGTTTGCGGCATCGCCGCGGCGGTCGGATGCGTCGCCGTCGCGCACGGCGCGGATGTCAAGGTTGTTCCGGCCGTTGTGGCCGTCGCGGGCGGCGCGTATATGGCGGCAGATTATTTGCGGATGTCTTTTGAACCGAAAAAATACGGCGACGACGTTTTGCGTAAAAAGGAAATACTGGCGGATTACACGCGCGCGAAACAGGCTCTGTTCGTTTTAAAGCGGATGAAACAAAGCTTGAAACATCAAAAGGACGCGCCCGAACCGGCAAAGGCGACGCCCGATCTGTCGTTTCTTTTATCCAAAAAGGGGACGGCGCGGTAAAAATAAAAAAACAGCTTGAAAATTGGACAAAACGGACTACACTTTTCTGACAGAGTTTCAGGAGGGTGAAGCAATGTCTTTGACTGTTTCAACAAATCGGGCGGCCGCCCCGAAAGAAAACACGGCGGAATTGGTCGGTGCTTATTTGCGCGGCGTCGTGCGCGAAATGCGCAAAGTGGATTATGCCGCGAACTTTTTCGATGAAATGCCGAAACGTTCCACGGAACGGAAAGTCGCGATGAATTATATGAACCGCAAACCTTTGCGCGTGCAAAATACGGCGGAGGCCGGAAAACTGATCGCGGATGCGGAAAAACATTACAAGGCCGAGGCGGGCAAAGCGTCCCTGCGTACCAAAACGGATTACGCGCTGGGGGCGACATACAAATCAATCGCCGTTAAAGCGGTGCTGGGCGGCGCGGCGATGACCGTCGGCGCGGTTTTGGCGGTAAACGGCGCGCGGCCGGAAACGGTCGCGTTGGTCGCCGGCGCGGGAATGGCCGCCGTCGCCGCAGGCGGTTCGATCATCCGCGCGGTGCAGGGGACGGAAGCCTATGAAGCCGACCGCAAGGCGCACGCCCGCGATTTGGATAAATACACCGAAGCCAAAGAGGCTCTGTTCGCCCTGAAAATGATGAAGCGTCAGCTGAAATCGCAGGAAAAGGCGAAATCGGACAGCGTTATCCTGTCCGCGTTGAAATTGCGTCAGGCAACGTATTGACAATAAACGGCAAATTTTCAAACGGGCGGAGAGGTTGCTTTCCGCCCGTTTTTTCTTGTAAAATCCGTAAAAATTTTGTCTAATGAATAAAATTGCTTTTTAATCGGGGGGATTTTTCCATGGCTTCGTTTTTGCAACGCGTTTTTTCCGGCGCGACAGGGGACTTTAAAGGGGCTTTTCGCACCAACGACACGGTGAAAATCGAAAAGGACCCGAATGATCCGACAAAGGAAATCCTGCGTTTCGGCGAAGGAAAGGACGATTATTTTTCCGTCGAGGGTGACAAAAAGGACAAAGAGGCCCTGCGCGAAATCTTGTCCAAGGTCATTGAAAGCCCAACTCAGCTGAAAAAAATACGCGACCTGCCGTTGGAGGATCGTCCGACTTTGATGCGCGACCGCAGCGGAAAAGCAAACGGAATGGCGTGCGGCGGTTATTGTAGCGGCGAGGTTATCTCAATCTCGCCTTCCAGCGGAACGGGATATGAGGCGGCGGGAACGTTTTGCCATGAATTTCAGCATCAATATCAACACGTCAAAGGTGATTTGGACGAGTGGAAATTCAAAAAATTCACAGTGTCCGATAAAATTTTAAACGATCGTATGTGTGAATCGGCGGCGGATACGGCGAAATACCAATATATGTACGAAATGAAAGATAAAAACTTGAAAGCGCGAATGGCTTTCGAAGCTGTGAAGCTGGAACGTCCCGGCTTGAAAGCTTACGCCGCCGCCAAGGATAAGGGCAAAAGCGAACAGGATTGTATGCTGGCGGGGATGCAGGGATATGCGACCGACTATATGACAGCGCATTACTATGCGAAATACTATAATCGATTGATTAAGGAACGGGATCCCGAAGGATTGAACGCCGATTTATATACGGACAATGTTCGTGCCGCCGTGGGTGGTTCTGTTTTTCAAGCCATGGGCATGAAAGGTGGAAAGCTGGATGAATTCGCGGCGTACAAGGATCATACCGTCGGCATGACAACTGAAAAATCGCAGGAATCCTCTGTTCGCAAAGCGATGCGGTCGGCCGAATTCAACTATGTGACGCCGACGGTCGCCCGCGCGATTACCCGTTGGGCTAAAATGCTGAAAAAATCGGGGTTGGAGTACGATGAAAATCCCGACAAGCTGAATGTCAGGACGATGTACGGCGTGACGAAAAACAAGGAACGTGGCGGTTTCGCGGGATTGATGTTTGCGGCAAAAACAAAGATGTTCGCGCTTGCCGACAAACTGCGCACGCCGAAAGCGGAATTGGGAGCCAAGAAATTTTTTATGAAAGAAACGGGCGTTCCCGATTTGATTCTGACGACGGACAAAACCGGAAAACCGCAGGCAACCGTTGGCTTTTCGGTGGACGGACGTTCCATGGAAGTGGATGCCGTCAAAAAACTGGGCAAAAAGGAAGTCGATAAGCGCACTGAAACTGCGCAGAAAATGTTCGGCATTTTGATGAAACAGCCCGCGTTCAAACGGCAGGTTGAGGAAATGCACAAAAACGGCGTTGAAATCAACCTGAGTTTCAGCGACGCGGTGAAAGAACCCCGCACCATACAGGGCAACACGATTTTGCTGAACCCGCATCAGAAACCCAAACAGCTGGCGGATCAGTTCATCAGACAGTTTGTGCCCGCTTTGCGCGAGGGGATGGCGACGAAACGGCAACAGGCCGCGGTCAAAGCTATGGAACAGGTGGCGACCGTCGCAAAAACAGTTGAACCGAAAGCCGTTGAAAAGCAATCTGAAAACCACGCCGCGCCCAAAGCGGTGGAACAGGCGGCGACCGTTGCCAAAACGGTTGAACCGAAAGCGGCCGAACCGAAACAGGAAATCAACGGGGAAATGTTGCTGAAAATGGTGGATCAGCTGGCGTTCCGTACATCGAAATCCAATCAGTCGGATACCTACTACAAACCGACGCCCGTTGAAACAAAGCTGATCGATTCGCTGGCGAAATATTCTAAGGATATGGTGAAATCGGCGGGCATCGATTCCCGTTCGGCACAGGCAAAACCGTTCCGCGCGAAATGTTTGGCGGAATGGGCGCAATCGCCGCAGGGCAAATCGGGCGTGACAAAGCTGTTGCAGGCGTACGGAAATATGAAAGCGTTTGAAAAGCCGCGGGAAAAACAGCCGTTGATGCAAACGTTGCAGGCGCAGACGCGCGCGCAGGCCAATCAGGGGCAGAGTCTGATGGGCGAACTGAACAAACAGCAGGCGAAAAACAACGCCGCCAAAGCGGCGCAAGTTGCCCGTGCGCAAACGGGCGCGTCGCGCTGATCCGCGCATGATTTGAAAAAAAAACGCCGCGACGGTCGAAACGTTGCGGCGTTTCCGATGTTTTCCGGTAAAAAGATGTTGGACGGTCGGGCGAATCGTGGTATCTGTTCCGTCCGACAGACGGAGGGGAAGAAATGTCTTTGATCATTGACAATCATTCGGAAACGGCGCGCGCGAACGCCGACACGATGAAAAAGGTGACGGAATATCTGAACGGTTTGTATAATGCGACGATCGGCGTCCCGACCGACCGGCGCGACGCGGCCGCCGACGCCTATATGAAAAACAGTCCGCTGGATGTTGCCGATAAAGCCGCCGCCGTCAAACAAATCGACAATTTGACGCGCGAATGCGAAAGCGACGCGAAATCCGTTTCGTGGCGCACAAAATTGCACAGCCGTTTCGGACAAACGGGAAAACAGGCCGTCAAGCTGGCGATGTTGGGGGCGGCGTCCGTGGTCGGCGGCGTTCTGGCGGCGAACGGCATGACGGCGGTTTCCATTCCCGTTTTGTGCGCGGGATTGGTCGCCACTCAAGGGGAAAAAGGTTTGACGGCAAAAGAAAAGGCCAATGTCGAACAATACGGCGCGATCAAACACGGGCTGTTCACTTTGAAAAAAATGCGGCGGGCTTTGACAGCCGAATCGGACGGGAAAAGCAACGTTTCCACCCCCGAATTGAATGCGGCGCTGCGTTTGAAGCGGGATCGCGACCGCTGATTTTTGCCGTTATTTGGAAACGCCGCGGCGTTTTGCGTCGCGGCGCGCTGTTTTTTTAGAGGATGCGCCCTGTGCGTCCTAAAAAAATATTTGAAGCTTTGGACAAATCGTGTTAATCTTTTTGTCAAACAGACAGGAAAGGATTAAAAAATGTCTTTGACTATCAATTCCGAAAAAGGTTTGACGCTGAACGATGTCAAAACGACGATGAAAATCGCGGCGTATGTCGGCGGCTTGGCCGATTATATCGACGGCGTTCCCAAACAGTACCGCGACAGTGTCGCCGATGCCTATATGGAAGACCACCCGCTGAAAGTCGAAGACAAGGCGGCGGCCTACGATTTGGTCGGCAAAATGGAAAAAGAATACAAAAAGGAAACGAAATCCGCGTCCTTGGACACAAAGTTGCAGTACCATTTCGGCAATCGCGGCGCCGAAGTCGCCAAAGCGGTCGCTTTGGGCGCGGCGGCGGTCGTCGGCAGCGTGATGGCGGCGCAGGGTATGGATCAGGCGGCGGCACCCGCGTTCGTAATGGCGGCCGGCGCGCTTTGCACGGGCGCGCACGCGGCGACGGTGGACGACAAATATCAGACGAGCGCCGTTGAAAAATACGGCGAAGCCAAGCGCGCTTTATTTGCTTTGAAAAAAATGAAAAAGGCGTTGAAACCTGAATCAACGTACAAACAGGACGTTCAGGCGCTGTACGCGTCCGGTTTGGGCAACCCCGGCGGCATGATTACCGCGCTGAACCTGAAACAAAAAGGCGGCAGATAAGCAAAAAGAAAGGGGCGTTTCCATGGAATTGAACGAATCGATGTTTTTTGAAAAAGCCGACCATAAAACAATACGGCAAGTCTATATGTACTTGGGCGCGCTGGATTGTTCCATGAACGGCGAACCGACGAAGAAATACGGAGAAATCGCAGACGATTTTATGCGGAAAACGCCTTTGCGTGTCGATAACAAAACCAATGCGTTGAAAACGGTTCAAGCGTTGGAAAAGCAACATATCGATGCCGTTGAAAAAACGTCTTTGAAAACGAAGTTTCAAGCGGCTTTCGGCATGAAAGCGCCTGAAAAAGCGTTTCAGGCGGCGTGCATTCTGGGCGCCGCGGCGGTTGTCGCCGGTGTGGGAACGGCGGCGGGAATGGATCCTGCAATCGTCGGCACAATGTCTGCCGGAATGGTGGCGTTGGCGGGTGTGGCCGGTCACGCCCTTAAGGGGGAAATGCAAGACAATCCTGAAAAAACGGCAACGGAACAATGGGAAGTGCAGAAATACGGCGACATTAAACGGGCGTTGTTTGCTTTGAAAAAAATGAAGAAAGCTCTGACGCCCGAATCGTCTTACAAAAAAGAAGTGCAGGCGTTGTACGCGTCCGGTTTGGGTAACCCCGGCGGCATGATTACCGCGTTGAACCTGAAACAAAAAGGCGGACGCTGAGCCGCATCCGCTTTCGGGAGTGTCGCTATGTCAAATTCCGTTTCCGATTTTATGAACACGGGCGGCGTCAAAGCGTTTAAAAGCGGCATTGACGCCTTTAAAAAACTCAGTACGCCGAAAAAAATCATGGCGGGCGGCGTTTTGGCCGCGGCGTTCGCCATAGCGACCAACACGAAAAATTACAACAGCGTGGAAAACAGGTCGAAAGCGCAAACGGCCTACGCGATTATGGAAAACGGCGACACGCTGTGTTCGTATCGGGCGGTTCCGACGACGGCCGCGGATTTCGCGCGGCTGCAAAAACTGGTCAACAGCGCGACGAAAACCGAAACGGGGCGCGAGATCATAAAGGGGCTTTCCAAAACGGGAACGACGTTGCGCGTCGATTATTCGGGCGAGGACAATCTGGGCTATTTCCTGCCCGAGGATAACTCGATCTGTCTGGGGCGTCAGCACGGCGACGCCGATTTACAGTCCGTTTTGATTCACGAGGGCGAACACGCCCTGCAAAACACGCGCGTTCCCCAACGTTCCGGCCGCTACACCTTTGAATCGAATTTGAAAACCCTGCGCGCGATGGAAGCGGATGCCATGACCATGCAGACGATGTTTTCGTTTGAAATGGCGGAAAAGGGCGACAGCGCGGCGTTGAAAATGATGAAAATCCGCCACAAGGGAATGGTTGACACTTATGCCGCCGCCAGCGAAAAATACGGCAAAGGCAGTCCGGAAGCGTTGAAGGAAACGATGCTCAGCTGGTACGACGACAAATCCTATGTCACGATTTACGATAACACACTGGCCGCCGAACACGCTGGAGAAGTGGACGGGCGGGTCGGCGTTTCTCTGTTGTCGCATTTTTCAAAAACGGCGGACGCCGGTGCGGTTTTGGCGGGCGCGTGCCAATGGAAAGGCGTTAAATACGCGGGGACGGACGGGGCTTTGCTGAACACGCGGCGCACGGCGTGGCTGAACGTCGAAGTGCGCGACAAAATGTCGCGGGTTCACAACCGGCTGGTTTCTAAAACGATGGGGTTCAACGGCGACGAAAGCGTCGATAATTTCTATATGCGCAAAGACGGCGTCGTGTCCAAACAAACCTATAAACAAATTGTCGCGGCGATGATCGCCGGTCAACAACGGCAGGGACGATAAGGGGATAAAACAATGTCGAATTCCGTATCCGAATTTTTTTCCAAAGACGGCGTCAGGAAATTCAAAAGCGGCGTGAAATCCTTCGCCGAACGCCAAGCTGTCAAGGTCGCCGCCGCGTCCATGGTTTTGGCGGGGGCTTTCGGCGCGACAAAGGCGCGTTCCACCGACGAACGGGTTGAATTGAAAAATTCCGGACCGGTGACGGCTTTCGCCGTTACGGAGCAAGGGGACACGCTGTGTTCCTATCTGGCGGAAAAAACGGACAGCGCGTCGTTCGCGCGTTTGCAGGGGTTGGTCAACAATGCGACCAAAAGCCGGACGGGGCGCGAGGTTCTGAAAAGCATTTCGGATCAGAACACCGTTTTGACGATGGGCGACGCAGGCGCGGGGACGGTCGGCTTTTTCAATCCCGAAAACAATTCGATTTGCTTGAACGAACATTTCGGCGACGCGATGTTGCAATCCTGTCTGGTTCACGAAGGCAAGCATTCGGTTCAAAGCTTTTCTTTGAATAACGGCATCCATTCCGAAAACACTTTCTACACCAACACGCTGATTTCCCGCGTGATGGAAGCCGACGCCGTCGCGACGCAGACGAAATTTTCTTATGAATTGGCGCAGGTTGGCGACAGCGCGGCGTGGAAAGCCATGCAGGAAGAACACAAAGACATTGCCGACACGTTCGAAGCGGGCGCGAAAAAATACGGCAAAGACAAAAAGAAAACCATGCGCGCCACAATGCTGGCATGGTACAAAGACAAATCTTATGCCGAACTGTACGATCGGTCTTTGGTGCAATTTCACACAAGCTTTGCGGCAAACGCCTCTGTCGATCAGCTGGAAGGCGCTTTCCGCAAAAGCATCAACACCGACAAACTGATTCGCGCCGTTTGCCAGCAAGGCGGAAAATCTTACGCTACGGACGGCAATTTGCTGACAACGCCCGAAACGGCTTATCTGTCGCGCGATGTTTATTTCCAAACCAAGGTGGCAAGCAGCGTCTTTGAAGGCAGAACGGGACGCATGGATTCCTCCGCCGCTTTTATGTATCCCATCGAAAAGGACGGAACGGTGTCGAAACTGACGTATGTACAGGAAGCTCAGCAGAAGGCGCGGCAGGCCAAGCAGGAAAAGCAGGTCAAAGCCGCCGCCGTTTCAATCGTCAAACAGGCAAGGACGCGTTAAATGAAAACATACACTCCGGTCAGCATCTGCTACGAAGACACCGACGCGGGCGGCGTCGTATATCATTCCAAATATCTGGGGTTCGCCGAACGGGCGCGCATGGATTTCCTGCACGAACACGGCATTTACTGCAAGGATATGGCCGCGATGGAAAAACCGTGCGGTTTCATGGTCAAACATTGCGAACTGGATTACCGGACGCCCGCGCGGTTGGAGGACGAGCTGGTTGTCGAAACGGAAATTCTGGAACTGCGCGGCGCGGGGTTTGATTGTCTGCAAACGGTCAAACGCGACGATGAAACGATCGTCGAAATCAAACTGCAGATCGTTTGCGTGACAACGGGCGGCCGGCCGACACGCATCCCGCCCGAAATCAGAACAAAGTTGGCGGAAATTTCGTAAACTGTTAATGAATATGGTTTAAGCTCTCCTCTAAAAAGTAACGTTTTTTGAAGGAGAGCTTTTTTATGCCGGCTGGTTCTTTGACTGCGGCTGCGACCGACCTGTCGATGTTCGGGTTGTTTTTGCAGGCCGATTTTGTTGTGAAAACGGTGATTATCGCTTTGGCGTCGGCGTCGGTCTGGTCGTGGGCGATCATTTTTGAAAAAGTGATGATGCTGCGTTCGGCGACCGAAGACGCCAGAAAGTTTGAAGCCCAATTCTGGTCGGGCGGATCACTGGACGAAATGTTTGACAAGCTGGAAGCGAAACCTTTCCGTTTGGATCCGATGTCGTCCGTGTTCGTGGCGGCAATGCGCGAATGGCGGCGGTCGTCGGGCGCTTTGGCCGGCAACGTCCACGGCACCAGCCTGTCCCAGCGTATCGACCGCGTGATGCAAATCACGATGGAACGCGAAATGGAACGCATGGAAAAACGGATGACGTTTCTGGCGTCAACGGGGTCCGTGTCGCCGTTCGTCGGGCTGTTCGGCACGGTGTGGGGCATTATGAACAGCTTTCACAACATCGGCGCCAGTTCCAACACGTCGCTGGCCGTCGTCGCCCCCGGCATCGCCGAAGCGTTGTTCGCGACCGCGTTGGGGTTGGTCGCGGCCATTCCCGCCGTTTTGGCCTATAACAAACTGTCCAGCGACATGAACCGCTACGCCAAAACGCTGGAAAACTTCGCCGGCGAATTTTCGACCATTCTGTCGCGCCAGATCGACGACACGACCAGCCGCAACGAAAAACGGAGCGCCTGACCATGGGGGCGGGTGTGAAATTTTCAGCGCGCGGCGGCCGGACGCGGGCGGCGTTCACCGACATCAACGTGACGCCGATGGTGGACGTGATGCTGGTTTTGCTGGTGATTTTCATGGTCACGGCGCCGATGATGACGACGGGCGTTTCGCTGGATCTGCCGCGCGGCGACGGACAGGCGATGGAGGAAGCCGACCGTGCCGTCGATATCAGCATTGACGCGAAATCCAAAATCTATATGGGCGACAAGGTCGTCCGCCCCGAAACGCTGGTCAACCGGTTGAAGGCGATGCAGAAAAGCAATCCCGATTTGAAAATCGTGATCAGCGGCGACCGCGCGGCGTCCTACGGTCAGGTGATCGAATTGATGAGCCTGCTGCGTCTGGCGGGCATTTCAAAGGTCGGGTTGAAAACGGGCGATCTGGTGGACACGACGCCCCTGTCTGATAGCCGGACGACGGCCAAAAAGAAAAAGTAGGATAAAAAAACGTGGGATTGCGCCAAAGCTTTTTTATGCGGTTGCGACACTATCCGTTTTTGTTCAAAACGGTGCAAAGGGCTTTCGATCATCTGCCGATCGTCATGTCCGTGTCCCTGCACGCTTTGGTGATCATCCTGCTGACGTGCGATTTCGCGTCGTCGAAAAAATCCGATGTCGTTTCCGTGCCGATGTTCGTTGTCGATCTTTCCAAGGTCAAGGTGGCCGACATCACGAACCTGCCGCCAAAGCTGTTGAAAACGGAGGGCAAAAAAAATTCGTCGCCGCGCATGGTGCGCACATCCGCGTACAGCAAAGCGGCGGCCAAGGAAACGCGTCCGGCGTCGTCGGCCGCGTCGAAATCGAACGGCGCGCGTTTGGAAAACGAACTGAACAGCCTGTTGAAAAACGTGACGGCGAAAAAAGCGGCAAAGACGCCCTCCGCGTCCAATTCAATCAAATCTTCGGCGTCGAACGGCGCGGACGATCCGTTCAAAACGCTGCTGGCGTCGGTGGACGGCATTAAAACCGGCATGGGGTACGCGGACGAACAGACGGCCGACATCAATCCGGACGAAGCCGTCACCGACGGGATCGAAGGCGGGCAGGGCGGCAGCTATATGCAGGAACTGAGTGTTTCGGAAAAGGACATGATCGGAATCAAGCTGCGCGAATGCTGGAATTTGGACGCCGGCGTGCGCGGCGCGCAAAATATGCTGATCGAGATCCGCGTCTATCTGGGGACGGACGGCAAAGTCAGGGATGTCAAAATTCTGGACAAATCGCGTTACAACAAGGACGCTGCTTTTCGTTCCGTCGCCGAAAGCGCGCGGCGCGCCGTTTACATTTGCGACAAGAAAAACGACGAATCGCCGTTCCGGATCTTTCCCAAAAACTATGAACAGGCCTATGACACGTGGAAAACCCTTTTGCTGCGGTTCAACCCGTTGGATGGCGGAGTGATGTGACATGATGAAAAAAGTGATTTTGTGGACGTTCGCGCTGTTGCTGGCGTCGTTTCAAACGGCGAACGCCGAATTGAGCATTGATATCACGGGCGCGCGTTCCGAACCGATGGCGACGGGGCTACCCGCTTTTTCGGCCGGCGGAAAGGGCGCGCGGGACATGGGCGACAAAATCGCCCGCGTGATCGAAGCCGATTTGGAAAGCTCCGGCCTGTTCAGGATACTGGATCCCATGGCCTATCTGCAAACGTTCAAGGGCATCGGGGACGCGCCGGTTTTCGTCGATTGGCAGGCGATCAAGGCCGAAGCGTTGATCCAAGGCCACGTCGATTACATCAGCGACCGGCAAATTCGCGTTTCCATCCGGCTGTGGGACGTGTACGCCGCGCAGGAAATGTATTCCGCGACGCTGGAAATCGACAACAAAGGCTGGCGCCGCGCCGCGCACATGATCGCGGACGCCGTTTACAAACGCATCACGGGCGAAGAGGGGTATTTCGACACCCGCATCGTTTACATCGCGGAAACGGGTTCGCCGTTGAAACGCATCAAACGGCTGGCGATCATGGATCAGGACGGCGAAAACCACCAATTCCTGACCGACGGACTGAATCTGGTTTTGACGCCGCGTTTTTCGCCGAATATGCAGCAGATCACTTACCTGTCGTTTTACAAAGACACGCCTCGCGTCTATCTGTTCGACATTGAAACGGGCAAACAGCAGGTCGTCGGCGATTTCCCCGGCATGACGTTCGCGCCGCGTTTTTCCCCCGACGGACACAAGCTGGTCATGTCGATGGCGGAAAACGGCAACACGGACATTTACGAACTGAATCTGGACACGCGCGCCGTGCGCCAGCTGACCCGTTCGCCGGCGATCGAAACGTCGCCCAGCTATTCGCCCGACGGCAAAAAGATCGTGTTCAACTCCGACCGCAGCGGGGCGCAGCAGCTGTACGTCATGGACGCGAACGGCAAAAACGTCAAACGCATCAGTTTCGGCAAAGGCCGGTACGCGACGCCGGTTTGGTCGCCGCGCGGGGATTACATCGCCTTTACGAAAATGGCGGGCGGCAAGTTTTACATCGGTGTGATGTTCCCCGACGGCCGCGGCGAACGGCTGGTGGCCGAAGGCTATTTGGTCGAAGCGCCGACATGGTCGCCGAACGGGCGCATTTTGATGTATTTCCGTCAGGAACCGCCCAACCGGTACGGCATCCCCGGCGCGACGAAAATTTACGCCGTCGATATCACGGGGTACAACGAACGCCGATTGATCACGCCGGTGGACGCGTCGGATCCGGCGTGGTCGCCCCTGTTGTCGAACCGGTGATAAAATGTGAAATAAAGGTTGCGCTTTCGGCCGTTTTTCTTTACATTGGTTTCAGTTTCGAGTTGTCTTTGTTTTTAGGAGTATCTCTATGAAGAAACATCTGTTTGCCGCTTTGGCCGCCGTCGCTTTGGTTTCCGGTTGCGCTTCCACCGCGCCGCAGGAAGACGAGGCCGCCGTTTCCGTTTCCGTTGAACAGGACGGTCAGGACGAAGCTTTCGTTCAAAACGCGCAGGATCGCGTTTTCTTCGGTTTCGACCAGTCCAAGCTGACGGCTGAAGCTGTCAACGTTTTGAAGGCGCAGGCCGAATGGCTGAACGCCAACACGGCCAAAAACGTCGTGATCGAAGGTCACACCGACGATCGCGGCACGCGCGATTACAACCTGGCTTTGGGTGAACGCCGCGCCGTCGCCGTCAAAAACTACCTGATCTCCCGCGGGGTTGAAGCCGACCGCATCCGCGTGATTTCCTACGGCAAGGAACGTCCGGCCGTCGTCGGCGCGAACGAAGCCGCCTGGTCGCAGAACCGCCGCGCGGTCACGATCGTTAAAGACTAATTGCCAGCTTATCCGGCAACGAAAAGCACCCTACAATCAGGGTGCTTTTTTTGTTGAACAGATAAGGAGAGGAGCAATGAAAAAAACGATGACTGTTCTGGCCGCCGCCGTTCTGGCCGTGACCGGATGCGCCCGCACCGCCACGAAATGCGAAGCGTTTAAAGAGGTTTTCAAACAAAATCAAGCCTATTTCGCCACGAACAAGGCGGAGCTGACGCCGGAAACCAAGCAGGTGCTGGATAAACAGGCGCAATGGTTGAAATCCAATCCGGAAAAGAAAATCATTGTGAAAGGCTACACCGACCCGCGAGGCAACGCGGAACACAATATGCGTTTGGGGCAAAAACGCGCGCAGGCCGTCAAAGACTATCTGGTGCAATCGGGGGTGGACGCGAATCGCGTGTCCGTCGTTTCGTTCGGCGAAACGGATTTGGCGTCAACGAAAAACACACATGACGGATGGGTCGAAGACCGCCGCACCGTCAGTGTGATCGTCACGGAATGACGCCGTTTAAAAAACAGTGGCATATGGAAAAGAGTGCTTTATAATAAAGCACTCTTTTTTTGATTATCCGCGGAATGAAACAATGAAGAAAAAACTGTTTGTCGTGTTTGTCGCTTTGATGCTGTCGGCGCGTCCGGCCGTTTCGGCGACGATCAATATCGGGGAACTGGCCGACCGTTTGGACAGGATGGAGGACGCGTTGAAAGGCGTTCAGAAAAAGCTGTCCAACAATTATGTGGGCAGCGCGAAACAGCCCGCGGGAAAAGACGCGGCCGGCGACGACAAGCTGGACGGGATGCTGATGCGTTTGCAAGAGGCGGAACAAACCCTGCGTCAGCTGACGGGGGAAATCGAAACGGTGAAATTCGCGCAGGACGAACTGCAAAACCGGATCGACCGGATCAGCGCCGATATGTCTTTGCGTTTCGCGGAAACGGACAAGAAGCTGCAGGCGGCGGAAGAGAAGATCAAGAAATTTGAGGCGGAAAAAAAAGCCGTCGAAAACGCTAAAAAAGAAGCGGAACGCAAGAAAAAGGAACAGGAGCAGGCTGCCGTCAAAGCCGCTAAAGAAAAGGAAAAGCAGATCAGGGACAAATACGGTAAAAAGAAGCCCCGCGAACTGTACGACGATGCTTTCGCCGCGATTAAGAAACAGCAGTACAAAACGGCGCAGGCGCAGTTCGAGGCTTTTTTGGTGCTGTACCCGAAAAACGAACTGGCCGGAAACGCGCAGTATTGGTTGGGCGAATCGTTTTTCGCGCGGGCGCAGTATTCGCAGGCGGCCGTCGCTTTCGCCGAGGGGTTCAAAAACTACCGCGCCAACCAGAAAGCGCCGGACAATCTGTTCAAATTGGGCGTCACGATGGCGAAGATGAATAAGAAAAAAGAAGCGTGCATCGCTTTTGAAAACTTTGTCAAAGAATACCCCAAAGTGTCCGAATCCATGAAAAAACGGCTGGACAAGGAAGTCCAAAAACTTTCATGTCCGTAGAACAAACCCGCGCCGTTTTTCAAAAAGCGATGCGTTCGTTCGGGTTGCCGGACGGGGGAAAGATCGCCGTCGCCGTTTCCGGCGGGGCGGACAGCACCGCGCTGTGCGGTTTGACGCGGGAATACACGCGGCAAAACGGCGGGGAAATGCTGGCTTTGGTCGTTGACCACGGGTTGCGCGCCGTGTCGCGCGAACAGGCTCTGACAACCGTCAACCGGCTGCAAAGCCGCGGCGTCGAATGTCGTTTGCTGACGTGGACGGGCGAAAAACCGGCGACCGGCGTCGAACGGGCGGCGCGCGAAGCCCGATACGGGCTGTTGGCGGACGCGTGTCGCGCGGCGGGGGCGAAATCGCTGCTGCTTGGGCATCACCGGCAGGATCAGGCGGAAACGTATCTGATCCGTTTGGAACGGCACAGCAAATCGGCGGGGCTGGCCGGAATGTCGGCCGTCCGGCAAACGGGATACGGCCGGATATTGCGTCCGCTGCTGGGGATCGCGCCTGCGGATTTGCGGGAATACAACCGGCGCGAGGGGCTGGATTGGGTCGAGGACGAAACCAACCTGTCCGACGATTTCGCCCGCGGCCGTTTGCGTCGGGTCTTGACGGCGGCGGAGATCGACACGGCGTTTGAACAGACCCTGCGTTACGGGGCTTTGCGTCGCGCGCAAGAGGAAAAGGCCGCTCGTTTCATCAACGCGCGCGTCGAACGAAATGAAAAGGGATATCTGCTGTTTTCCCGCGACGCTTTTGCGGAAACGGACGCGGAAACGGGCGTTTTCCTGCTGGGGGATTTTTTGCGGTTTGTCGGAAACGGGATTTACGCGCCGCGCACGGACAGCCTTGAATCGTTGAACGGGCGGTTGCTGCGGTCGCCGGATTTCCGCGGGGCGTCGCTGGGCGGATGTTTGATCGCGCCGGCGTCCGAAGGGCGGGTGATCGTTTGGCGCGAGGAACGCGATTTGCCCCCGCCCGCGATTGCGGCGGCGGGTGCGACGCGCTTTTCATGGGACAGGTTCACGTTCGATTTCGATGCGCCGCTTGATTTTCCCGTGACGGCCGCGCCGTTGGGACACCGGCTGCGGATCGGAAACGTGTTCGGCAAACGGGCTTTTTCCGTCCTGCCGGCGATTTTTGACAATCAGGGGCTTTTTATTGTGCCGCATTTAGGGTATAAACGAACAAATGCGACTTGTCGGGTCGCGTTCACGCCGCGCAATTCGCTGTGCGAAACGGCGCAATGGACGTGTCCCGTAACATAAAGGCGGTGGATGTGAGTAAAAATTTATTGGTTTGGCTGATTGCCGGCTTTCTGTTGTTCAGCCTGTTCGGCGCGTTCCAAAACGGCGGCGCGGGGAAAAACCGCACGGTTCTGGCTTTTTCCGAATTCACGCAACAGGTGCGCGACGGCAAAGTGCGCGAAGTCGTCATGCAGGGCAACAAAATCGCCGGCGTTTCGACGGACGGACGCAAATTCGCGCTGTATGCGCCCGACGACGCTGGGTTGGTTGACAAGCTGTTGGAAAAGGATGTCCGCGTCACCGCCGTTCCGCCCGAAAGCGAAGATTCTTTCTGGGGCGGCCTGCTGTACTGGCTGCCGTTCATCCTGTTTCTGGGCGTGTGGATTTTCTTTATGCGCCAGATGTCCGCCGGCAACGGCAAGGCGATGAACTTCGGCAAATCGCGCGCCCGTATGCTGGAGGGGCAGGGCAAGGTCACGTTCGCCGACGTGGCCGGCATCGACGAAGCCAAAGAGGATTTGGTTGAAATCGTCGATTATTTGAAAGACCCCGCCCGTTTCCAACGCTTGGGCGGCAAAATCCCCCGCGGCGTTCTGCTGGTCGGCCCCCCCGGAACGGGCAAGACGCTGTTGGCCAAAGCCGTCGCGGGCGAGGCGGACGTGCCGTTCTTTACCATTTCCGGTTCGGATTTCGTTGAAATGTTCGTCGGCGTCGGCGCGTCGCGCGTCCGCGATATGTTTGATCAGGCGAAAAAACACGCGCCGTGTCTGGTCTTTATCGACGAAATCGACGCGGTCGGGCGTCACCGCGGCGCGGGATTGGGCGGCGGCAACGACGAACGCGAACAGACGTTGAATCAGCTGTTAGTGGAAATGGACGGTTTCGACACGGACGAAGCGGTCATTTTGATCGCGGCGACGAACCGCCCCGACGTGCTTGACCCCGCTTTGCTGCGCCCCGGCCGTTTCGACCGGCAGGTCGTCGTGCCGAACCCCGATTTGGCGGGACGCGAGAAAATCCTTGCCGTTCATATGAAAAAAAGCCCGATGGGCCCCGATGTCGATATCAAAAAAATCGCGCGCGGCACCCCCGGATTTTCGGGCGCTGATCTGGCGAATCTGGTCAACGAAGCCGCTTTGCTGGCGGCGCGGCGCAACAAACGCGTCGTGACGATGGCGGAATTTGAATACGCCAAGGACAAGGTGATGATGGGCGCGGAACGCAAATCCCACATCATGACCGAGGACGACAAGAAAATGACCGCCTATCACGAAGCCGGCCACGCCCTGATGATTCTGGAATCGCCCCATTCCGACCCGCTACACAAAGTCACGATCATTCCGCGCGGGCGGGCGTTGGGTGTCACGATGTCCCTGCCGACGGACGACAAGGATTCGCGTTCCTACATTTATTTGAAAGAGCGCATGGGCATCTGTTTCGGCGGCCGCGTGGCCGAGGAAATGATTTTCGGCGCGGACAACGTATCCACCGGCGCGTCGCAGGACATCCGCGTGGCGACGAACATCGCGCGCAACATGGTCACGCAGTGGGGTATGAACAAAAACATCGGTCCCGTCGCGATCGAAGAACCCGACGGCGAAGTGTTCCTCGGCTATTCGATTTCGCAGCGCAAAAACGTGTCCGAAGAGTTGGCCGCGAAAGTCGATGCGGAAATCAAGGAGCTGATTGACGAAGCCTATCGCACCTGTCAACGCGTTTTGCATGACAAACGCGACGCGCTGGAAAGCATCGCGCAGGGGCTGCTGGAATATGAAACGCTGACGGCGGACGAAGTCAACGCCTTGATCCGCGGCGAAAAAATCACCCGCGAAGAGGAGGGCGTCCACGTTTCCGTGCGTTCGACCGTGCCGATCACGGACGACGCGGAACCGGCCGGAACGGACGGCGGAAATTCCGGCGGCGATGAACCGCAGGAATAGCCTTTCGTATGGTTTCGTAACAGAATGTGTATTGAACGTCCCGTCGGATTTGGTAAAACGAAACGGCGGGACATCACCGTTTAAACGGATTATTTTAAGGAGCTTGACATGGCGGTAAGAAAACTTTTCGGAACGGACGGCGTTCGCGGCAAAGCGAACCAATACCCGATGACGGCGGAAATCGCGCTGAAACTGGGGATCGCGGCGGGGTCTTTGTTCAAACGCGGCGACCACCGCCGGCAGGTCGTCATCGGCAAAGACACGCGCCTGTCGGGCTATATGATCGAAACGGCGCTGACGGCCGGATTTACGGCGGTCGGCATGGACGTTTTGCTGTTGGGGCCGATGCCCACGCCCGCGGTGGCGATGCTGACCCGTTCGATGCGCGCCGATCTGGGCGTCGTCATTTCCGCGTCGCACAACCCGTACGAGGACAACGGCATTAAATTCTTCGGTCCCGACGGGTACAAGCTGTCCGACGAAATGGAATTGGAAATCGAGGAACGCGTGTTCGGCGACACAAAGGATTGTTTGGCGCCGTCGTCGCAGATCGGTCAGGCGCGGCGTTTGGACGACGCGGTCGGCCGTTACATCGAATACGCGAAAAACACGTTTCCGCGCGGCAAACGTCTGGACGGGCTGAAAGTCGTTCTGGACTGCGCGAACGGCGCGTCCTACCGCGTCGCGCCGACGGTTCTGTACGAATTGGGGGCGGAGGTCGTCGCGATCAGCGTCGATCCCGACGGACGCAACATCAACGCCGATTGCGGCGCTTTGCACACCGATAAAATGTGCGAACAGGTCGTCAAACAGGGGGCGGACATCGGCATCGCTTTGGACGGCGACGCCGACCGGCTGATCGTTTGCGACGAAAAGGGGCAAGTGATCGACGGCGACCAGATTTTGGCGCTGGTCAGCCGCGAATGGAAAGAATCCGGCATTCTGAAAGGCAACGGCGTCGTCACGACCGTGATGTCGAATCTGGGGCTGGAAAGATACTTGAAAGCCAACGGCCTGAAGCACATCCGCACGCAGGTCGGCGACCGTTACGTCGTCGAACGGATGCGGGCGGACGGCTACAATCTGGGCGGCGAACAATCCGGTCACCTGATTTTGGGCGAACATTCGACGACGGGCGACGGGCTGGTCGCCGCGTTGCAGGTTTGCGCCGCCGTCGTCAAGGAAAGAAAGCCCGTCAGCCGGGTCATGCACTTGTTCGAGCCCGTGCCGCAGCTGTTGAAAAACGTGCGCCTGTCCGATCGCGCGTTGGCGCGGGCGGCGCTGGACAGCGAAAACGTCAAGATCGCGATCGACAAAACGGAACGCGCGTTGGGCGACAACGGGCGGCTGCTGATCCGTCCGTCCGGCACGGAACCGCTGATCCGCATTATGCTGGAGGGCGAAGACCAAGCCCAAATCGCCGCGATGGCCGAAGAAATCGCGCAGGCTTTGATCGGCGAAGTCAAAGCGTTGGAAGCGCATCTGTGATTTGAAAAGGGGAATATGAAAATGCAAAAGCCCGTTGAAAAACCGAATTGCCCGAACTTTTCGTCGGGGCCTTGCGCCAAACGGCCGGGGTGGACGCCCGACGTTTTGAACACGAACGTTTTGGGGCGGTCGCACCGTTCCGTTTTGGGGCGTTCGCGCCTGAAACTGGCGATTGATTTGATGAAAGAGGTTTTGGGCGTTCCCGAAGCCTACCGCGTCGGCATCATGCCCGCGTCGGATACGGGGGCGGTCGAAGCGGCACTGTGGTCTTTGCTGGGCGCGCGCGGCATTGATATGTTTTCGTGGGAAACGTTCGGCAAAGGGTGGGTGACGGATGTCGTCAAACAGCTGAAACTGACCGACGTGCGCGTGTTTGACGCCCCTTACGGTCGGTTGCCCGACCTGTCGCAAGCCGACAAAGACCGCGATATCGTGTTCGCGTGGAACGGCACAACATCGGGCGTTTGCGCGCCGAACGGCGATTGGATCGCGGCGGACAGGACGGGGCTGACGATTTGCGACGCGACCTCGGCCGCTTTTGCGATGGATCTGCCGTGGGAAAAGCTGGATGTCGTGACGTTTTCGTGGCAAAAAGCGTTGGGCGGCGAAGCGGCGCACGGCGTCCTGATCCTCAGCCCGCGGGCGGTCGAACGGCTGGAAAGCTACACGCCCGCGTGGCCGATGCCGAAAATTTTCCGCATGACGGCGAACGGCAAGCTGAACGAAGGCATTTTTGTCGGCGATACGATCAACACGCCGTCCATGATGTGCGTCGAAGACGTGATCGACGCGCTGAATTGGGCTAAATCCGTCGGCGGTTTGCGCGGCATGATCGCCCGCAGCCGCGCGAATTTCGACGTTTTGGCGGATTTCGTCGCGCGTTCGGATTGGGCGGAGTTTCTGGCGCGCGAACCTGAATACCGTTCCAACACGTCGGTTTGCCTGTCGATCAAAGCGGATTGGTTCAAACGGAAATCGCCCGAAGAGCAAAAGGAAACCGTGAAGAAAATGGTCAAACTGCTGGGCGACGAAGGCGTCGCGTTCGATTGCAACGCGTACAAGGACGCGCCCGCTGGGTTGCGTTTCTGGTGCGGCACGACGGTTGAAACGGACGACGTGAAAAAACTGTGTCCGTGGCTGGATTGGGCGTACGAACAGATCAAAGAATAGTAGCAACAACATCACAAATCCCCCGATCGTAAAATCGGGGGATTTTCGTATTCGGAAAAACGCGCGCCGGCCAAGAGGGGGAACTTTGTGAACAAACGGGCGTAAAAAGAAAAGGGCGGATAAAAAAAACGGATATGAAAAAGGCGGGGGAAAATCCTCCGCCTTTTTGGATTTGTGTCGTTAAATCAGTTCTGGATCGCCGTCTGGCAGGTGTAGTTCGTTCCCTGAACCAGATATTGGATATCCCAACCGGTGGTACAATCGTAACCGCAGGATTTCGGATATTTCGTGCAAACCAGTTCCTGACCGTTGTTTTTTTCACCCGGACGGTCATAGTAGAAGCCGCTGCCGCACAACCGGACGCAATCGGCGTTCTTGCCGGTTTGAATCGCGGTCTGGCAGGTGTAGTTCGTTCCGTTCACCAGATAGTCGATATCCCAACCGACCGTGCACCCGTAACCGCAGGACAGCGGGTATTTCGTGCAAACGATTTCCTTGCCGCCGTTTTTCAGGCCGGAACGCGCGCCGGCGAATCCTTGGCCGCAGTGTTTGACGCAAGCCGCGTCGGACATATCACCGCTATCGTCGCCGGTTTGAATCGCGGTTTGGCAGGTGTAGTTCGTGCCGTTCACCAGATAATCGATGTCCCAGCCGGTGGTGCAGCCGTAACCGCAGGATTTCGGATACCGCGTGCAAACGATTTCCTTGCCGCCGTTTTTCAATCCGGAACGCGCGCCGGCGAATCCTTGACCGCAGTATTTGACACAGGCCGCGTCGGACATCGGATCGCTTTCGTCGCTGGATTGAATTGCGGTCTGGCAGGTGTAGTTCGTGCCGTTCACCAGATATTTGATATCCCAACCGGTGGTGCAACCGTAACCGCAGGATTTCGGATATTTCGTGCAAACCAGCTCCTGACCGTTGTTTTTAGCCCCCGGACGGTCGTAGTAGAAACCGTCGCCGCAGTTCCGAACGCATTCCGCGTCTTGATCTATAGGAGTGGGAATGTATTCGCATTTGTTGTCAACTAGCTTGTAACCGCCGGCGCACGCGGAACAGATTCCCGATGTCGTATCGCAGGAAATACAGTGTGCGCAACAGGATTTCGAAATGGTCGCTTTCGCCGACACTGCCGATATCGACCCCGTCGCACGGGTGGAAACCTCGGCGCTGCGCCCCAGTTTCACCGCCTTGGCCGACGCTTGACCCGCCCATACGGTCAAAGCCAGCAGGCTGATACAGAATAAAACCTTTTTCATCATGAGAATCCTCTCCGCTAATGAAATTGAACCTTACACCCTCATATTAACCGTTTTGGGCGCGAAATATCAATGAAAATCGGATTTTTAGATGGGGTGGATAACTTAAAATAATAAAATCAATATGTTGCAGTCTTAATAAAAACAGATAAAATCAATTTTACCCGTCATCGGAATCGGAAAATTTTTCGTTTCTATGCGATTTGTCACAGGGATGCGCCGCAAGACACAACCGGAAAGAGGGTTCACACGGATTTGGAAATGTGCGATAAATCAACAAAAGCGGAGGTGCTATGAAAAAACAGGTTTTCGATATCACGGGGATGAGCTGTTCCGCCTGTTCCGCGCGCGTCGGCAAAGTCGTCGGGGCATTGCGGGGCGTCGCGGACGTTTCGGTCAACCTGTTGAAAAACAATATGACCGTTCGATACGACGACGCGGTTTTGACGGCCGGCGCGATCGCCGCCGCCGTGCGAAAGGCCGGTTACGGCGCGTCGCCCGCCGCGGCCGGATCGCGCGCGCAAACGCAAACGGACGGATTGAAACAGCGGCTGATCCTGTCTTTTGTTTTTATGTCCGGCGTGCTGGCGTGTTCCATGGGCGGCGCGGTCGCCGACCCGTTCGCGTCCGGCTGCGCGCAGGCTTTTTTCACCGCTTTGACGGTTTGGGTCAACCGCGGCTGTTTCATCAAAGGGTTCGCAACGCTTTTCCGCGGCGCGCCGAACATGGATTCCCTGATCGCTTTGGGGGCGACGGCGGCGGTCGTTTACAGCGCGTGCGTCCTGTGCCTGACGGGGGGCGAGGGCGATCTGTATTTTGAATCGGCCGCGATGGTATTGACGCTGATCACGTTGGGGCGGTATCTGGAATCCCGCGCCAAGGGAAAAACGGCGGCCGCGATTGAAAAGCTGTTGACTTTGGCGCCGCAAACGGCTGTCGTCGTCCGCAACGGCGCGGAACGGACGATTCCGGCGTCCGAACTGAAAACCGGCGATCTGATCGTGGTCAAGGCGGGGGACAAAATCGCCGCGGACGGGGAAATTGTTGAAGGATGCGGCGTTTTGGACGAATCGGCGATGACGGGGGAAAGCGCGCCCGTTTCCAAAAAGGCGGGCGACACCGTTTTGGCCGCCGCCGTCGCCGTGTCGGGACATTTCGTGATGCGCGCGCGGCAAGTCGGTTCGGACACGGTTCTGGCGCAGATCGTCCGACTGGTGGACGAAGCCACATCGTCCAAAGCGCCGATCGCGCGTCTGGCCGATAAAATCAGCGGCGTGTTCGTTCCTTTCGTCATCATCGCGGCGGCGCTGACGGCCGCGGTCTGGCTGTTGTCGGGGGCGGCGGCGGGGTTCGCCGTGTCCGCGGGCGTTTCCGTGCTGGTCGTTTCGTGTCCGTGCGCGCTGGGGCTGGCGACGCCGACGGCGATCATGGTCGGCGCGGGACGCGGAGCGGCGCGGGGCGTTTTGTTTAAAACGGCGGCCGCGTTGGAAACGGCGGGACGCGTCACGACGGTCGCGTTGGACAAGACGGGGACGCTGACGGCCGGAAAGCCCGCCGTGACGGACGTGGAGGAATTGGACGACCGGCTGGCGGAAACGCTGGCGTCGCTGGAAACGATGTCGGGGCATCCGCTGGGGCGGGCGGTGATTTCTTGGGCGGCCGGTTTGAACGCCACTGTTTGCAAGGTCGAAAATTTTGAACAAATCGACGGCCAAGGGATTCGCGGCAAAATCGGCGGAGTTTCCTGTTGCGCCGGAAACGCGCGGATGATGCGGACGGCGGGTGTTGAAAATACGTTGGAACAAACGGCTGAAAAATGGGCGGCATCGGGGCGGACGCCCGTTTTTTGCGCGGTCGGCGGCAAATTGTTGGGCGCGGTCGGCATCGCCGATCCCGTTAAACCGGATGCGGCGGCGGCTGTCAAAGCGTTGCGCGCCGCCGGAATCAAAACGGTTATGCTGACGGGGGACAACGCGCGCACGGCGGCGGCTGTGGCGGCGGCGACGGGGGTTGATGACTTTGCCGCGGAAATGTTGCCGCAGGACAAGGAACGCGAGATCCGCCGTCTGCGCGAACAAGGCGAAACCGTCGCGATGGTCGGGGACGGGATCAACGATTCGCCGGCGTTGGCGCGGGCGGATGTCGGGTTGGCGGTCGGGTCGGGAACGGACATCGCGGTCGAATCCGCGGATGTCGTGTTGATGAACGGCGATCTGTCGTCCGTCGTTTTCGCGTTGGAATTGGGGCGCGCCGTTTTGAAAAACATCAAGGAAAACCTGTTCTGGGCGTTCTTTTACAATCTGGTGTGCATTCCCGTGGCGGCGGGCGTTTTCTATCCCCGTTTCGGCGTTTTGTTCACCCCCGCCGTCGCCGCCGCGGCGATGAGCTTCAGTTCGTTCAGCGTTGTGACAAACGCGCTTCGCCTGCGCCGGTTCGCGGGCGGTTTACGGGAAAGGAAAAAGCATATGAAAAAAATCGTTGTGATCGAAGGGATGCATTGCGAACATTGCGCCGCCTGCGTTGTCAAAGCTTTGCGTGCCGTTGACGGCGTGATCGACGCCGCCGTCGATTTGAAAGCGAAAAAGGCCGATGTCGAAACAAACGGCAACGTCGCCGACGAAACGCTGGCCGCCGCGGTTGACGAAGCGGGGTTCAAAACGGTTTGCGTCACAAACGCGTAAAAAAAAAGCTTGACTTAAAGCATACTTTAATCCTTAGGCTGGAATCACAACCTTGAAGGAGGCAGTTATGCGTAAACTTTTTTTAACGCTGTTCGGCGCGGTTCTGTCTTTTGCGACGCCCGTTTCCGCGCAAACGGCGCAAGGAGCGGCCATGAGCAAACCTAAAATTCTGATCGCGTATTATTCCTACAGCGGCAACACGGCGGCGGTGGCGCGCGCGATTCAAGCGCAAACCGGCGGCGATTTGTATGAAATCCGTTCGGATCACACCTATCCCGACGCGTACCGTCCGATGACCGAACAGGCCAAAAAGGAAATCGCAAGCGGTTTCCGTCCCGCGATGACCGGCGGGGTGATCGATGTCACGCCCTATGATGTGGTTTTCATCGGTTCGCCGAACTGGTGGGGGACGGTCGCGCCGCACATCCACAGCTTTTTGGAAAGCGTCAATCTTTCCGGCAAGCGGGTAATTCCGTTCGTCACGCACGGCGGCGGCGGCGTCCAAAACACGACGCGCGATTTAACGGCGGCGTGCAAAGGATGCGTCGTTGAACCGTCCGGCTGGGCGGGATACGGCGCCGGAACGGTCGGTTTGACCGATTGGGTGGCCGGATTGAAGCTGTAACAAAAACCGATTGTCGAAAACCGCCGGCCGGCCGCCAAAGCCCGCCGGCATTTTTGTGTCAGCGCGCCTTTTTCGGGTCTTTGAACTTGAACAGTTTGGCGTCCAAAGGCGGATTGATTTCCATGTTATCCAGTGTCACGACCGTTGTGATCTGCCGGGCGTCCGTGACGCGCCATTGCCGCAGGGTCAGCGGTTTATCCCTGAAAACCAGTGTGATTTGTCCGGCGGCAGGCTGGTTGTTTTTCATGACGGTGACGGAAATCAGTCCGTTTTCCGCCGTAAAGTCCGTGACGATCAACCCTTCTTTGGCAAAGGAAAGGTTTTCCTTTAAAATCATGGACGCGGGATTGTCGTCCAAATCCAGATAGGTGACCTGTTCCAGCTTTTTATCGTGGAAAATCAAGTAATATCCGTCGGCAATGATTTCGACGGGATGGGGCGGATCGTATTCCAACCGCATTTTGTTCGGTTTCAGAACGTAAAAATCCCCCTGCGCCGTTCCGCCGTTGTCGCTGATCTGGTAAAAACGGCTTTTGATCGTTTTGATGCCGTTGAAATAGTTTTCAATGTCCGCAATCGCTTTTTCCCGCGTCGGCGCGGGCGCGGCGGCGGCGGGCGCGGCCGTCAGAATCAGGCAGATCAGAAAAGCTTTCAGCATTGTTTTCATTCCGTTTCGTTTTTTTCCACTTTATCAGGTTCACCGGTTGTCGGGAACCAGAATTTCACGTTTGCCCGAATGGCCGGCGGGGGAAATGACGCCCTGCGCTTCCATCTGGTCGATCAGGTCGGCGGCGCGGTTGTATCCGATCCGCAACTGTCGCTGGATGTAGCTGGTGGATACTTTGCGGTCGCGCAAAACGACGGCGACGGCTTTGTCGTACAGGCTGGCATCCGCGTCGTCGTCCAAATTCAAACCGGAATCGCCGGCGGATTCGGGCGGTTCCTCGGTCACGGACTGTTCGTATTCGGGAACGCCCTGCAGCCGCAAATGCGCGGTGACGGCTTCGACTTCGGCGTCGCTGACGAACGGCCCGTGCAGGCGGACGGGACGCTGTCCCTGCGCCAGATACAGCATATCGCCGCGCCCCAGCAACTGTTCAGCCCCCTGTTCGCCCAAAATCGTGCGGCTGTCGATTTTCGTCGTCAGGCGGAAACTGATCCGTTCGGGAAAGTTCGATTTGATCGTGCCGGTGATCACGTCAACGGACGGACGCTGCGTCGCCAAAATCAAATGAATGCCGGCGGCGCGCGCCTTTTGCGCGATGCGTTGGACGGCGACTTCGATTTCCTTGCCCGCCGTGATCATCAAATCGGCCATTTCGTCAACGATGACGACGATATAGGGGAACGGTTTCAGGTTCAGCTGCTGTTCCTCGTAAATCGGTTCGCCGTTGTCGTAACCGGTCAAAACGGTGCGCGTCATCGGTTCCTTGCTGTCGATCATTTCCTTGACCTTGGCGTTGTACCCGTCGATGTTGCGCACGCCCAGCTCGCTCATCTGGCGATAGCGGTCGTCCATTTCGCGCACCGCCCAGTTCAACGCCAGCACGGCCTTTTTCGGGTCGGTGACGACGGGGGTCAGCAAATGGGGGATGCCGTTATACACGGACAGTTCCAGCATTTTCGGGTCAACCATGATCAGCCGCACCTGCTGCGGCGTCAGGCGGTAAACCAGCGACAAAATCATGGTGTTGATCGCGACGGATTTGCCCGAACCGGTCGTTCCGGCGACCAGCAGGTGCGGCATTTTCGCCAGATCGGCGAACGTCGGTTTGCCGCCGATGTCCTTGCCCAAAGCCAGTAGCAGCGGCTTTGTCGCGTTTTTGAATTCATCGCAGGAAAACATTTCCTTTAAATACACGTCGGCGCGTTTTTCGTTGGGCATTTCGATGCCGATGACGCTTTGGCCGGGGACGACGGCGATGCGGACGGAAAGCGCGCTCATGGAACGGGCGATGTCGTCGGCCAGATTGATGACGCGCGTCGTTTTGATCCCCGGCGCGGGTTCCAATTCAAACAAAGTGACGACGGGCCCCGGACGGACGTTGACGATTTCGCCTTTGACGCCGTATTCCTCCAACACTTCCTCCAGCTGGCGGGCGCGTTTTTCCAGATAGTCGCGGGACACGGCCGCGTCCTTGTCAACCTTGGGCTTGGTCAGGAAATCCAGTTTCGGCAAATGGAACGTGCGGGCGTATTCGCGCTGTTCGCGAATGGATTTCAGCGGCGATGGTTTCGCGGGCGCTTTCGGCCGCTGCGGCTGTTCCTTTTCCACCAAATTCAGCTCGCCCTGTTCGGCGAACAGGCTTTGCGGCAATTCTTCGGGCGGGGTTTCGGGTTCCGTCTGCTCCGCGCCGTTTTGCTTGCGCACTTTGCGCCACACGGCCGTTCCCGCCGTTTTGCACACGGCCGCCAATCCGGAGATCCACCGCTTGACCAGATAGAACGGAATCCCCAGCGTCGAAGCCAACCCGAATACGGTCGCGACAAACACAACCGGCAGCATCAGGTATTCCAAATAGGACAGGCGCGCGACGCTCAATCCGTTAATCAGCGGTTGGTAAAACGCCGGCATGACCGCGCCCGAAAATCCGGCGATGACGGGCGAAAACGAAACGGCCGGCAGCGCGGACAGCAGAACCAGCGTCAAAAACAGCGTCGGGATGAAGCATAAAACGCGCAAAATCTGATACTTGTGCCATTTCAACCGGAAAATCAGAACGCCCCAGGCCGTGACGGCCAGCGGAAACAGAATCGCGCCCAGCCCGAAATACTGCCACAGCAAATCGGCGCAGATCGCGCCCGCGCCGCCCAACGCGTTTTGCGCGGCCTCGCCCGTCGCGGTGTTAAACGACGGATCCGTTGAACGGTAGGTCGCCAACGCGGCCGCCAAAGCGCACCCCGCCGCGATCACGGCCAATCCGGACAGGCGAACGGCGGCCTTGCGTAAAAACGCTTTCAAACTGTCGGGCAGGAATGTGCGGTTATCAGATGTGACCATGGTAAAATAAACTCCGCCCCCGTTATGGCATCAAAAGGTAAAATCTCTGTTTAATTTATCCGGCCGCCCGAATTCACGTCTAACAGCAGCAGCAGCGTGTCGTAAAACTTTTGCATTGACGCGCATTCCAGCAACGCCTGCTTTTCCGCCGATTCAAACGGCAGCAAAGAAGCCAGCGTCATCAGAATCTGTTCGTCGGGCGTCTGTTTCAACATTTCCGATGTCAGGTCGATTTTGTTGGAATAGGCGTAAAAGTCCAGTTTGGCGAACAGTTCCTTTTTATTGAACTTGAAATCCCGCAGGTTGAAATCCGCCGCGAAAGGGGTGAAATCGACGGCGGCGTCGCGGTAAATGCCGCTGTGGTCGTGTTCGGAAATCACGTTAAACCGCGCGATTCCCGTCAACGTGATCAACAGCGTGTCGTCCGATTCCATAAATCCGGATATCCGGCCGGCGCATCCCGTTTTATACAGCGGCGACACTTTCAAAGGCAGGTTCTGTTCCGTCGGTTGAACCATGCCGATCAGGCGCGCCGACGCCAGCGCATTGAACACCAAACGGATGTAGCGCATTTCATAGATTCGCAGGTTCAGTTTCGTTTCCGGAAACAGGAAAGATCCGGAAAACGGCAAAACGGGCAGGGTGGCCGGCAATTCCACCATTGTGACATCGAAAATGCTGTTGGTCATGACGGCCGCCTTTACGAAAACAACAAAGAGGACAGCTTGCGCCGTCCGGCGACCGTGACGGGATTCGTCTGCCCCAGCGCGGCGAAGATTTTAAACAGTTGCTGGCGCGCGGCGTCGTTGTTCCATTCGCGTTCTTTGGCGATGATGGCAACCAGCTCGTCGATCGCGCGTTCCGCGTCGCCCGCGGCGAACAAAGCGTTGGCGTAATCATAGCGCGCCTGCAGATCGTCGGGGTTTTGCGCGACCTTTTGCGCCAAATCGTCGGGTTTCGGGGCGTTTTGCGCTTCCAACGCCATTTTCAGCGCGACCTTGGCCGATTCCAGATCGGGGGATTTCACCGACGCGTCCAGCCCGTCGGCCAAATCTTTGGCTGCGTCCAGCTGTTTCAGGGCGATGAACGCGCGGATCATGCCGGCGAAAGCGGCGGGGTTGGCCTCGTCCTTTTCCAAAACGGCGGCATAAGCTTCCAACGCCGCCTGCGCCTGTCCGTCGCCCAGCTTCTGCGCGGCGTCTTTCAGCATTTCATCCAAAGACAGCGCGGCTTTGCCGATCAAGGCCTGCATGACGCTTTTCAGCTGCGATTCGGGAATTTCGCCGGCGAATCCGTCCACCAGCCCGCCTTTGGCGAAAATCATGGTCGTCGGGACGCTTTGAATCCCCAGCTGCATTGCCAGCTGCTGACATTCCATGATGTCGAATTTGACCAGCGCGGCTTTGCCGTTCGCCAGTCGGACGTATTTTTCCAACAGCTGGGCGAACCGGTCGCATGGCGGATTTTGCGCCGTCATGAAAAAAGCCAGAACGACGCGGTTTTTGGAATCGTCAACAACGTCGGATTTGAACGACTGCATCGTTCCCGTTTTGACAACGTCGGGCTGCGATGCGGCGTCTTGAAAAATCAAAGGCATATTCCCCTCCGGAAATCAAAGAACAGAACGGGCGTCATCATATATGAAAACGGCCGCGAATAAAACGGAAAATCGTCGCGAAAACGGCCGGACGCAAGGCCTGGGCGGAAAAAATAAAAAAAATGAAAAAAAGTGAAAATTTTTCTTGCAAACGAAAAAACATCCGTTATAATCCAGCACTGTTGAAACGGAGCGCGGGTGTAGCTCAGGGGTAGAGCGCAACCTTGCCAAGGTTGATGTCGAGGGTTCAAATCCCTTCGCCCGCTCCAATATAAAAAAGCGTCCTTTTGGACGCTTTTTTATATTTGCAACAAGGTCGGATTTGAACCCTCGACGTTTTTAACCGGAATCGGGTTCGGCCGGAGCGACAGCGCAGGCAACGCGAGCGCAGCGAGCGACCCGCAGGGCGAGGGGCGTTCCGCCCCGAGTAAATCCCTTCGCCCGCTCCAATAACAAAACTAAAAAACGCCCTTAAACGGGCGTTTTTGTTTTGTTATCAATGAGCCTTAACGAGGCAAGACGGCAGTCG
>DJSW01000019.1 GCA_002439085.1 Alphaproteobacteria bacterium UBA6324
ATGTATAAGCACAAAATTATACTGTCACGGTTCGTGTCTTTTTTCAAGAAAGATTTGAAAAAATATCCTCTCTCAAAGCTTCGGCGGAGGGTTTGTTGTTTATTTTGTAACGCAAAGAGTGAATACCGGCCGAATCGAAGAATCCGTCCCGTTCCAGATCCTTGCCCTGTTTGCCGATATGCGACCGGTCATCCAGTTCGATGACGCAATAACGGTTTGTTTTGATGTCGCAGACAACAAAATCACCCCGTTTGCTTTGAATTTTTCCCAAAGAAGCTTGGCCGACCGGTTCCAAAAGCGCCAGAAAGGACACTTGCGGGAAAACGTAAAGTTTCGGAACGGCGTGAACGATATCAAGGAAAAAGGATTTTTCCGTGTTCGTCATGATAAAACGGCGATTGAAGTAATATTCGCGAAATTCCTTTTCCGGAAAGGTTTCTTTCCGTCGTTTCTCACAACAGAAAAAAATCTGGCACTGGCCTTAGTAATAATTCTTTTAATCTTTTTTCGATAAGATGCACGGCGTATGCGTCTATAAAGGATTAACTGAAATGCGCCTGATTGATAATATGTCCGGTTTCAAGGGACGGCTGCTGCTGTCAACGGCATTGACCGCCGCGGTTTTCATCCCCGTTTCCGCGATGGCCGATCCAACCGTTGTTGATGGCAAACAAACGGTCAGCGGCGTCATCCAAGGACGGTACGTCCTGAACGGCGGCAAGAAGACGGAAACAACGGGCGGTGTAATCAACGGCATTGACGGCGTGACGGGTGTGACGGGAAGCGGCGAGTTTGAAAACGGGCTGTATCAAAATTCGTCCGGCGGTTTGTCCATTCAGGGATCGGACACGCGAATTGATTTCGACGGCGGCGTGATTTGGGATTATTCGGCGTACATTCCGTCGTTTCCGGATGGGGCTTTCGGTACTTTGTACAGCGGAGAAACAGTTTATCCGACACAGATTACGGGTGATTTGACGGTCAACAACGGGACGTTCACGGGCGCGATCGACATCCGCAAAGGCTCGGAACAGTCGGTGTTGAAAGGGCTGGACGAGGACGGCAAGGAAATCAAATACGATGTCAAGTCGATGGGGGATTTGAGCGTTTCTGGCGGCACGTTTTTCTTTTCCAAAAATTCCCAGTTTAAAATGTACGAATCGAACGAAGGTACGCTGTACATGACGGGCGGCAACTGGTTTGTCGGTTACGACATCGGCAGCGACGGCGGAAAGGGCGCGGCGACGGCGGGCGTCACTACAACCGTTGATGCGGGTGGTGGCAACAATCTCTATTTGCGCGGCGGCAAATACGACATCGCCGAGGGCAGCGTGCTGAAACTGACGGGGTGGGAAGGGGTGATGGAAGCCGCCTCCGCGTCCTATGAATTTTCGGGAAAAGGGACACTGTCCGTCGGATTCGACAACGGGTTCGCAATCCGGTCCGATGTCAAATGGGACGACGGAACGTTGAATCAAAGCAAGGGCAGCCTGACAATCGCCAAACAAGTGACCGTCAACGCCTTTACGCAGGATAATCAGGGGACTTTGAGCATTCTTGACGGCGGCGTCCTGTCGGTGGCCAGCAACGTGAAAATGGACGGCAACCTGACCGGCAAAGGCACGTTGAAGCTGACAGGGACGGCGGACGGCACGATCGGCGGCTTGAACAGCTTCGGCACGATCATCGTAGGCGAGGGGACGTTGACGTTCGCGCGCGGAAACGGCACGGAAGTTCCCGCGCTGGACTATCTGGTCGGCGCGGTCGGCGACGGCAAGGTCGGCACGATCAGGGTTGATGGGCAGACCTACGCCGGAACGGTGACGCTGAACAATTCGGTGTTGCAACTGACGGGTGAATTGATCACGGATTCGCTGGATATGGGGCAAGGCGACATCGTTTTCGTCAAAGGGGCGGACGGCGTCACCAACGGCAAGCTGACGCTGAAAGGCGAAACGACGATTTGGAACAACTCCCGCATCATTACGGAGGCGACGACGGAATACGCCGACGCCACGGCGGGCGTGGTGACCGCGAAGGATGGAACGGTTTTGACGTTCGCGGACGCCGAAGGATCGGATGAAAACACGCATTTTGAAAGCAACGCGCTGACCGTTTCCGTTGAAAACGGCGCGTCCATGGTGTCGAACGCGAAGCAGGTGTCCTTTGACACGTTGAAAATGACCAAAGGGGCGGCCACGGTCGAATCGGGGATTTTGAATGTCAACACCATCGTTTTGGGCGACGGGACGGCGAACACGGGAACGCTGGTCGTCAGCGACGGCGGAACCGTCAATGTCAAAAACGCGCTGACGGCCGATTTGGGCGCGAAAATCGAAATCAACGGCGTTTTGGATGTCGCCCAGCTGGTCGCCAAAGGGCAAAAGGACGGTGTGTCCACCATTTCGGGTTCCGGCACGCTGAACATTACATATTTCGCGGATTTGAAAGGAAAAATCGACGGGCTGGCGCATTTGAACGTGACGGGAACGTCCGGCCAAACGGCCAAGGCGACGTTCGGCGGCGAATATTCCGACCGCATCGGCGAAATGAAAGTGACCTATGGCGAGGTTTCGCTGGCAAAAGAGGGGACGCTGACGATTGATTCGCTGTTGCTGGATCATGGCAAGATTTCGTTGGACAACGAAAAATCGGTTTTGGCCTTGCGTCAATCGCCGGGCGAGGACGGCGGCATTTCCGGCGAGGGGAATTCGATTTCCGGCAAAGGGACGCTGGAACTGTTAAATGACGCCAGCATCAAATTCGCGGGCGGAACGGCCGGAAACGTCGGTTATCTGGGCGGTTTGAAAATCGGGCAGGGAACGGCGACGATCACGGGCGACACAACGCTGGGCAGCGTGTCGTTTTCCGCGGATGTCGGCGGCGTTTTGCAGATTGACAAGGACGCGACCCTGACCCTGAGCGACGCGGACGGCAAATGCACGCGCGCGGATAAATGCCGTATCGTGACGAATGTCGGCAACGTCGTCAGGGGCGAAGGGACGCTGCGTCTGGTCAACGGCGACGGTTCGACGTTCTACGGCATTGTCGATTTGGGGCGGCTGACGCTGAAAGCACTGGATGTGGGCGCGACCAGAACGATCAGTTTCAATTCGTCGGCCGAATCGAAAATCGGCATACTGGATGCGGATTATGGCAGCAATATCGTTGTCGGCGGCGTTTTGACGGTCGGCCGGATCAACGGCGACGCCACGATTTTCGGCAACGGGACGCTGACCGTCAACGGGCAGGAGGACGGCACGTTCATCACCACCGGAACGGGCGCGTTGACAAACCTGCGCGTCGGCGGCGATCTGGCCGTCAAGGACGCGTCGATCGGCAACATCGTTTTCGCCAACGCCGACAGCGATTTGAGGGTGGTGGGGACGACGACCGTCACCGGCAACATCACGGCGGGCGCGGGCAACGTCGTTTCCGGCGGTACGCTGGTTTTGAACGGCGGAACGGGAACGTTCAATTCGACGCTGGACAAATTGAACGAACTAATCGTTAAAAACGCGACGCTGAACGTCATGTCCGACACGCAGGCCGGCGAAACCGGCGGCGGTTTGTCGCTGGACGGCGGCGCGACCGTCAATGTCGGCGCGGGCAAAACCCTGACCGTTATCGGGACGCTGGGCAACAACGGGAACGACAACATCATCACGGGCGCGGGTTCGCTGGCGTTGAAAGACGGCGTGTCCGTCGATGCGGTTTTGAGCAAAATCGGCAACGTCAACGTCGCGGGAAATTCGACGGTCAAAATCAACAAAACGGCCGACATCACCGGCAATCTGACGGTGGGCAGCTCGTCCTCCCTGTTGTTCAACGGCGGAACGGTCGGCGGCACGCTGGACGTTGACGGCGTCATGACCGTCGCGGGCGACACGACCGCGGCCAACGTCAAAAACGACGGGGCGATCAGCATCAACGCCGACACGGTGTTCACCGTCACGGGCGACATCGACACGGGCGCGTCGTTCAAAGGGACGAACCTGTCATCCGTTTTGCGGCTGGCCGGCAACGCGACGGGGACGCTGAACCTGAACAGCGGGTCGGGGTTCGCCGGAACGATTCAGATCGGACACGGGACGCTGACCGTCAACACGACGGATCCCGTCGGCGCGATCGAATTCATCGACGATCAGGGCGGCGTGCTGAACATCGCCAAGGAATTGACCGTCGGGTCGATCAAAACGGCCGGTGCAAACCAAATCACCGGCATCGGCACTTTGTCGATCAACGGTTCGGGGTCGGAATTCCGCGCGGCCATCAGCAATTTGGGCACGTTGAAAATGAAAGGGTCGTCTTCGGACGCGAAATTCTACAACAACATCCTGATCGACACGCTGGCGTTTGAAAACGGCGGTTCCGTCATTTTGAACGAAGGCATGGCGATGACGGTCACGAACCTGACCCAAAGCGGTGCCGTCGGCAGCGTTTACGGCAACGGCGCGTTCATCGCGGGAACGGGGGATGTCGCGTTGTCCACGGGCGGCAATTATCTGGCGTCGGCGACGATCGGAACGGGCGTGATGAACTTCGTCGGCGATTCGTCGATCGGGACGTTGCGCTATTCGTCGCAAACGGGCACGATCAACATCAAAAGCGGCGTCACCGTTTCCGTCGGATCGGACTTTTCCGGCATCGGCGTGCTGAAAGGCGACGCGGACGCGAATTTGGAATTGAAAGGCAACGCCAACGCCGTATTCGACAACGCCGAACAGTTCAAAGGCAACATTTCGGCCGACGCCGGTTCGCTGACGTTCCGTTCGACGACGGATCTGACGACCCTGAACCTGAAAACCGCGACGGCGAAATTCCTGTACGGCGCGAAAATCGACACCGCGAACATCACGGACGGTTTGGCCGAATTCAAGGATGTCGCCGATATCGAAACGGTCAACATTCTGGGAACGGGCGGCGCGCATTTCAAAAAGGCCGCCGATATCGAAGCTCTGCACATCGGATCGGGATACGCGACGTTTGACGCCGCGTCAACGGTCGGCGTCGGCGACGTGAACGCCGGCGGTGTGCTGAACCTTGGCACGTCGCATTTGACGGTGGACAACGGCAGCTTTAATTTCAACGACAATTCCGCGCTGTCCCTGCGTATTTCGCGCGACGCGACGGACGCCGACGGCAACGTTTTGTCGGACGGGTACGGGCGCATTTCGCTTACCGGCGGTCAGCTGAACATCTATAACAACGTCAAACTGAATTTGACGGTTGATTACGGTTTGAACACGAAGAAAGAAGGTTCTCTTTTCACAATCATTGACGGGACGGTCGGTCAGGGCGAATTCGTCGTGTCGAACAACCGTTACGATTTCAAGGCGGAAACCTGCGGCGCCGGCAGGTGCTACCGTTTGACGCAAACGGCGACGGGCGGCGAAGTCGTGGAAAAGGAATCGGGTAACAAAAACCAGATCGGCACGGCGCAGGCGTTTTTGGACGCCGACCTGTTCGATCCGGGGACGAAGATTTTCGAGGTCGCCGAACATTTGGACGCGTTGTCCCAGAAAAACGAAACGGCGCGGTCGTATTTGAACGCGCTGACCGCCCTTGCGCCCGACGTGACCGGCGCGATGACGCGGCAGCAGATTGCCGTTCATTCTAAAATATCCAACACTTTGTCGGCGCGTTTGAACGGATTGATGGGGTCGATGGGCAGTTCGTCCAAAACGTATCGGGACATCCAGCGGATGTACGGCCGTTCCGGCGGATCGCCCTACAGCTCGCGTTTCATGCGGGCGGAGGATTACTATCGCCGCGCGGGATATTACGATCAGGACGACAGACCCGTGACGCGTCCGCGTCCGGCCTATCAGCGCCGGATCGAACCCGATTCCGCCGAAGCCGTCGAAAACCGCGCCGAACGCAAACGTTGGGCGAAAAGAAAAGCGACCTATTCGCGTCCGAAAAACTTCGGTTTGTGGGCGCAGGGGTATTACAACACGGCCGAATACCTGTCCGCGAACAAACCCGAGGGATTTTCCGGCGACACGACCGGTTTCGCCATCGGCGCCGATGTCGAGTTGCTGGACGTGTTCGCCGTCGGGCTGGGGTACGCTTCAACCTCCGCGTCCGTCGATTCGCTGCAACGCGACACGGACGTGACGGGGGATTCGTTCTTTTTGTACGGGATGTACAAACCGTCCGATTGGTTCGTCAGCGGCATTTTGAACATGACGTCGATGAGCTATGACGAACAAAAGGACATTTCCGGCATAACCCTGTCGGACAAATACGACGGTTCGTCGTTCGGCGCGAACCTGATGATCGGAAAGGATTTGAAAACGTGGACGCCCGCCGTCGGGTTGCGCTATGTGTCCGCCGACCGCGACGCGCATCAAGACGAAATCGGCCAGAACGTTCCGTCCGTTTCGGTCAGCACGCTGTCGCTGGCGGCCGAAGCGCGGTGGAAACGCGATTTCGCGCGGTCGGGCGATTCCCTGTGGCATGGCGAACTGTCCGCCGGCATGACTTACGACCTGTCGTCGTCGGGTGAAAGCGCGACGGTCAGCTTGCCGAACGGGGCGAACTATACCGTCGAAGGCGACGAATTCAACGCGCTGGGCGTCGAATTGGGCGGTGTGATCGCCTATATGGTCGGCGAACACGTCGATATTTCCGCCGGATACAATCTGGAATGGCGGCAGGATTACCTGTCGCACACGCTGACGGCCATGTTCCGGTATTCGTTCTGATGAACGGTTGAAGAAAAAGGCGGATGCGGTCGGTGTCCGCCTTTTTTATTGTGTTAATGGCGTTCGTGAATTAAACTGTCGGAAATTTTCGATTACGGAGCTTTGGAGCATTATGGAACTGACCGCAGAACAACAGCGCGAAATCAACGAACTGGCCGCCGCGTCGTATCAAACGAAACGCCCGACCGTTCCCGCGTTGGAAGAAATCCTTTACAAACCGTTTCCCGTTTTGGATCACGGGTTCGTGCGCGTCGTCGATTACATGGGCGACGATTCGGCGATCGTTCAGGCGGCGCGCGTGTCGTACGGCCGCGGAACGAAACAAACGTCGCAGGACAAGGGGCTGATCAATTATTTGATGCGCCACCGCCACACGTCGCCGTTTGAAATGTGCGAAATCAAGCTGCACGTCAAGCTACCGATTTTCGTCGCGCGGCATTGGGTGCGCCACCGCACCGCCAGCATCAACGAATATTCGGCGCGCTATTCCATTTTGGATCGTGAATTCTATTTCCCGAAATTCGAGGATATGGCTGCGCAATCGACCGAAAACCACCAAGGCCGCGGCGAAGTCCTGTCCATGGCGGAGGCGCGGCAGGTGCTCGACCTGTTAAAGGCCGACGCTTTGAAATGCTATGACGATTACGAATATATGCTGAACGAAAATCCCGACGGCACGCGCAAGGACGAAAACCGCAAGGGGTTGGCGCGCGAATTGGCGCGGATGAACCTGCCCGTCAGCGTTTATACCCAATGGTATTGGAAAACGGATTTGCACAACCTGTTCCATTTCCTGTCCCTGCGCGCGGAATCGCACGCGCAAAAGGAAATCCGCGACTACGCCAACGTGATTTTGGATGTTTGCCGCAAATGGGTGCCTTTGGCGACCGAAGCGTTCGAGGAACACGCTTTGGGCGGGGCGCACCTGTCGAAAAAGGGGCTGGAACTGGTGCGCCGCCTGATCAACGGGGAAAAGGCGGACCGCGAAACGGTCGGCATGATGAAAGGCGAATGGAACGAATTGAAAGCCGTTTTGGGAATTAAGGAAGATTGACATGGCTGAAAACAAAAGCCCGTGGGGCAACAACAACGACGATCAAAACCCGTGGCGTCCGCGTCAGGACGACGCCGTCCCGCCGGATATCGAGGTTTTGCTGAAAAAAAGTCAGGACAAAGTCCGCCGGATCATGAACGGCGGGTCAAACAAGGGCGGCTTTTCCCCGAAAAGCGCGTGGGGTGTCGCCGCCGTCGCGGCTTTGCTGTGGGCGCTGACCGGATTTTATCAGGTGCAGCCGCAGGAACAGGGCGTCGTTCTGCGTTTCGGAAAGTATGCTTACACGACCGCGCCGGGGTTGCACTACCACTTGCCCTATCCCGTTGAAACCGTGTTGACGCCGAACGTGTCGCGCGAAAACCGCATCGAAATCGGATTTTCGTCCGAACCCGTCCGCCGGCGCGGAATATCGCGCGATTTGCGGGCGGAAAACATCGCGCTGACGGGGGACGAAAACATCGTCGAAGTCAACTTCACTGTCACTTGGAAAGTCAAAAACGCCGGCGATTACCTGTTCAACGTCCGCGATCCGGAATCCACCGTGCGGACGGCGGCGGAAAGCGCGATGCGCGATTCGATCGGCGTGACCCCCATCATGGAAATCATCGCCGACGACCGCAAAGGCGTGCAGGAACGCGCCGAAAAAACGCTACAGTCTTTGCTGGACAAGTATAAAACCGGCATCGCCGTCACGTCCGTCCAGCTGACAAAGGCCGACGCGCCCGCGCAGGTGATCGACGCGTTCAACGACGTTCAGCGCGCCAAGGCCGACAAGGAACGATTGAGCAACGAAGCCGAAGCTTATCGCAACGACATCCTGCCCCGCGCGCACGGCGAAGCGTCGCAGATCAACGCCGAAGCCGAAGCGTACAAAGCCCGCGTCATTGATGCCGCAAAGGGCGACACCGCGCGTTTCAACGCCGTTTTGGACGAATATCTGGCGGCCAAAGAGGTCGTCGCCCGCCGTTTGTATCTGGAAACGATGGAGGACGTTTACGGCCACGTTGACAAGGTGATCGTCGATAAAAAAACGGGCGGCGTTCTGCCGTATCTGCCCGTGAACGAAATCAAAAAGAAACAGGGGGATTGATCATGAAACCGCAAATGAAGTTTGCTTTGGGCGTTTTCGCCGCGGCGTTGTTGGTCGTTTTGATGGATTCCCTGTTCATCGTGCCGCAGACCCAACAGGCGATCGTCATCCAGTTCGGTGAACCCAAACGGGTGATCCGCGCCCCCGGGCTGCACGTCAAAGTCCCGTTCATCCAGCGCGTCGTTTCCTATGACAACCGGTTGCTGGGGCTGGATCCGCCGGCCAAAGAGGTGTTGCTGTCGGATAAAAAGCGCATCGTCGTTGACGCTTTCCTGCGCTTTAAAATCATCAATCCGTTGCTGTTTTACCAAGCTTTGCAGACCGAGGAAATGGCGCATTCCCGCCTGAGCGACGCGGCCGTGTCCTCTTTGCGCGACGTGCTGGGCAAATTCGACATGAAAACGATCCTGTCGCCCAAACGCACGGAAATCATGGCGCACATCCGCGACGAAGTGGATTCCAAGGCGAAGGCTTTCGGCGTCGAAGTCGTTGACGTGCGCATCCGCCGCGCCGACCTGCCCGAAGAAACGTCGCAGGCCGTTTACGCGCGTATGCGTTCCGAACGCGAACGCGAAGCCAAGGAATTCCGCGCCCAGGGCCAGCAGATGAATCAGAAAATCAAGGCCGAGGCCGATCGCGACAAAATCAAAATCATCGCCGAAGCCCAGAAAAACGCGCAGGTGCTGCGCGGGCAGGGCGACAAGGAAGCCGCGCGCATCTGGGCGAAAGCGTCCAAGCGCGACAAGGATTTCTACGCGTTCTACCGGTCGTTGGAAGCGTACAAAAACGCGGTCAAAACGGACGGCACGTCCATGGTGATTTCGCCGGACACGGAATTTTTCAAATACTTCGGCGCGCTGCCGTCGGGGGCGAAATAACCGGAGGGCGAAACCGTGCGTGACCTGATCGTCGCTTTTTTTCTGACTTTCGTGCTGGAGGGGCTGTATTACGCGATCGCCCCCGAAAAGGTGCAGGCGATCATGCGCGAACTGGTCAAGCTGGATCCCGATATGCTGCGCAAAACGGGGCTGCTGGTCGCGGCGATCGGCGTCGCCGCCGTCGTTTTTATCAGGAGGATGGGATGATTTTTAAAGCGCTGTTCGCTTTGGCCGTTCTGTTTTCCGGCGGCGCGCGGGCGCAAACGCTGGTGTCGTTCGCGGACGCCGTGAAAAAGGTGCTACCCTCCGTCGTCAGCGTTTCCGCGACCAAAATCACGGCCGAACCGCCGGAAATGATGCTGGCTTTGCGCGGATCGCCATTTGAAAACTTTTTCAAGGATTCCTACCGCGACGGCGGGTTCGACGCGCCGAAATCCATTTTGCTGGGGTCGGGGGGCGTTTACGACGCCGTCGGGCATATCGTGACCAGCGCGCACGTCGTCGAGGGCATGGACGAAGTCACCGTGACCCTGAACGACGGAACGGCTTTGACGGGCAAGGTCGCGGGCAGGGATCCGAAAACGGATCTGGCGGTCGTTAAAATCGACAAAGCGGGTTTGCCGCCCGTCGTGTTCGGCGATTCCGACGCCGCGGAAATCGGCGAACCGGTCATGGCCGTCGGCAACCCGTTCGGGTTGGGCAACACGGTGACGGCGGGCATCGTTTCCGCGCGTTCCCGCGACATTCAGGTCGGGCCCTATGACGATTTCATCCAGACGGACGCGGCGATCAACCGCGGCAATTCGGGCGGCCCCCTGTTCAACGCGGCGGGCGAGATGATCGGCGTCAACACGGCTATTTTCTCGCCGTCGGGCGGCAGTGTCGGGATCGCTTTCGCCGTCCCGTCGAAAATGGTGAAGCCGGTGATTGACGCGCTGATCAAAGACGGTATGGTCAGACGCGGCCGTTTGGGGTTGAAAATCCAAACCGTCACGCCGGAAATCGCCCGCGGCCTGAAAATGCCGGAAACGGCGGGGGCTTTGGTCGCGGGGGTGGATTTGACCTCCCGCGCCGCGCAATCGGACATCAAGGCGGGCGATGTCGTCATCCGTTTCGACGGCCGTCCCGTACCGAATATGCGGGCTTTGCCGCGCATGGCGGCGCAGGCCGCGGTCGGAAAAACCGTTCCCGTGACCGTGTGGCGCAACGGCAAAGAGGTGAACCTGTCCCTGACGATTTCCGAAATGACGGACAAAGTGCCCGTTTCCGCTTTGCCGCAAAACGGGCGGCCGGACAACCTGAAAACAAAAACGCTGCCTTTATTGGGGATCACGGTGGCGGAACCGACACCCGAAGCGCGGCGCAAATATAATTTGCCCAAAAGCGGCGCCGGATTGATTGTCACCGGCGTCAAAGCCGGATCGGACGCGGCGCAAAAAGGGTTGCGCGCGGGCGATGTGCTGGTCGAATTGGACAAAAAGACGCTGGCGTCGATGGCGGCGGCGGACGATTGGGAACGCGAGGCGGCCGAATTGGGGCTGGAATCCGCTTTCGTGCTGATCGACCGCAACGGCGAACGGTTCTTCGCCGTCGTCAAATTCGTTCCCGTTCCTTAGGCCGGAGGAAAAAATGCGCATCGATTTTTACCACTTGCAACATTCGACATTGGATCAGGTTTTGCCCGTTTTGGCGCAAAAGGCGTATGAAACCGGCAAACGCTTGCTGATCCGGACGGATCTGTCCGAACTGGCGGAACATTTGAACACGCTGCTGTGGACGTATAAACCGGATTCTTGGTTGCCTCACGGGACGGAAAACGACGGGGACGCGGCGGAACAACCTGTTTTCATCACCGCGCGCGACGACAACCCGAACGGGGCGGAAATGGTGATGCTGACCGCCGGCGGAACGGTCGAGGAAATCGCCGCGTTCGACCGGTGCTTCAACCTGTTCGACGGCCATGACGAAACGGCCGTCCAACGCGCCCGCGAATTGTGGAAAGCCGTCGTCGCTGCCGGTTTCGAGGCCTATTATTGGCAGCAAAACGACGCCGGCAAATGGGAAATGAAAGCCTCTCGCACCTGAAACGGCGGCGGATTAACTTAATTCAAGAACATAGCGGCAAAAATCGCCGTCGTTTTCACCGGTCGGCGCAAATCCGCAACCTTCGTAAACGGCAATCGCCCGTTCATTGCTTGCTAAAACATCTAGAAATAAACGCTGGAAACGCATAACGTCCGCGGCATAACGGATCATCTTTTTCAAAACGATTGTGCCGATGCCTTTGTTCCTGTTCTCTATATTTGTGATATAGATTCCGAAATCCGCCGATTTGTCTGTGTACGAAATCGAATGAAAGTACGTCACGCCGACAAAAACGCTGTTAAATTGAATGAAAAAAGCCATGCTTTTTGGGTGATCAACTTGCAAACTCGCCAGCCAATTTCTGTGCGTTTCTTCGTCAATCGCGGGTATTTTGAAATAACGTGTAATATCCGCATTATTCCGCCAGCTTCGCGTTTCCATTTGAATATCAAAAGAAACATCGTTAAATGGAACCAATTCAATATTTTCCGGTGTCTTTTTATACATACAATTCCCCGATGCAATAAATGAAAAACCGCCTGAAATCAGGCGGATCGGGGAGTTGAGAAATCATATATAGGAATGACTGTTTGACCTTTAAAGCCGACCGATCCAAATCGGGGACTTCTGAACATACGCCAAAACCTCCCCGATCTACACAATCGGGGATATAATTCCGCCCGCATCCGCGCGACGGATTATACGGCACTTATATCAGCACCGCCTATATAAGAGCTTCTCACAGCTCCGCGCCCGCCAAGGCGCTGTCCCGCTTTTATGGCGGGCATGGGGAAAGTATAGTCAAAATCCGCTCATCCATGCAATAAAAAAGAACCCCGCGGCGGTCAGGCGGCGGGGTTCTGCCGATATTTGAAAATATAGGAGAGGGGGGGGGATTATTCCTCCTCGTCCTTTTCCTGCGCCGATTTGCCGATGTAGGCAAAGGCTTTTTGGGTGGTGTCCTCTTTGATCTGCAGGCCGAGGAACGTAGAAAAGTCGGCCAGAACGGCGTCCGATTTTTCATTGCCCGCCTGTTCTTGCAGCAGGCGGCGGACTTCAAACAATCCGATCTTGTCCTTTTCCGGATCGGCCGAAACCGTTTTGACGGATTTCACGACGAAGTATTCCGCCGGCATGATCGCCGAAAACGCTTCGCCCGCCGGACGGTTGAACAGTTGATACGTCACCGAAACGGGCAATTCGTTGCCGCGGCGGGTGATGCCGTCCACGCGTTTGTATTCGACGCCCGCCCGTTTGGCGATCGTTTTAGGCGCGACGCCCCGTTGCAATTCGTTTTTGACGGATTCGACGATGCCGCGCGCCTGTTCTTTCTGTTTTTCCATGACCCACGCGGCCTTGATTTCCTTTCCGGCCTTTTCCACCGGTTTCAAGGCGGGATCCTTCACGTCATCGACGCGCAGGACGAAAAAGTCCGTTCCGTCCTCCACCATCGGGGATTCGCGGCCGGTGTCGCTGGCGAAAGCGGTGCTCAGAACCGTTTTCGGCACGTTGACCTGCTTGCCGTTTTCGTCTTTGCCCTCCGGATCGACCAGCGTGTATTTGACAACGGGATAACCGGTGGAAGCGGCCACTTCCTCAATCGTTTCGCCCGCGCCGAACCGGTCGTCCAAAGCGACAGCCGTTTCGCTGAGCGTGTCGTAGGCGACGGCGGCGATCATTTTGCGTTCGATATCGTCGCGAACGTCTTTGAACGACTTTTCAACCTTGGGCGTGATTTTGTTGACGCGCAAAATCTGCCAGCCGAAAGCCGTCTGGACGGGCGGGACGATTTCGCCTTTTTTCGCGGAAAACACGACATCCGCCCAATCGCCAGTCGCGGTGGACGGGGTCAAATCGCCCAGTTTCGTCTGGTCGGCGGTCTGATGCGCGTATTTTTCGGCGACCTGCATGAAATCGCGCCCTTTTTTCAAAGCGTCGAAAGCTTTGTCGGCGTCCTCTTTCGACGTGAACAGCATCTGGTCAACGTCGCGGATTTCCTCCGTCGAATAGGAATCCTTGTTTTCGTTGTAGGCTTCCAGCAGTTCCTCTTCGGAGATTTTGATTTTTTCCGACACGTCTTTCAGCGTCAGGTTCAAAACGGTGAACGTGCGGTATTCGGGGGCGACCAGATCGTCGGCCAGCTCTTTATAAATCCTGTCGCGATCCTGTTTGGACGGTTCGCCTTTGACGGCCAGCGTTTCCGGTTTGACCGTGAAAACGTCCGCCGTCCGCTTTTCCTTTTGCAGGCGGTAGAACAGGGCGGCCGTTTCGGACGGGGCGACGGTCGCCGATTTGGCGGCGTCCTCCAGCTGTTGGGCGCGCATATCCAGAAAAGCGTCGTCGATGAAGCGTTTTTCGGTTACGCCCGTTTCGCTCAGATACTTTTTATAGGCGGACAGGCTGAACGATCCGTTGTAATCGGTGAACGCCGGCATATTCGCGATCGCGGCGCGCACGGCGTCGTCCGAAACCGTCAGGTTCAGCGAATCGACGGTCGCCCGCATGGTCAGACGCGACACGGCCTGATTGAACAGGGCGGGCAACATTCCGGATTGGACGGCGTCCTTGACCGTAAAGGGCTTCTGCGTCATTTTGGAAAAGGCGCGCACCTGACGGTTGACCTCTTCCACGAACTGGGCGACGGTGATTTTTTGTCCGGCGACGGCGGCGACGGCCTTGCCTTCGTCGGGGATTTTTTCCAGAAAACGCCCCGTCCCGAACAGGGAAACGAAGCTGAGTGCCGTCAGGGTCAGAATCCCTTTCATCAGCCAGCTGTTTTTTTGATCACGAAAGAATTTCAGCATTTCCGAATCCTTAAATATTCATTAACACGCCGATAATAAATAGGGTCGGTTCCATTGGCAACAGACTTTTTCAAAAACGGGCGAAAAAGCAAATAAATGTTTTTTTCGGCGCGGGGTTGTGGTACACCTTGTTTCAAATTTTTTGTAAACGGACTTTTTTAGGAGAATGAAGATGCAAAGACGTCCTTTGATCGCCGGCAACTGGAAAATGAATTGTCTGAAGGCTGACGGCGTCGCTTTGGCGGCGGGAATCGCCGAAAAATACGCGGCGGTCGAAAAACCCGCGTGCGATGTGCTGGTCTGCCCGCCCGCGATTTGGATCGTGCCCGTCGTTGACGCCGTCAAAGGCCGCATCAACGTCGGCGCAGAAGACGCCCACGCCGCCGAATCGGGCGCGCACACGGGCGACATCAGCGTTCCCATGATCAAGGACGCGGGGGCGACTTTCGCCATCGTCGGCCATTCCGAACGCCGCACCGACCACTATGAAACGAACGCCGAAGTCAAAGCCAAAGCCGAAGCCGTCATCAAACACGGCCTGACCGCGGTCATCTGCATCGGCGAAACCGAATCCGAACGCGACGCCGGCAAAACGATCGACGTTTGCCGCACGCAGATTCAGGGATCCGTTCCCGAAAACGCGACGGCCGAAAACGTCGTCATCGCTTACGAACCCGTTTGGGCGATCGGCACGGGACGCACGCCGACGACGCAGGACGTGGCCGACGTTCACGCTGCCATCCGCGCCGAAATCGCGGCGAAGCTGGGCAAGGAAACGGCCGACGGTATGCGTCTGCTGTACGGCGGTTCCGTGAAGCCGTCCAACGCCAAGGAATTGATGGCGCTGACGGACGTTGACGGCGCTTTGGTCGGCGGGGCGAGCCTGAAGGTCGCCGATTTCTGGGCCATCGTCGAAACCTGTTTGTAATCCCCAACGGAAAGGGAAGAGATTATGCATACGTTTATTTTGGTCGTTCACGTCATTTTGGCCGTTTGTCTGGTTTGCGTGATCCTGATGCAGCGTTCCGAAGGCGGCGCGCTGGGCGGATTGGGCGGCGGCGGCATGGGCAGCTTTATGACGGGGCGTTCCGTCGGCAATATGCTGACCCGCACAACGGCGATTTTGGCGACCTGCTTTATGATCACCAGTCTGACGTTGGCGATTATGAGCAAGGGCGAGGCGGCCAAAACGCAGAAATCGTTTATGGAACAGCCGGTCGCGGCGGCGTCGGAACCCGCCAAGCCCGCGGTTCCCGTCGTTCCCGTTTCGTCGAAGTAAATCTTTCAATCAAAGGCGGAAACCCGAACGGTTTCCGTCTTTTTCATATGAAAAAAGGAGTTTGTCATGCAAAACCGTCGCGTCCAAGTCGGCAACGTCGTTTTTTCCAACGATCTGCCTTTCGCGTTGATTTGCGGTCCCTGCCAGCTGGAAAGCATGGATCACACCATGGATTTGGCGGGGAAAATCGTTGAAATCACCAAAAAACTGAACATCCCCTATGTGTTCAAGGCTTCGTTCGACAAAGCCAACCGCACGTCGATCAACGGCGCGCGCGGCGTCGGGCTGGAAAAGGCGATTGAAATTTTTGCAGAGGTCAAAAAACGTTTCGGATGCCCCGTCGTCACGGACGTTCACGAACCGCATCAATGCGCCGAAATCGCCGACGTTGTCGATATGTTGCAGATTCCCGCGTTTTTGTGCCGTCAAACCGATCTGGTCGTCGCGGCGGCGAAAACGGGCAAGGCTTTGAACATCAAAAAAGGCCAGTTTCTGGCGCCGTGGGATATGAAAAACGTCGTCACAAAGGCCGACCAGTCCGGCAATCCGAACGTTTTGGTGACGGAACGCGGTGTGTCGTTCGGTTATAACACGCTGGTCGTCGATATGCGTTCTCTGCCGATTATGGCACAACAGACAGGTTGCCCCGTCATCATGGATGCGACACACTCGGTGCAGCAGCCGGGGGGGAACGGGACTTCGACGGGCGGCCAGCGCGAATTCGCGCCGGTGTTGGCGCGGGCGGCGGTCGCCGTCGGCGTGGCGGGCGTCTTTATCGAAACGCACCAAGACCCCGACAAATCCCCCAGCGACGGCCCCAACATGATTCCTTTGGCGGATTTGGAAAACGTTTTGGAATCGCTACGGGCGATCGACCGGCTGGTCAAAAAGGTTTGAACAAGGAGAGTTTGCCATGTCTGAAATTATTGATATTCACGCGCGCGAGATTTTGGATTCCCGCGGCACGCCGACGGTGGAAGTCGATGTTGTTCTGGATTCCGGCGCGTTCGGGCGTGCGGCCGTTCCGTCGGGGGCTTCGACCGGCGTGCATGAAGCGGTCGAATTGCGCGACGGGGACAAGGAACGTTATAACGGCAAGGGCGTTTTGAAAGCGGTCGAGGCCGTCAACGAAACGATCGCCGACGAACTGTGCGGTTTCGACGCGTTGGAACAAGATGAAATCGACCAAATGATGATTGATCTGGACGGCACGCCGAACAAAGGAAAGCTGGGTGCAAATGCGATTTTGGGTGTTTCGCTGGCGGTTGCGAAAGCGGCGGCGGACGAAGTCGGGCTGCCCCTGTACCGGTACGTCGGCGGGGTCAACGCCCGCGTTTTGCCCGTTCCGATGATGAACATTCTGAACGGCGGCAAGCACGCGGACAATCCGATCGACATTCAGGAATTTATGATCATGCCGGTTTCCGCCCCTTCGATCGCCGAAGCCGTGCGCATGGGTTCCGAAGTGTTTCAGGCGTTGAAATCGAATCTGAAGCAGGCGGGATTGAACACGAACGTCGGCGACGAAGGCGGCTTCGCCCCCGACCTGAAAAGTGCGGACGAAGCGTTGGCGCATATCGTCAAAGCGATTGAAACCGCGGGATACGCGGCGGGAACGGACATCGTTCTGGCGATCGACGCGGCGTCCAGCGAATTTTACAAGGACGGCAAGTATGTTCTGGCCGGCGAGGGCAAGACGTTCGACGCGGCCGGAATGGTCGATTACTACAAGGATCTGGTCGAAAAATATCCGGTCAAATCCATTGAGGACGGTTGCGCCGAGGACGATTGGGCGGGCTGGGATCTGCTGACAAAGATTTTGGGTGGCAAGGTTCAGCTGGTCGGCGACGATCTGTTCGTCACGAACACCGCGCGTTTGGAACAGGGCATTGAAAAGGGCGTCGCCAATTCGATTTTGGTCAAAGTCAACCAGATCGGCACGCTGACGGAAACGCTGAACGCTGTCACCATGGCGCAGCGCGCGGGATACACGGCCGTTTTGTCGCACCGTTCCGGCGAAACCGAAGATTCGACGATCGCCGATCTGGCCGTCGCGACGGGATGCGGACAGATCAAAACGGGGTCGATGTCGCGTTCCGATCGGTTGGCGAAATACAACCAGCTGATCCGGATCGAGGAAGAGCTGGGCGACACGGCGGTTTACGCCGGTCTGTCGGCTTTCGGCCGCCGCCGTTAAAAATTGGACGGATTTTTATCACAAAAAAGGGACGGATTCCGGTTCGTCCCTTTTCCTTTTTGTTTTTTAAAGTTGACAAGTCGCCGACAAATAGACAAAATATAGAAAAAACAACACTTGGGTGACTTATGTCAATATCGTCGGAATCAGAGGCGGTTCAACCGAACGCCGAGAAACCGGAATATAAAATAACGCTTTATCTCGACACGCCGAAAATGTTTTTACGTCCGGGGCGGGACACCGTTTACGGCGGCAAGTTGCATGGCGGCATTACGGACACGACGTGGTACACGGGACACGCCTTTGTCGGGTTGAGCGACGGCAAAACCGAAGAAAAATGGGGATTCGGCCCTGATCATTCGGTGGTGGATTCGATGGCGCTTTACATGACGGGGTGCAAATCCGAATTCAAACGCGAAGACGGCACCCATTACAACGAAGCGATCGTTTACCCCGTCGGCGAAAAGCAGTTCCGCGCGGCGCAGCGGAAAATCGAGGAATACAAGGCGCATCCCGAATTGGAATACAAGCTGTTTTCCCGCAACTGTTCCACCGTCGCGTCGTCGGTTTTAAAGGCCGCCGGCGTCAAGGCGCCCCCCGGCAAGCTGGTCGGATTGACGCCGCATACGCTGACGCTGAAAAAGCGGATGATTTTCCTGCGCCGCAAAATGGAATTGAAACTGTTGAAAGCCAAGCTGAAACTGCAAAAGATGTTCGGCATGAAAACGCCCGCGCCAAAGGCGGCGATGCTGGCGGTTTTGCGGTCGAAACCTTTGCCCGTTCCCGTGGAGCTGGGTTCCGAAATGGGCAAACAGGGCGGAAAAATCAACGAAAAGCGCGTGATGGATTTTCTGTTGCCCCTGAAAACGCAGCGGGTTTAAAGCATAACGGAAAAGGCGGGATGTGTTCCCACCTTTCGCATTTTTTGCCGTGTTCTTTTTAATGTTCCAGCAGGCCTTCGGCGATCTGCAGGTTCATGTTTTCCAACGCATCCAGCGTTTTGTCGTTGGCGTCGCATCCGTATTTGATCGTTTTGGCGACGACGAAATTCGCCAGTTTCAGCAAATTCGCCTTCACATCCGCGCCCAGCGGGTGATCCGCGCGCGAAACCAGCGTTTGAATGGCCGTCCACAGCTGCATATTTTCATCCAACGCGACGGTCAATCCGGCTTTGTCGCCGTTCTGGCGGGCGTTGGAAATGTTCGCCGCCGCCCGCGCCAAAGCCAGTGCGTCTTTTTCGGATACGGAAAGTTGATTGTCGGTCATGGGGATTCTCCTTTGCTGATAAACAGGTGGAAAGAAAAGCGCGCTTCAAGGGGCGTTAAAGGGAGGGAGGAGATCACCCCTTGAAGCGCAAACGGTTAAAACGGATTGATGATGTCCAGAACCTGCCGTCCGATCCGCGGCTGCTGAACGTCGCTGATCGTCCCTTTGCCGCCGTAGGCGACGCGCAGTTCGGCGATCTTTTCCGATTTGATGGTGTTCAGGGTGGAAATGTCTTCGCGCCGGATGATGCCGGTCATGTGCAGCTGGCGCATTTCATAGTTGACGCGGACTTCCTGTTTGCCGGAAATGACCAGATTTCCGTTGGGCAGGATCTGCGTGACGACGGCCGCCATGGTCACGTCGATTTTTTCATTCCGGTCGATCGACCCGTCGCCGGTGATGTCGCGGCTGCTGGTGATGTTGAACAGGTTGGACACATCTACGCCGTTAGGCAGAATTTTCCCTGCATATTTTTCCAGTCCGGCCAAAGCACCGATGCTGGTGCTGTCTTTGTCCGTGCCGCGTTTCTGTTCCGATTTGTTTTCCAGCAAAGCTTTGTCGGAAATGACGACCTGCACGGTCAGGATGTCGCCGACCTGCGCGGCGCGCTGGTCTTTGAAAAATCCTTTTGACCCCGGACGCCACAGCGAATTGGCGTTGACGTAGGGCGTTTGCGGTTCGGGCATGGGCATATCGACGGGGGTGTATCCTTTTTCCTTTGTCGGGTTTTCGATTTTGGAAAATTCGGGCGCTTTGCCGACGTCTTTCAGTCGGCCGAAATAGGCGCATCCCGTCGCATTCAGCGCGAACGCCGCGATCAACGCGGTTTGCGCCATCCTTTTAAGGTGTTGTTTTTTCATTGTATCCTCCCTTTTTTATCCGCCGGCCGCGGGAATCAGAACCGTTTCCGGCCCCGTCACAGTTCCTTGGACGACGGATTTGCTTTGCAGGTTCATCACACGGACGGAATCTCCCAATCCGCCGTTTTCCAGAGCTTTTCCTTTGGCGCTGAGCATGATGTTGCCTTTGGAAAAGTTCAAGGTGACGACCTTGCCTTTGGCGACCATAACTTGCGTTTGCACGTCGTTGGCCGTGATGGTTTGTCCCGCGCGTACCGTGCGTTTGATTTCCTTGCCGATCAAATCGTCAACGTTCGCGGGGTCGATGCGCCGCCGTCCGTCCTGCGCGATGCGGTTGACGGCGATGTCGTCGCGCGTGACGATCTGTCCCGCTTTCATGTCCCGCCGCGCGACGGGGACGGTGACGAACAGGCGGACTTTGCCGGAAAACACCGGCGAAGACAGCTTTTCCCGATTGACGGTCAGGTCGGTTTCGACCTCGAACGTCTGGCGTTGCGCGTTGTATTCCGCGCGCGCCGGTTCCAACCGCCAATCGGAACGCGCCGGCACCAACAGCGGCAGGTCGCCCTTTTGGATCAACAGGTCGGCCGTTTCCGGCAATCCCTTTTCGCGCAAAGCCGCCGTCAGCGTGGCCTTGACCTCTTCTTCGCCGATTTTGTCGGCGGCGCGGTGAACGGTGGCGGTGCTTTGGTCGGGCGTCGGCGTCCAGTCGATGCCGTGCTTTTTCGCCAGTTGTTTCAGCCATTCCGCGGTCAGGATCGCGTCTTTGCCCAACGCGGGGGCGGGGGCGGCGGGGGTCTGGTCGGCCGCGGCGTCCAATCCGGAAAACAAATCGCCCAAGCGGATGTATTCGCCGGAAACCTCGGCCTTTTGCTTTAAAACGACGGGCAGCGCCTGCAGCTCGCCGGCGGCCGCGCGGGTCGCCGGAACAGTCAGAAACAAAGCGAAAAGCAGGCGGATCATCGTTTCATACCCCTTAGGATTTCAGCTGGTTGATGGTCGAAAGCATCTGGTCGGCCGTCGTGATGACTTTGGAATTCATTTCATAGGCGCGCTGGGCGGACACCAGTTCCGTGATTTCTGACACGACGTTGACGTTCGAGTTTTCCAAGTGTCCCTGCAGCACCGTGCCGAAACCCAAAGCCCCCGGAACGTCCGTCAGCGGGTTGCCCGACGCCGCCGTTTCCATAAACAGGTTGTCGCCGATCGCTTCCAATCCGGATTCGTTCATGAAATTCGCCAGTTCCAGCTGGCCGACGTTCGTCAATTCGGTCTGTCCGTCCTCTTTGACCCAAACTTCGCCGGACGAGTTGATCGTGATGCCGATGACGTTTTCGGGAATGGTGATCCCCGGTTGAACCGTGTAGCCGTCCGACGTGACCAGCAGGCCGTCGGGGCTGACTTGGAACGCGCCGTCGCGGGTGTATCCCGTGCCGCGGTCGTTGGGCAGTTCGATTTGGAAATAGCCGTTGCCCTGAATCGCCAGATCCAGCGTGTTGTCCGTGTTCAAAACCGACCCGTGTTCCGACACGCGGTAAACCGATGTCGTTTTGACGCCCAGACCTAGCTGGATGCCCGACGGAACGATCGTGCCGGAATCCGACGAATTGGCGCCGACGCGGCGCATATCTTGGTACAGCAGGTCGTGAAACTCCGCCCGTCTGCGCGAATAGGCCGTCGTGTTCATGTTCGCGATGTTGTTGGAAATGACTTCGACGTTCGTCTGTTGCGCCAGCATTCCCGTCGCGCCGATATGAAGTGCTCTCATGATTTTGACTCCTTAAACCTTAAAAACTCAACCGCTTGTCTTGGCGTAAACCTGCATCGCGTTTTGACGGCGCGAATGTTCCGTGTCGATCATCATCTGCACGTTTTCATACGCGCGTTGCAATTTGATCATTTGCGACATTTCCACAACGGCGTTGACGTTCGACGATTCGATCATGCCCTGTTCGACGCTCGGGCGGACGGCCGTCACCGCGTTTCCGTCCGTGTTGCGGTACAACCCGCTGTGCGTCGCGCGCAGTTTCTGGCGATCTGCGAATTCGACGGTTTGCAGCGTCGCCACGGGGCCGTTTTCCGTCACGATCGTGCCGTCGCGGGTGACGTTGAATTCCGTTTCCTCCGGCGCGATGAAAATCGGGTTGTCGCGGTCGTCTAAAACGGGATTGTTTTCGTTCGTGACCAGCATACCGTCGTCGTTGATTTTGAACTGGCCGTTGCGGGTGTAGCGCACGCCTTCGGGCGTATCGACGACAAAATAAGAATCCCCGTGAATCGCCAGATCGAAAGGATTGTCCGTCGCGGAAAACGCGCCTTCGGTGAAATCGCGGACGATGCCGAAGTCGTGAACGAACGACAGGCGGTCGTCCAACAGCTTTTCATCCGTTTTGCTTTTGGAAACAAATTCGGTGAAATGGGGCTGGACGCCTTTGTAACCGGCCGTGTTCACGTTCGCCAGATTGTTGGCGACCATGTCCAGCTGACGCCACAGGCTGGTTTGGCGGGACAGGGCGATATAAAGCGTGTTTTCCATGTTATCCTCCCGATGCGGGTTTGTCTTGCGATAACATATGCACGAACCGTGCCAAATTTTGTTTTTCAAATATTTTCTTGAAAACGGCGTCGGAATATAATTATTTTCTTATAACCTGTTATTAACTAAAACGGCGTATAACAGACTGAATTGAGGTTGAAAACTGTAAGGATCTTTGCATGGCTGCGGAATTTGACGACAAAGCCGCCGGAACGGAAAATGAAAACGAACGGCCGATGCCCGCCGTCGCGCCGAAAAAAAAGATTTTATTGTTGCTGTTGCCGATTTTTTTGGTGATCGGTTCGGTTGTCGGATTGTATTTTTCCGGCATGGCGGACGCGTTGCTGGCGGTGACGCCGGCGGACAACGGCGACAAGGTCGGCGACGAGCGCGAAGAGGGCGAGGTGTCGGGCGTGTTTTTCGATGTGCCTGAAATACTGGTGAACTTGTCCGCCCGCGCGGGGCAGAAACCGATTTACTTTAAAATCAAGGTGACGCTGGAAATGGCGTCCTCCGCCGATGCGGAACAGGCCGAAAAGCTGCTGCCGCGCATTGTCGATAGTCTGCAGTTCTATTTGCGCGAAATGCGGTTGGACGAATTGCAGGGTTCCGTCGGCACCTACCGGCTGAAAGAGGAAATCCACAACCGTTTGAACCGCGTGTTGGCGCCGGTCAGGGTCAACGACGTGCTGTTCAAGGAAATTTTGATTCAATAAGGGGATGCAAATGGCGCAAAACGGTCGAAACAACCCGACGGAATCCGGCGAAGCGGATCAAGACGTTTCCCAGATTCTGAATCAGGACGAAATCGACAGCCTGTTGAACAACGGGGACGGTCACGCGGAACAAACCGGCGTTCAGGCTTTGCTGAACACTTCGACGGTTTCCTATGAACGTCTGCCGATGCTGGAAATCGTTTTCGACCGTCTGGTGCGTTTGATGTCCACGACGCTGCGCAATTTCACCCAGTTCAATATCGAAATCACGCTGGAAGGCATCGACACGATGCGTTTCGGCGATTATCTGGATTCCGTGGCGCAGCCGTCCATGATGTCCGTTTTTCGCGCAGAAGAATGGGACAATTTCGGTTTGATGACGATAGATTCGTCCCTGATTTACACAATGGTTGACGTTTTATTGGGCGGACGGCGCGGAACGGCCGCGATGCGTTTGGACGGCCGGCCTTACACGTTGATCGAACGCAACCTGATCGAAAAGATGCTGCATCTGGTTTTGTCCGATTTGTCGGCCGCTTTCGACCCGCTGTCGCCCGTGACGTTCCGGTTCGACCGTTTGGAAACGAATCCGAAATTCGCGATGATCTCCCGTCCGTCGAACGCGGCGGTCGTGGCGAAGTTCCGCATTGACATGGAGGATCGCGGCGGCCGGATCGAGCTGTTGTTGCCCTACGCGATGCTGGAACCGGTGCGCGAGTTGCTGTTGCAGGGGTTCATGGGCGAAAAGTTCGGTCGCGACAGCATTTGGGAAAACCATTTGGCCGAAGCGTTGTGGGTCAGCGAGGTCGATCTGCTGGCCGTTTTGGATCGCCATATGACTTCGTTGAAACAGGTGTTGAAATGGAAAGTCGGCACGCGTTTGCTGTTGAACGCTTCACCGGATTCCGAGGTTGAAATGGTTTGCGGCGACATTCCGATGTTTTACGGGCGCATGGGGCGCAAAGGCGACCACATCGCCGTGCAGATCGAAGACAAAATCAAACGGCAGAAGGATTAACAGCCATGTCGATCGAACTTATTATCAACATTGTCGTGATTTGTCTGTTGGTGCCGACGATCGTTTTCGCGGTCGTTTTGAATAAAAGATTGGAGATTTTACGCAACAGTCGCGCCGATCTGGGACGTTTGATCGAAGCGTTCAACGACGCGACGACGCGCGCCGAATCGGGCATTCCCCGATTGAAACAGGCGGCGGACAGCGCGGGCGGTTTGCTGCGCGACCAGATTCAAAAGGCGCAGACTTTGCGCGACGACATGGCGTTCATGATCGAACGCGCCGACGCGATCGTCCGGCGGTTGGACGATTCGATGCGCGCGGTGCCGGTGCGCTCCGCCGTATCCGACGACGTTTTGAAGCCGGCCGCTTATGACCAAAAGCCCGCCGCGCCCGTTTCCGGCGGGCGCAAAAAACGCGTTCTGGCTGAAAAGCCGGAGGATTTGATATCCTCCGCCGTTTCCGCGGCGCAGGATATATTGCGCGATGTCGAAGACCAGAAAACGCCGACGGCCGCCAAGAAACCTTTGGCGCCGATGATTCGGGACGACGTGGATTCCGACCGGTCGGAGGCGGAACGCGAATTGCTTAAAGCTTTGCAGTCCATGCGGTAAGGAGGGCGGTTATGAAACAAGCGATTGCCGCGGATGCCCGCAAGGACAAGGTGAGAAAGAAACGGCCGGCGCGTTTCCGGCTGCTGCCGTTGGTGATATTTTTCTGCGTTTTGATGTTGTCCGTGCGCGTGGGCGTCGTGTGGCGCAATCTGGTCGCGCCGTCGTCCGGCCGTCCCGCCGCCGTCGCCGTCACTGCCGTTCAGGCGCAGGCCGCCGAACCGGCCGGAAAGGCAAAAAGCGGATCGCTTTCCTCCAAAATATCGCAAGCCGTCAGCGCGGATCGGGCGGAAAAAGGGCGCGTGACGGAAAAAACGGGAACGGGCTATTCCCAATCCGAATTGGAAATTTTGCAAAAATTGGCGCAGCGGCGCGAAGAACTGGATGTCCGCGAACGCGCCATCGAACAGCGCGCGGGCGTTTTAAAGGCCGCCGAAGCGCAAATCGATATGAAAATCGCCAAGCTCAAAGAGCTGGAAACCTCAATCAAGGATTTGATCGGCGTTTACGACGAACGCGAACGCGACCGGTTGAACAATCTGGTCAAAATCTATTCGACGATGAAGCCCAAAGAAGCCGCGCGTCTGTTCAACGATATGGAAATGCCGCTGTTGGTGCGCGTGTTCGAGCAGATGAAAGAATCCAAATCCGCGCCGATTCTGGCGTTGATGGATTCGGCCAAAGCGAACGCTTTGACATCCGAACTGGCCAGCAAACGGACTTTGCCCGGATACGACGGCCCTGAAACCGAAGCGAAAAAATAAAGCCTTTTTGTGATTTAAGGGCTTTAACAAAACGTAAATATAAATTAAACTGCCTTGTTCATATTTCCATACAGAGGATAAAAATGGCTGTTGATAAAAATATTTATGTGTTGATCGTTGACGATTATCAAACTATGCGCGGTGTGATCCGCAATCTGGTCAATCAATCGGGATTTCATAACACGATCGAAGCCGCGACGACGGACGAAGCGTTTGAAAAATTAAAAGAACATCATTGCGGACTGGTTATTTTCGATTGGCGCACGGGCCCCATGGCGGGCGAGGATTTTTTGAAAACCATGCGCGCCGATCCGGATTTGAAAGACACGCGTTTCATCGTCGTCAGCGCCGAAAGCAACGACGAACTGACCGCCGTCATCCGCAAAGCCGGCGCGGCCGATTTCATCGCCAAACCGTTTACGCAGGCGACGTTGAAAAAAACGATGACGGCTTTGTTCGGTTCTTTTTAAACCAAGGGATCGTCAATGGGCGGATGGATTAAATCGGCGGCTTTTTTATTCGCGTGGATTTTCGCCGCGCAGGCGTTCGCGGCCGATCCGTCCCTTCGTCCGACCGCGCCCCGTTTGGCCGTCGTCCAGCGCGCGGGTGAAACGCAACTGTGGTTTTTTTGGAAAAATCCCGCCGGTTATTCGGAAACGACGGACAAGGGGACTTACCGCCTGACGTTTGAAACGCCCGCCGCCGTTCCCGCGGGCAGATTGAAACAGATTTTGACGGCTCTGCCGGAAAAATGGCGCGGATTGGATTTGAAGCAAGAGGACGGCAAGCTCGTCTTTTCCGTCAAAACGCCCGCCGGCGGAACGGTCGCCGCGGCCGCCAGCGGAAACGGCGTCAGGGTTTCCCTGTATGACGGCGATCTTCCGAAACCGGAAAAGGCGGCCGAACCCGCCGTCGAAAGCAAAACGGTTGCGCCAAAGGCCGAACCGGTTCCCGCGCCCGCGCCTGAACCCGCCGCCGCTCCCGCCGTTCCGGACGTTCCGGCCGAATCCGTGACGCCGGCCGAGCCGGAAAAGGCGGTTGAAACGCCCTATGCCGAAGCGCAGGAAACCGTTTCGCTGACCCTGTCCGCGCCGCAGTCGTTCGAGGAAAAAATCGAACATCGGGCGGTGAAATCCGCCGACGTGTCCGGATATCGCGCGGCGTCGCTCAGTTTTCCGTGGAACCGCATGACCGCGGTGGCGGCGTTCCGCAGGGACGGCTACGTCTGGATTGTTTTCGACCGCAAAGCCGAATTCGATTTCAGCTTGGAACGCGAACTGTACAAGGACATCATCCTTGAAATGGTGCAGATTCCCCATTCGCAGGCGACGATATTCCGGTTGGTGACGCAAAAGGGGTACAACCCCAGTCTGCGCCGCGAAGGGTTGCTGTGGGTTGTCGATCTGATGTACCAGCCCGTGCGCCCGAAACAGGCGGCCAACCTGATTTTGCAGCGCAAAACGCCGTTCGGCGCGCGCATTTTCGTGCCGCTGGACGAATCGGCGCAGGTCATCCCCCTGCTGGATCCGGAAGTCGGCGATTTGATGTATATCGTGCCCGTTTTCGCCCAAGGCAAAGGCGTTCCGAATCCGCGCAGTTTCGTTGACGCCGACTTTTTGCAAACGGCGCAGGGGCTGGTCGTCGTTCCGAACACCGAGGATTTGAGCGTCTATTCCTCGACCTCCGGCGTCGAGATTCGCGGGCCGAAAAAGGTCGGGATGCGCTTTTCGTCGGAGGACATTCTCGCCTTTCTGACGAAATCGAAAATCAGCACCGATCCGGCGGCGCAGATTTTGGACGTGGCCGCGTGGGGGGGCGACGATCCCGACCGTTACATCGCGACGTTGAAGCAAAGGCAAAACGCGGTCGTGGACGCCAAACCGACGGACAAGGATTTGAACCGTTTGATTTTAGCGCGTTATTATTTCGCGAACGGAATGTATCCGGAAACGCTGAGCGTTTTGCGCGTGATTGCCGGCGGCGACGGAGCTTTGGCCGGTTCGGCGGGCGTTGTCGCCCTGCGCGGCGCCGCGAATTTCATGATGATGCGCTATGACGAGGCGATCAAAGATCTGTCTTCGCCCTTGTTGAAAAACGATTCGGCGTCGGATTACTGGCGCGCCGCGACTCTGGCGGCCTCTTCGCGCACGCCGGAAGCCTATTTGCAGGCGATGAAAGACAACATGGGCATTTTGCGGGCGTACCCCTATCCGGTTAAAACGCGGCTGGCTTTGGCCGGATTGCACGCCGCCGTCGCCGCGGGGGACGAATTTTCCATTCAGAACTTTATGGAAGCGGCTTTCAATTCCCAAAACACGGACGCCGAAAACGACGAAATCGCCTTTTACCACGCGTTGTGGCAGGAATCGACCGGTATGTACACGATGGCGCGCGCGGAAATGAAGCGGTTGGCGGCGGGAAAGGATTTCTATTTCCGCGCGATGGGCGGATTGGAAAGCGTGCGTATGGACACCCGCGCCCACGCCATTACGCCGCAGGAACGGATCGAAGAGCTGGAACGCCTGTCCTACGCTTGGCGCGGCGGGGAATTTGAATACAACCTGATGACGATGCTGGTCGCCGCCTATCAGGATCAAAAGAATTTTTCGCAGGTGCTGCACATTTTGAAAAATATGCAGATGCGTTTCGACGGTATGCCGGAAAGCAAGAAAATCCACAAGCTGATGGAGGATATTTTCCAAAAGCTTTATTTAAACGAAGATGAAACCCTGTTGCCGCCGGTCAAGGCGATCGCCCTTTACGACGAATTCAAGGAATTGACGCCGAAAGGGGAAAAGGGCGCGCAAATCGTCCGGCGGCTGGCCGACCGGCTGGTTTCGATCGACCTGTTGGATCGCGCGGCCGATTTGCTGGACGAACAGCTGCGCCAGCCCGTCGGCAACAGGGAGCGCGGGTTGATTTCGACGCGGCTGGCGTTGGTGCGGCTGCTGAACAAAGAACCGCAAAAGGCTCTGGACGCTTTAAAGGTCGCGGAAAACAATGCTTTTTCCGAAAAGGTGCAAAGACAGCGCCGCCATATCAAGGCCAAGGCTCTGGCCGATTTGAAGCAGCCGGAAAACGCCGCGAAGCTGTTGGAGGACGACGAGTCGGAAGAAGCCAAAATGCTGCGCGCGGAAATATACTGGCAGGCGCAGATTTGGGACAAGGCCGCCGACGCGCTGAAACTGTTGATCGCGAAACCGCGGCCGAACGTTCCCCTGACCCGTCGGGAAGCTCAGCGCGTGCTGGATTGGGCGGCGGCGCTGCGGTTGGCGGGGCGGCCGAAAATCGTCATGCGGCTGCGGGACAACTTTATGCCGTACATGGAAAAAACGGATTTGGCGCAGGCGTTCGATTTCATCACAAAAACGCCGCAGCAGGGGCTGCTGGATTATCATCAGGTCGCCAAAGAGGTCGAATCGGCGGAAAGCTTCCATTCGTTCGCCAAAGAATACTCTGAAATGATCAAATCCCAAGGGTTGAGTCAAACCGTCCGGTAAAGGAGGCCGCCATGTTTGAATCCGTCAGAAACTTTTTTTCCCAAGCCGTCGATTCCGTGCAGGAAAAATATCAGGGATTCACGGATTCCGTTGACCGGTTCAATCAGGATATGATCGAAATCAGGGACACTTTCGTCAGCGCGAAAAACGTCGTGTCGGCCGTTTTTTCGTTCATCGGGCAGGAAACGGCGATTCTGCTGTTTCTGACGTTCCTGTTCCTGTTCGTGTTCAATATGATTCCGTTCCTGTTTTTCGACAAGAAAGTCCGCTATTACATCGGCGTCGGTTTCGGCGTGTTCCTGTCGTTTTCCTTCCATTACGCGCTGTGGTCGCTGGTCAAATACATATTGATCATGTTCGCGCCCGTCATTTTGGAATACCTGCTGGTCAAACTGTTCAAGCTGGCCGGAAAAACGTCGGGCGGCGTGTTGAAAAAAGCGTTCCGCGCCATAACGGGCGGGGCGGCCGCAATGTGGCGCAAATTCCGCAAAAAACAAAAGAAAGACGCCGCCGTTGATGTGAAAAAAGAACCCATTGACGAAAAACAGGTTCTAAAATAGGAAAAAATCTATAAAATAAACCCGACCTCAAACATAAACGTTTGAGAGTCGGGTTTTTAGAAGGCCTGTTTTCCTTTTCCGGCGTGCTACAGAGATTTTTGCAGAAGATCCCCCTGTCAAACCGGATCAAGAAAAGCGGTATAACATAGACGTTTCACCAGAGGCTGTCGCGGCTTCTGCGAAAAGCGTTTTGCTATATCCTGACAATAACTCCGAAAACGGAATTTTTCAAATAAAAAGTTCATTTTCGGAAATATTGCCGCTTTTCGGGAAAGCGCGGGCTTTGCTTGGAGGGCGGATGACAATGGACGGCGCGGCAAAAAACGAGGCTTTTCATCAACGGTTGGCTTTGCTGATCGGAACGGAGGAACCTTTCCGCTGGGCGAAACGAATCGGCATTCCCGCCGGAACGTTCGACCGGATGTGGAATAAATACGATATTCCGAAACACGATCATCTGTGCCGCATCGCCCGCGGATGCGACGTTTCCTTGGACTGGCTGCTGCTGGGCGAGGAGGGCGCGGAACGCGGCGATTACGGCGTCCTGCCCGTGATCGGTTTGGCCAACTGCGGCATCGCGCAAGGGTGGTTCAACGAAACCGCGCCGGACAGCTCCGTCCTTCTACCGTCTTTTATGGTCAGTGAAAACGCCTTTGCCGTCGTGTGCCGCGGCCGGTCTATGGTTCCCGCCGGCATCAAGGACGGCAACGTCTGCGTCATCCGTCCCGACCGTCCGGTCGAATCCGGCAAACCGGCTTTGATCCGCACAAAATCGTTTGTCAAAGGGCGCGAAGTTTCCTTGGCGACGATCAAACTGTTCGATTCGCAGGACGATTCGTCCGTTACTTTGGCCGGCTGGCTGGAACCCGATGAAACGGGATATCAAAGCCTGTTTACGGAAAAACGGCTGAAAAACTGCATCACCATGATCGCGCCCGTGGAAAACGTGCTGGATGTAAAGGTGCCGGAAAGCGCGGTCGGGGACAAAACGGCGTTGGACGAAGCCGCTTTGGTGCAAAGTTTGGAGACGTTGCGCCCGCTTTTCGCGCATATGGATTCTGAAAAATTCGCGCAAACGGTGATGGCTGTTTATGACGAAGTAAGAAAAACGGGTGCCGTCCGCCCGTCCACGCTGGGCAGAATATTGAAAATCGGCGCGGAAAAGCTGGAAAAATGAAAAAAGTGACTTTTTTTGAAAAAAATCTGTTGACTTGTTTCCGCATCCCCCTTATAAACCTTTCTTGCGCCGTTTGATGAAACGGAATGCAAAACGAGCTATTAGAGAGAGTGAATAAGTATAAGAGAAG
>DJSW01000026.1:0-41500 GCA_002439085.1 Alphaproteobacteria bacterium UBA6324
CCCCTCCCGAAAGCAGATTTTTTGCGCAAGTTCGGAGCGGATAGAGGAAAACCCGTTATTTACAAAGACGTGAACGATGAAACGATTGTCATCGATGAAGCCCTGTTCTTGAATAAGAAGACCATGAAATTTAAGGCCAATAAATTAGGTCGCGGCATCTATATGCGTTTATTGGCTGAAACGATTAAAGAGCCCGATGAAATCCGGTTAATGTGGGGAAACGATACAGGGAAAAAAACTTTGCGTCGCCGTTACATTAAAATCTTTGAAAATACGGACGGCAGTCATTGTTTGACCGTATTTGAGAAAGATTACGAAAGAACAATGGCGCGGTGTAACGACATTTCCAGCCGGAACAGGTGAGGAAAAACAAATAAAAGACGAATATGTGAATGAACAGTGCAACGGCTTCCTTGCCTATAAGAAAAGGCAGGCCAAGTAGCGACCTGCCTTAAAATGCATTGATTGGGATGGCTGCTACATAGCCCTACAATACATTCCACATGTTTATATGATGGCATCGATGAAAGGAAAAATCAAGATGAATGAACGGGATGAATAATGCGCTGCCTTGTCATTGCTTTGCCTAAGAAAGGCCGGAAAGAATGGAGAACGGTTCCGTTGCGGGGCGGTGAGGGACAGCGCAACCGGAATAAAGCCAGCGGAGCAACAACCAAGGCAAAATGGAAAATCATCGAAGCGGAATTTTTGATTCCGTGATTTTTGTGTTTTGCAATCCGTTAGCGTCCAAAAAAGCGCGGAGTTCTTCTATGCTTTGCGGGCAGTTCGGACCCAACCTAATTTCGGGGATTAAATCGCTGTCCCAAATTTCGCTCAGATTCAGGTGGTGCAAGCTGCGGATTTCTCCGCGAATAGGGGCAAAGTAAGTTTTTTCGATATCCGGATTTTTAAGTTTTGAATGCTTCCACTCAAAATAATCAGATATTTTTGATCTATAATCGATTCTAATTTCGTTTTCTCCATAAAAAGAAGAATTCTTTTTACATACAATGACGCTATTATACAGAGCTCCAAAAAAGATAGCGGGTGTTTTAAAAATACAACTGCTGTTAGATGTTTTATAAAAGTTTTTAATGCACATTGCCGCGCTTTCTATAAATTCCGCTTCATCGTAAATCATTTTATATATGTGAAGTGCGGAAAAAATATGTTCTTCGTCAGTGCAAAATATTTTTTCATTGATTTTATTTGCATCCAAGCCAATAGCAACACCTTTTTTATTATCGGCGTAGCGTTTCCGGTGAAATCATCATTTTATTCCTTAAAATATTCGGCCGTTGGAGTGTTGAAAGAAAAGTGAAAGAGGGGAGGCTTTGCCGGACGGAACGAATGGCGGGAAAAATTATTGCTGTTTTCCCCGTTGTTGCAGGGCAGTGATGACGGCGTTTGCCGCGATGTCGGGGGCGGGGTTGTTTCGGATGATTTCTTTTAACGTTTTTTCATTCAGTCCCGTCATTTTTTGCAGTGTTTGCAAAAATTCGTTTTGGTCGGCGGATTTGTAGTTTTTCAGGACGAAGCGGCTGATTTGCCACAATTTTTCTTCGTTTTCATCGCATTGTTCTTTGAACAGATAAACATAGTATTGCGCCGGTTCGTATTCCTCCGCGAAATAGGGGACGGAGTAGCCGACCGTGTAAATCGGCAGGAACGCGACGCCTGTTGTGCCGGCATAGGATGCTTCCAGATATTGGGCGATTTCGGATACGTTATCGCTACTTTGTCCTTCGGATGAAATAGCGGATACAAAACTGCTGAACACGGTCGAGCTTGCCGTGCTTATACTTGCGTCGTTTCGGGAGAAAGGAACGATATTTTTGCGCCGCCAAATCGAATCGTCACCGGACGCGGTGGACATCCAACGTGTTTTCTTTTGCGGCGTAAGGGTAAACGTCGCGGTGACGTATCCCGCTTTCGATATGGTAATCGGCGTTCCGTCCAATGGATAATAGCGTCCCTCTTCGTCCACGTTGGAGGAAACGCGGACTTCGGGCTTTTCCGTTTTGACGCAGCCGTTTAAAAGCGGCAGGGCGAGCAGAAAAGAGAACAGAATTTTTTTCATATCAGGCCTTTCCGTTTTCCTGTTTGATTTTTTCAAACCACCACATTGCGTCCGCGGTCGCTTCGTACAGGCCGTTTTTGAACGCGTTGCGCCAGCGTCCGGCTTCGTTTTCGTTCAGCAGGCCGAGGGCGGTCAGCGTTTTTGCGGCGAAATCCAGCGGCGCGCATCCGTTCGCGGTGACGATGTTGCCGTCCCTGACCGCTTGTTCCGGTTTATAAAGGCGTTCACCCGTGTAGTTAGCGGAAAGTTTCAAATCCGAAACCATGTTGCCTGTGTGCGCGACGCCGTTCAACGCGCCCGTCGATGCCAGAAAAGTTGTCGCGTCGCAAATCGCGCCGACGACCACGCCGTTTTGCATCGCCGCCGCGACGGCGGGGGCGACGGATCGCGTTTCGGGCGTGCGCCAAGCGTACCCGCCGATCAAAATCAATCCTTTGCAGGCGTGCCAATCAATGCCGTTCAGATCGCAATCCGGCGTGACGGTCAGCCCGCCGATGGATCGCACGGGATTTCGGGAAAGGGAAACGGTTTTTACCGCCCATTTTGAAAATTGGTTGATCGCGCAGGCCAGCGGGGCGAATTCCCAATCGGCGAATTGGTTCAGCAGGATGAAATACACTTCGTTCATTGCAGGAGTTCCTTTCCGTTCGGACGAAAGGAATATTACCATACGGGGGACAAAAGAAAAAGCCGCAAGTTTCCCTGCGGCTTTTGATGAAAATCTGCGCGCGGCCAGTTATTTGGCGGCGGCGGCCTTTTCGCGGATGGCTTTGACGTTGACGTCCAATTCGTCGCCCATCATGGCCCCCGGCGAAATGAAATCGCCGATGATGAAATCCGGAATTCCGCGGAATTCAAAACGGGAAGCCAGAATGCGGTTGGCGTTCAAAATCTTGTCCAACGCTTTGTCTTTTCTGTCCTGTTCAAATTTTTTCATATCCAAACCGGACGCTTTGGCGTAAGAGATGATGTCGTTTTCGGTCAGCTGGCCGTTATGGGAAATCATCGCCTGATGCATTTCAAAGTATTTGCCCTGCTTGTCGGCGGCCAAACCGGCGCGCGCGGCCAAATCGGACGTTTCGCTCAACGACGGCATATCTTTCAGCACCCAGCGGATGTTGCCGTCGTTCTGAATGTATTCCAAAACTTTCGGGAACATCATTTTGCAATAGCCGCAGTTGTAATCGAAAAATTCAACGATCGTGATGTCGCCGTCGGGGTTGCCGATTACAGGGGTGCTCGGGTCGCGTTCCAACGCGGCGCGGCTGGTCTGCAATTTGGCGACCAGAGCGCGATTTCTGAGTTCGGCTTCTTTGATCCGGTAATTGTCCATCGCCTCTTTGACGATTTCGGGATTTTCCAGCAGGTATTCCTTGACGATGTCTTTGACTTCGTTTTCATTCAAGCCGAACTGCAAGAATTTCGCCTGCGCCGAAGAGGGCAGGGCAACAGCGGCGAACAAAAACAAAACAGCTAATTTTCGCAACATTTTTCATTCCTTTTTTATCAAGACCTGAACAAGGATAATAAATCAAAATGCGAAAAGTGAAAACAATTTATTTGCCGGAAGTTTATTTTTCACCGCCGGCATTTTCCAAAATGTCGCGCGCGCGCACGGCGGCGGCCGAACCGTCCGGCAGTTTTTTCAACGCTTTGCGGGCGAAAAAGGCGGCTTGCCGCGCGTTTCCGGTCGCCGCGTTGTATTCGGCCAAGGCGTAATCGGCCATTTCCGTTTGCCCCGACCGGCCGTAAACGACGGCGCGCAGCCGCCAGACAAGGGGCAGATCGTTCGCCGCGTCCGGCAAAGCGGCCAATTCCCGCCGCGCCCGCGTTCCGCCGTCCGCGTCGCCTTGTTCAATCAATGCCTGAATCAAGCCGATGCGCATCAAGGGGGAAGAGGGCAACAGGGCGACGGCTTTGCCGTACGGTTCGACGGCGTCGGCCGCGCGTCCCGTTTCAAACAGAATCTGCCCCTTGAGTTCGTAAAAATAGGGATCGTCCGGATAATCGGCGATCAAAGCGTTGACGCCGGCCATGGCTTCCTTGAACCGTCCGTCGCGATAGGCGGCGATCGTTCGGGCATAGCGCGCGGGCAGGCTTTTGTCCGTTTCGGGATAGCGTTCCAGCGTTTTTTTTGACGGGTACAAAAAGCCGTAAAGCTTCGCGCAAATCCGGTCGAACAGGGCGTTTTCGGCGGCGATCCGCTTTGTGTCGATCCGCGCGGGCGCGGGTTGGTTCAAAATCAACGCCAGCCGTTCCCGAACGGCCGGATGCGATTGCCACAGTTCAAAACCGCCGGTCGTCTGCCATTCCTCTTGCGACCGCAGTTTGCGCATAATGGCGGCGAAACCGGAAAAGTCGTGTCCCGTTTTTTCAAGCAAAGTCACGGCGGTTTGATCGGCCGCGCTTTCTTCGCCGCGGCGATAGGCGGCGAAAACGCTTTGCATGGAATTGACGCCGCCCAGAACCGCCCCGACGGCCGCGTCCGTTCCGCCGCCGGCCGCGACGGCCGCCGATCCCAAAATCATGGACAGCAGCATACTGCGCCGCGCGATTTGCATATTTTCGTACATCCGCACGATGTGGCCGCCCGCGATGTGCCCTGTTTCGTGCGCCAAAACGGCGACAACTTCCTGTCCGTTGTCCGCTTTGGTCAGCAGGCCGGTGTTGACGAAAACGTGCAACCCTTTGGCGGCGAACGCGTTGATCGAATCGTCTTTGATCAGATGGACTGCCATGTTGCGCGTGTCCAATCCGGCCTGTTCAAACAAGGGTGTCAGATAAAACAAAAGGGTGCGCTCGATTTCCTCGTCGCGCACCACGGAAAGGGTTTGCGAACGCGCCGTCCCGACAGACAGGCAGAAAATCAGCCCGAAAATCAGAACGGCGCGCCGCATCGTATTACAGCGAATAATACATTTTGTATTCAAGCGGATGCGGAGTCCGGTCGAATTCCTTCAATTCCGCGCGCTTGATTTCCAAATAGGAATCAATCAGGTCGTCGGTGAACACATCGCCCTTTTTCAAAAAGGCGCGGTCGGCGTCCAACGCGTCCAAAGCCTGACGCAAGTCGATGGCGACGGAAGGAATGTCTTTCAATTCTTCCGGCGGCAGGTCGTACAGGTTCTTGTCCATCGGTTCGCCCGGATTGATTTTGTTTTCAATGCCGTCCAGACCCGCCATCATCAGCGCCGCGAACGCCAGATACGGGTTGGCGGTCGGATCGGGGAACCGGATTTCGACGCGTTTCGCTTTCGGGCTGGAACCGAACGGAATACGGCAGGACGCCGAACGGTTGCGCGACGAATACGCCAGCAGGACGGGGGCTTCAAACCCCGGAACCAAACGTTTGTAGCTGTTGGTCGTCGGGTTGGTGAACGCGTTCACGGCGTGGGCGTGTTTGATCACGCCGCCGATGAAATACAGCGCCTTGTCGGACAGGTCGGCGTATCCCGCGCCCGCGAACAAAGGTTTGCCGTCTTTCCACAGCGACATATGCGTGTGCATACCGGAACCGTTGTCGCCCATGACGGGTTTGGGCATAAACGTCGCCGTTTTGCCGTAAGCGTCCGCCACGTTGCGCACGACGTATTTGTATTTTTGCAAATTGTCCGCCGTGTCGATCATTTTGCCGAACGCGAAACCCAGTTCATGCTGGGACGCGGCGACTTCGTGGTGGTGTTTGTCAACGGGCAACCCCAGCTGCGCCATCACGGTCAGCATTTCCGCACGCAGGTCGTTCGCCGAATCAACAGGAGGCAAAGGGAAATAACCGCCTTTGATACCCGGACGATGACCGGAATTGCCGCCGACGATATCCTTGTCCGCCGAAGCGTCGCTTTCGATCGAAGAGATTTCAAACGAGATTTTTTCGGGGGAAACGCACGTTTTCACATCGTCAAAGACGAAAAATTCGGCTTCGGCCCCGACGTAAACGGAATCGGCGATTCCCGTCGAAGCCAGATAGGCTTCGGCTTTTTTCGCCGTGGAACGCGGGTCGCGGGCATACGGTTGGCCGGTGATCGGATCGACAATGTTGCAAATGACAAAAGCCGTTTTTTGCGCCGCGAAAGGATCCACGCCCGTCGTCGTGTAATCCGGTTTCAACAACATATCGGATTCGTTGATCGTGCACCACCCCGGCAGGGATGAACCGTCGAACATCAAACCGTCTTCCAGAAAATCTTCGTCCAAAACAGAGTTGTGATAGCTGACATGATGCCATTTACCCTTATAGTCCGTGAAACGAAAATCAACGTAAACGATTGATTCCTCTGCTACAAACTGCAGCAGGCCTTCAGCGTCTTTGATGTCTTTAACCATATTTTTTTTCCCTTTTAAAAAGCGGCTGGTTTTATGGTAACAGCCTTGGTTACAACGCGTCGTTTCCGCGTTCCAGCGTGCGGATGCGGATAACGTCTTCGACCGGCGTGATAAAGATTTTACCGTCGCCGATTTTTCCGGTGCGCGCGGCTTCGACAATCGTTCCGACCACCGTTTCGCACCGTTCGTCCTCGACAACGATTTCCAATTTGACCTTGGGGACGAAATCGACGACGTATTCCGCGCCGCGGTACAATTCCGCGTGGCCTTTTTGGCGGCCGTAACCTTTGACTTCGGTGACGGTAATGCCCTGAACGTCGATTTCCTGCAAAGCTTCTTTGACTTCGTCCAGCTTGAACGGTTTGATGATGGCTTCGATTTTCTTCATATCCGCGCCTCCGCCGCAAAAGATACAGGAAAACGGCGAAAAAGTGAAATGAATTTTCCGGAAAATGCGGTCGCGCCGCAAAAGCGACGGCGCGGACACATTATTTTAAATAACCTGTTGACAACCGTCGGCAAACAGGGTAGATAAATTTCCGACGGCGAAAGTAGCTCAGTTGGTTAGAGCGTCGGATTGTGGTTCCGGATGTCGTGAGTTCGAATCTCATCTTTCGCCCCATTTTTCTTCATTTTTTCCTTTCTTATGGAAACTCGGCAGACCGGATTCGCGTCTGCCTTTTTTTATCCGGAAAAGGGCGAATATAAAAAAGGGAAAGGCGGCGTCGCCCTTATTCGTGGTGCAGAACGTCGGTGAATTCCTTTTCCCGCGACGGATCGCGCGGCGTGACGGAAACGGGGACGGGCGGAACGGGTGCGGCGTTTTTGGCGGTGTCCGCGGCGGTTTTCGTCGGGTCGCCGTCGTCAATGTCGTCAACCAGCGCGCCGAACAGCGACCGGACGCCCCCCGGCGCCAAAGCGGAAAAGCCGTTGACGGAAATGTCGGGCGAGGGTAGCTTGCCTTTGATCGTGTAGGTCGGCGCGATCAAACCGCCGCCTTTTTCGCCGGAAAATATCCGGCCGATCAGGGGGATTTTGCCCAACAGGCTGTTGATCGTGTAAAACGGCACCAGCGACCCGCGCAGGTTCATGTATCCCGTTTCGCGATAGTATTTGCCGCTCATGGTCACACCCAGCGACGCGCCGGCGATGACCGCGTCCTTGACGGTCAGTGTCAGGTTTCTGTCATCCGTCGTGTAGGGGATTTCCGCCTTGTCGAAAAACAGGCCTTCGCCGCGCAGGGTGTCAATGATGCCGGTCAGGCTCGTCAGCATCAGCAACCGCGTCAGGGTTTGCTGCTCTTCCAGATAAAAATCGGAGATTTCCAGCGTTCCCTGCGATCCGACGCCGGACGTGTAAATGCCGTTCAACTTGAAATCCCCGCCTTTGACCGATGAAATGTAGTCCAGCGCTTTCAGCGTGTATCCGGCGTCCTTCGAGGTCATGGACACGGCGTACTTGTCCTTTTCCCCCGTCGGCGTCAGGGACAGGATCATCGGCACTTTTTGTTCGCCGACGTAACCGGTGGCGTTCATTTTCCGCCATCCTGACCGGTATTCGGCGGAAAAAGCGTTGTTTTCGGCATACCCGTTCTTGCTTAACCGGATGTTGTCAACGGCGGCGTTGATGACAATATCCCGTTCCTGTTCCGGCGAAGTTTCTTCCGCTTCGTCCGCGGCGGCGGATTTAAACGTTGTGCCGCGGCCGATCAACCCCGACAGGTCAAGCTTTGCGCCGGTCATGTCGATTGCGACGTTGCCGTCCGGTTTGAACGCGACGCGCAGGGCGGCGTCCGTGTGTTCCGTCCGGATCGGGTCGATCGCAATGTTTTCAAGCTTGCCGTCCGGTGCGAAAGCGATGCTGCCGCGGATGTCCGTTCCCGTGTCGTCGGACAGGCGGATCAGCGGGATGTCTTGCGGTCTGCCGTCTTTCATCCGCATTTGAAATGCCGCTTTGCCGCCGATTTTGGGCGGTTTTATCCATCCGATTTCGCGAATGTCGATATCCGTTTGTGTCAAATCGCCCGTCAAGTCCAGCACGCCGGTTTTGTCGTTTTTCAAAACCAGACGCAGATCGGTCGGCAAAACGCCCCGCACCGCGTCGGTGTTGCTGAAAACCGGCAGGTTCAGGGCGGCGCGCGCGCGTTCGTTCAAATCGACGTGCAGCCGGATGTCGGCGGCCGTTTCTTTCGTGTGGTCGAACGTTTGCGTCAAATCGAATTTCGCCGTGGAGGAATAGAAAAGTGCCGTCCCGTTCAAAGATAGGTCGCGCCCTTTCAGGGTCAGTTTCAAAATGGCGTCCTGTAACCCGTATCCCAAGGCGATGTCGCCGATATCCGCGTTGCGCACGTCGGCGAACGCGCCGATCTTGATTTGATCGGGACTTTTGAACGCGTCGCCCAAGGGGAACGACAAACGCAGGTTGCCCGTCGCCGTTCCGGTCGTTTGATCCGCCCGCAATCCCATGTCGGTTGTCAGTTTCAACGGCGGCGCGTCCAAAACGGTCAGGATGTCGCGCACCCCGCCCGTCAGGTTCAAATTCAGATCGGCGAATGAAACGGGGCTGGTCAAATCGCGGAAAATCAACGTGCCGCCGTTGGCGATCGCGATGCTGTCCGTGTGACCGGCGGCGACGGTGATTGTGATTTTGTCGCGGGTCAGCTTTACGTTGCCCGACACGTCGGCGACGGACGGCATTTGATCCATGTAATCCACTTTTGTGCCGGTAATGTCAACAGAGCCGTCCACCATGTCGGCGTCGATGCCGCCCGTTTTCACGCCCTTGAAATGCAGGGCGAATTGGCCGCCCGTGATCATGCCGCCGTTCAAATTGCGCTTGACCCATCCGTGAACGTCGGGGCCGATGGACGCCGGCCAGTAATCGGGCAGCATATCGACGGGAATGTTGACGGCTTCGGCGTTCAGGGTCGCCTGCACCTTTTCCCAATCGCCGGAATCAAGGGCTTCGCCGATGCCGGAAATCGAAAAGTTTCCCCACGCCTTGCCGCCGTTTTGAACGATCAGCCGGAAAGAATTGATGTCGAAATTGTTGGCCGCCCCGTGCCATGAACCGTCGATTTTGAAACGTTTCATGTCGAAACGGGCGATGACGGGGGCGGGCAGGTTGACGATGCCTTCGCCGCCCGTGACGGTGAAGTCGATCGTATCGACGGCTTTGCGCCAATCGGACAGGTTTTCGCCGCGCATCAGGGGGACGGCGTTCAGCCGCGTGTCGATTTTAACGGCGACGGGCGTCGTAAAATTTTTCAGATAGGGGTATTTCTGCGCGGCCGTTGACGCGGTCAGATCCAGATCGTCAATGTTCAGGGACAGGGTCATCTTTTTCCCTTTCCCGCGCCATTTTCCTCTGATTTCAACGTTCGTCAGCCGTTTGTCGCGCATTTCGACGGCGACGTTTCCGATCAGGTGGTTTTTACGGAAACGGCGGGAATAGGTCAGATCGGCCGTCGGAATGTTCCATTCCGCACCGTGCAGGGCATCCGTGATTTTCACCGCCGCCTTGACCAGCGAAAACTCGGTCAGGTGCTTTTCGTTTTTCAACAGGGAAAGCAGCGTTTTTACGGAAACGGCGTTTTCTTCGTCGGGCGTGTCTTGCAATTCGCCCTGCGGGTCGATTTGCCAATGCAGATAGGGGCGGTACAGGGCGATGGTTCGCGGTGCGACCGTTCCGCGCGCCAACGCGGCCAGACTGAACGAAAACGACATTTTCGGAACGGACAGAACCAGCCGCCCGCCGTTGTCGAACGCTTTTAACCCCGTAAAGGCGAAATCGACCGGATGCCGGACGCCGCCCCAGCGCATTTGCGCGCTTTCGACGGAAAATCCGGTGATGATGTCGGTTGATGACGCCGCCTGCGCCAAATAAGGGACGTAGGAGGTAATGTCGATCGGGGCTTTGTGCAGACGCCAGAAAAACGCACCGGCCGCAACCAGCAGGCAAGCGACGGCGATTTGAAAAAGCATCAAAAAAAGTTTGAAAAACTTGCGCAACACGGACAAACCCCTTAAAACGGATTCCAATATAGAATTACTGCGGCGTTCTTTCCACCAAGAAGATGATTCCGGAACAAAAAAACATGAATTTTCCGTCGGACGGCACACCTTTTTATCAGGAATGGATCGAAAAACGCGACGCCTGTCCGGCCGGAACGGCGGCGTTTTTGAAAACGGCGAAGGCCGACGCGTTCGTCCGTTCGTTTTTAAACCGGCTGAACGGCGCGTCGCCGTATTTGATCCGGCTGATTTTGGCCGAACCCGATTTTGTCGCGCAAATCGTTGAAAAAGGGTGGGATGCGGCGTTTTCCGGTTTGCTGAAAACGACCTTCGCGCGTTTGTACGCGACGGAAACGGATTTGGACGTTTTGTCGCGCGAATTGCGAATCCTGAAACGGCGCGCCGCTTTGGTTATCGCGCTGGCGGATATCGCGGGCGATTGGAATTTGACGCGGGTGACGCATGCGTTGTCCGTGTTGGCGGACGCCTGCGCGCGAATCGCAACGGCCGCGGTTTTGCTGCGCGCGCATAAAAAAGGGGAGCTGATCCTGCCCGATCCCGCGCGGCCGGAAAAGGATTGCGGCTATTTCCTGATCGCGATGGGCAAGCTGGGCGCGCTGGAATTGAACTATTCGTCCGACATCGACTTGATTGTTTTGTACGACGGGGACAAAGCCCCCTATGTCGGCAAAAGGGACGCCGGTTCGTTTTTCGTGCGCATGACGCGGGAAATCATCGCTTTGCTGGACGACAAAACGGCATACGGGTATGTGTTCCGCGTCGATTTGCGGCTGCGTCCCGACCCCGGATCGACGCCCGTCGCGTTGGGGACGCAAGCGGCGGCCTGCTATTACGAAAGTTTCGCGCAAAACTGGGAGCGCGCGGCGTTTATCAAAGCGCGGATCGTCGCGGGCGACAAAGCCGCCGGCGCGGCGTTTTTAAAGGAAATCAAACCGTTCATTTGGCGGCGGACGACGGATTTTTACGCGCTGCGCCAAATCGGCGACATCAAACGGATGTTGGGCGCGCGCAGTACGGACACGCCGGACAAGGCAGGATTCAACATCAAATTGGGGCAGGGGGGGATTCGCGAAATCGAATTTTACACCCAGTTGCAACAACTGTTGTGGGGCGGGCGCGATCCCGCTTTGCGCGCCAAAGGAACGCTGGTCGCTTTGAACGCGCTGGTCGCCGCGGGGTGGGTCGATCCGCGCGACAGGGACGATCTGGCGGCCGCCTACGATTTCCTGCGCTGGTTGGAACACCGGTTGCAAATGGTCGAGGATCAGCAGACCCAAACCCTGCCCGAAACGGCGGCGGAGCTGGACGCTTTGGCGCGGTTTTGCGGATTTGAAAACCGCGAATCCTTTTTGCGCGTCCTGTCGGAACATTGCGCGCGCGTGCGGCGAATCTACGATTCGCTGTTCGGCGGGGACGAACACGATCCGGAAACGCCGGAACTGTCGTTCGGCGGGGCGGAACTGCCGCCGGAAACGTCCGCCCGATTGACCGCCGCGGGGTTCAAAGACACGGTTTTGATCGGCGAAACGGTGCGCGGGTGGCTGTCGGGTCGGTATCGGGCTTTGCGCAGCGAACGGGCGCGCGCGTTGATGGAACGGCTGTTGACGCCGGTGTTCGGCGCACTGGCCAAAAGCGAAAATCCGGACGCTGCCTTTCTGGCTTTTGACGAGTTTTTAAGGGGATTGCCCGCGGGCGTGCAGCTGTTCGCGCTGTTTCAATCCCGTCCGGCTTTGCTGGATCTGCTGACCGAGCTGATTTGCGCCGCACCGGCGTTGTCGTGCGAACTGATCCGCCACAACGATCTGTTCGACGCCGTGTTGAACCCGTCTTTTTTCTCGCCGTTTCCGTCACGGGACGAATTGACGGCGGAGGCGCGAAACCTGACGGAACTGGCCGATGACGACGAACAGGCTTTGGATGCGTTGCGCCGTTTCACGCGGGAACAGAAATTCCGGTGTGCCGTTTTGTTTTTGCGCGGGTTGATGGATCGCGACGAATTGGGGCGGCGGCTGGCCGATTTGGCGCGTGCGGTTCTGACGGCGATCCGGCCGGTGGTGATGAAACCGTTCGAGGAAAAATACGGCCGTTTCGACGGCGCGACGTTTTCCTTTATCTTGCTGGGCAAGGCGGGAAGCGCGGAAATGAACTTTTCATCCGATTTGGACATTCTGTTCGTTTACGACGTTCCCGACGCGTCGGCGGTGTCCGCGGGCGGCGTTTCCGGTTTGTCCGCCGGCGTTTATTACGCGCGTCTGGCGCAACGTTTCGTCGGCGCGCTGACCGCGAACACGCGGGACGGCGTCCTGTGGCCGGTCGATATGCGGCTGCGCCCGTCGGGAAACGCGGGACCTGCCGCCGTTTCGCTGGACGCGTTCGTCCGCTATTACGAACAATCCGCTTGGACGTGGGAGATGATGGCGCTGACCAAAGCCGATGTCGTTTGGGGCGAACGGGAGGTCTTAAGCGGCGAAATCGAAAAATGCCTGCGCCGTTCCCGCGATCCGGAAACGCTGGCGGCGGACGTGGCGGGGATGCGGCTGAAAATCAAAAACCAAACCCGCGTCCGGTGCGCGCGCGATTCGATTAAATACGGCGACGGCGGGATGATCGACATCGAATTTTCGGCGCAATACCTGCAGCTGAGGCACGCCGGACGTTATCCCGAATTGCTGAAAAAGGCAGTCGTCCCCGTTTTGGAAAAGGCGGCGGAAACCGGATTGATCGAACGGGAAAGGGCGCAAAACCTGATCGGCGCGTACCGGTTGTGGACGTTGCTGTCCGCCGTGTTTTCCCTGTGCGGCGACGATGCGGAAAAGGAATGGGACGACGTGTCCGCCCCGACCGTCCGTTTGCTGTGCCGGATGTGCGGCGCGGCGGACAAAGCGTCTTTGTTGAAAAAAATCGAACAAACGGCGAAAACGGCGGCGTCAGACCGGCTGTTCTGATATCGTGATCGCGCCTTTCAGGTGGACGGCGGCCAATTCGGCCGTCTGCGCGTCGCCCGCGTGTACGAACGCCAAGGGAATGCGGCCGGAAACGTACATCCCCGGACGGCAGACGTTGCTGTATCCCGCCGCGTAATCCAACGACTGTTCCTGATACAGGCGGCCGGCGCCCATTTCCAATGTCGCCAGCCCGATCCAACGCAGATTCATTTTTTCGACGTACCCCTCTTTGTCGGGATAGACGGGGCGGACGACCGGCGCGGACGGCAGGAAAGCCGACGGGTTGGACAGGAAATTCGGCTGCACGCCCTGTTCGTACAGCATCCGGCCGAAACATTCCGCCGCCCGTCCCGATCCCAAGGCCTGCTCAATTTTTTCAACGGCTTCCTCTTTCGTCGCCGCGATGCCGTTTTGGATCAGCGCGCCGGAACAGATGTTCAAAATCTCGTCGTGCAGTTCGCCGTCGCGCGGCCCCGTTCCGGTCAGGTACGCCCACGCTTCGTAAACCTCCAGCGCGTTGCCGACGTTCTGGCCGATGACGTGGTCGCTTGTCGTAAAGGTGATGTTCGGATTTAACCCGAACACAGGCGCGCATTCGGCGATTCGGGCGGCGCAGGTTTCGGCCTCCCGCCGCGACGGGGTCAGCGCGCCGTTGCCGCCTTTGACATCAATCGTGACGTTTTTGACGCCGCTGGCGATTTTTTTGACCAACAGCGACATGATCATCAACGGGATGCTGCTGACCGTGGCCGTGACATCGCGGATCGCTTGGATGCGCATATCCGCAGGCGCGATTTGTTCCGTCGGTGACATAAACGCGCACCCGCTTTCCCGCAGGGCTTTTTTGAACCGCGCCAAAGTCGGCCGCGACGTGAACCCCTTGATGCTGTCCAGCTTGTCCAGCGTGCCGCCGGTGTGATACTGCATCCGTTCGCAGATCATGGGGACGTACGCGCCGCACGCCGCCAGCAAAGGCGCCAGAATGATTTCCGATTTGTCCCCCACGTCGGGCATGGTGTAAACCGATGTCACGGGGCCGTTCAGATCAACGCTGTCCCAATTCAGAATGATGCCCGTTTCGACGACCGCGTTGACAAAGGCGGTCAATTCGCCGTTGTCCAGCCCGTTGACCAGCGCCGCCATCAACAGCGCCGCGATCTGTCCGTCGGATATCGACCAGTCGTTGATGCCTTGAACGAATTGTTCGATTTCCTCTTTGTCCAGCGTTTGTCCGTCGCGTTTTTTGCGAATGATGTCCTGCGGCAGCATGGGGTGTTCTCCGAAAAGGCGGAAAAAGGGCATCCCCGCGGGAATGCCCTTTCGATGAAGTTACTTGTTCAAAAACGATTTGCCGTTTTCAAACGGTTCCAGACCGAAGTATTCGGCGATCGTCTGGCCGATGTCGGAATAGGTGTCGCGGCGGCCGATGTAGCGCGGGGCGATTCCTTTGCCGAACATGATGACGGGCACGTGTTCGCGCGTGTGGTCGGTTCCTTTGTACGTCGGGTCGCAACCGTGGTCGGCCGTGATGAAGTAAATGTCGCCGTCCTTCATTTCCGCGAACAGTTCGGGCAGGCGGCTGTCAAAGTATTCCAGACCTGCGGCGTAACCCGACACGTTGCGGCGGTGACCCCAATCCATGTCGAAGTTCACGAAGTTCGGGAAGATGATCGAATTGTCGGGCGCGGTGCGGATCTGATCCAGCGTCACGTCAAACAGTTGTTCCAAACCGACGGCGGGCAAAGCTTTCGTAATGCCCTGCGCGGCGAAAATGTCGCTGATCTTGCCGATGGAAATGACGTTGCCGCCGGCGGCTTTCATCTTGTCCAAAACGGTCGGGGCGGGGGGCAACACGGAATAATCGTGGCGGCCGCCGGTGCGTTTGAACGTTTCCTTTGTTTCGCCGTCGAACGGACGGGCGATCACGCGGGCGATCACGCCGTTTTCGGTGTGTTCGTTCAAAATGTCGCGCGCGATGTGGCAGATTTCATACAGGCGTTCCAAACCGAAATGCTTTTCGTGGGCGCAAATCTGGAACACGCTGTCCGCGGACGTGTAAACGATGGGCTTGCCCGTTTTGATGCTTTCTTCGCCCAATTCCTCCAAAATGACGGTGCCGGACGCGGCTTTGTTGCCCAGAACGCCGGGGATTTTGGCGCGTTTGACGAATTCGTCGATGATTTCAGCCGGAAAGCTGGGATATTCGGCGGGGAAATAGCCCCATTTGAACATCACGGGAACGCCGGCCATTTCCCAATGCCCAGACGTTGTGTCCTTGCCTTTGCTGACTTCTTTGGAATAGCCGTAAACGCCTTTGATTTCGGACACGGGGATTTCCATGTTCGGCGCGTATTCGCCATTGCACTGCTTGTACAGTTCACCCAGCCCCAGTTTGCATAAATTCGGCAGTTTCAACGGTCCCGTGCGCCCGTTTTCGGCTTTGCCTTCGGCGCAGGCCTGGGCGATGTGCCCCAGCGTGTTCGCGCCGACGTCGCCGAAAGCCTCGGCATCCGGCGCTTCGCCGCAGCCGAATGAATCCATCATCAGAATAATTGCCCGTTTCATTGAGATTTTTCCCTTCGTTAAAAGTTAAGCCGTCACCGTTTCATAGACGATCAACCCCGCGGCGGGGCGTTCGTCGCCGATTGAAACGGCCGACCGCAGCCGCTGTTCCGCTTGCGCAAAAGCGTCCTCGCTTTCGGCGTGAACGACGGCGATAGGCCTGTCGGCCGAGATTTCCTCGCCGACCTTGATAAAGTCCGTAAAACCGACGGCGTAATCCGGCCGTTGGTCGAAATTCTTGCGCTGACCGCCCAAAACGATCATGGTTTCGCCGATTTTGCGCGTGTCCATCGCGGTGACAAATCCCGTCCGTTCGGCAAAAACGGGGCGGACGATCGCCGCCGCGGGCAGATATTCGGACGGTTTGTCCGTGAAATCGGCGGGGCCGCCCAATCCGGCAACCATTTTGGCGAAACGTTCCAACGCTTCGCCCGAATCCAGCGCGCGTTCCAGTTTCGCACGCGCATCGGCGTCATCGGCGGCCAATCCCGTTAAAATCAACGCCTTGCCGCACAACGCCATGGTCAGTTCGTGCAAACGCGGATTGCGCCTTTCCCCTTTTAAATAGGAAACGGCGGCGGCGACTTCAAGGGCGTTGCCGACGCAATCGCCCAAAACCTGATTCATGTCCGTCAGCAACGCTTCGGCGCGGACGCCCGCCCCTTTGGCGACGGCCGTCATCGTGCGCGCCAATGTCCGCGCTTCGTCCAAATCGGTCATGAACGCCCCGTTGCCGCATTTCAAATCCATGACCAATGCCTGCAATCCGGCCGAAAGCTTTTTCGACAGGATTGAAGAAGCGATCAGCGGCATGGATTCAACTGTGCCGGAAACGTCGCGGATGGCGTAAAAACGTTTGTCCGCCGGCGCCAGATCGCCCGTTTGCCCGATGATGGCGCATCCCGCGTCGCGCGTGACGGCGTACAGGCGTTCGGACGACGGCATGGCCGCGTACCCCGGAATGGATTCGATTTTGTCGAACGTTCCGCCGGTGTGCCCCAATCCGCGCCCCGCGATCATCGGGACGTAACCGCCGCACGCCGCCAGCAAAGGCGCCAGAACCAAGCTGACGCTGTCGCCGACGCCGCCCGACGAATGTTTGTCAACGACGGGGCCGTCCAACCCTTTGTCCGACCAGTCCAGCATTTCCCCCGAACGGGTCATGGCGCGGGTCAGGGCGACCGTTTCGTCCAAATCCATGCCGCGCAGGAACACCGCCATTGTGAAAGCCGCGATCTGACTTTCGGAAACGGACCAATCGGTCGCCCCTTTGACAAAGAATTCGATTTCCTCGTCCGTCAGTTTCTGGCCGTCGCGTTTATGGCGGATGACTTCCTGCGCCAGCATATTTTAGTACCCTTTGTTTTCCGCCGGAGCTTTGCCGTACCCCATCGAGGCCAGCAAGCTGTCGCGCAGACCGCTGGCGCCGAATCGGAACGTTTTCGGCGTCGCCCATTTCGGCCCCATGATCTTGTCGGCCAGCGTCAGGTAATCGGCGGCCTGTTCCGTGGTGCGAACGCCGCCGGACGCTTTGAAACCGACGGGTTTGCCGGATTCGCGGATGACTTCCAACATGGCGTTGGCCGCTTCCAGCGTGGCGGAAACGGGGGTTTTGCCCGTGGAGGTTTTAATGAAATCCGCGCCGCATTCGATCGACAGGCGGGACGCGTCGGAAATCAACGCCGCGTGCGCCAGAACGCCCGATTCGATGATGACTTTCATCACCTTGCCCTTGCAGGCTTCGCGCGTGGCTTTCAACAAAGCGGCGGCCGTTTCCTTGTCCCCGTCCATGAACGCCTTGTACGGCAGGACGACGTCGATTTCGTCGGCGCCGTCGGCGACGGCCTGTTTCGTTTCGGCGACGGTGGCGTCAACGTCCGTGCCGCCGTGGGGGAAGTTGACGACGGTCGCGATGCCGACGCCCGTGCCTTCCAATTCCTTTTTGGCGGTTTTGACAAAGCGCGGCCACACGCAGACGGCGGCCGTTTTGCCGAATTCGCCATGCGCTTTGGCGCACAGGGCGACGATTTTTTCATCCGTGTCGTCGTCGTTCAAGCTGGTCAGATCCAGCAGGGACAAAGCCTTCGCGGCGATTTCCTTCATATCCGTCATCTCAGATCTCCTTGACAAAGCGCGTCAGAATACGCTGCAGTTTTTTGCCGGCTTCGTTGGCCTGCGCGATCGTTTCGGCGTGCGTCTGTTTGTTCGACACCATGCCCGCGCCATAGTTGGTGATGACGGAAACGCCGACGACTTTCATGCCGCAATGCACGCCGCACAGCGTTTCGGAAACCGTGGACATACCGACGGCGTCCGCGCCCAGAATGCGGAACATCCGGATTTCGGCCGGCGTTTCAAAGTTCGGACCCGATGTCATCAGGTAAACGCCGGAACGCATATTGATGCCTTCCTTTTCGGCGGTTTCCAGCAATTTCGCGCGCAATTCCGCGTCGTAAGCGTAGGTCATGTCGGGGAAACGGGGGCCGACGGTTTCGTCGTTCGGGCCGATCAGGGGGTTGCATCCCGACAGGTTGATATGGTCGGAAATGATCATCAGGCTGCCCGGTCCCATGTCAACGTTCAAAGAACCCGACGCGTTCGTCAGAATCAGTTTTTCGATGCCCAGCTGTTTGTACGCGCGGATGACCAGCGCCAAGGCGGCGGGGGAATGTCCTTCGTAAAAATGGACGCGTCCCTGCATACACAGCACGTCAACGCCGTTCAGCTTTCCGATGACCAGACGGCCGGCGTGACCGGACACGGTGGAACGGGGGAAACCTTCGATTTCTTCGTACGGGATGACGACGGGGTTTTCGATGGCTTCGGCCATGCCGCCCAGCCCGCTGCCCAGAATGATACCGATTTTAGGTTGACGGTCGCCGATTTTCGATTTGATCTGTTCTGCGACCTGAGTAATGGTTTCTTTCATAAACTTCCTCTTTTTTAAAGACATTCCGATTTAGCGTTGAAGATTTTCCGGCCCGAACGAAACCGGTAAAAGTTCGGCCAGAGTCATGGTTTTACGAACACCCGTCCTGTCGCAAATGTGGATCAAAACGTCGGGCGCGGCGAATTCGCGGATGCGTTGACGGCAGGCGCCGCAGGGCGAAGTCAGGTTTTCACCGTCGCCCATGACGACCATTTCCTCGATTTTCAAATCGCCGCCCAAAACCATGGCCGAAATCGCGCCCTGTTCGGCGCACGACCCGACGGGGTACGAAGCGTTTTCAACGTTGCATCCGGCGTACAGCCGGCCGCTTTGCGCCTTGATCACGGCGCCCACGCGGAATTTGGAATAAGGGACGTACGCCCGATCCATGGCGTCGCGCGCCATTTGCAGCATCGTGTCCAAAGTGTTCATAGTTGCCACCTTTTTATTGTTTTTATGCACTTTAAGATATAGCTCAAACCTTCGTCAAGTCATAAATCGTCTTTTTCGGCGCGCCGGAAATGTCGCAAATGTAAAAAATAATTTGGTTTTACGGCGGACGTAACGTATAACTCTAAAAGGACATTTTCGATTTTTTTATAAGGATGCTTTTATGTCAAACGGTTCCGAATTCCCAAATCTGCACGTTTTGAAACACCCGCTGATCCAGCACAAGCTGACGTTGATGCGCGACGAAACGACATCGACTCGCACGTTTCGCGAATTGCTCAAGGAAATCGCTTTGCTGATGGGGTACGAAGTCACGCGCGACCTGCCGCTGACGTTCGAGGAAATCCAGACGCCCTTGTGCAAAATGACCGCGCCCGTCATCGCGGGGAAAAAGCTGGCGGTCGTTCCCATTCTGCGCGCCGGAATCGGCATGGCCGACGGGTTGCTGCAGCTGGTGCCGTCCGCGCGCGTCGGGCATATCGGGCTGTACCGCGATCCCGAAACGCTGAAACCCGTGGAATATCTGGTCAAGTTGCCGCCCGTTGACGACCGTCTGTTCATTCTGGTCGATCCGATGCTGGCGACGGGCAATTCGGCCGCCGCCGCCGTTGATACGCTGATCAAGCACGGCGTGCCGGAAAGCAAGATCGTGTTTTTGGCTTTGGTCGCCGCGCCCGAAGGCGTGCGCGTGTTCACGCAAAAATATCCGGACGTTCCCGTCTATGTCGCTTCGCTGGATGAAAAATTGAACGAACACGGCTACATTCTGCCGGGGTTGGGCGACGCGGGCGACCGCCTGTTCGGGACGAAAACCAGATAAGGAAAACAGCAAAAGGGGCGGTTCGTGAAAAAGCTTGTCATCATTCTGATCGTTTTGGCGGGGTTGGCCGCGGCGGGGATTTATTTCATCCTGCCGACCAACATCAACTGGGACAAATACGCGCAGGAAGCGCGCGCCGCCGTCAGAGAGCAAACGGGGCTGACGCTGAGTTTTCAGGGAACGCCCGCTTTTGTCATGAAACCGTCGCCGATGCTGCGGATCGGACGGGTGGAGCTGGGCAACGTTCCGAACGCGTCCTATCCGCGGATGATGACCGCCGAACGCGCCGAAATTCTGTTCGACACGGCGGCGCTGTTCCGCCGGAAAATCAAGGTCAAAAAGGTGACGCTGCATTCGCCGCGGCTGTATTTTGAAACGCTGCCGAACGGGAAATGGAACTGGCAGACGGCGTTTTTCGACCGCGCGGGGGCGAATTCGACGGTCGGATTCGACAGCCTGCTGTTGACGGACGGCGCGGCCGAAGTGAAAACGGACAAATATACGCCCGTTCAAAAATGGGAACGCGTCAACGTCGAAATGTTCGCGGACAGCGCGCGCGGCCCGTTCTTTTTAGAGGGCAACCTCGGCGCGCTGGCGTCCAGTTTCGGTTTTTCGCTGAAGGTCGAAAAGTTTGAAAACGGCCGGTCGCCCGATTTTTCCCTGCGCCTGATCAACGCGCCGGCGGAATCGTCGTTCGTGTTCAACGGCCGCTACGGGCTGACGGAAACGGATCGCGGCCTGCTGACGGGCGGGCTGTCATTCGACATCCGCAAACCGGATCAGTTTTTCGCGCTGCTTTATCCGAATGAAAGCCTGCCTTCGGTCGTGTTCCAACCGGTCGTCGGCAATCTGAAGCTGAATAAAAACGCGCAGACCAGAACCGCGGAAATGACGGACATCCTGTTCAAGTACGGCACGTCGTCCGCGACGGGAAAGCTGTCCGCGCGCACCCTGTCCGCGCAAGAGGCGTCGGCGCTGCAGGCGCGGGAGGACGAGGAAGACCTGCCTGACGACGACGATATCATTTTGCGCGATCCCGCCAATCCGACGCAGGAAGTCAGATTGGACGACACGCCGGCCAGAAAAAGCCGGCTGGCCGAAAACCTGTTGCCCAAGGTGGTGAACGGATCGTTTATCTTTTCAAAATTCGACGCCGACCCCTTTATGGACAACATCGGCGCGCTGACGGAATTTTTCGCCAAAACCGGCTATTTTTCGCGCACAAGGGACAGCTATGCGATCGACGTGTCGTTCGACACGTTCGCCTATAAAAAGGACGCGGTCCACCAGCTGAAAACTCGCGTCGAATCCGCGCCGGACGGCTTGCGGTTCAAAGAGTTTTCGGCGACGCTGCCCGCCGACACGTTTGTGACGGCCGATGCGACCGCGACGTTTTTGAAAACGCCGGTTTTGTCGGGGAAAATGACGGCCGAAACGGAAAATTTCGGCGCGCTGGCGGATTGGTTGGGGCTGACGCGGGCGGAGGAGATTCCGCAAAACCTGCTGCGTCATTTCACGGTGAAAACGGATTTCACGGCGGCGCAGGGGCGGCTTTCGCTGTCGCAGGCGGACGTGACGCTGGATAAAACGACGTTCGCCGGCGCGGTCGATTGGCGCACGGGCGGGCGGAAAACGCTGGACGTTTCCGGTTCGTTTTCCCAGCTGAATTTGGGCGAATATTTCCCGCAGACCAGTAAAAAATACGCCGAAAAGCGCAAGGATTTCGCCGCTTTGACGCCGACGCGGCAGGTGCGCGCGCTGTTCGATTCGCTGGCGTTTTTGAACGACGCCGACGTTGTGGCCGATCTGAAAACGGAATCGTTGCTGTGGGCGGATTTCAACGTCGAAAAAGTCAAAGCGGATTTCGCCGTTTCGCGCGGCCGGATGAAAATCAACGAAATATCCGTCAAAGAGCTGCAGACCTCCGACATTAAAATAAAGGGCGAGGCCGAGGGATTCGGCGGCGAACCGAAGTTCAACGATTTTGTCGTCATCGCGTCCGCCACGCGGTTGTCGTCGCTGGCGCAGGCGTTGGGGATCGCTGTGCCGCGGGGGATCAGCGAATCGGATGAAATGCTGTCGTTTTTCGCCAAATTGACGGGAACGCCGCATATGATGCGGTTCGATCTGAAATCGGATTTCGGCGCGTCGCGTTTCGATGCGACGGGCGGGTTCAGGCAATCGGCGGAAGACGTGTTTGATTGGAACGCGGCAATCAATGTCTGGCATCAGAATTTCCGGTCGTTCATCAACCTGTTTTCAAACAAGTACCGTCCCGTTCTGGCTAATCCGGGGGTGGTCGCGCTGAAAGGAAACCTGCTGAAAAACAAAGACGGCGTCCGGTTGACGGATATGGACGTCACGGTCGGCGACAGTGCCGCGCGCGGCACTGTGAAAGTGGAAAGAAAAGCCGGACGTCCCGTAATCGCGCTGGATCTGACGGCGGAGTATTTGGCGCCGCTGGGGTTGATGCCGCGTGTCAATTTCATGGACGCGCCCGCGGTGGACGGGCAGGAGGGCGAAGAGGACGTTTTGGGTAAAAACGGCGTTTTGGCGCGTTTTGCGGATGCACTGACCTTTAGCAAAAAGAAATTCGATTTTTCGTTTTTGGGCGGTTACAACATGGTTGTGAACGTCAAAGCCGACACGTTCGCTCTGAACGCTTTCGTTCTGTCCGGCATGGACGGCATTGTCAAACTTGGCGAGGACAAAATCGGGATCGACCTGCGTCAATCCACATGGAACGGCGCGAATTTCGGCGGGATGTTCAATTTCGTTTCGTCAGCGGACGGAACCGTTTCCATGCAGGCGGCGGCGCGTTTGTCCAACCTGTGGATTCCGGCGAAGCTGTTTGATTGTTTCCTGTCGGACGCGGGCGAAATTCAAAAAATGGTTGTCAACGCCAAATTGAAAGGCGCGGGATCGTCGATGAACGATTTGTTCGCGTCGCTGATTGGGACGGGAACGCTGGAATTTGACAGGGGAACACTGTATTGGATCGACCCCACGTTGATCGCGTCCGCTTTGCAAAGGGAAAACACAAACAGGGCGGAGGCTGTCGCCGATATTTTCCAAGGCAAAACGGAAATGAAACGCTTTGCCGCGGGGTTCACGATCAAGGACGGAACGTTCGGTTTGAACAACGCGTCCTTTGTCAACGACGGCGAAGAAAACAAAACGGCGCATTTGACTTATGATGCAAACACCCGTCGGTTGACGGCAGGGATGTCTTTCCCGACCGTGGATAAAGTCCGGCCGCTGGCGTTTTCGGTGGAAAAGAAAGACGGATCGAGTGCCGTTTTGTCGGAAAATATTTCCGATTTGTTGCAGGATCTGGCGGCCGAGCGCAATAAAATCCAAGAGGAAAAACGTCAACAGCTGGAACGCGAACACCAAAAAGCGCAGGAGGAACAAGCCCTGCAGCAGGAAAACTGGCGCGACGAGCTGTCGGACACGGCCGCGCGCGTGGATCAGGCTTTGACCGAATTGGAAAAGAAGACCGCGGCGATGCGTCCGTTTTTGACCAAGGCGTTTCAGGCGCAGAAGTACTTTACGCCCTTGAACAAAGCGGCGGAGGCGTTGAAAAAGCTGAGCAAGGACATTCGCACGGCGGCGTCGGGCGACGGCGGCAAATTGTCGCAAAAATTGGTGGACGCGTTTGAACAAAAGGCCAAAGACGCTTATTTCAGCAAAGAAAAACAGCTGGATTCCGATTACGACACGGGAATGAAAGTCGGGGTGAAAGGCGCCGTGTATGATTGCGAACGCCAAGCAAACCTGATGTTGCGCGAAGCCGTCAAGTTGCAGGCGGAACATACGGATCTGACGGCGATTGAACAAAACATCAACGATATGCTGGCTAAAATCGAACCGCTGAAGGATTTGCAAAAACAGGCGGAAAACGATGCTTTGTCCGTCGCCGAACTGACCGTTTTGCAGGTGAAGGGCGAAGCGGAGCTGGAACGGATCAAGGCGATTCATAAAAAGACTTTGGACGCCGTCGCGCAAAAGATAGAACAGGCGCGCGCGGCTGAAAAGGCGAAAAAAGAGGCCGAGGAACAAAAGAAAAAGGCCGAGGAAGCCGCGAAAAAGGCGGCGGAGGAAAAGGCCGCGGCCGAAAAGGCCAAGCAAGAGGCCGCCGAACGCGAACGCCAAAGGACGATCGTCCGCACGGACGGAGTGGCGTCCGCCGCATCGTCGGCTAAACAAAAAACGGGCGGATCGGCTGTTTTGCAGTCGCTGACACCGGAACAGCCGACGACGGTGCCGCCATCGGCCGAATCCGAAAAAGGCAAAAAAACTGGATCAATCATTATCAAACGGCGATAACGCTGGACGGAGGGGGATATGAAACGGTATTTTTATTCTGCGGTGCTGGGGGCGGTTTTGATTAACGCCTGCGCGGCGGACACCACGGTTGAAAAAAAAGAAGAGGCGAAAACGGCTGCCGTTCAGGCACCGGTGGTTGAACAAAAAACGGAAATTCCGAAACCCGCGGATGAAATCACGGCGGCGGATTTCCGGCGCGCCGTTCAAACGGCCGTGCGCAACATGATGCGGTCGGGGACGTTGGACGCGGGGACGGAACGTTACACCGTGACGGTTTCGCACATTGTCGATACGACGAAAAAAGGGTTCGACACGGCGGAAATCAAACGTCGGGTATCCGCCGAGCTGGCGGCGGGGCGCAAAGTGCGCGTCGTGACGGCGGGGGTGAAAAACGCCGCGCCGCAAATGAACGTTTCGGGACGCGTGACACAACGCACGGCCTATGTCCGCGGCGGTAAAAAACGGCAGGAATATTACCTGCAGCTGGTGTTGACCGATTTGAAAACGGGCATGATGCTGTGGGAAACGGTCACGCCCGTCGTGCGTAAAAAGTGATCAGTAGTAATATTCCCAAGAAATCCAAAGGCTTGGAGCGCGGGTGCATTCTTCGATAACGTCGTCCAGTTGCGGCGGCAGACAATGGGAATACCCGTTTGCGCCACAATCTGACATATCTTTTTTCCAATAAAACGCCTTGAAATTCGGACTGTTGGGGGCGGCGTAAATCGTCCGCAAACCGCTAGATGGGTCGTTGCCCCAATCGGACATGATCAGATCCTCGCACACGTTTGACGGAATGGCGTTGTAATTAAGGCGGAAAACGGGATATCCGTCGGAAACGGTGTTTTCGATGCTCATAGATGTTCCGAAAACGTTGACCGCTCCGTCGTCGCCAACGTCGCCGCTGTCGTAAATGCCGGCTTTTTCCAGATTTGCCGCCGTCATTTGGGCGTCGGCCAGATGGAAAGACGAGAATTGCGTGCGCATTCGTTTGACGATGCGGGTGACTTGTTCGTGCGCCTGCGTGATTTTGATTTGTTTTTGCACGCGCGCGATGCCGGCGAACAATCCCACTGCGATCGCGCCCAAAACGGCCATGACGCCCAACACTTCAATCAGGGTCGCCCCTTTTTCGTTCGATTCCAAAGTCATGGCGCGTTCCCCCTTTAAACGACGATGTTGACGTATGTGCCGCGCGGCGCGTTCAAAAAATACCGTTTGCCATCGACATCGACAAAACCGGCGTTGTCGGGCATCGGGATTTCGCGCCGGAACGCCGACGCCTGTTGCGCCGGTTCGCGGTTGTTTTCCGTTGTCGCGGCCGGCCGGTCGGCGCGCCGTTGTTTCGACGCGGCGGCGATCCTGTCCGTGTTCAGTTCCAATCCCGATGAAAAAGAGGTGACCGGTTTCATTTCAAAAAACGCTCCGTCGCGATGGTAAAGATTGTTTAACCTAATCAGTATATAAGAAAACAACGGACAAGTCGATACCGATCAAGGCGAAAACGCTTGTCCGTCCGGATTTTTACGAAAGGTTTTGCGCCGTGTCGAACAAAGATGTCGCTTTTTTCAAATCCGCCCTGACGCGTTTCAGCCATGATCTGGCCGGCGTCATCGGTGCCGTTTCCAGCAGTTTGGAGCTGTTGTCCGAATTGGGCGGCGCGGACGCGGAAACGTTGGAACTGGCGCGTGACAACGCCGTCACGCTGATGGGGCGGCTGCGTTTTTTCCGCGCGGCGTTCGGCAACGAAGGGCCTTTGTCGGACATGGCGTCAACGCGCGGGGTGTTCGAGGAATACCTGAAAACGGTTGAAAACAAAGCGGTGCGCTTTTCCTGCGAATGGCGGGCGGATGACGAAGTCCCGCTGTTTTATTTCCGTTTGCTGCTGCTGGCCGGACAGGTCGCGGCCGAAAGCCTGACACGCGGCGGAAAAATCACGTTCACGGCGCGCGCTGGGGATCGGAAAATCACCGTCGCGGCGTCGGGCGCGGTCGTCGCGGATATTCCCGCTACGGACGAATCGGCGCCAAAAGCCGTGCCGTTTATGTTTTTGCGCGAATGTCTGGCGGAACGGAATTGGGGATTGGACGCGGCGCGGGATGAAAACGGTTTGATTTTGACAATGGCGGAACGGCGTTAAAGGGACGTTTGATGACGGATTTGGTCGATGATTTTTTAAATCAGGCGCAGGAAAAGCTTTCCGATGTGGAAAAGCTGTTCCCCGCTTTGGAAAAAAATCCGGCCGATGAAAACGTTTGGAACGGGCTGGACGACTTTTTCGATTATGTGCGCGCGGTCGCGCCGTTCGCCGGATTCGTGCGCGCCTACCGTCTGTCCGACGCCGCTTTGACCGCCGTGCGCGGGTACTTGGATCAAAAAAGCGGGCTGACCGCCTTGCCCGACATTTTGATGAAATTCCAGCGCGTGAAAAAGATTTTATCGGCGGCCGGACGGTTGAAACGCGAACCGCGCGAATCGGACGCCGACCTGTTGCCGGCTGTCGAACCGCCGCCGCAAATCGCCATATCCGCCGCGTCCGCCGTTTCCGCCGTCGCGCCCGATCTGACGGCGCAAGAGGCCGCTTTGGACGAACGCGAGGAACAGCTTGTCGTGTGGGCGCAGGCGCTCAGCGAACAGGACGCGGCGTTGAAACAAAAGGAAAACGTCCTGTTCGAAGAGGAACGCCGTCAGTCCGAGGCGCAGGAAAAAATCGCGGCCGTCATGAACCGGTTGGGCGAACAGGAAAAGCTGCAGGCCGATTTGGAGGATCATCTGGCCGAAACGCGGGTGGCGTTGCAGGGGTGTCAGGAAAAGCTGGCCGATCAGGAACGGCAGCAAAAACAGGCGTTGGATCTGTTGGAAACAAAAAACGAAGCGTTGAGCGAAATGGGGCGCAAAATCCAAGAGCTGAACGCTTTGCTTGGGGAAAAGGAAAATCTGAGCGAACAGCGCGAAGCCCAGCTGTATCAGGAATTGCAGCAAAACCGCGCCCGTGCCGAGGAATTGAAAATCCACCTGAAAACGCTGGAGGATTTCCGCGATGAAATCAGCACGGACAAACAACGGATGTCATCGCAGTATGAAAAGTTGGAACGGGAATATCAGGACGCGTTGACCCGATTGAACGTCGAAAAGGAAAATACCGAGGTCATGCTGGGCGAAAAGCGCGATTTGGAACGCCAGCACATCGAATTCAACACGCGTTTTGTCGCTTTGCAGGAATCCTTGAACGCCGAACGGGAAAACGTGAAGCGCGCGCAAAAGGCTTTGGAACAGCAGAAAAAACGCGGCGATTTCCTGTGCGCGGAGCTGAAAGCCGCCGCTTGGCCGTACAACGCCGAAAAAATCCAAAAGGATTTGGCCGCTTTGGCGTTGGCGGGGGCGATGTCGAAACCCGCCCGCGCCGGTTTGGCGGCGTTGCGGGAATTGGCCGGAAACATCCGGATGCGGCCGTTCGTCCGCATCCCGTTGTTTTTACAAAAAATCGTGCAAAAGGCTGAAAAAAAGTACCGGCGGCAATGCCGTTTGCAAATCGACGCGGCGGTTGACGCCAATCTGGACAAGGACGCTTTGACCGTTTTGGAAAAAACGCTGGAGGCGTTGACCGACAATGCGTTCCGGTTCGCCCGCCCCGACGGGGACGAGGTGCTGACCCTGACTTTTACGGCGGCGCAAGAGGGCGCGTTCATGCATTTTTCATTCGCCGACAACGGGCGTGTTTTCGATTTCGACCGGCTGCGCGACGCGGTGACGGCGGCGGGGATCGCCGATCCGTCCGCGCCCGTTTTGCCGGACAGGATGCCGCTTTGTCTGTTTCACAATGCCGTTTGCTTTTCCGGTCAGGACGGCGAACGCGGGTTGGCCGTCGTCGCGCGGATGTTGGAAAAGGCCGGCGGGCGGATTGACGCCGTGTTTGATGGCGGGCTGAACGTCCGGTTTTCCGTTCCGAAAAAATACCTGTTCGACCGCGTGTTGGTTTTCGGGCTGGACGGTCGGCGGTTTGCCTTGCCGCTGAACGCCGTGTCGGAAACGGTGTTTTTGCGGGAAAGCGAATTTTCCATCAAACCGCAATCGGACGGCGAAGCGGCGTCGTTTTATTGGAAAGGCCTGACTTTGCCGGTTTTGAATTTCAATCCGGCGGCGGCAAATTCGGCCGGATACGGGTTGGTCGTTCAATCCGGCGTGTTCGGCGCGTTGATTCCGGTGCAGCAGATTTTTGACACGGAACAGCTGGTCGCTTTTTCGGACAAGGGATCGGAAAGCGGCGTGCCGTGGCTGGTGCCGTGCGTTTTATTGGAAAGCGGGGCGGAAGTCGAATGGATCGATTTGGCCGGATTGTGGGAACGGACGCGCCCGCCCGTGCCCAAACGCATCGTTTCGGTCAAGGACGCCGTTCCCGCGGATCGGGACGAAAAAACGCCCGTTTCCTATCTGGTGTTCCGGTCCGAACCCGCCGTGTTCGGCGCGGTGCGCGTTGACGATGTCCTGCGCGTCGAGGATTTTTCGTTCCCGCCCGCGTCGCTGGCGCATAAAAAGTATTTTGAAACGCGGGGCGAACGCCTGCCGTTGAAGGATTCCTGCCCGCGCGACAGCTATCCCTACGCGCAGGCGGTGTTGATTTTCGATACGTTCGCGCTGGCGATTTTGGACGTTGCGGACATTATCGACATTCCGCCGTCGGACGCCGCGGCGGATTGCATTGTTTACCGCGGCCGCAAAGTGCCGGTGTTCGATCCGGAAAATAAAGGTTAAAAATGATAGACCAATCCGGCGCGGGCTTCGTGTGAATCGGAATAGCGGCGGCTGTCTTCAAAAACGTATCCGGCTTCCAACCCCCAGCGCGCGGTCAGCGTGACGCCGGCGGCCGCCTGATAACGCCAGATATCCGCGTTGTCGTTCGTGTAAAAAATCCGCTCGACATCGCCGGTCAGGCGCAGGACGCCGAAATCGGCCGCAAACCCCGCCTGTGCGCCGACGCCGGCCATTGAATTGTGGGACAGGTATCCGCCCGCTTTGCCGTACAGGTTGGCCATGGCATATACGACCGCGCCGCCCGTCACCTGTTTCGTCAGCCCCGCGCCAGCACCCGCGGTGAAAACGTAGCCCTCTTTTTCCCTGTCGGGGGATTGGTAGCTTTCAAAGCCGAGGTTCAGTTTGAACGACACCGGCGCGAACAGTTTGTCGCGCGGCGCCAATGACGTGATGTCCACCAACGCGAATTTTTGCAACCGCAAATCGTTTTCGTTTTCATACCACCGCAATGTTCCGGCCATGTACGATATTTCGCCGAACGGCAGGTATCCGGCTGTTTCATCCAGCAAAGTGTGATAGGCCGGACGCACCAGCAAATCGGTAAACGTCCGCCCGTTTTTGCGCCCGCCGGACAATCCGGCCGTTCCGGACAAGTGGCCTTCGTCGGGGCGTTTTGCGGGACGGGGGACTTGTGTAATCGTCGATTTGTCGCGCAGCGCGCTCAGCGGCGTTAATATTCGGATCGAATCGCGGCGCATTTCATCTAACGGGATGTCGCCGGCGATGAACGCGTACTGGACGTATTCATAGGCGGTGACAAACACATTCGCCTTTTCCCCGTCCGTCAGGGCGGAGGCGGCGACTTCGTCAACGGCGCGCGGCGCTTTCAGCAGTTTGTGCAGCTGTTCCTTTTCCGCGCCGGACATGACGGCGTAGGCGTGTTTCAACCGGCTTTGGCGCGAGGGGCGATAGACGGCCTCTTTCAAAATGCCGTCCTGTTTCAGCACGGCGCGGATCGTGTCCACGGGAATGGTATAACTGGAAAACAGCGGATTGTAAAACGCGTCGGTCAGATCCCGATCGGGCAGGGCGGTGTTCAGCGTTTCCAGCAGCATATACGAACAGTTTTCGGAAAAAAAGAAATAGCGCGCGGAATTGTGTCCCAATTCCCAGATGTGCGCGACCAGCCGGTCAACCCGTTCTTGCGGCAGGTTCAGCCGGTATTCCCAAATGTCGCGGTTTTCCATGTTGTTGTACAGGTTGACCGTGTCATAATAAGGATACACCGAAAAAATGCCGTTGTAACCGCCGAAAACGCCTTTGAAAATGAACGGCAGGCCGCCGTCCGATCCGGTGATCGCACCGTAATTCAACGCGTGGGACAACAGCGGCGTGTCGCCTTTGGAATCCAGACGCAACAGGGTGTGGCCGAAAAACGACGCCGGATTGCCCATATACGCGCTGGTGAAAATCAATGCGACGCGTTCGGCCGCGACGGCGTTTTTAAACGCGTGGTAATCGGAACAATCAACAGGCTTTAACAGCGTTTTGTCAAAGGAAAGCCGTTCGTTCAACCATTCGTAACGCGCCGGAAACAGGCATTGCGGATGATTGTAGCTCGCCGCTTTGCCGTCGATTTTCGCGACGTTTTCAACCGGCGTGAAAAACGCGCGCAGCGTCGCGTCCAATTCCGCCGCGGGGTCTGTTTTCCCGTTTTCCGCCATGAAAAACGCCGCGGAATCAATGGTGCTTTCCTTTGTGATCAGGCGGTCGTGAAAATGCAGCAACCGCCGCCATTGCGCCGCGTCGGCCAACCGTTCCCGCCGCGCCCGTTCCCGCAGGGCGGACAGGTAGTCCCGTTGTTTTTCGGGCAAAGAAAAAGGCTCCGCCGCAACGGACGCGCCGCAGCAGCAGAGCCATATCATCAACCCGACAGAGGCAATCCGCTTCATAACCCGCTGTTGCCCCCGACGGTCGTTAAGCCAACAGTTCGGAAACTTTCAGCGTGACCGTGACGGCGGAAACGTCGTGGCTGTCGAAAATAAACGCGAAGTTTTCCTGAACGACTTCACTGACCTGGTCGGCGGATTTGCCGGTCAAAGCGGCGATGGTTTCGATCGTTTCGCCCGAACCGCGCGCGGCGTCAACGGCAAACTGTTCCAGATTGTTTTCCAAAAAAGCGAAAAGCCGCCCCGTACCGCCGGAAATACGGCCGTTCTGGTCGCAACCGGACGTGCCGGTCGAAATGCCGAACGTCTGCGTGCCGAACGTGCCGTTCGTCGTTACCGCCAAAATCTGCGGTCCCAGACCGGACTGACCTCTCCACAGTATGGAACCCAAACCGCAACCCGTGCTGTCGATCGCAAAAGCCTGAGAAGCGGAAAAAGCTGCGACAAAAGCAGCGGAAGCCAAAAACTTTTTCATAGGCAAACCCCTTTAAAAGAATACGAAACAATTCGTGACAATATAGGAAAAGTCCCGTAAAATCAACACAGAACTGACTGAAAAGGGGCTGTTTTATGTTTTCTGTCGTGCGCAAAACGCAAAAATGGGTGGAAAACGGGCTGATCACAGACGAACAGGCGCGGCGGATCGCCGTGTTTGAACAAAGCCGCAAATCCGTTCTTTCCCTGTTTTCCATCGTTATGTTTCTGGGATTTTTTTCAATCGCGCTGGGCGTCGCCGCGATCGTCGCGTCGAACTGGGCGGACATTCCGGATGCGGTGAAGCTGGTTTCGATGTTCGTTTTGCTGGCGGCGTGCGCCGCCGGATCGGCGCGCGTGCGGCGGTCGCATCCGACCGCGTTCACGGGCGGGATGTTGTTTTACGCGGTGTTGCTGTTCGCGGCGATCGGACTGGTCGGGCAGATTTACCATATCAAAAGCGACACTTACGCCGCTTTCCTGTTCTGGTCGGCGCTGGCGTTCCCGCCGGTGTTGCTGATGAACAAAGGGTTCGCGGGGTATGTGTGGGATTTCGTTTTCGTCCTGTCGCTGTCCGGTTCCCCGTGGGGCGTGACGTTTTGGCGGCGGGTGGCGGAATGGTTTGAAACGCCGTTGCAGGGATCGTTCCTGTTTTTCGCGCTGTTTTTCGCACTGCTGAAAATCAAAGGGGCACGCGTGTTCGTCGCCCCGTTGCGCGCGGGGGCTTTCGCAATTTGCGCGGGATGTTTGATGTGGGACGGTTTGAACGGGGACGCGGGATTCCCCTATGTGCCGCTGGCCGTCGCCGCGGTGTTCGCTTTGTTCGTCGCGTCGGATGAAAAAAATCCAGCCGCCCGCCGTTTGTTGTGGGGCGGAACGGGGCTGTACGCGGTTTCGTTCCTGCTGCCCGTTTGCGCGTGGACGGCGTATCTGTCCCAGCTGGCGGTTTTGTTGTATTTCATTTTTGCCGCATATCGTTTCGGCGCGGAAAAAATCGCGCGGCTGCTGGGCGTTTTGACGGCGGGGCGCATTCTGACCGTTTGGCTGTCGCTGTTCGGGTCTTTGCTGCATACGGGCGCGGGACTGATCGTTTCGGGAATGGTCATTCTGGCGATCGCCTGCGGATGTTACAAAGGCGACAAGCGGTTGAAAAAAATGTTCGCCAAGGAGGGCGCCCATGCGGAAATTTTGGAATAAAACGAACTTTTTGCTGTTCCTGCCGGTTGTCGTTTGGACGGCGTGGGCGGCGGCCGCGCATCTGTCCGTCGCGAACGGGGCGAAAACCGTCTTGCCGATTCAAGGATTCGATCCGCGCGATATTCTGGCGGGGCGTTATCTGGCGATACGGGCGGATTACGACGCTTTCCCGTCCGAATGCGGCCGTTTGACGGACAAGAATCCGACAAACGCGTTTTTCTGCATTGGCGATGACAGGGTCGTTTTGGACAAATCCCGCTGTTCCGGCCGGTTCATCACGGGGTATTGCGAACGGCGCAAACATTTCCGCGATACCAGCGTCAACCGGTTCTACGTTTCCGAAAAATCGGCGCAGTTGTTGGAAAACGCCGTGAACGGCCGCGTGAAAGATCCGCGGGTGGTCGTATCCGTTGATAAAAGCGGCCGCGCCTATCCCGTTGATTTGATACTGGACGGTCTGCCGTACAAGGAATGGCTGAAGACGGTAGAAAATGAAAAATAAAAAAGCCTCCGGTCGGAGGCTTTTTCATATCCTTACCGCGGGGGCGGCGGAACGTTCGGATCGGTCTGCGCGGTTTCCGGTTGCGGGCGCACGACGCGGCGTCCCCACATGACGGGGGCGGCGGGCTGCGGTTCCGCGGGGGCTTCCTCGGCGGCGGGATCGCGCTTTTTGAACATATTGCCGGCCGTTTTTTCCACATCGGCGGCGTTTACGGGTTCCAAATCGGACGAAACGGCGTTAATGAACGTGTCCAACCATTCCTTGATCGGTTTCGCGGAAAATTCCTTTGTGTCGCCGGCGTACAGGAATTGGACGGCGGGGCAGGAACCGCCCGACAGGATCACGTCAACGATGTCGAAACCTTTTCTGAACCGCAAGGCCAGACGCGGTGTGATGACGCACGACGAAATCTTTGTCACGTTCAAATCATAGCTGGCCGCGTTGAACAGCGTTTTCTGCACTTCGGCCATGCCGGTTTCGTTCAACGATCCGCAGTTGCCGGTGTGCGCGTATCCGTCGATCGTCGCGCTACGCTTTTTCGGACTTTTGCGCGCGACGCCGTAACACAGCGTTTCGTCGGGTTCGCCGATGATATAGGCCGCGTCGGCGCGGATGCGTTCGCGGATTTCTTTCGCGACGGCCTTTTCAAAAGGAGCTTCCTCTTTTTCCGAATCGAAATCGCTGTTGGCCGCGCGCGCGGGCGTTCCGCCGGAGGTCGTCGATCCCGTCGAATCAAACCCCGATCCGGTGTTGTAAAAGATTTGCGCCGATGCGGGCGCCGTCGCCGACAAAGCCAGAAAAGCGCCGATCAATAAATGTTTTTTCATGACGTTACCTCTTGTTCTTTTTGGATTTTTTCGCGGGCGGGCAGAATTTCGCCGAATTGTTCAAAAACACCTGCGGGTCGATCCGTTTGTCTTTCCATGACACGACCCAATGCAGATGCGGCCCCGTCGCGCGGCCGGTCATGCCGATGCGGCCGATTCTTTGGCCTTTTTTGACCTTTTGCCCGTTTTTAACGGCGATTTCGCTTAAATGGATATAGCTGGTGACGATATTCTGCCCGTGGCCGATCAACACCGTTTTGCCCGACAGGAACATATCGTCGTGCGCCAATAAAACGACGCCGTCCGCGGGGGCGGTCACGGGCGTTCCCTCTTTGTTGGCGATGTCCAAAGCGTTATGCGCCGCTTTCGGTTCGCCGTTCAAAATGCGCTGGGAACCGTAAACGCTGGAAATCCGTCCCGCGGCGGGGCGGTCGAAGCACAGCGGCGTTTCCATTTCGACGTTTTTCGTCCGCGCGTCCTGCGTCAGGGCGAATTCCCGCGCGATGCGCTCGTCCTCTTCCGCGTTCGGCGTGACCGTGTTTTGCGGCAATCCGTTGATGCGTTGGACGTTCCATTTGCGCGGCGCAATCGTGTAGGCGCGCACTGTTTCCGCGCCGTCCTTGACCGCTTTAAGGGTCAGAGCGCCCGTGTCGTCGCGCCCGATGCCGAACAGAAACCATCCGTCCGCGCGCGTTTCAATCTTTTCGCCGTTCAGCGTCAATGCCGATTGCGGCGTGACATAGCCGAACAGCATTTCACCCTGCCGCACCTGTCCCTGCAGGAATAAAACGGGCGGTTCGGCGGCGCCGGCTTTGACCGTGGCGGTCAGCAAAAGAAAAAAGATCAGGCGTTTCATAACAATCGTCCTTGCTTGTCATCATCGGGCGGAACCGTTTTTCTGCGCGGTTTCGGAGTAGCCGCCGCAACAGGCAGAACGCCGTCCGCGAATTTCAAAACCAGCTCCGGCCGCGTTTTGGCTTCCGCCGCCGTCGGCAACGGTTTGCCCTGCGGCGTCAGCACCAAAGCGAATCCGCGTTCCAAAACACGTTCGTATGAAAAACTGTCTAGCAGACGGGACGCCGTTTGAAAACGGTTTTCCGCGCGCGTCAGAAAAGTTTTCATCCGTTCGTTCAAAGGATAGGCCGTTTGGAACAGCTTGTTTTTGGCCTGTTCCAACAAAAAATCGGGACGGGTCAGGCGCAACGCGGCGGCGGTCGCTTTGCTTTGTTTGTCGGCGACGGCGTTTTTCACCGCGTTGTCCAACCGTTCCGCGCGGTCGTCCAGCCGCTGGGCGCGTTCGGCGACGATCTGTTCCAAAGAGGGCAGGCCGCGCATCAGTCCGGTCAGCACGTTTTCGCGTTCCTTGACCAATCGGGTCAGCGACGATTTCAGGCGCGTTTCGGATTCGGACAGGGTCAGGCGCAATTCCTGACGCACGGGGACGGCCTTTTCCGCCGCGCCGGTCGGCGTCGGGGCGCGCAAATCGGCCGCGTAGTCGATCAGCGTCGTGTCCGTTTCGTGGCCGACGGCGGAAATCAGCGGAATGTCCGATTCGGCGGCCGCGCGGACGACGATTTCCTCGTTGAACGCCCACAAATCCTCCAGCGAACCGCCGCCGCGCGCGACGATCAGAACGTCGGGGCGCGGGATGATCCCGTCGGGGATCGCGACGCCGCCGGCCGGAATGGCGTTGAAGCCGCGGATGGCGCGGGCGACCTGTTCGGCGGCCTCCGCCCCTTGCATCAACGACGGCCACAACAGCACGCGGCGCGGAAAACGGTCGTTCAGCCGGTGCATGATGTCGCGGATGACCGCGCCGGTCGGCGACGTGACGACGCCGATCACTTCGGGCAGGAACGGGATTTTTTTCTTTCTTTCCGGCGCGAACAGCCCCTCGGCCTCCAGCTTTTTGCGGCGTTCCTCCAACAGTTTCAGCAACGCGCCGACGCCGGCGGCTTCCATGGTTTCGACGACCATCTGGTATTTGGAACGGCCGGGGTAGGTCGTGATTTTTCCGGTGCAGACGACCTCCAGCCCGTCGGCGGGAACGACGCCCAGCCGCGACGATCCGCCGCGCCAGCACACGCCGTCCAAAACGGATTCCTCGTCTTTCAGGGCGAAATACAAATGCCCCGACGCGGCCTTTTTCAATCCGGAAATTTCGCCTTTGACGCGGACGGACGCGAAATTGCGCTCCACCAGCCCTTTTAACGCCAAAGACAGCGCCGTCACCGACAGCGGTTCGGGTTCCTTTTGTTCGGCGACGGGGGTGAACGCCAGCTCCGGCGAACCGACAAACAAAGGTTTCGATGTCATTTCGCACCTCCGCGCAAGGTTTGGAAAAATCCGGTCAGCAATTCCGCGCACCGCGTTTGCGCGATGCCGCCATATACTTCAGGCGCGGACAGGTGCGGCGCGTGTTCGTAAACGCGGCATCCGTGTTCGACGCCGCCGCCCTTGACATCGTACGCGCCGAAATACAGCCGGCGCAGTCGGGCGAAAGCGATCGCCGCCGCGCACATCGGGCAGGGTTCCAGCGTCACATACAAATCGAAATCGGGCAGACGCGTCTGTCCGGTCAGGCGGCAAGCCTTGCGGATCGCCAGAATTTCGGCGTGCGCGGTCGGGTCGTTGTCGCGTTCCGTACGGTTGACGGCGGTCGCGACGATCCGTTTTCCCGCCGGATCGAACACGACGGCGCACACGGGGATTTCGCCGGCTTTCGCCGCCCGTCCGGCCTGTTTCACGGCTGTATCGACTATGTTTTTAAAGAAATCGTCCATGGAATGTAAAGTGGGCGCGAATGCGCGCGAAGTCAAGAAAAACATCTTTCAATCCCGCCGCGGGGTTGTTATACTGCCTTGCTTTTTATCAAAAAGGATATGTCGTGACGGCGGATGTTGCTATCGAAAACACGGTTTACAAAATCGGCGGATTCAAAGTCGATCGCGAAATCGTGCGCTATATCCGCGAAGCCAGCGAAATCAGCGGCGTCAGTTTCGATTACCTGATGGCCAAGGCCGGCCACGAAAGCCGGTTCGAGGTCAACGCGTCCGCCGAACGTTCCAGTGCCGAGGGGCTGTACCAGTTCACCGCGGACACGTGGTTGCAGCAAATGAAGTTGCACGGGGCGAAATACGGCTACGCGCGGCTGGCGTCGCAAATCTATCGCGACGGGCGGGGGCGTTACCGCGTGAAAAAGGCCGAAGACCGCGACGAAATCCTGTCGCTGCGCCGGTCGCCGCGCATATCCGCGCTGCTGGCCGCCGAATTCGCCAAAAGCAACCAGAAAATCCTCAGCGACCAGATCGGCGGCGCGATCACGCCGGTCGATTTGTATCTGGCGCATTTCATGGGGCCGTCGGGCGCGGTGATGTTGCTGCGCGCGGACAAATTCACGCCGTACAAATACGCGGCCGACTTGTTCCCCGACGCCGCTGCGGCCAACCCGCCGATCTTTTACAACGAAAAAAGAAAAATGCGCACGGTGCGGCAGGTGCGCCAGCGGATTGAAGAGATTTTTCAGGACAACATCGACCGTTTCGCCGTTTTGCCGAAATCGCTGAAAGTCTGGTTGGACAGGCAGCCGGTCGAACGCAAAAACAAAAAATCCTCCGTTGTTGTCGAAGCTCCCATTCTGCGTATGGAAGCGCGCCTGACGGGAAAAACGGACGTTTCCGCGCCGTCCCCCGCGCCGATGCCGAAGGTTGTCGAAAGTTTCGAGCTGGCCAAGATTCTGCCGGGGGAGGGGGTCAATCTGGACGATGACGACGCGTTGGACGCGTTAAAGGTAAAGGACGCCGCCGTTGAAATTCACACCGCGTCGGGCAGGGACGACACCGTTTCCGCCGATTTCCTGCCGCCCGTCCGCGCCAGTTACCAGTTGCGCGGCGTCACGTCCATGGAAACCGAGGTCGATCCCGAACAACGGCCGGTTTACACCGCCGATCAGGTCACTTTTTTTGAAACGGACAACTATCAGATTCAAACCGCTTTGCCGGTGTTGATGACGGCGCGTCGGATGCCTGCCGCGCCTTTTGACAAACAGGAAAAGGAAATCAGATGAATACCGAAAAAGGCGAACGCGTCGCCAAGGTCGTCGCCCGCGCCGGCGTGTGTTCCCGCCGCGAAGCCGAACGCTATATCGAACAGGGGCGCATCGCCGTCAACGGAAAGGTTTTAACGTCGCCCGCCGTCGTCGTAACGGACGCCGACGTTGTGACCGTGGATCAAAAACCTTTGCCCGCAAAGGAAAAAACGCGCGTCTGGCGTTATCACAAACCCGCGGGGCTGGTGACGACGTACAGGGATCCGCAGGGGCGGCCGACGGTGTTCGACGCGCTACCCGAAACAATGCCGCGCGTGATTTCGATCGGGCGGCTGGATTTGAATTCCGAAGGGCTGCTGCTGTTGACCAACGACGGGGAATTCGCCCGTCAGATGGAATTGCCGTCAACGGGGTGGTCGCGGCGTTACCGCGTGCGCATCCACGGGGAATTGACGCCGGAAATGATCGACAAGCTGGCCAAAGGCGTGACGGCGGACGGCGTGCGCTACGCCCCCGCGCAGGTTGTCGTCGATAAAAAACAAGGGTCGAATATGTGGCTGACCGTTTCGTTGAAAGAGGGCAAAAACCGCGAGATCCGCAAATTGATGGAATCGTTCGGGCTGCAGGTGACGCGGTTGATCCGCATATCCTACGGGCCGTTCCAGCTGGGCAATCTGGAAAAAGGCGCCGTCGATGAAATCCCCGGAAAAACGTTGATCGAACAGACGGGCGGCAAAATCGCCGTTGACCGGCCGGTCAAAGCCAAAAAAGGATAAAAAAACGGAGAGGCCTTTAAAACCTCTCCGCTTTTTCTTTCAGGAGAATGAAAAACTTTTAATCCCTGACGGCCTGTTTCAAACGGGCGGTCGTCGGAAAACCGATTTTGCGTTTCGGTTTGTCGGGCGTCGCGGCCGGTTCGTTTTCGCGGCCGAATCCGACGGCGGTTTCTTTGCCGGACGAACCGTTTTTGATCAGTTCGCCGTCGCGGCCGAATCCGATCGCGCGGCGCATCCCCAACGTTTCCAGCAAAATGTTTTCCGGCGATTTGGAAATCGTTTCGTTTTCACGGCCGAAACCGATCGCGCGCCGTTTTTCGCCCGCCTGCGCCGATTTCACCCCGCTGGGCATCAAATCGCAAATCGGGTACGTTCCCAAACAAAATTCCGACAAAGAAGCAACCATTGAAAACTCCATCACCAAAGGAAATTTTTGACAAAACTACTTGATTTTGTCTTTTTTGTCAAGTAATCAATTCAAAAAAAACGGAGAAAAAAATGCGTATCGTTTCAGGCAAGTTCCGGTCGAAAAAATTGGCGGCGCCGCAGGGCGCGAACACGCGTCCGACATCGGATCGCGCGCGCGAATCCGTGTTTAACGTGCTGGATTCCAAATTGCGCAAATCGGGGACGGCGTGGGGCGATCTCGGCGTCGCCGACGTGTTCGCCGGAACGGGCGCGCTGGGGGCGGAGGCTTTGTCGCGCGGGGCGAACGCGCTGTTCGCGTGGGAAATCGACCCCGCTGCCGTCAAATGCTTTCACCTGAACACGGCGTGTTTCGTCGCGGAAAACATCCCCGTGCGTTTGTATTCCGACGCTTTGCGTCCGGTCGCGGCCGCCGCGCCCGTCGGGCTGCTGTTCATGGATCCGCCGTATGAAAAAGGATTGGTCGCGCCCGCTTTGACGGCTTTGACCGCCGCGGGGTGGATCGACGCGCGGACGCTGTGCGTGATCGAAACCGCCCGCAATGAAAAGGGTTTTCTGCCCGAAACGTTCGACGTGACGGACGAACGCGTTTACGGCGCGGCGAAAGTTTCTTTCGTTTCCTTGAAAAACAAAGGCGAAGCCTGACGCTTCGCCTTTTCGTCATTCGGGGCGTTTGCCGTAACCGCAATAGGACGGTTTTTCGTAAACGCGGATGCTTTGCGCGTTTTTGAACGTCAGCCGCGCCTGTTTGTAACCGATCGTTCCGTCCGGTTCGGGCAGGACGCCGTGTTTCGATTGGAACGTGCGGACATCGGCCAGACTCATTGTCAAACCGCTGGCAAACGTAACGTTCCAACCGTACAGGGTGTATCCCGTTTTCACCAGAATAGCCGGTTCGTCCGTTTGCTTTTCTCCGTCGTCCGCCGTAAAGACAAAGGCGTCAACCGCCGGTTCGTTCAATCGGGGCAGGGCATAGGCGACGGGCGCGTTCATCGGGGCGGCGGTTTGCGGCTGCGCGGCGACGGGCGGCACGTCGGGGACGACCAGTTTGTTCAAATGGCTGAACATCAGCGTCACGCCGTTCGGGCCGATCAGCATACCGGCGGAATCCTCCAATTCGATCGTCGCGCCTTCCTGTCCGGCCATGGGCAGGACTTTTGTGCCGCACAAAGCCAGATTCGTGTTGTCGGACGGCACGGTCAGGCCGGTTTCGTTGACGAACGGAACGGCCGATCCGTCGGCGTTGATAAACGCGCCTTGACAGAAAATATCATCGGATAGCGGAATTTCCGCACCATTTTGATCCGCCAGCGGCGTAACGGAAAATTCGCTGATCAGCAAATACCAGCGCGACAGGTCGTCGAAAGCGTGCGCGGCGTTGGTCAAAACGACCGTGTCCGATTCGGCCGCTCCGGTAAACGACGCCGTCAGCGCGCCGTCAAAGGAAAACGCGCCGGTCGCGGGCAGAGCGTCATCGGCGTCGCGGGGATCTTGCTCCTCTTGCGTTTCCTCTGTCGTGTTTTGCGCCGTTTCGGATTCGTGCGCGGCCGCTTCGGCGACCGTTTGATCCGCCAGCGCGTCAATCGCCGCCGTGTTTTCGGCCGGTTCGGGTTCGACGGTTTCCAATTCCTCCGCGGACACGGCGGGCGCGTCCGTTGTTGGTTGCGGGGTTTCGATCGGGGCGGACGCTTGTTCCGCAATGGATTCCAGTTCGTCGGCGGTCGCCGGCAGATTTTCATCCGCCGGTTCGGGGGCGGGGTCAGGTTCGGGTTCGGCGACAGCTTCCGCCACGGGTTCGGGCTGCGCGGGCGCGGCCGGTTCGGGTGTTTCCTCTTCGGGCGGCAAAGCGGGTTCGGCGGCGACGGGTGCGGCTTCTTCCGGCATCCCCGCCGGCGGCGGCAGTTCGTCCTCTTCGGGGGGCAGTTCCGGTTCGGGCAAAGCGGGCGTTTCGTCCGTTGTCGCCGGAGCTTCCACATACTCGTATTCGACGTTTTCCTCGGCCGCGGGAGCTTCTGCTGCGGGGGCTTCGACATATTCGTATTCGACGTTTTCCTCTGCCGCGGGGGCTTCGGCGGCG
>DJSW01000026.1:41601-41755 GCA_002439085.1 Alphaproteobacteria bacterium UBA6324
GTATTCGACGTTTTCCTCGGTTGCGGGAGCTTCGGCGGCGGGCGCTTCGACATATTCGTATTCGACGTTTTCTTCGGTCGCGGAGGCTTCGGCGGCGGGCGCCTCGACATATTCGTATTCGACGTTTTCTTCGGCCGCGGGGGCTTCGGCGGCG
>DJSW01000026.1:41902-104683 GCA_002439085.1 Alphaproteobacteria bacterium UBA6324
GTATTCGACGTTTTCCTCGGCGGCGGGAGCTTCGACATATTCGTATTCGACGTTTTCCTCGGTCGCGGGGGCTTCGGCGGCGGGCGCTTCGACATACTCGTATTCGGCTGTTTCCTCGTACTGTTGGGCGTCGCCCTCCGGCACTTCGACGTATTCGTATTGGATATCGTCGGCGGGGGCTTCGACATATTCGTATTCGGCCGTTTCCTCGTACTGCTGGGCGTCGCCCTCCGGCACTTCGACGTATTCGTATTCAACCTCTTCGGCGTTCGGGGCGGCGGGGGTCGCGGTGTTTGTTTGTTCAGCCATGGAATAAAGCTCCCGTTAAAAAGACATCTGCCGGATATTTTCCTAAAAATCGGCGCAAGAAACAAGACAAAACAAAAAAAGGCGGAAAATTTTCCGCCTTTTTTCAAGTTTGCCGCGTCGATCAGACGGGTTTCCAGATTTCTTCGGAACGTTCAAAACGCAACGACAGCAAGCTGAGTTCGGAAATGAATTCCTTGGGCAAACGCTGCTGTTCGACGAACGGACGGAAGTATTTCTGCTGGTCTTCGGTGTCCTTCAGACCTTCGTTCTTGTCGATCGCCATCAATTCTTTGAACTTTTCTTCGGTGTAATCCAAACCGGTGAAGTCCAAATCCTTGTAATACGGCATCAGGCCGACGGGGCCTTCCTGCGCGCCGACGCGGTTGTGAACGCGGTCGATGATCCATTTCAGGACGCGCATATTGTCGCCGTATCCCGGCCACATGAAATGACCGTTTTCGTCTTTGCGGAACCAGTTGACGCGGAAAATCTTCGGCGCGTTCGGAGCCAGACGCTTCATTTCAATCCAATGCGACCAGTAATCGGCCATGTTGTAACCGCAGAACGGCAGCATCGCGAACGGGTCGCGGCGGATGCCGCCGGCGCCTTCGGCCGCGGCCGTCTTTTCGGAACCCATCGTGGCGGCCAGATACACGCCGTGCGCCCAGTTGAACGACTGGTAAACCAGCGGGGTGTTGTGCGCCAGACGACCGCCGAAAATGAACGCGGAAATAGGCACGCCTTCCGGATTTTCCCAATCGGGGTCGATCGTCGGGCATTGACGCGCCGGCGCGGTGAAGCGGGAGTTCGGATGCGCGGCCGGCGTTTCGCTGGCGGGCGTCCAATCGTTGCCTTTCCAGTCGATTAGGTGCGCGGGTTTTTCATCGGTCATGCCTTCCCACCACACGTCGCCGTCGTCGGTCAGCGCGACGTTCGTGAAAATCGTGTTGGCGCGGCAGGACTGAATCGCGTTGTAGTTCGTTTTTTCGGACGTGCCGGGGGCGACGCCGAAGAATCCGGCTTCGGGGTTGATGGCGTACAAACGGCCGTCTTTCCCCGGTTTGATCCACGCAATGTCGTCGCCGACCGTCCAGACTTTCCATCCTTTGAACGAAGCGGGCGGAATCAGCATGGCGAGGTTCGTTTTGCCGCAGGCGCTGGGGAACGCGGCGGAAACGTAGGTCTTTTCACCCTGCGGGTTTTCGATGCCGACGATCAGCATATGTTCGGCCAGCCATCCTTCGTCGCGCGCCTGAACGGTCGCGATGCGCAGCGCCAGACATTTCTTGCCCAGCAGGGCGTTGCCGCCGTAACCCGAACCGAACGACCAGATTTCGCGGGTTTCGGGGAAGTGGGTGATGTAGGTGTTTTCGGGGTTGCACGGCCACGTCACGTCCTGTTTGCCGTCGTCCAGCGGCATACCGACGGAGTGCATACACGGAACGAAAGCACCGTCCTTGCCCATGATGTCCAAAACTTTCTGCCCCGTGCGCGCCATGATCGCCATGTTGACGACGACGTAGGGCGAATCCGTGATTTCAACGCCGATTTTGGAAATGTGGGAACCCAGCGGACCCATCGAAAACGGGATGACGTACATCGTTCTGCCGTGCATGCAACCTTTGAACAGGGAATGCAGTTTTTCCTTCATTTCCTTGGGGTTCGCCCAGTTGTTCGTGGGGCCGGCGTCGATTTCGCGTTCGGAACAAATGAACGTGCGCGCTTCGACGCGGGCGACGTCCTGCGGGTTGGAACGGGCAAGGTAGCTGTTCGGGCGTTTCTGTTCGTTCAATTTGATAAACGTGCCTTTTTTGACCAGCAGGTCGCACAGGGCGTCGTTTTCCTCTTTTGAACCGTCGCACCAATGAACGGCGTCGGGTTGGCACAATTCAGCCATTTTTTCAACCCAGTCGATCAATTTCGCGTTCTGGGTCTTTTCAGGTGTATAATTTGTTTGCATTACCTTACCTCTGTTTAAAAAGTCTGGGGGAATCGAGATTGATTCCGGTACGCCAAGAGTGTAACCGAATTTCAAAAAAAGGGATAGCTTTTTTAAACGGCCGGCGTTCCGATTTTCAAATCGGGAACAGCATGACGACTTTCAATCCGCCCAAAGTGCTGTCCGTCATGTATATTTTTCCGCCGTGCGCCAACACGATGTCGCGGGTGATCGTCAACCCCAACCCGACGCCGCCCGTTTCCGCGTTGCGCGATTCGTCCAGCCGGAAAAAAGCCTTGAACACGTCTTCGCGTTTTTCGGGGGGGATGCCGGGGCCATTGTCTTCCACCGATATTTCCAGCGTTTTGTCCGCGACCGTCATGGAAACGACGATTTGCGTGCCGTAACGGCCGGCGTTCGTCACCAAATTCCACAGGCAACGTTTCAAATCGCTGCGCCGCACGTCCATGGTCAGCGCCGAATTGCAGATGAATTGCACGGACAGACCGTTTTTATGCAACCCCATCAACGTGTCGGAAATCAGTTTGACAATGTCGGTCGATTCGATTTTTTCCTTGCCTTCGCCGCGGGCGAAATCCAGATAGCCGTTGACCATGCGTTCCATTTCGGAAACGTCCTGTTGCAAATCGGCGATGTTGTCGTCGCTTGAATCCATCATGGCCAACTGCAGCCGCATCCGCGTCAACGGCGTGCGTAAATCGTGCGATACGCCCGCCAGCATACGGGTGCGTTCGTCAATGTGGCGGCGGATGCGGTCGCGCATTTGCAAAAACGACAAGGCGGCCTGCCGGACTTCGGTCGCGCCTTCGGGTTTGAATTTGTCGATGTCGCGTCCCAAACCAAAATTTTTCGCCGCTTCGGACAGGCGCAGGACGGGGCGGATCTGGTTGCGCAGGAACAACATCGCGATGCCCGTGAACAATAACGCCGAAAACAACACCCACCACGCGAAAACGTAAGTCGTCGTCGAAAAGAACTTTTTATAGGGGATGATGACTTCGGCCGTGTAATCGGGCAGATAGAACGTGATCAGGACGCTGCGGGCTTCGTTCAGGTTCAACAGGACGAACGGCGCGCCGACGTGTTCCAAAGCGGGCAACAGTTCGGCCGTTCGGGTGTTCGGTTTGTTTTTAATGACGGCGGGGGGCTGGCGCGCAGCGGAAAAGCGCACGTCCAATCCGGCGGACATGCGAATGATGTCAAGGATTTTGTCGCGATCCGCCTGATCCGGAAAAGCGTCGTACATCGCTAACGCGCCCTGAATGTCGGAAACGACGCCCAACGCCAGACGACGGCTGACGTTTTGCCAGTGGTTGTCGTAAAACAGGATGCCGCTGACAACCTGCAGCAAAACGACGGGCAGAACCAAAATCAATATGGCGCGCGACCACAACCGGCGCGGCAACAAGCGCAAACGCGCGGAACGGATGTAATCCTTTAAATTCATTTCCGGCCTCCTTTAATCGGGAATCAGGCAATAACCCTTGCCGCGGATCGTTTGGATGTAGCGCGGCGTCCCCGCGTCGGGTTCGATTTTGCGGCGCAGGCGCGTGATTTGAACGTCAATGGTGCGCAGATTGGTTTCGTTGCCAGTTTTTTGCGCCAGTTCTTCGCGCGAAATCTCCTGTCCCGCGCGTTCGGCCAGCAGTTGCAACAACGCCGATTCCGCCGCCGGCAGCCGGACGCGTTCCGATCCGCAATACAAAACGTGTTCGTCCAGATCGTAGCGGTGCGTTCCGAATTTGACTTCGGCCTTTTGTTTTTCGGGCGGCTTGCTCATCACGCGGCGCAGGATGCCGTTGATGCGCAGCAGCAGTTCGCGCGGCTCGAACGGTTTGGGCAGATAGTCGTCCGCGCCGGATTCCAACCCCGCGATGCGGTCGTCCGTTTCCCCCATCGCGGTCAGGATTAAAACGGGGACGTTCCGGCCGGTCGAACGCAGGCGTTTGGTGAATTCGACCCCCGTTTCCCCCGGCATCATCACGTCAACCACCAACAAATCGAAAGCGTACCACGACATCATGGCGTCGGCTTCGCGCGTGTCGGCCGCGGAAAACACGCGGAAACCGTTTTCGGATAAAAACTTTTGCAACAGCTTGCGCAACCGCGTGTCGTCGTCAACGACCAAAATCAGCGGCGAGTTCAAAGCGCGCTCTTTTCCGGAATCCATGGGCTTTCCCTCCTTTATCCCCTGCCGTGGACGATGCGCCGGTAGGACAGGGCTTCGGCGATGTGCGCGGTTGAAACGCCGTCCGATCCGGCCAGATCGGCGATCGTGCGGGCGACGCGCAAAACGCGGTGGTATCCGCGCGCAGACAAACGCATTTTTTCACACGCCGAAACCAGCAGTTCGGATGCGCCGGCGGCCAATCCGACCGTGTTTTCCAAAACGTCGCCGGATGCTTGCGCGTTTCGCGTCACGCCCGAATCCGGCGCCAGTTTTTCATAGCGGGCGCGCTGCCTGTCCAACGCCGATTCAACGCGGGCTTTGACGGCCGCCGACGATTCGCCCTCGGCCGCTTTGGCCAAATCCCACGGCGCGACCGCGGGGACTTCGACGTGCAAATCTATTCTGTCAAACAGAGGCCCCGATATGCGCGACTGGTATTCCTCGCCGCATTTGGGGGCGCGGGAACATTCCTGACCGTTCACTCCCAAATAGCCGCACCGGCACGGGTTCATCGCGGCGATCAGCTGGAAACGCGCGGGATAGGTGACGTGGATGCTGGCGCGCGCGACGGACACTTCGCCCGTTTCCAGCGGTTGGCGCAGGGAATCCAAGGCCACGCGCGAAAATTCGGGCAGTTCGTCCAAAAACAGAACCCCTTTGTGCGCCAACGAAACTTCCCCCGGTTTGGCTTTTTGTCCGCCGCCGATCAAAGCCGGCATCGACGCCGAATGATGCGGCGAACGGAACGGGCGTTCGGTGACCAGCCGCCCGTCGCGCAACAACCCCGCGACGGAATGGATCATGCTGATTTCCAGAATTTCCGCGGTTGTCAAAGGCGGCATAATGGTCGGCACACGCGCCGCCAGCATGGATTTTCCCGACCCCGGCGGGCCGATCATCAACAGGTTGTGGCCGCCGGCCGCCGCGATTTCCGCCGCCCGTTTCGCATTTTCCTGCCCTTTGATTTCGCGGATGTCGGCGTGAAAGGCCGCAGGCGGAATCTCGCCGGCCGCGGGGGCGGGCAGGGGCTTGCCTTCTTTGAAATGCAGCAACAGTTCGGACAGCGAATCCGCGGCTAAAATCGTCGAGTTGCCCGACCAAGCGGCTTCCGCTCCCTGCGCTTTGGGGCAAACGAACCCTTCGCCGCGCGCGGTGGCGGCGACGGCCGCGGGCAAAACGCCGGCGACGGGGGCGATCCGCCCGTCCAACCCCAGTTCGCCCATGACGCACAACCCGTCCAGCTGTTCGGCGGGGATGACGCCCATGGCGCACAACAGGCCGACGGCGATCGGCAAATCGAAATGTGAACCTTCTTTGATCACGTCCGCGGGGGCGAGGTTGACCGTGATGCGTTTTGACGGCAAAGCCAGTCCGGCGGAACTCATCGCGGCGCGGACGCGTTCCTTGCTTTCCCCGACGGCTTTGTCGGGCAACCCGACGATCGTGAAAGCGGGCAGTCCGTTGGCGATGTGGACTTCGGCCGCGATGGGCAGAACGTCAACACCTTTGAACGCGACGGTGGCGATGCGGGCGACCATTCAAATCACCAGCGCGGCACGGCTTGGTTGTCGCGATAGCGGCGCGGAGGGTAGGAACCCTTTTGCGGCATATCGTCCTTGCCGGAAAAAACGGATTTGTCCGTCAGCCGGACGAACCCCTGTTCCTCCAGCTCTGCCGCGCAGACGGCCGCGGACGCGTATTCGTCCGATTCGCAATAATAAACCTCGCGCGTGACGGGTTGCTGCAGGATGACGGTTTCGTTCGTGCCGGGGACGATGATCCGCGTACAGGCGGACAATCCCGCCGAAAACAGGAAAAATGTAAGGGAAAGAGCCGTTTTTTTCATAATCGCGCCTATAAAACCCGTGAAAAATGTCAGAAACATTATTCATAAAAATTGATTAAGATCAAACTAACATATAATATCTTTTCGTTGAAAGCAATTCAGGAGGATCGCTTCGCCATGTCCGGAAATTCAAATGACGGTTACGCAGAGGGGGGCTTTTACAAAACTTCCTCTTATGATGAAATGATCGGCGCGGACGGGTCGGTTTCGCCGGCCTACGCCTTGTACGAAAAGTGGTTGAAAACGCAGCCGCCCGAGATTTTGGAACAACGCAACAAACAGGCGGACGTTTTGTTCCGCCGCATGGGGATAACGTTCGCGGTGTACGGCGAACAGACGGGTGTTGAACGCCTGATCCCGTTCGATCCGATCCCCCGCGTGCTGGCCAACGCGGAATGGGAAAGGCTGAACGCCGGCATCTGCCAGCGCGTCAAGGCTTTGAACCGCTTTTTGCAGGACGTTTACACAACGCGCGACATCCTGCGCGCCGGCGTCGTGCCGCAAGACCTGATTTTGCAAAACACGGAATATACGGCAGAGGTCGAGGGTTTCACCCCGCCGAACGGTGTGCATACGCACATTTCCGGCATCGACATCGTGCGCGTGTCCCCCGACCGGTTCTATGTGTTGGAGGATAATCTGCGCTGTCCGTCCGGCGTTTCCTATATGCTGGAAGACCGCGAAGTCATGATGCGCCTGTTCCCCGATTTGTTCAAAACGTACAACGTGCTGCCCGTCAATCATTATCCGCGCGAATTGAAACGCACGCTGGAATCCTCCGCCCCCGACGGCGTGGAAAACCCGCGGTGCGTGCTGTTCACCCCCGGTATTTACAACAGCGCGTATTTTGAACACGCTTTTCTGGCGTCCGAAATGGGGATCGAGCTGGTCACGGGACAGGATCTGTTCGTGGATTCCGACGACTGCGTTTATATGCGCACGGTCGAAGGGCCGGAAAAGGTGGACGTCATCTATCGCCGCATCGACGACAAATTCCTCGACCCCGAAGTGTTCCGCAAGGATTCCCTGCTGGGGTGCGCGGGGCTGTACCGCGCCGCGATGAAGAAAAACGTCACGCTGGTCAACGCGATCGGCAACGGGGTGTGCGACGACAAATCCGTTTACCCCTATGTGCCGCAGATGATCGAGTTCTATCTGGGCGAAAAGCCGATTTTGTCGAACGTGCCGACCTACACGCTGGCCAAACCCGACGATTGCAAGTATGTGCTGGAACATCTGAGCGAACTGGTCGTCAAGGAAACGCACGGGTCGGGCGGGTACGGCATGCTGATCGGTCCCAAGGCGTCGAAAGCCGATCTCGACCTGTTCCGCGAAAAGATCAAGGCCAATCCCGACCACTACATCGCCCAGCCGACGCTGGCCTTGTCGTCGTCGCCGACCTTGCAGGCCGAGGGCGTCGCACCGCGTCACGTCGATTTGCGGCCGTTCGCGTTGATGCGCAATCCGGACGAGGTCGTCCTCGTCCCCGGCGCGCTGACCCGCGTCGCGTTGCGCGAAGGGTCGCTGGTCGTCAATTCGTCGCAGGGCGGCGGAACGAAAGATACTTGGGTTTTGGGCGCGTAAGGAGGTCGCACGATGTTAAGCAGAACGGCTGACAATATTTACTGGATGGCGCGCATGGTCGAACGCGCGCAGGGCGTCGTGCGGCTGTTGGAGGCCGCGTACCGCATGGAACAACTGCCCGGCGGCGGCGCGGGATGGGATCCGATCCTGACGATTTCCGGCCAGATCGACGGGTACAAGGCCAAATACGGCGAACTGACATCCAAGGATGTTTTGAATTTTATGATTTTCGATCTGGACAACCCGTCCAGCGTTTTTTCGTGCATCAAGGCCGGACGTGAAAACACGCGTTCGGAACGCAGCATCCTGCCCGAAGAAATGTTTGAAAGCATCAACACGACGTGGATCGAATTGCAGGGGCTGTATTACGATTCATTGGAACGGACGGGATTCCGCGAATTTTTTGAATGGGTCAAGGACAGAACGGAATTGTTCCGCGGTCAAACCGTTTCCATGATGGTGTATGACGACGCGTTCCAATTCGCGCGCATGGGGACGTACATCGAACGCGCCGATTTCACCGCGCGGCTGCTGGACGTGAAATACCACATCCTGTTGCCGCCAGACGCCGCGGACAAAGGGCTGATCGATTACTATCAATGGGGGGAAATGCTGCGCTCCGTCGGCGGGTGGCACGCCTACCGCTCTATTTATCAGGAAGCGCCCGTCCCATCGAAAATCGCGGAAATGCTGATTTTCAATCCGCTTTTCCCGCGGTCGATGAACGCCGCGTATGGTGAAATCGTCACCAGTTTGAGCGCGTTGCGCCCCGACACGATGTCGTTGAACATCGCGTCGCAGGAACACGCGTTTTTGCACACGGGGACGTTGGCGGGAATATTGAAAGAACGGCCGTTGCACGATTTCCTGACGGATTTTGTCGGCTTTACGGCGAATTTGTCGGATCAGATCCGCAAGGATTTCATGCTGTAAATAAAAAAATGGTGTCCCCGGCGAGAATCGAACTCACAGCCTCAGGTTTAGGAAACCTGCGCTCTATCCGGTTGAGCTACGGGGACAACCTGAATCCCTGTTTACCCTTTTTCGGGATAAAAGGAAACAAAAAAATGCGACCGGAAACCTGTTGCGCGCGGGTTGGTTTTAACCGAAACGCGACTTGGCTTTAACTTTTTCAGGCGCATATTTTGCGCCAAAAACGTGGGATGATTTTAAATTAAATCCAATCCAATCCGCGTTTCGCTTTCCGGAAAATAAAAGCGCGGGACTGCCGTCCATCCCGTTTTATCGGCGGGAAAAGATTGTGTTCCGGTTGTGTTTTTTGTAAAACGGTTATCGGTGTCGGTTTAGATTTTCCGGCACCGCCTCCAATCACAGCTATTGAAAGGGGGTGAGTAACATAAAAAAACGTTTTATGATCGGATCGTTTTTAGAAATTATTCTGTTAGCGGTCTTTCTGACAATATGCTTTGTTTGTAAAGCGTATTAAAGATATATCCCCGAGGGTGCGACCTCGGGGATATGATTTTTTTAGAGTCCATAAAAAAACGCTCTGGAATTATATTGCCACATCTGCCGGATTTTTTCAAGCGAGATTTAAACGGCCGAGAAAAACCGGAACGTCATTCGTCCGTTCCGTCAAATGTGGCGGAAAAAGACAAAGGAAAAAAGATTTTATTGATTTTCAGTTGACGACTGTCTATTATAATAGACATAAAAGGGCGAAATATATGCAAATCAAACTGACGGACGATTTTATAAAAAGTCTGAAAAAATTTGACAAGGTTATTGTTTCCAGAATTTTTTTAAGATTTGAACGTATCAAGCAAGGAAATTTCGGTGATTTTAAAAATTTAAACTGCGGACTTTCCGAACTTCGTTTTTCATTCGGTGTTCGTGTTTATTATTCGGAAATCAAGGCGGGAGTTCTGATTTTGGCATTGTTGGCAGGAACGAAAAACACTAAAAAAGAACAGTCCGCGGATATTGAAAAGGCTTTGAAAATCTTGCGAAAGGAGATGTCGGATGGCAACGCGTGATTTTGATGACGTTTTGAACGGTTTTTTAAGTGACGACGACAATTTCAAAACATATATCGACACGGCGTTTGACGAATATTTGAACGGCGAAAAGGACAATCTGATTTTGATCATTCGCCATTTGATCGAAAAGCACGGCGTTCAAAATGTCGTCAGAGAAGCCAAAATATCGCGGGCGACACTGTATAAATCCTTTTCGGAAAAAGGAAATCCGACTTTTAACAATTTGAACAAGGTTTTGGCGTCCGTCGGTTATGAGCTGACAATTCGTCCGGTGCGAAAAAATGCGGATGTCGCCGCACCGCGCGGATGAATGGAATAATCCGGCGTGGTTGATTGTAAGGGAAAAGCCCCGCGTTTGACGCGGGGTTTACTGTATCAGGGGGTGGCAAAATTCTAGGGCGGCCGATGTGGTGTTGTGGGGCGGGGAGAAGCGGAGCAGGCATCAAAAAAGGTGTCGCGGTTGTGAACAGGGGACGCTGAGGTCGGGGCGGAGAGAGGGAGCGGGGAATAAAAAAGCGGTGGTACGAAAAAAGCGGTGGTACGGGCGGAAAGAGAGGCAGGATGTGAAAAGATGCTGCGGGCGGAGATGTGTGCGGCGGCGGTTAACGCGGAATGGCAAGGACATAAAAAAACAGCGGGGAGAAAATCCTCGCTGTTTTTTTTGTGATCAATACGGATTATCATCTTCAGCCAATGCTGTTGTTGCACACAGGTAACATTGGTATGAACTTGTTATGGTAACACCGGACGGACAACACCCTTTGGATGTGCGAGTTGTTCCGCTCGGGCAAGTGGTCGGAATGCTGTTGGTGCCGTCGCAACCGTCGGATGTGTTCAGTGTAAGGTTGCGAAGTGTACACGCTGCTATGCCTTTCCTATATCCTGTCGCGCAAACAAAGCTGTCCGTTCCACCGGCGCAGGTCGCGTTTTCCGGACAGGCGACGCACGTTCCGTTGCTGAGGTAATAGCCGCTGTCGCACGCCGTGCAGGTCGTGGACGAAGAGCACGACGAACATCCCGTCGGGCAGGACGCCACGCATTTGCCGTTTGACAGCGTGTAGCCGTCCGCGCACGCCGTGCAGGTCACGGACGTTCCGACCGATCCGGAGCTGGACGACAACATTCCGGCTTTGGACGTGCATTTCGCGCAGTTCGCGATTTGGTCGGAGCAAAACGGACATTTGCCGTTGTCGTAATCCAGATAGCGTCCCGTTTCGCACGCGCTGCAACCGTTTTCGCACATGGCGGAACAGCCCAGCGGGCAGGTATTATCCACGCATTTGCCGATCGTCGTGTTATAGACTTTGTTTGTGCCGCATGACGATTCACAGCAACATTGATTGCCCGACGCGGTGGGAATGTAACCGGTCGCGCATTGAACGCCGGAACAAACATTGACGCACGTTCCGTTCGACAGGCGTTGACCGGACGGGCAGGTGATGCGTTCGCAACAGCACCCCTTGTCCGTCACGTTCGGGGTGTAGTTGCTGGAAATGCAGGACACGCCGGAACAGACGTTGTAGCATTTGCCGTCTTCCAACCGCATATTCGCCGGACAGGTCAGACATTTTCCGGTTTTCGGGTCGCAGGTGGCGCACGACGGATCGCATTTCTTTTCCGTTTCGCCGATGGACGTTTTACCGCCGACCTTTCCCGACAGGCCGGAAGAAACCGTTTTGCCGCGTCCCAGCTTGACCGCCTTGGCCGACGCGTCGGCAACCGGAACGATCAGGCAGACGCCGATCAATAAAGCTAAAAGTTTTTTCATTTTCCCCTCCTTGGAAAATCAGTTGGGAACGCAACAACAACCGTCGGCGGATTTTTTCGTCCCCGTCGGGCAGTTGTCGGAAATCGTGTTCGTGTCGGGCGTCGTGTCGGTTGTGTCGTCACTGTCTGTGTCGCCGCCCGTTGTCAAGCCGCCGTCAATCGATTGAACGCACATATAGCATCCGTTGCCCGTCAGCGTTTGGTTGCATTTTCCGGAACAGTCGGATGTACACGCCGCCAACGTTTCATACGGGCAAACGCCGGCGACAAAATACCAGCAACCGGTGGCGCTGTTCTGTTTGCATGAACCCGTGCCGGTGTTTTTGTTTTTGCACAAAATTTCGCTCAAATACTGGTTCGTTCCGCATTTCGGCAGGTTGATGTAGCGTTCCCAACACATTCCGGATCCGAAACAGGCGCAGGTGTCCCCTTGGTAACCGGCGCACGCACTTTCGCACGCGCTTTGCGACATGTAGGTGCATCCATTTTCGTCTTCATCATCGCAATCGGGTGTCCAATTTTTACACATTTCGTCATCGGCATACGGACAAACTTCGCACACGCGTTTGAATTCCGTTTGATATTGACGATTGTATGATTCGATGCTTCCGCTACCGATTAGAACGGCGTTTGCGCCGGACGCCATACACATTACGGCCGCCAGAACCGTTAAAAACAATTTCTTCATGGAAACCCTCCTTAAAAAGAATTCATTCTTAACTTTATTTTAAACGAAAATTCAAATCTGTCCAGAAAATAAACGGTGGTTTTGCGTGACATTTTTGTTTCCGGCCGCTTTTTTTATCGCGCAAAGCTTTCCATTCGCGCCGCGACTTTTTTCATCAACGTCGAAAACGGGTGATCCTTGAATCTTTCGCGGGGGATGAAAAATCCGTCCGTCGCGGGGTGTTCAACCCGCGCCCGCACGATCGTCAACGTCAAATCGAAATGCGTGAAAACGTGTTTGACCGTTTTTTTCGTCACCATCCAATCCGCCGGAAACGGCAGGGTTTCGTCCGTGTTCCACGGAAATTCCGTCAATCCGGACAGCAGGCCTTTTTCCGCGCGTTTGCGCACGAACACTTCGCCGGCCGCGTTTTCGATCCAGAACACGTATCCTTTTTTAACGGCTTTTTTCAATTTCGCGATGTTCGGGATCGTTTCCGTCAATCCGCGTTTAAAGGCCGCGCAATCCGCGTTCCACGGGCAGAAAGCGCACAGCGGCGCGCGCGGCGTGCAGACGTTCGCCCCCAAATCCATTATGGCCGATGCGTGGTCGGCAGGGCAGGCGGCCTGTTTCGTCAGCATTGCGGCAAACGATTCGATGTCGCCCGCGATTTGTGAAACGGGATCCGTCCACCCGTTCAATCGGGTCAGCACGCGGATCACGTTGCCGTCAACGACGGCTTCGGGCAAATTGAACCCGAACGAAGCGATTGCCGCCGACGTGTACGCCCCCACCCCCGGCAGCTTTTTCAGTGCGGCGCGGTCGGCCGGAAACTTTCCGCCGTATTGTTCGACGACGGTTTTCGCGCATTCGTGCAGTTTGCGCGCGCGGGTGTAATACCCCAATCCCTGCCACAACAACAGCACGTCGTCAACGGGGGCGGCGGCCAGCGTTTCGACCGTCGGAAACCGTTTCATGAACCGATCGAAATACGGCGCGACCGTTTTGACCGTCGTTTGCTGCAACATGATTTCCGAAACCCAAACGGCGTAAGGGTCGGGATGCGCGCCGCCTTTTGCGCGCCAAGGCAGGTCGCGGCCGTTTTTTTCGTACCATTGCGCCAGTTTTTCGGTTACAGTCATATTCAAGCCCTTTTCCGTCCGCATAAAGCTAAGGCGCGGCGGGAATGAAATGCAACACTTTTTTATAATGCGGAGGATGCGATGCGGGGAACGGTTCTGTTTGTGGATTTGAAATCCGATTCGGGGGTGGCCGCCGGCGACGACGGCAAACGGTACGGCTTTTCTTTGCAATCCTGTCCGGCCGGCGCGCCGCCCGTCGGGGCGCGGGTCGATTTCGAGATTCGCGAAAACGCCGCCGCGGACGTGTATGTTTTGCACACGCCGTTTGCGGCGAAGCTGGATTGGCTGTTTTGGTTCCTGTTTTCGTGGCGCGGGCGCGTGTCGCGCGACCAGATGATCGCGTTTTTCGCGTGCGCCGTTTTGTTCCTGCCCGTTTTCGCCGTGTGCGCGACGTGGTCGGGCATTCCGTCGTTTTCCACCGCGGGCGGCGTTTTGGCAACGTATGTTTTCCTGTCCGTCGCGGTCAAGCGGTTTCACGATTCCGGCGCGTCGGCGTTCTGGCTGGCTTTGACGGCGTTTTTAAGCGTTCTGACCGTTTTGATCGTGGCGCGCGTTTTGAACCTGCCGTTCATCGGGACGGCGGCCGTTTACGGGCTGCTGGCGTTTACGGGGCTGGCGGCCGTGTTTTGCGTTTACCTGTGTTTCGCCAAAGGGGCGGTCGGTGAAAATGCGTATGGGGCGCAACCGTATTCGTGCCGGACGGTGCGTCTGAAATAAACTTTTATTTCCCTTGATTTACCCGCGAAATACGCTAAGTAATAGGTAAATTGCTTATGCGAAAGGATGACTATGTTTGAAGCGAAAACGGCTGAAAAGCCCAAGATGAAGTACCTGAAAGATTACAAAAAGCCCGATTTCAAAATCGATTCGATCAATTTGGTGTTCGATTTGGACGAAAACGACACGCAGGTCGCGTCCACGTTAAAAATCGTGTCCGATTACGACCGGTCGGCGGGGGTGCGTCCGCTGGTTCTGGACGGCAACCGGCTGACATTCAAATATGCTAAAATGGACGGCCGCGAATTGAACCCCGACGAATACGAAGTCACGCCGAAATCGCTGACCGTTTTCAATCCGCCCGAAAAATTCACGTTGGAAATCGGCACGGAAATCCACCCCAAGGCCAACACCCAGCTGGAGGGGCTGTATTATTCCAACGGCACGCTGTGCACGCAAAACGAACCCGAAGGATTCCGGTGCATCACCTATTACCTCGACCACCCCGACGTGATGAGCAGTTTCACCACGACCCTGATCGCGGACAAGAAAAAATACCCCGTCCTGCTGTCGAACGGCAATCCGGTCGAAACGGCCGACCTGCCCGACGGGCGGCACAAAGTCGTGTGGAACGACCCGTTCAAAAAGCCGTGCTATCTGTTCGCGATCGTCGGCGGCGATCTGGCGTCCCTGCACGACACCTATAAAACGAAATCGGGGCGCGATGTCAAATTGGGCATCTATGTCGAACACGGGTATGAAAATCAAGCCGCATTCGCGCTGGAATCCTTGAAACGCGCGATGAAATGGGACGAAGACGTGTTCGGGTTGGAATACGACCTTGACCTGTTCAACATCGTTGCCGTGTCCTATTTCAACATGGGTGCGATGGAAAACAAGGGGTTGAACATTTTCAACACGTCCTGCGCGCTGGTGAACAAGGATGTTGGCACGGACATTGATTTCGCCCACGTCGAAGGCGTCATCGCCCACGAATATTTCCACAACTGGTCGGGCGACCGCGTGACCGCGCGCGATTGGTTCAACCTGTCGTTGAAAGAGGGATTCACCGTTTACCGCGATCAGGAATTTTCGCGCGATATGCACAACCGTTCCCTGAACCGCATCAACGACGTGTTCGACCTGCGCACCCGCCAGTTCCCCGAAGACGCCGGTCCTTTGGCGCATTCCGTGCGGCCGGAGGCTTATCTGGAAATCAACAACTATTACACCGCGACCGTGTACGACAAGGGCGCGGAGGTCATCCGGATGTACGAAAAGCTGTTCGGCAAGGAAAATTTCCTGAAAGGTTGCACGCTGTACTTTACGCGCCACGACGGGCAGGCGGTGACGATCGACGATTTCGCCAAATGTCAGGAGGACGCCAATCACGCCGATTTGACGCAGTTCAAACGCTGGTATTCGCAGGCGGGAACGCCGACCGTGACGGCGTCCGCGGTTTATGACGCGGCGGCGAAAAAATACGTCCTGACGCTGAAACAGGAAACAAAGCCCACGCCGAACCAGCCCGAAAAGCTGCCGTTTGTGATTCCGCTGGGGATCGGTTTGATCGGCGCGGACGGCAAGGATATGCCCCTGCGGTTGGAGGGCGAGGAAAAGGCGGCCGGAACGTCGCGCATCATCGTTTTGCGCGAACCCGAACAGACGTTCGCGTTCGTCGATGTCGCCGAAGAACCCGTCCTGTCCGCGAACCGCGACTTTACCGCCCCGATCAATTTCGTAATGGATTACACCGACGCCCAGCGCGTTCATCAGGCGCGGTACGATTCCGACCTGTTCAACCGGTGGGACGCGTCGCAGCAATACGCGATCAAGCTGATGCTGAAAATGATCAAGGCGGTTCAAAACGGTGAAAAAGAGCCCGCTTTGAACGAGGAATACGTCAAGCTGTGGGGCGAATACCTGACGAACAAAACCGAAAGTCCCGCCTATGTCGCGCGGCTGATCACACTGCCGCAGGAAAACTATATGGCGGAAAAAATGGATGTCGTCGATGTCGATGCGATCCACGTCGTGCGCGCGCAAATCAAAAAAACGCTGGCGACCCGCTATAAACGGGAATTGCTGGCGGTGTACCGCGAAAACGACACAAGCGCCGAACCGTACCGTTTCACGACGGACGACGCGGCGAAACGGTCGCTGAAAAACATGGCTTTGTCGTTTTTGGGCAATCTGGAAATCGAAGAAATCGACCAAATGGTGCAAAAGCAGTATTTCGACGCCGACAATATGTCCGACCGGTTGGCGGCGATGAACATCTGCTCGAATTCCAAAGACCCGAAGCGCGACGAAATCATGGAGGATTTCTATCAGCGTTACAAACACGACGACGGCGTGATCAACAAATGGCTGTTTTCGTGCGCTTGTGCCGACCGCCCCGACGCGGTTTCGGTGGTCAGAAAGCTGATGGAACACCCCGCTTTCAACATCAAAAACCCGAACAAGCTGCGTTCGCTGATGGGTGGGTTCGCCTACAACCAGCCGGAATTCCACAAAGCCGACGGGTCGGGGTACGCTTTGGCGGCCGAAATGGCGGTCAAGGTGGACGATTTCAACCCGCAAATGGCGTGCCACATGGTGCGGCCGATGATGCGTTGGAAACGGTTTGACGAAAAACGGCAGGAAATGATGAAAGCCGCGTTGCAAAAAGTCCTGAGCAAAGAGGGGTTGAGCAAAAACGTTTACGAACTGGTGTCCAAATCGCTGGCCGATTAGGAACGTCCGGTTCAATGAAAAACGCCGCTTTCCGTTTCGGGGCGGCGTTTTTTTTCGCGTTTTGTCCGGAAAAGCGCAAAAGGGTGGCGGCGACGCGCTTTTTTACTTGTTTTGGACAAAAAAAGCCGTTAAATTGGAAAACAAATTTTAATGGAACCGCCGCCAGCGGAGGATGAAATGGCCGAAAACACACCGAAAGTCAAACATTTAAAAGATTACAAAAAGCCCGATTACAAAATCGAATCCGTTCATCTGGATTTCGATCTGGACGAGGAAAACACGCAGGTCGCTTCGACCCTGAAAGTCAAAAGCGATTACGACGTTTCGACCGGCGAAGTCCGGCCGCTGCATCTGGACGGGGACGAGCTGACTTTGACGGGAATCGCCATTGACGGCCGCGCGTTGAAACCCGAAGAATACATCGTTGACGACAAAGGGTTGACGATTTTGAACCCGCCCGCGGAATTCGAACTGTCGATCGGCACGGAAATCCACCCCAAGGCCAACACGAAGCTGGAGGGGCTGTATGTGTCGAACGGGATGTTCTGCACCCAATGCGAACCCGAGGGTTTCCGCCGCATCACCTATTATCCCGACCACCCCGACGTGATGAGCGTTTTCACGACGACCCTGCGCGCGGACAAGGAAAAGTTGCCCTGCCTGCTGTCGAACGGCAATCTGATCAAAGAGGAAAAAATGGACGACGGCCGCACGGCGGTGACGTGGAACGACCCGTTCCCCAAACCGTCCTACCTGTTCGCTTTGGTCGGCGGCGATCTGGATTACATCAACGACAAATTCGTCACGATGTCGGGGCGCGAGGTTACTTTGGGCGTCTATGCGAACAAAGGGCAGAAAGACAAGCTGGACTACACCATGGATTCGATCAAGCGGTCGATGGCGTGGGATGAAAAGGCGTTCGGCCGCGAATACGACCTCGACCTGTTCAATTTGGTCGCCGTGTCCGATTTCAATCAGGGCGCGATGGAAAACAAGGGGCTGAACATCTTTAACAGCGCGTATGTCATCGCCGACGCCCACACCGCGACCGACCACGATTACGCGGGGATCGAAGGCGTCGTCGGCCACGAATATTTCCACAACTGGTCGGGCGACCGCGTGACCGTGCGCGATTGGTTCAACCTGTCGTTGAAAGAGGGCTTGACCGTTTACCGCGATCAGGAATTTTCGCGCGATATGCGTTCGCGTTCCGTGAACCGCATTGAAAACGTTTCGTCCCTGCGCGCCGGCCAGTTCGCCGAGGACGCGGGCCCCACCGCCCACGCCGTGCGTCCGGAATCGTATGTGGAAATCAACAACTTCTACACTTCGACGATTTACAACAAAGGCGCGGAAATCGTGCGTATGTACGAAAAAATGCTTGGCAAGGAAAAATTCCGCGAAGCCAACGACCTGCACTTTACGCGCAACGACGGAAAGGCCGTCACGATCGACGATTACGCCAAATGCATGGAGGACGTGTCCGGCATGGATTTGACGCAGTTCAAACGCTGGTATTCGCAGGCCGGAACGCCGTCCGTGTTCGCCGAAGGGGAATACGATGAAAAGGCGCAGACATATACCTTGAAACTGCGGCAGGCGACGAAACCGACGCCGGGGCAGGACACCAAGCTGCCGTTCGTCATTCCGATGGAAATGGGGCTGCTGGGCGCGGACGGCAAGGATATGCCGTTGCAGCTGGCGGGCGAAAAGGAACCGCAGGGGACTTCGCGCGTGATGATTCTGGACAAGGATGAAGCGACCCTGACCTTTGTCAATGTCAAGGAAAAGCCCGTTTTGTCCGCAAACCGCGACTTTACCGCGCCGATCAATTTCCATATGGATTACACGGACGCGGAACGCGCGCACCTGATGGCGCACGATTCCGACCTGTTCAATCGGTGGGACGCGGCGCAGCAGTACGGCGTGAAAAAAATGCTGTCGATGGTCAAGGACATTCAGGACGGCAAGGAACCCGATGTTGACGACGGGTATTTGAACGCGCTGGGGTCGTACCTGAAAGACCCGTCGCTGGACAAGGCTTTCGTCGCCAAGGCGTTGGAACTGCCGAGCGAAAAATACATCGCCGACCAGATGGATGTTGTTGATGTTGACGCGATCGCCAAGGCGCGCAAAGCCGTTTCAAAGGCTTTTGTCGAACGGTTCGAGGGCGATCTGACCCGCGTTTACGACGCTTTGGACGTTGAAAAGCCGTTCAAGCCCGTTGCCAAAGACGCCGGCGAACGCGCGTTGAAAAACACGGCTTTGGGGTATCTGGCTTCGACAAAAAAGCCGGAGCATATCGCCCGCGTGACAAAACAGTACGAAAAAGCGAACAACATGACCGACCGTTTCGCCGCGATGAGCATCGCCGCCGGTTCCAAAGCGGGCAAGGAAGTCGTCGAAGACTTCTACAACCGTTTCAAGGACGAGGAGCTGGTCGTCAACAAATGGCTGGGCGTCGTCGCCGCCGAAAGTTTGGACGGGGCGAAAAAGGCCGTCGCGCACGAATCTTTCGCGATCACCAATCCGAACAAAGTGCGTTCCGTCATGCGCAAATTTTCGGCCAACCAGACGGCTTTCCACGCCAAGGACGGTTCCGGTTACGAATTCGTCGCCGACATGGCGGTCAAGCTGGACGGGCTGAACCCGCTGGTCGCCGCGGATACGGTCAAACCGCTGACCTCTTGGCGCAAATTCGACCCCGAACGTCAGGGAATGATGAAAGCCGCTTTGGAAAAGGTTCTGGCCAAACCCGGCCTGTCCAAGAACGTTTACGAAGTCGTTTCCAAATCCTTGGACGACACGGGCGCGAAAAAGACCCGTATTCTGGAAAACAAGGCGAAGCTGCAAAAACGCGCCAAAACGGACGCGTTTATGAAACGCGGGCCTGTCAAAACCTACGCTTCCGGCGCGCGGGCGGGCAAAGAACCCGCTTACGCCCGCGGGGTGAGCGGCGCGCGCAAACCGGATGTCGCGACCGCGATCGCCGCGACGAAAATCAAGGAACGCTGATTTTTTCATCCGTTCACGGCCGTCGGGGAAATGTTTTCTCCGGCGGCTTTATTATTTTGTGGGCAGGGCGGTGTTTTCTTGGTATAAAAGAGAAAGCGCAGACGTTTTTGAAAGGGCGTTTTAATGAAATCGAAAAGTGTTGTCTTTCTGTCCGCTTTTGTTTTGTTTTTCGCGGTGTTCGGCATTGAAACCGGATCGGCGGCGAAAACGGAATCCGCGCACGACCGTCTGATGCGCATATCCCGCGAACGGCAAGGGATTAAAACGCCGGAACAAAAGGCCGCGGAACAGCCGAAATCCATTTGGGACGACGATTCTTCGTCCAATCCGTACTTTAAATCCGACCGGAAAAAAGTGCGGACGGCGGCCGATTTGAAAAAGGAAAAGGCCGTTAGGGAACCCAAGCGTACGACATTCAAACGCCGCGTTTACACGGGGCCGTCAAAGGACGAAATCAACGAAGCGGCGTCCAAAAAGGCCGTCGAGAATTTCAAGGCTTTTCTGGCCGACGACGAATACGATGCGCAGTTCGCGAACGCGTCCTATAACACGGCGGGGGATTCCCTGTCCGTCACCGGATTGAAAATCGTTCCCGTCAAAACCGACGCGCGGGGGCGCAAAGTGCCGTATGTGATGACGGCGGCGGAAATCGTCGTGCGCGGAATGAATATCGGTGAATCGAACGGAACGCCGATGGCCAAAAACGGCGAGCTGTCCGTGCGGAAAATGGAAATCCCCGTTTGGGACGAAAACGCCGTGAAAAAAGGTAAAATCGAAATCGCCAAAATAACGGCTGCGGGCGATATCGCCGCCTTTTTGAAAGAGCGCAAGGGCAAGCTGGAAAAGCTGGAAATCACGAAATTGCGGTCTGAAACGATCATCAATGAAGCGATCTTGAACAATATCGTGCGGTCGAAAGTTTTCGCGGCGGACACGCTGGCGTTTGAAAAGCCGGAGCTGGGTCAGGAAACGGCGGAGGGATTGAAACGTCAGGAATTGACAGGCTTCCGTTTCGATTCGGCGCAAATCGACGGGCGGAATATGCCGAATGTCGCGGCGGTTCAAGCGGCGATGACATCGTATTCCGCGCGCGTTTTGAACACCGATCTGGTGTTGGGCGCCCGATTGGAATCGCAAAAGGAAAAGCCGCAGATCAATCTGGAACAGCTGAAAAAGAACGTCGCCGAAAACAAAGCCGCGATCGCCGCGGCCGAAGCCGAAATGAAATCCAACTGACACCGGCGGAACGGCGCGCATGACGGAAACGACGCAAAACGGAACGGAGCAACAGGGCGTATATAGCGCCTTGACCAAACGTCCCGCGCCCAAAACCGCGGACACGTCGGATTCCAATATTTCCTATGTCGCGGGCGTGCGGATCGTTGACGAGTTGCAGGAACGCAAAGACCGTTTCAACGGGTGGATGAAAGACGACAACGCTTTGCTGGTCGTCCGGTCGTTGGAACAAGGGGAATACGCCAAATTCGCGGGTGCAGACCTGCGCGATGTCGATTTTTCCGGCGCGAATCTGAACGCCGTCAATTTCCAAAACGCCGATTTGCGCAACGCCAATCTGGCCGGCGTCGATTTGCGCGGCGCGGATCTGCGCGGTGCGGATTTGCGCGGCGTTAATCTGGAGGAAGCCGATCTGACCGGCGCCGATCTGGACGGCGCGCTGCTGGACGGGGCGTATTTGAAAAACGCCAAAATCGCGGGCGCGAAACTGGCCAAGCAGGCGTTGAACGAGCTGGAAAAAATGCAGCAGATGCAGCGCGACGCCGAAGAGGGCAAGTTGGATCTGCGCAAAGCGAACCTGAAATACCTTGACCTGCGGCGGCTGGATCTGCGCGGCGTGGATTTGACGGGCGTCGATCTGTCCGGTGTCAATTTGGTCGGCGTGAATTTGACGGGCGTGAAAATCGACCCGATGTATTTGGACGGCACTTACGCGTTCAAACAGGCCGCGGGGCGCAAGGTCGAAATCAAAAAAGGCAACATCGCGGGGCTTGATCTGGCTTCGGCCAACCGGATGCAGATGAAGGCCAATCTGACCGAATTGGAGATTTTGCGCAAAAAACGCGCCGCGAATCAAGAGGCGGAGCAGGCGCGCGTGGATGAAATTAACCGCGCGGCGGAACGGTTGAAACACGAAACGGACACTCCGTCGGCCGCGGTTGAAACGCCGCAATCCGCGCCGGAAAAACAGCCTGCGCCGCAAGCGGATGAAACCGTGAAACCGGATGACGGACTGTCGGCTGAGCTGGCGTTTTTGCGCGACCGCCGATTGAATCAGGCTTCGCCCGACGAATTGAAAGCGCGTTTGCGCGATGTCGTTTTGGAAAAACGGCCGGAATTGAAAAGCGGCGCCAAAACGCTGGTGACGCGCCGTCCCCGCCGCAAAGAGGAACTGCCCCCCAGCAAATACGATTTCCCGATCCTGTATCCGGTTGACGAGGACGAACGCAAAACGGCGCAAGAGGCCGCGCAGGGCGATGTCGCCAAGGTTGCGCGGCAGGTGACGCAATGCGTGACGAATGTGATTAAAAAGGTCATTCCCGTCCGCCGCGCGCGCGTGAAACGCCAACGCCAAAGGGGAGGGTAGCCATGGCCAGATTGTCCATGCTTCCGTCCCGTAAAAACGGGAACTTCGCCGAATATTACAGGGCGTTGGACTGGGTTTTGCTGGGATTTTTATATTCCGCGATCGCCGCTTTCCTGATTTCTTTCGTCGCCTATCCGTTGGGACATATGGTGTCCCAAAGTTTTTCGGCGCAATCGTGGGAAAACGTCAAAAAATACTACGCCTATCTGAAACAGCATCCGTTTTATTATTTTTCCAGTTATTTCCGCTGGGCGGTCGCGTTTTCCAAAGACCCGTTTCAGAATTTCGCGATCTGGATCCCCGCCATGCCGGCGTTCGTCATGATCACGGGATGTTTGATCACGCTGTTTACCAACCCGTACTATTTCGTCCAGCTGGATCAGGGCGACGGCCGTCTGGCCGACGAACGCGATGTCAAGCGCATGGGGCTGTGGGACGGAATCTCTTTCGTTTTGGGACTGTGGAATGAGCGCCGTTTGCTGCGGATGAACAATTATATGTCAACGTTGGTCGTCGGCGCGCCCGAAAGCGGCAAATCGGCCGGCGTCGTCGTGCCCAGCATTTTGGCCAACGACGACAAATGCCTGATCGTCAACGATATGAAAGGCGAGCTGTTCGAGCTGACCGGCGGACACCGCGCGGCTTTGGGACCTGTTTTCCGCATCAATTTCTTCGGCATCGACAAACCGGATCAGGGCGTGTTCTGGCCGACGTGGAACCCGTTGAGCGACATGGATCTGCCTCCGCCGTCGCCGGGGCGGCAAGGGTACATCGGCGGGCTGGCCTATTTCCTGTTGGGCGACGGGCCGACGGGCACCGACCCGTATTGGGTCAAATCCGGCCGCGCGGTGCTGGAGGGATTCATCAACTTCATTTGCGACAAATGCGAACAGGCGCGCGCGAACGACTATTTCCTGCAGCGTTTTTACGAAGACGCGATGGACGAAGAGGATTTCGATGTTTTGGAAACATACTATGACGCGATGGAAAAATCCGTCGCCGTCAAACAGGCGTTGAACAACGTTCGCAAACGCACGATGACGTTCAAAAACTACCTGCCGATCGGCAAATGGGACCCCGTGCCCGAAGCGTGGATCGGGCGGCAGGCCAGCTTTCCGCTGCTGATGGACTATATCACCAAACAACAGCTGGACGTGTCCGATGAATTGCGCGCCCGACGCGACGCGGGCGATCCGGTCGCCTTTAAAACGGACATCTGGGCGAAAATCCTGTCCGATATCGTCGAGGAAACGAAATATTTCGGCTACAACCGCCGCGCTTTGGTCGAAATCAGCCAGATTCTGGCGTTGCCGAAAACGCAGCGGTCTTCGGTGCTGTCGATGGCTTTGTCCGGTTTGGCGCCGTTTAAAAACGCGGCGATCCGTATGCGCATGGCGTCCAGCGATTTCGGCAGCGTTCAAATGCGCGGCATCAAAAACGCGGTCACGGGGAAATGGGAACCCGTCACGTTTTATCTGGGATGCCCGATCGACGGCATGACCAACGCCGTCATGACGATGTTCATCAATATGTACGCCGGAACGCTGACAATTTTCGACGTGTCCGAAGGGCCTTGCGGGCCTTATCCCGTTTTGTACCTGCTGGACGAATATCAAAGCATGTCTGATTTCCATGTGGCCGACGCGATCGGCACGGGTATGGCGAAACACTACGCGTTTTTGCTGACGTGTCAGGATCTGTCCCAGCTGTCGGGGCGTTACGGCGGCGAATTGGAAACGATCATCGGCAACACGGGGGCGAAGATTTTTATGCGGTGCAACAGCCGCGAAACGGCGGGGCGGTTGAATTCGCTGATTGAAAAACGCACCGTCGTCACGTCGGGTTCCAGCCGCGCCGAGGGCATCGGGTCGGGAACGACGCCGTTTTCCGACAAGTTCGTTTTTTACGGAACAATGGCGGGCGATGTCGTTTCGGACACGTTCATTATGAATATGCCATTCGGGATGCAGTACGCTTTGATCCAAAAACACCACAACCGCCCGATCAAGCTGACAACGCCGCTTTATTTCAAAAACCGCGATATGGTGAAGAAAACGAAGCTGCCCCCGCCGCCGCCTTTGCCGGCGAACATATACAACCAGCGGCACGAAGAGGACAAACTGCCCCCGCCGGAGGATATGTCCGTCGAACCCGCCTATATGCAGGCGTGCAAGCTGGCCGATTTGGAAAACGATATTGACGGGGCGGAAGAACCGGACGGCGACGCCGCCGCTGAAAACGCGGACGAAGAATAATCTTTGCCCTATCCTTTTTTATATCTGTTCAAAAGAATGAAACAATGGTATAAAAAGGCGTAATTTTTTAAGGAGGATTTTTTATGAAAGCGGTTGAAATCAAGAAAGGCGTTTACTGGGTCGGTGTCAAAGATTGGAATTTGCGCGAATTTCACGGTTACACGACATCGCGCGGATCGACATACAACGCCTATTTGATCGTTGACGACAAAATCACGCTGATCGACGGGGTGAAGGAACCGTTCACGGATCAGATGATGCAGCGTATTGCGTCCGTCGTCGATCCGGAAAAAATCGACGTCGTCGTTTGCAACCACGTTGAAATGGATCATTCCGGCGCTTTGCCCGCCGTTATGGCCAAAGCGAAAAACGCGACGCTGTACTGTCCGCCGGCCGGCGAACGCGGATTGAGCGCGCATTACGACACGACGGGCTGGAAAATTCAAACCGTCAAAACGAACGACACGCTGAACATCGGAAAGCACACGTTGACGTTCGTGCAGATGCCGATGGTGCATTGGCCGGATTCCATGATGACATACGTCGCGGATGAAAAGCTGCTGTTCCCGAACGACGGGTTCGGCCAGCATTACGCGTCCGACGAATTGTTTGACGACGACAACCTTGATATCGTTTTGGACGAAGCGAAGAAATACTACGGCAACATCGTGTGGCCCTATGGCGCGCAGGTGCAAAAGGTTTTGGAAATCGCGGCGACGCTGGACATCGACATGATCGCGCCCAGCCACGGCGTCATTTGGCGCAAACATATTCCGGAAATCGTCGAAAAATACAAACTGTGGTCGTCCTATGGCAACGTTGCGGACAAAGCCGTCGTCGTGTACGATTCCATGTGGGGATCGACGGAGAAAATGGCGCGCGAAGTCGCTGCCGCGTGGCAGGAAAAGGGATTGCGCGTCACGATGGTTTCGTTGAAACACTCCAATGTTTCCGACGCGATCAACGCCATTGTCGAAGCCAAATACGTCGCATTGGGATCGCCGACGCTGAACACGGGAATTTTGCCGACAATGGGGGCTTTTCTGACGTATTTGCGCGGATTGGCGCCGAAAAACAAAACCGGATTCTGCTTCGGTTCCTACGGGTGGAAAAAGGATTGCCAGCAGGAAATGCAGGACGTTCTGGCCAAATTGGGGTGGAATTTGCCCCAACCGATCGCGACGTTGAACTGGCGTCCGACCATTGAGGGGTTGAAATCCGTGCGCGACGCCGCGTCCGCCGTTGTCGAATAATAAAAAAAGCCCCGAAAGGGGCTTTTTTCATATTCATATTGCGCCGGAATATCAGATTTTTTCCGCGGGCGGCACATGGGATTGACGGCGGTATTCCAAATTCTGTTTCAGGAATTGACGCAGCCGTTTCTGCACTTTGCCGTTGACGGTGTTTTCGGGATAAACGCCGTCCGCGTCTGGCGTTCCCGCCGGCATACCCGTCAAAATCTCGATGCCTTCGTCGATCGTGGAAACGGGGTAGATGTGGAATTTACCCGCTTTGCACGCCTCGACAATATCCTGACGCAGCATCAGGTTGACGACGTTCGTCGCGGGGATCAAAACGCCCTGCGTTCCCGTCAATCCGCGCATCCGGCAAATGTCGAAGAATCCCTCGATCTTTTCGTTGACGCCGCCGATCGCCTGAATCTGCCCGAACTGGTTGACCGATCCCGTGACGGCCAGATTCTGCTTGATCGGCACGTTCGACAACGCGGACAGCATGGCGTACAGCTCGGTCGATGAGGCGGAATCGCCGTCGATTTCGCCGTAGGATTGCTCGAACACCAGCGTCGCTTCCATGGACAGGGGGGCGTTTTGCGAAAACCGCGACGCCAGAAAACTGGACAGGATCAGAACGCCTTTGGTGTGCAGAGGGCCGCCCAGATCGACTTCGCGTTCGATGTCGATGACTTCGCCCGCCCCCATGCGCGTCAAACAGGTGATCCGGCTGGGTTTGCCGAACGACAGCTGGCCGAATTCAAAAACGGCCAACCCGTTGATCTGGCCGACGACGGCGCCGTCCGTGTCGATTAAAACCGTGCCGCGCTTGATCTGTTCGGTCATGCGTTCCTGAATACGGTCGGAACGTTTGATTTTGGACACGATCGCCTGATCAACGTGCGCGCGCGTGATGACGGGGGATTTGCCGTCCTTCATGGCGCAATAGTTGGCTTCGCGGATCAAATCGCTGATCGACGCGATATGCGCGGTCAGTTTCTGGCTGTCTTCGGCCAGACGCGACGCGTGTTCGATCAATCGGGCGACGGCCTCTTTTTGCAGCGGACGCAATCCGTTGCGCCGCGCCTGCGTGGCGATCAATCGGGCGTATTTGGCGACGTTTTCGCGCGTCTTGTCCATATAGGGGAAAAAGTTCGCCTCAACCTTGAACAATTCGGTGAAATCGGGGTCGTTTTCCGCCAGCATATAGTACAGATCCGGTTCGCCCATCAATACGATTTTGACGTTCAAAGGAATGGCCTCGGGTTCCAGAATGGTCGTCATCATGCCGTCGGAACTGGGCGGATCCATGGTGATCTTTTTCGACCGCAGAGCGCGTTTCAACGCTTCCCACGACGAGGTTTGATTCATCAAATCCTTGGCTTCGATGACCAGAAAGCCGCCGTTGGCTTCGTGCAGGGCGCCGGATTTGATCATGTTGAAATCCGTGACCAGCGCGCCGTATTGCTGCTGGCGGTCGATACGCCCGATCAGATTCGTCAAAATCGGGTGGTCCAGAAAGATCAGCGGCGCGCCCGTTTTGTCCGTGTGATCGACCAGAACGTTGACCTTGTACCGGCGCAGCGCCCCGTCGGATTTCTGTTTGGGCATGACGGGCAGGGGCTGTTCGTCGTCGGCGGGTTGCGGCGGCTGCGCCTGATCGTCCTCGTCGTCCAAAAACAAATCGACGTTTTCGATGATGTCGTTGTACATATCGCGCAGGAAAGCGACAACGCCCTTGTTGCGGCTGTATTTGCGCTTGACATCGTCGATCAGGTGCTTGATCGCCAGCGACGCGAATTTTTCGTTCAGCTTTTCGATTTGTTCGCGCTGTTCCTTTTCCCATTTGGGGATGTCGTGAACGGCGTGTTCCAATTCCTCTTGCGCGGCGTTCAGTTCGGCCAAAACCTCTTTCTGTTCCTCTTCGGGCAGTTTTTCAAACGCTTCGGGGCTGAGGACGTCGCCGTCCTTTGTCGGCGCGACGACCAGCCCGACGGGCATCCGCAAAACGGAAACGTTTTTGCCGGTCGTGTTTTTCTGGATGTCGTCGAAATATTTCGTTTTCTGTTCGCGGAAAGCGTCTTCGATCGCGGTCATCTGCGCCTTGTATTCGTCGCCGTCGAAAACGGCGGGCAGGGCGACGCGGATTTCGCCGATCAGCTTGTCCACCGTTTTGGCGAACACTTTAGCTTTGCCGGCGGGCATTTGAATCGCGGAGGGCTTGTACGGCGTTTTAAAGTTATAGACATAGCACCAATCGTTCGGCGTTTTCAGCTTTTTCGCCGCTTTCGTCAGAATTTGCCGCACCAATGACGCCTTGCCCGTTCCTTCGGGGCCGATGCAGAACAGGTTGTAGCCGTAGGAATCGACGCTGATTCCGAAATTGATCGCGTCAATGGCCTGTTCCTGTCCCAGCGGCTGGGTCAGATCCTCCAGATCGCGGGTCGTTTCAAACGACAAAAAATCCAGATCGCAGGTGCTGTAAAGTTGTTCGGGGGAAAGGGCGGATACGGTCATGTCAAACCTCTTTTCGTTAAAACAAGCCGGAAAACCGGCCTCGGGCGGAGCGTTTTTTTAAAGCTTTTCCGCGCGCGTTTTGCTATCGTAAGCCGAAAGCACGCTATTATACGGGGCAGAGTATGAATCAATCGTATATATTGACGCAGGAAATCATCGAAAATTACCGCCTGATCTGCCGCAGGGAACCGCGCAACATTGAAAACTGGCTGATGTTGGGGCGGTGTCTGGTCGATACGCAGCAATTCGATCAGGCCGAAGAGGCTTTGACCAAGATTTTCGAGGCCGGCCGCTTTTTTTCGTTTAAAAACGGCGTGCCGCGCCTGCGTCCGGCGGCGCTGCTGCATTGGCGGCGCAACCGTCTGCTGTTCGCCAAAGCCTACGCCGACATGGCGATGATTTCGCTGAATCAGGCGAATTTGGCGGAATCCGAACGGTTGCTGACCATGGCTTTGACCGTGTTTGAAAAGGAAAACAGCGATTACGAATACGCCCGCGCGGCCAACCGGCTGGGCATGGTGTACCGGCTGGCCGGCGCGTTTGAAAGCGCGGAAGAGGCGCATTATCGCGCCAAAAAGCTGGCCGAAAAGCACGATTGGAAATTCGTTCTGGCGGAAACGCTGGGTGATTTGGGTATGGTGTACGAAGGCAAGGACAGATTCGATCAGGCCGTGGAATGTCACAGCGAAGCGTTGGCTTTGTATGAAACCGACGACAAGCACGGCTTTGAATGTGCTTGTGTGATGCGGCAAATCGGGCTGTGCCGTTTGCGCGGCGGGGCGTTCGACCAATCGCGGGCGGCGTTTGAACGGGCGTTGGAACTATTTGAAAAACAAAATGATTTTATCAACAAAAGCCGCGTTTTGAACGGGCTTTCGCTGGTGGCGCAGGCGCGGGGCGATTTGGACGGGGCGTTGGAAACGGCCGGAAAAAGCGTCGCGGCCGCTTTGGAATCACGGGACGGGTTTGAAATCGCCGCGAACAGGTTGCTGCTGGGGGGATTGATGATTGAAAAGGATCCCGCGGGCGGCGAGATTGAAAAGCTGCTGACGGACGCGCTGGCGTTTTTCAAAACGGCCGGAAAAAAGGCGGAAAACGCGAACGCGGCGGCGGCGTTGGGGTTGATGCACCTGCGCCGCGGCGATTGGGAACGGGCGGAAAGCTTTTTCAGGGATTCCCTGCATATCGAAGAAATGCTGCACCGCAGTTTGGGGCAGGCGTCGGATTACGGCAATCTGGGGCTGATCGCCAGCAAAAGGGGGCGGTATCAAAAGGCCGCCGAATATTGGCAAAAGGCCGCTTTGCTGTTTGAAAAAAGCGGCGATCTGTCAACGGCGAATTATTTTAAAGAGCAATCCCGCCTTATGTGGGGGGAAGCAACAGGTCTTCCTCGGCCAAAGTAGGCTGTAATTCCAGAAATTCGATTTCCTTTCGCGCCGGTGCGATTTTGAACGTGGCGGAAATGGCGTTGTATCCCGTCGAAATCAAATCGACGGCGCGGATGTCGGCGACCTCGATCCCCGGATGGGTGTAGATGTGGTCGGTCGGCCTGCGGGTGATCAGCGGTTTGTCCGTGCCGGATTCCGACAGGCGACCCTGCGGTTTCAAACCGCCGCGGGTTTCCAGATCGCGTAGCAGCCAGCTCCACCCCGACGCGCCGAAATTGCCCATGACAATCACGGGTTCGTCGCGGCCGCGCGCAAATTCGGCCAATTCGGCCACCTTTTGTTTCGTGCGGGCGTAGGCTTTCTTGTGCCACGGATCGTCGAAATTCGTCAAAAGCAGGGTCAGTTTGCGCGAACCGACGACGCGCGACACCCACAATCCGTCCTCTCCGGCGGCTTCGCCGCGATCGACGCCGGGGGTGCGGGCAAGGATCAGCTTCATTTTTCCCGTCGTGTCCAGCGTCTGGTTCTGCAGCTGGAACGATCCGGTCATTTCCGACAGGTGGCGGTAGATTTCGACGGGGACGTTCGTCAGCAAAACGAAATCCTCCGGCGCGTTGTCCAGCATTTCGCGGATCTTTTCCGGTTTATGCTCCGCCCCTTTCAGGTTTTGGTACAGCACGCTGAAAACGTATGAATCGTCGGGCAGGGAGGATTCCTTTTGAAACAGGTAGGAATGCGACGCGACCAACGCCAGATTCAGCAAGGCGAACAACAGGAAAACCAGCGTTTTTCCCCACGCGCGTTTGACCGCGCACAGGATGAACAGGGCAAAGCTGAGGCAGGCCGCCTGAATTTTGAATTCGCCCAGATAGTCCAGCCGCCAATCCAGACTGCGCCCCAACGTGCCCAGCAATGTCAGGGCGGGGATTAAAAACAGCAGACCCGTGATCAGGTGGTTTTCCCGTTCTTCAAATTTCCGTTTCGACAAATAGCCCATTTTTCGACCCTAGTGAAAATAACTCTGGAATGTTCGTTAAAATAAAGATAACCTACTGTTATTTATGAAATAACGCAACCTTATTATCAAAAAACGGATCAAAATGCTTTCTTCGCCGTTTGACATTTCCGGTTTGTGGGACGGCTGGCTGCAAACCGCCGCGCCGTATCTGTCCGAATACGGCGGAATCGCCGGTATCACGGTTTTTCTGGCCGTCACCGTGCGCGCGGGATTGAAAATTCTGGGCGGCAAGCCGTCCGCGGCGAAACAGCCGTCCGCCCCGTCCGTTCCCGACGTTTCCGATTCGCGTTCCGACGGCGAGGGCGCGGGCAATTCGGGCGGGGGCGACAGGACGGCCGAAAAAACGAACGACCGGCAGACGGAAAAGGACGCGGAGCAAAAACGTGCGCAGGAACAGTTGAAAGAGCTGTTCGCCCTGTTCGACGAGGGAAAGGATCGTCCGCAGGAAAACCAGAAAACGGCCGAGGATAAAGAGTTGGAGGAATTGGGGCTGGAACGTCCCGATTTACAAAAGCTGCGGGAAAAATACGCCGATCTGGCCGCGGAAATCGCCGCGTTGATTGAACGGGGGGCGAACGCGGGGCAAACGGCGAAGGCTTTGATCGGCCGGACGGTCGAGCAGATTCCCGTGATGGAGCTGCGCCCGCTGATCGAAGCGATCGAGTGTTTTTTGCTGAAAAACGCCGATCGTGAAAAGGATACGGCCGTGATCGGCGTCGATCCTTTGTTTGAACAGCACGCCGCGTTAAGCGCGCTGAAACGCGGGGATTACGAAACGGCAGTCGGTTTTCTGGAACGCCGCGCCGAAGCGGAGCTGCACAAGGCGGAAAGTTCGCACCGCGCGGACGTGCGCGCCCCCGCCGAGGAACGGGCGGCCGTTTTATACCGCGCCGCCGGTGTTTTGTCGCGGCCGTATGACGCCAAAAAAAGCTTTGATTCCTTGAAAAAATCAAAGGAATGTGACGCGGAAAACACGCTGACGGACGCGTTGCTGGCGCGCGCGTATTACGAAAGCGGCAAGACGGCCAAAGCCGAAAGTATGTTTGAAAACATCGCGCGCGACGCGGGGCGGGACGATTACGCCGGTGCTTACGCCGCGCAAACGCTGGCGGAAATACGGACGGCGGAGGTCATGCGCCAAGCGCGCCGCATTCGTGAAAACTACGAACAGCGGCTGGAGGAAACGGAGGGGCGGCGTCTGGTTTCCGAACGCGATCTGGCCGTGTCGCGCAAGGCCGAAATCAACCGCGCCAACGCGCGACGCGGCATACGGGACGACCGGATGGAACGCGACGGCGAACGCGAACGCGCCTGATTTATTTGAATTTCACGGGACGCCAGTTGAACGTCGCCGCGGGTTCGGGATCGCGTTTGCGCGTAACAAAACGGTACAGCCTTTGCCACCACGGTTTTTTGCGGCGCATTTCCTCTTGGTGCGCGAAAATGACATCCTCCAGCTGTGAAAAGGACACGACATCGTTTTCAAAGTTTCCGGTGATGCATCCGGACGTGAACCGGTGGCAGTTGTTGAACAAAACGTTGTAGGGCGTTTTGCCGTTGATTTTCCTTTTGGCGCGCCGCGCGACGGCGGCGGAGGTCAGCGGTTCGTCCGTATCGCCGTAGCAGGCGGCGTAAATGCGGTTGGATTTCGGGTTCGTTCCGGGCGGGAAAAATCCGTTTTCGTTTTCGATTTTGATCTGGCTGTGGCGGTTCAGGCTGACGATGCGGCCTTTGCCGATGTAAACGCCCGTGTGTTCCAGCAAAACGCCCAGATCGCATTTCAAAATGCATCCGGCGACGGGGCGGACATCCGGCGACGGATACGTTTTCGCCCGCTTTTTTCGGAAGTTTTTGCGCAGCATATGCAAAAAACGACGGCGTTTGTTCATAACTCACCCTTTGATTGACGCGCCGTATTTTACCCCGTTTTCCGATTTTTTAAAGCCGCTTTTAAAAAAAACTTTTTTCTTGGGAAAGTTACGATATTATACCGACTGATTGGACAGGCCTTTTTCTGACAGGTGAAGAAGAAATGGAAAAACCTCCCGTTCCGTTGCTGGAACTGAAAAGCGTTACAAAATTTTTCGGGGCGAACAAAGTTCTGGACGACGTTGATCTGACCGTCAACGATGGCGAATTTCTGACGCTGCTGGGGCCGTCGGGATGCGGCAAAACGACTTTGCTGCGTCTGATCGCGGGTTTTGAACGCCCGACAACCGGCAAAGTCATCATGAACGGCAAGGAAATATCCTATCTGTCGCCGAACCGCCGCGCCGTCAATATGGTGTTTCAGCAATACGCCCTGTTTCCGCACATGACCGTGTTCGACAACGTTGCGTTCGGTTTGAAAATGAAAGGCGTGCCCAAAGAGGAAATCGAGGTCGAGGTCTTTTCCGCGCTGGAAAAGGTCAAAATGAACAAATTTTCCCTGCGTTTTCCGGCCGAACTGTCCAGCGGTCAGCAGCAGCGCGTCGCCATGGCGCGGGCGTTCATCAACAACCCGAAAATCCTGTTGCTGGACGAACCGCTTTCCGCGCTGGACTATCGCCTGCGTCAGGAAATGCAGATCGAATTGAAAGAGTTGCAGCGCGATTTGGGCATGACGTTCGTTTACGTCACCCACGATCAGGAAGAGGCTTTGGCCATGTCCGACCGCGTCGCCGTTTTGAACGAAGGCATGATTGAACAGGTCGGCACGCCGATTCAAATCTACGAAGAACCGAAAAATATGTTCGTCGCCAAATTCGTCGGCGAAATCAACGTGTTCGACGGCATGGTCATCAAAGTCGGCGACGACGATTTCGACACGATCGTCGAAGGGATGTTTTACCGTCTGCGCAAACCGTCGTCGTTCGAGATCGTGCGCGGGTCGAAAATCAAGGTTTTGCTGCGCCCCGAAGACATGGTCGTCAGCAAGGTCAACGATCCGGAGGCCGAAGCTCCCGAAAACGCTTTGCGCGGCGTGATCAGCTTTTTGGTGTACAAAGGCCGCACGATTGATTTGTGGATTCAAACGGCCGGCGGCAACATGGTCATGGCGACCCAGTTTTTCAACGAAGACGACCCCGACATCATTTACGAAGTCAACGATGTCGTGAACGTCAGCTGGATCAAGGATTGGGAGGTCATTCTGCCCGATGCTTAAAACGGCCGACAATTTCTGCCGCCAGGCGGTGCTGTATTTCATTTTCATCTGGTTCGGCGTGATGGTGTTCGCGCCGAATTTGTTGGTGTTGCTGGCCAGTTTCCTGTCGCAGGATCCCGTGTGGTATCTGCGGCTGCCGCTGAATTTGGAAAATTACGCCGCGTTGAGCGATCCGAAGCTACTGACGGTGATTTTGAAATCGCTGAATCTGGCGGTTTGCACGACGCTGTTCTGTCTGGTCGTCGCCTATCCGTTCACTTATTTCATCGCGCGTTTCGCCCGCGAACGCCGCGCGCTGTTTTTGATGCTGATCATCGTGCCGTTTTGGACGAATTCGCTGATCCGCAACTACGCGCTGATTTCGATTTTGAGCGAAAACGGGATTCTGAACACTTTTTTGATGAAACACGGGTGGATTTCCGAACCGCTGAAAGTGCTGTACACCAACGCGGCCGTGTTCGCGGGCATGACATACACGCTGCTGCCGTTTATGATTTTGCCGCTGTACGCCACGCTGGAAAAGCTGGATCTGAGCCTGCTGGAAGCGGCGGAGGATCTGGGCGCGGGGCCGATGGCGGCGTTTTTCCGCGTCGTCGTGCCGATCAGCGCGCCGGGGATCGTCGCGGGGTGCATCATGGTGTTTTTGCCGGCGCTGACGCTGTTTTACGTTTCCGACATTCTGGGCGGCGCGGATTCCGCCGTGCTGGGCAGCGTGATCCGCGACCAGTTCATGATTGTCAAGGATTGGCCGGTCGGGGCGGCGATCAACGTCGCGCTGACGGTGTTTATGCTGTTTTTGCTGCATTTGTATTATAAAAGCGGCAATTCCGTTGATCAGGAGCAGCCGATATGGTAAACGCGTTGAAATATCTGTATGTCGGCGCGGTTTATCTGGTTTTGTACGCGCCTTTGCTGGTGACGATCTGCTTTTCGTTCAACGATTCGGTTTCCGCAGACGCGTGGTTCGGATTCACGGTGAAATGGTACGAACGCCTGTTCGCGGACAAAAGCCTGATCAACTCCGCTTTGCGGTCGCTGTTTTTGGCGGCGTCCGTGGCGACGACATCAACCGTTGTCGGGACGATCATCGCGATCGCTTTGCACCGCTACCGTTTCATCGGGCAGAAAGTCGTTTACGGGTCGCTGTCCGTGATCATGCTGTCGCCGGAGATCATTCAGGGCATCTCTTTGGTGATGATCTTTGTGATTTTGGGGATTCCGCTGGGCTTTTCGACGCTGCTTCTGTCGCACACGGTGTTTTGTTTCCCGTTCGTCACGATCACCGTTTTGGTGCGGTTGAAAGGCGTCAACCGCAATTTGGCCGAAGCGGGCGCCGATCTGGGCGCGTCGGATGTCGATATCGTGCGGTTCATTTTGATCCCGCTGATTCTGCCCGCCGTTTTCGCCGGCTGGCTGATGAGCTTCACGCTGTCGATCGACGACGTGATCATCAGCTTTTTCGTCGGCGGCAAGAATTACGAAATCCTGCCGATGAAGATTTATTCCATGGTCAGGACGGGCATTCAACCGGACGTGAACGCGTTGTGCGCCGCACTGTTTTTCGCGACGTTCGCGGTCGTGATGCTGTCCTACCGTTTGGTGCGGAACAGGAAATAGGGGCGGGGCGCCGCGGGGCGGTCACGGCCGGCCGCCGCCGTATTCCTTTCTGTCCGATTCCAGCTGCGCTTTGGGATAGCGGTACATCAGCCACATTTTGAACGTGTTTCCGGATTTGTATTTGAATTCGGAAAACAGGCGCAATCCTTTCAATGAAACTTTGACCGAACCGTCCAGCCGGCCGGTGACGGGCGCGCTGGCTTTGTTGTAAATGTCCTGAACGGCGGCTTTTTTCGCCGCACTCAAGGTGTCGCCCTCGCCGTACCCGATATAGGTGATGTTGCTGCGGTCGGTTTGGCCGATGTAGCCCTCTTTTTCATACAAAGCGACCCAATCGGGATAATGGACGCGCCGACCGTTTTCGTCCGCGGCGGGGGCGATGTCGTTGTACCGCTTCAACACCGCGTTGGCGTAATCCGTGGAGGATCGACATTCGTCCATTTTGATCAGATCGTCCGCCGGGATTTGCGTCAGCTGCGACAATTCGCGCAGGTATTCGCCCGCCCGCCTTTGCGCCAGCTCTTTTTCCACCTCGAAATAATTCGTCAGGATGAAACGGCGGATTTTGTCGTCGTCGCTTTCCTCATAGCCGTTTTCCGGAACCATGTCGAAAAAATACCGGTCGGCGTCATAGCGGTAAATGCTGCCGGACAGGTAGTCCGTCGTGGTCGAATACACGCCGCCGGTGGTCGTGCCGAACATGAAAAAGGGGCTGAACGACACGGTGATCGTGCCTTGCACCGTTTTGTACCCCTGTTTGCGCGCGGTCAGGTACAACGGATTGTTGGTGCGTTTGATCCACACGGAACACGGCGTGGTGCACGCGACGGGCAGTCCGGATATCTGAACGTCGTTCACGTTGCTGTCGAAATGCAGTTCTTGCATCGAACCGTGCATGACCGACCCGCATCCGGCCAGCTGCAACAAAAAAGCGAAAATCGGAAACAGTTTCATTTTTTTATCCAAAATATTAAATCTTAAATGGTTGTGTATATGATATATGCACATCAAAAGATTTGTAAAATAAAAAGTTGTTTGGATTGAAATTTTCATCTAAAAGGTGTATCGACCCTTGCGCCGGAAAGTGGCGGCGGATGAGAAAGGTTGGTCAACTTTTGGTGGTCGTGTTTGTGGAGGAGAGGTCGCAACCGCTTTGGGGGCGGGCGGATTCTTTTATTGCTTTTGTGTGGTCGCGTGGGCGGGCGCAGGCAGGGGGCGGTGACCGCATAGTTTTCGCTTAGCCAATTACGCCTATGGCTCGACTTCGACCGCTTCCGCGCTCTCGTTTCGCCAAGGCTCGTGGGGTTGCGGGCGCAGGCACAGGGTGGCGGCGTTTCAGTTTTCGCTTAGCCAATTCCGCCTATGGCTCGACTTCGACCGCTTCCGCGCTCTCGTTTCGCCAAGGCTCATTGAGTTTGCAGACGAAAACAGGCATCCCAGCCTGTTTTCGCTTAGCCAATTCCGCCTATGGCTCGACTTCGACCGCTTCCGCGTTCTCGTTTCGCCAAGGTTCGCGGGGTTGCGGGCGCAGGCAGGGGGCGGTGACCGCATAGTTTTCGCTTAGCCAATTCCGCCTACGGCTCGACTTCGACCGCTTCCGCGCTCTCGTTTCGCCAAGGCTCATTGAGTTTGCAGACGAAAACAGGCATTCCAGCCTGTTTTCGCTTAGCACTTTACATTCTTTTTACCAGTTGCTAGGATAATCGGATAAACTGAAGGATCATAAGGCGACCCCGCGGGTTGTTTTTTTTATGAAATGAGGAATTGAAATGAATTTATCCAAAGGCTTGTCCATGTTTTACAGCAGCCGCGCGCTGGAAAACAAAATCGACGAATTTCTTGACCGTATTTCCGAAGCCGGCCTGATTTATAAAAAAGCCATCCACGTCTTTTTGGAACACGGCGTGACCGAGGATTTCGTCACCCACGCCGACCAGATCGGGCACATCGAATCCCGCGCCGACGAATTGCGCCGCGAAATCGAAACGGGGCTGTACGAACAGAACCTGATCCCCGATTTGCGCGCCGACGTGTTAAGTCTGGTCGAGGATTTGGACGCCATTTTGAACGCCTACGACGCCAGCGGATACCGGTTCACCATCGAACAGCCCGTGTTCCCCGCGACCTTGCATCCCGACGTGTTGGCCATTGTTGAATCCGTTACCAATTCGGTCGAGCAGATCACAATCGCCGCGCGCACGTTCTTCCGCGATTTCAATTCCTGCCGCGACTATATTCACAAAGTCCGCTTTTACGAAAGCGAAGCCGACCGCATCAGCACGAAAATCAAACGCGCCGTCTATTCGTCGGATCTGCCGCTGGCCAACAAAATGCACGTTTGCAGCTTTGTCGAAATGATCGACAATCTGGCCGACATGGCCGAAGACATCACCGACAAGCTGGCCATTTACGTTATCAAACGCGACAACTGACGGGTGGTTTAAATGGGGACTTCGGGAATCGTATTTCTGTCCAGCGGTCTGTTTTTAGGGTGGTCTTTGGGCGCGAACGACGCCGCCAACATCTTCGGCACCGCCGTCAGCACCCGCATGGTGAAATTCAAAACGGCCGCGGTGGTGTGCAGCATTTTCATCATGCTGGGCGCCGTGATCAGCGGCGTCGGCGCGGCTTACACTTTGGGCAGTTTGGGTGCGATCAACGCGATCGGCGGGGCGTTCGTGACGACGTTCGCCGCCGCGTTCACCGTGTATTCGATGATCAAGTGCGGGCTGCCCGTTTCCGTGTCCCAAGCCGTCGTCGGCGCGATCATCGGGTGGAACTGGTTCACCGATTCCGTCACCGATGTCAATTCGATCGTCCGGATCGCTTCGACCTGGGTGGCGTGTCCGCTGTTGGCCGCGACGTTCGCCGCCGTTTTATACATCGTGTTTAAAAAGCTGCTGGGATCGGTCAAAATCCATTTGCTGCGCCGCGACGCCTGCACGCGTCTGGCGATGATTTTGACGGGGGCGTTCGGCGCGTATTCTTTGGGCGCGAACAACATGGCGAACGTCGTGGGCGTGTTCGTCCCCGTCGCGCCGTTTTCGGAATTTTCGTTCGGCGGGCTGCATTTTTCCGCCGTGCAGCAGCTGTTCTTCGTCGGTTCCGTGGCGACGGCCGTCGGCGTGTTCACCTATTCCTACAAGGTTATGGGAACGGTCGGCAAAGGGTTGATGCCGCTGTCCCCGTTCGCGGCGTGGGTCGTCGTTTTGGCGCAATCCATGGTGCTGTTCGTTTTCGCGTCCGAAGGGTTGGAATATTTTCTGGCGTCGCACAACCTGCCGGTCATCCCCTTGGTGCCGGTTTCATCGACGCAGGCCGTCGTCGGCGCGGTGATCGGCATCGGCGTATGCAAAGGGGCGGCGAAAAACATTAAATGGAGCGTCGTCCTGCGCATTATGTGCGGTTGGGTAATCACGCCCGTCATCGCCGCCGGAATCTGCTTTTTCTCGCTGTTTTTCATGCAAAACGTGTTCAACCAGCAGGTTTACGTTCCGAAAACCTACACGATGTCGGAAAAGGTGTTCAACCGCATCGTCGATCAGGGATTTTCCGCCGGCAAGCTGAGCACGCTGAAAGGCGAGAAGTTCGGATCGGGCATCGAATTCATCCGCGCGGTCGAAAGACGGCTGGGCAAGCTGAGCGGCGCGCAACAGCAAAAGATGCTGGACATTGCCGAAAACGTCCGCCTGTCCGTTGACGCCGACAAGATCGAAACGCTGGACAACCGGCTGTTTTCCGCCGACGAATTGGCGCAGATCAAGGAATTGACCGGCCAGCGGTTCAATTATCGCTGGGAATTGCAGGCGGCTTTGGCCAAAACGGGGGCGAATTGGGAATACCGTCCGGCGACGATTTTGAACAAGCAATACAACAAAATGCTGTCGCAAAAGCTGACCGTGATTGAAAACGCTTTCATCGTCCGCGCGACGGACAAGAAAAGAACGTCCGCCTGCGGCTGTTCCGAACGGTGATGTGAAGCAAAAGAAAAAGCCTCCGTTTCCGGAGGCTTTTTTATGCGCTTATTGGCGCACCAACGGTTTGTATTTCACGCGGTGGGGCTGGTCGGCCTCCGCGCCCAGACGGCGTTTTTTGTCGGCTTCGTATTCCTCGAAATTGCCCTCGAACCATTCGACGTGGCTGTCGCCCTCGAACGCCAGAATGTGCGTCGCGATGCGGTCAAGGAACCAGCGGTCGTGGGACGTGACGACGGCGCATCCGGGGAACGCCAGCAACGCCTGTTCCAACGCGCGCAGGGTGTCAACGTCCAGATCGTTCGTCGGTTCGTCCAGCAAAATGACGTTCGCGCCGGATTTCAGCATTTTCGCCATATGGACGCGGTTGCGTTCGCCGCCGGACAGCAGGCCGACTTTCTTTTGTTGATCCGCGCCTTTGAAATTGAATTGGCCGACATAGGCGCGCGACGGGATTTTGCGTTTGCCCAGCGTGACTTCGTCGTTTCCGCCGGAGATTTCCTCCCACACCGTTTTGTTCGGATCGAGTTCGTCGCGGCTTTGATCGACATAGCCCAAAACGACCGTGTCGCCGATGCGGAACGTCCCCGCGTCGGGCTGTTCCTGCCCCGTGATCATGCGCATCAGGGTCGTTTTGCCCGCGCCGTTCGGCCCGATCACGCCGACAATGCCGCCGGGGGGCAGTTTGAACGACAAATCGTCGATCAGCAAACGGTCGCCGTAGCCTTTGGACACGTCCTTGGCTTCGATGACCAGATCGCCCAGACGCGGGCAGGGCGGAATGACGATCTGCGCGTTTTCGATCGTCTGCTTGTCGGCTTCGTTGACCAAAGCGTCAAAAGCCTGAATACGGGCTTTGTTCTTTGCCTGACGGGCGCGCGGGGATTGCCGGATCCATTCCAATTCCTGTTTGATCGTGCGCTGGCGGGCGGATTCCTCTTTGGCTTCCTGCGCCAGACGTTTTTCTTTCTGTTCCAGCCACGACGAATAGTTGCCCTCGTACGGGATGCCTTCGCCGCGATCCAGTTCCAAAATCCACCCCGTCACGTTGTCGAGGAAGTAGCGGTCGTGCGTGACCATGACGACCGTCCCCGGATAGTCGTGCAGATGCTGTTGCAGCCACGCGACGGATTCCGCGTCCAAATGGTTGGTCGGTTCGTCCAACAACAGCAGATCGGGTTTGGACAGCAACAGACGGCACAGCGCGACGCGGCGTTTTTCGCCGCCGGACAGCTTCGTCACGTCGGCGTCGGCGGGCGGACAGCGCAGGGCGTCCATAGCGATTTCGATCGTGCGTTCCAAATCCCACCCGTTGCACGCGTCGATTTTTTCCTGCAATTCGCCCTGTTCGGCGATCAGCGCATTCATTTCATCGTCGCTCATCTCTTCGCCGAATTTCATGGACAGTTCTTCAAACCGTTTCAGCAGATCGCGCGTTTCCCCGCATCCGTCCATAACGTTTTCCATGACGGTTTTGTTCGGATCCAGCTGCGGTTCCTGCGGCAGATAGCCGACGCTGGCGCCCTCGGCCGCCCAAGCTTCGCCGTTGAATTCGGTTTCGATGCCCGCCATGATTTTCAGCAGCGTGGATTTACCCGCGCCGTTCGGTCCCAAAACGCCGATTTTCGCCCCCGGAAAGAACGACAGCCAGATGTTGTGCAGAACCTGTTTTCCGCCGGGGTAGGTTTTGGACAGGTTTTTCATAACGTAAATATACTGGTACGCAGCCATTTTAATCCTCTTGTTTGAATGAATTTAAGGCTGTTATACCAGACGCGGCGCGTTCTTCAAAGGAAAATAAGCTTAGTCGCCTTTCTCTTCGCCCCGCTTGAACACCAACGTTTTACCGTCTGTCGTCGTCAACGTCAGCGTGTCGCCGTCGCGGTCGTATCGGGCGATTTTGTCCAGCGTTTGCAAAAAATCGCGTTCCGCCTGCATCAACGGGCGGGGTCCCATCATCATGGTCGATCCTGCCGGATTCAGTTTCAGCTTGTTTCCGTTTTCCGTATATGACCCGAAATAGCGGTTGATGGCCGCTTTGCCGGCGAATTTGTGTTCCGCGGGGGTGAAGCTGATAGAGATTTCCGCGCCGTTCATCGCGTTTTGCAACAGGTATGTTCCGGAATCCAGTTGCGCCGTCGCGGTTTGGTGCGTGCAGGCGGACAACAGACAGGCGGAAAGGGCGGTCAACAGTTTTTTCATGGCGATCCTCCGGTAAAAAGCAACTTTTTTATATTGTCCGGCTTTTGACGGTGAAAGGCAAGCGTTATCGTCCGCCGCCGCCGCCCCCGCCGAAACCGCCGCCGGAACATCCGCCGCCGTTTGATCCGGACCGCGACGGCGGTGTGCAAGCCGTTGACGCGCAGGAGCTGAACCCGCCGAAATCGGACGCGTGAAAACGCCCGCCCGAATACCACGACGGGCGGTATTGCGTCATATCGGTCAGACGGCGCATTTTATTTTCCCATTCTTTTTCCAATCCGAATAAAACGGCGTAGGGCAGTAATCGTTCCATTTTCGCGCAATCAACGGGGGTGGAAATGCCCGTATCGACCGCCTTTAAAAACATTTTAATGCCGTCGATATGGGCGGAAACGTCCTGTCCCCGTCGCGTCGGACGGACGATCAGGTGCGCGTAAATCAAAATCGCCAATCCGCCCGCCGCATAGAAAACAAAAGATTCCCGAATGTCGGGATTTTCCGCGGCGGTGGTCAGCGTCATCATTGAAAAATGAAACGCGACGAACAGAAAAACGAAAACTGGCGCGAATTTGAACGTTTTGGTGGCGATCATCGCCAAAACGCCTTTGCCTGCCGGAATTAAAAAAATCAAGTAAAAGGCCAGAAGCGCGATCAAATGCGGCGCGCCCGCCCGCCACAGCTGAAACGCCGCCGATCCCAGCAATAACAAAATCGCGCCGGCGACCAACCCGCGGTTTGCGGCGAAACAATCCGCCGTTTTCGCCGCCAGAAAACTTTTCAACGCTTTGCGGCACAGGTTCATTTCGGCGGAATACTTGCCATTCAAACGCACGGGAAAGCGCAAATTCTTGTCCAGAATCTTTTCTTCGCCGTTTTTGGGCGCGCGCGCTTGTTCAATCGTAAAATCATCTTTGCCGTCGCAACGGATTTTCAAAAATCCGGAAACGCACCCTTGCAACAACGCGGCGGACAGGCTTGATCCGTCGTCGCGTCCGTAACTGTCGATAAAGTGCGCCGTCGCGGGCGTAACGTCCGGAATGTCGTCGAAACGCGGCATGACGGCCGGTTTTTCGGGGTCTTTGCCGTACAACGCCCAAGTGACGATCAGATACCCCAGCAAAACGATTGCGGACAGCCGCGCCGGAAAGCGGTCGCGCAAAGGGATGGGCAGGGCGTCAACAAATCCCTTTTCAAATCCGACGGCGACGGTCAATCCCTCGTTCGGATTTAAATAAGCGGCTGAAAAAACGCCCGTTTCCGGATCGAAAGCGGCGGGCGTTTTGCTTCCCCGTTTTCCGGCGTAACCGGCGGTTTGCAGGATTTTCGCACCGTGCGGAACAATGACGCGCGCGGACGCCCTTTCAATCGGAAAAGCCCAATCGTTGCCCGTGACGTTCCAATAGATTTCGTCATAGCCGTCAAACGCCCGCACCGTGTTCGACGCCTGATAGGTGAGTTCAAACGTGTACAATCCGTTGCGCGGCAGAAACTCGTCCGTTCCCGTGTTGATGCGAAACCGTCCGTTCGCGTTTTCCGTAAACCACGGTTCGGGCTTTCCGTCGCGTTTGACCGACAGGACGCGGTATCCGACGCCGCGCGTTTGCGGCAGATCGCGGTAAATGCCGCGTTTGATTTGCTTTCCCTCGCGGTTGACGGTGACGCGTTCCGTCACGGTGACGGACGCGTCGGGATTGACGCGGATCGTCGATTGATAATCGCGGATCGTTTCGTCCGCGGCTGCGGAAAACGAAAACAGCCAAATCGGCGCGAACAGCAGAAACTTTGCGAGGCTAGAAAGAAACGGCGACATTTTCCTTTTCCCGATCGTTGATGTCGAAAAATTCGCGTTTGGCAAAGCCGAAGTTTTTGGCGATCAGGTTCGACGGAAACGTGTCGATCGCCGTGTTCAAATCGCGCGCCGTCGCGTTGTAATAGCGGCGGGCATTTTGCAGGTCGTCTTCGATTTTTTCCAGCGCCTCCTGCAGCTTGGCGAAATTCGCGCCCGCTTTCAATTCGGGATAGCTTTCCCCCAGCGCGAACAGCGATTTCAACCCTTGCGACAGGTTGCTTTCGGCTTTGGCGACATCGGCGGGGGCGGACGCGTTCATCGCGGCGTTTCGCAATTCAATGACGTTTTCCAGCGTCGATTGTTCGTGTTTGGCGTATCCTTTGACACATTCGACCAGATTGGGGATCAGGTCGCGGCGGCGTTTCAGCTGGACGGTGACGCCGCTCCACCCTTCGTCGCAGCGATTTTTCAGGCGGACAAGGCGATTGTAAAGAAAAACGGCGAAAACGGCAATCGCAACAATGATGAAAACGGCGGGCATGGCGCGTGTCCTTTTGTAATTAAAGATAAAAAAGGATAACCCAATCGCCGAACAGTGAAAACAAAAATCGGATTTATTTCCGGACGGCGTTCAGGTATTTCGCGGGAAAGGCGGCGTAAAAAGCGGCCGCTTTGATCAAATGATCGACGGGGCATTGGTCGTTGACCGTGTCGGTGAACGATTCGTCCGCAGGGCCGAAACAGACAGTCGGTATTTTATGGATGCCCATTGTGGCCGCGCCATTGGTCGAAAGCGACAGAAAGCCGGTTTGCGGGGTGTTTTCGACAGCGGCCTTGCACGATTCGACGGCGGCGGCGAACAGCGGCGTTTCCTCGTCCAGCGTCCAACCGGCGAAACAACATTCGCATTGCGTTTCCCCGCCCGTGTAAAATTGCACGCGCGCAACGTCCAAAACGGCGTCGGCGTCCTTGCCGCATTCAAAACCGGCGCGTTCGATCGCGGCTTTGATTTCGTCAAGGGCTTTTTCCGCCGTTTCGGCCGCGGCCAGACGGCGGTCGATGAACAGGCGCGCTTTGTCGGGGATGGCGGACGTTGACGGCGTTTCGCAGTCAATGCGCGTGACGGCGACGGTCGCTTTGCCTAAAACGGGATCGACGGGCAAGGTGGTATTCAGTTTTTCAATTTCCGTCGCGATTTTGGCTGCCGCGTTGACGGCATTCACGCCCCGTTCGGGCATGGCGGCGCAGCAGGACGCGCCGCGCGCGGTGACGACGAAACGTGCCCGTCCGCGATGCCCGCGGCAGATTTTCAAATTCGTCGGGGCGGCGATGACGACGGCTTCGGGCGTCGCGTCCAAAACGTTTTCCTTTAAAATGGAATCCCAGCACAGGCCGTCGCAGTTTCCGGATTGCACCGTCCCCGTGATCCACAGGGTGAAATCGCCGCCAGATACCAAATCCTTGATGATTTGCGCGCCGTAAACCATGGCGGCCATCGCGCTTTTTCCTCCGGCGGCGCCGCGGCCGTAAACGACGCCGTTTTCCAGCTTGCCTTTGAACGGATTGAACGGCCACAGGTCGGGATCGCCGACCCCCGCCGTATCCAGCGCCGCATCCATGGCAATAATGTGTCGGCCGTTTCCAATGCGCCCCAAAACATTTCCCGTCCGGTCGATGCGGATTTCATCGAAACCGACCTTTTCCATTTCCTGTTTGACGCGCGCGGCGACCTCCTTTTCCTTTCCGGATGCGGAGGGCAGGGCGATCAGGTCGCGTAAAAAACGGATCATGTCGTCGCGGCGGTTTTCGGCTGCTTGGATGATTTGAGTGTCCATGAAAACGTCCTTTCAAATTGCGCGTGCCAGTCTAGAGGCGTTTGAGGGGATGTCAACCGCAATGTGAAATGAAAAGCGAAAAAAGGGCTTGCAAAAACGGGAAAAAGGCGGAAACTGCGAAAAAAAACGAAAGGAGAAAACGATGATCGAAATCGACGATTCATTGAAAAACGCGTTGCCGCGCGCGGCGTTGGGCGTGTTGACGTGCGTCGCTGACGTGGCGGAAAGTTGCGATAAACAGTTGGCCGCTTTCGATGATTTGATCGCGCGGATGGCGGAGAAATATCCCGACCTGCCTTTTGTCGCGCAAAACCCGCATATCGTTGCGACGCGCGAAGCCTATAAAACGTTGGGGAAAGACCCGTCGAAATACCGCAATTCCGCCGAAGCGATGTTGCGCCGCATAGCCAAAGGCAACGGGCTGTACCGCATCAACAACGCCGTGGATGTCAACAATATGATTTCCGTTGAATCGGGGTATTCGCTGGGATCCTACGATCTGGCGGCGGTTCGGGGGCAAATCGTTTGGAAACGGACGCCCGACGGGGAAAAGTACAAGGGAATCGGCAAGGATGTTTTGAACATTGAACATCTGCCCGCCCTTTACGACGACGACGGCGTTTTCGGCAACCCGACCAGCGACAGCCGCCGCACAATGATCGGAAACGGCGCAAATAAACGGTTGATGTATGTGATCTATGCGTTCGATGGGGCGGACGAACTGCCCGGCTGGCTGGAAAAGACGGCGGCTTTGCTGCGCGAATACGCCGCGGCGCGCGAGGTTGAAACGCAAATCGTCACGGCGTGAGGGAGTCTTCACCGTTTAAGACCGTCGTTTTCAGCCGTTCCAGAAACAGGCGCGCGGCGGGCGGGAAAATCTGGCTTTTTTTCCACACAATATCCAATCCCGCTTCGACGGCGGGAAAAAGCGGACGGAAAACGACGTTTTCGATGTTCATGGCGTTGACCAGCCCGTCCAGACACAGAACGCATCCCGCGTTCGATTCCGCCAGCAAAGCCGCATTGAACAACAGGTTGTAAGTGGCGATGATGTTCAATTTTCCGAAATCCGTTCCGAACAGGTTTCGGAACAAACGATCCGTTCCCCGATCCTGCAGCAGTTGTTTTGAACACAGCAGCGGCACCGCGGCCAGATCGACGGGCGAAATATGTTCCCGCTGTGCCAAAGGATGCGCTTGATTCATTAAAACACCCCAAGAATCTTTGACGGGCAAGGGAAAGGAAGCGTATTTCGACAAATCCGTCGGTTGGATCAGGACGCCGAAATCCAGCAGCCCTTTGTCCAGCCGGTCGGTGACGTCTTCGGCGTTGCCGCTGTGCAGATGAAAACGGATGTCCGGAAAATCGCGGCGCAAATCGGTGATGACGGCCGCGATCAACCGCATTCCCTGTGTTTCTCCGCCGCCGATATACACATCGCCGGAAACGCCGTCGGCGGTGGAAAAGCCGGCTTTTGTTTTTTCGACGATGTCGATGATTTCCTCGGCGCGTTTGCGCAGCATCGCGCCCGCCGCCGTCAGCGTTACGTTATGCGTCGTCCGGATCAACAGCGGCAGTCCCAATTCGTCTTCCAGTTCTTTGATTTGCCGTGAAAGCGTCGGTTGGGTGACGTTTAAACTTTGCGTTGCGCGGGAAAAGCCGCCTTCGCGCGCGACAGCCAGAAAATACCGTAAAACCCGAAATTCCAAAACGGCCTCCTTTATGCTTATAAAGCATAATATATCATAATATATAAGTATTTGCTATCACAAAAGGGCGGATATATCCTGAATGTAGGATAAACGGTTACGGAGGAAGATAATGAAACTTGTTAACAAAATGATTTTTCCGATGTTGGCGGCGTTTTTGTTTTCCGCCCCCTTATCCGCGTTCGCGCAGGATGCGGATATTCCGGACGGCGCGGATAATTTTTACCAAAGCTCCGTTTTAAAATCGGAAAAAGTCGAATTCAAAAATATGTACGATATGACCGTTGCGGGATTGCTGTATGCGCCGAAAAATCAAACGGCGAAGCTGCCGGCTTTGATCGTCGGGCATCCGATGGGCGCGGTCAAGGAGCAGTCCGCCCGATTGTATGCGCAGAAAATGGCGGAAAAAGGATTCGTGGCATTGGCGATCGACCTGCCGTTTTGGGGCGAAAGCGGCGGATCGCCCCGCAACAACGTGTCGCCGGAAATTTATGCGGACGCGTTCAGCGCGGCGGCGGATTACCTGTCCACCAGATCCGATGTTGACGCGGATAAAATCGGCGTTATCGGCATTTGCGGATCGGGCAGTTTCGCCGTCAGCGAAGCCAAAATCGACCCGCGGTTGAAAGCGATCGCCACGGTCAGTATGTACAATATGGGGGCGGCGTCCCGCAACGGGCTGCGCAAAAGCATATCACTGAAACAGCGCAAAGAGATCATCGCGGCGTCGATCAAACGGCGCGAGGCCGAATTCAAAGGCGCAAAGACCGCTTACACGGGCGGAACAGTGCATGAATTGACGGGTAAATCAAGTCCCGTCGAACGTGAATTTTACGGGTTCTACCGCACAAAACGCGGCAAATTCACGCCCAAAGGCGCGACGGATATGACGACGACGCATCCGACTTTGGCGTCAAACACGAAATTTATGAACTTTTATCCGTTCAACGACATTGAAACGATTTCACCGCGTCCGATGATGTTTATCGCGGGGGAAAAAGCCCATTCGATCGAATTCAGTCGGGACGCCTATGCCAAAGCGGCGGAACCCAAAGAGCTGGTCGTCGTGCCGGATGCGGGACATGTCGATTTGTACGACAGGGTTGATTTAATACCGTTCGACAGATTGGAAAAATTTTTCAAGAACGCTTTGAAATAAACAAAAAAAGCCGCCGGAAAGGCGGCTTTTTCGTTGCGAAACATCCGATTGATCAGCGGATGAAGTTCGTAAATTCGATTTTTTCGGCGGGCGGCGGCGTGATGCCGGCTTTGGCGGCGGCTTCTTTGCATTTCAGCAGATAGGCCATATTTTTTGCCAGAATGCGCATATTCTGCATTCCTTCTTTGTCCTGTCGCACTTCGTCGGGCGAGTTGCCGTGAACCATGTTCCAATACCGTCCCGAAGCAATGGGCATTTCGGAAATCTGGAAATATTTGTTCAGCTGATCCAGTGTCGCCGTCGTTCCCGCACGTCTGGCGCTGACGATCGCGGCACCGGGTTTATGGCGGAAAATGTCGCGTCCGGCCGAAAACGCCGAAAAGAAAGCCCGATCCATAAACGGAACGACAACGCCGGAAGCCGACGCGTAATGCACGGGCGATCCGATGACGTAACCGTCGAATTCCGCGGCCTTGTCAACAAATTCGTTGACTTTGTCATTAAAGACGCATTTGCCGATTTTGGTGCAAGCGCGGCAGGCGATGCACGGATGAATGGCGTCTGTGCCGATGTTGTAGATTTCGGAACCGATCCCTTCCTTTTCCAACTGGGTGGCGATTTCGCTCAACGCCGTAAAGGTGCATCCTTTCGCGTGCGGGGAACCGTTGATCAACAAGACTTTCATATTTTTATTCTCCCGATTCGTGTGTGAAACCGCCGCTGCCGCCATTTTGGGAAAAGCGGCGACGGCGGATTTCAAAAATTCGCGTCTGTTCATTTTTTTCTTTCCCAAAAAATAAAAAGTTGTCCGCTTTCAATCGTACACATTACATTAAACCGCGCGCGGCGTATAGCCACGATGCTTTCAAATGATAACCCGTTTCTGCCGGATGCGGTTTTTTTTTGTTTCAGGTCTATGTCAGTTTTAAACGGTATTGTAAATAAAAAAGGCTTCCCGAAGGAAGCCTTTTTCTTTGCCGTAAAAGGGCTTATTTCGCCTGCGAAACCGCGACGGCGACCGCGACGGTCGCGCCGACCATCGGGTTGTTGCCCATACCGATCAAGCCCATCATTTCGACGTGCGCCGGAACGGACGAGGAACCCGCGAACTGCGCGTCGCCGTGCATACGGCCCATCGTGTCCGTCATACCGTAGGACGCGGGACCCGCCGCGACGTTGTCCGGATGCAGGGTGCGACCCGTACCGCCGCCCGAAGCGACCGAGAAATATTTCTTGCCGTTTTCGATCGCCCACTTTTTGTAGGTGCCGGCGACGGGGTGCTGGAAGCGCGTCGGGTTGGTCGAGTTGCCCGTGATGGACACGTCAACGCCTTCTTTAATCATGATCGCGACGCCTTCGGACACGTCATCCGCGCCGTAGCATTTGACTTTCGCGCGGTCGCCTTTGGAGAAAGCGCGTTCGGAAACGATTTTCAGTTCGCCCGTTTTGTAATCGTATTCCGTTTCAACCGACGTAAAGCCGTTGATGCGGGAAATGATGTAGGCCGCGTCTTTGCCCAAGCCGTTCAAAATGACGCGCAGGGGTTCTTTGCGGACTTTGTTCGCCGTCAACGCGATGCCGATCGCGCCTTCGGCCGCGGCAAAGGATTCGTGACCCGCCAGGAAGCAGAAGCATTTGGTGCTTTCGCTCAACAGCATGGCGCCCAGATTGCCGTGTCCCAAACCGACTTTGCGCTGATCCGCGACGGAACCGGGGATGCAGAACGCCTGCAGGCCGACGCCGATTTTTTCGGCGGCTTCGGCGGCGTCTTTCGCGCCGCTTTTGATCGCGACGGCGGCGCCCAGCGTGTAAGCCCAGCACGCGTTTTCAAAACAGATCGGCTGAATGCCTTTGACGATGGCGGCAACGTCGATGCCTTTGTCTTTGCAGATTTTGTCGGCTTCTTCGATATTGGCGATGCCGTATTCCTTGCAGCATTTTTCAATCTGCGCAATGCGGCGTTCATAACCTTCAAAAAGACTCATTTTCAAACTCCTTATTCTTTGCGCGGGTCGATAACTTTGACGGCTTCGTCGAAACGGCCTTTGGTCGAAACGTTCTTTTCAAACGCTTCTTTCGGATCGACGCCTTTTTTGATGGCTTCCATCATCTTGCCCAGATTGACGGTTTTATAGCCGATGACTTCGCCGTTGTCGTCCAGACCTTCGGCCAGAACATAGCCTTCGGCCATTTCCAGATAGCGGACGCCTTTGGGTTCGGTGGAATACATCGTGCCGACCTGCGAACGCAGACCTTTGCCCAAATCTTCCAATCCCGCGCCGACGGGCAACCCGTTGTCGGAGAAAGCCGACTGCGTGCGGCCGTAAACGATCTGCAGGAACAGTTCGCGCATCGCGACGTTGATCGCGTCGCAGACCAAATCCGTGTTCAAAGCTTCCAAAATCGTTTTGCCCGGCAAAACTTCGGCAGCCATGGCCGCGGAGTGCGTCATGCCCGAACAGCCGACCGTTTCGACCAAAGCTTCGCGGATCACGCCTTCCTTGACGTTCAGGGTCAGTTTGCAGGCACCCTGCTGCGGGGCGCAGGCGCCGACGCCGTGCGTCAAACCGGAAACGTCGGAGATCTGTTTCGATTTAACCCATTTGCCTTCTTCGGGAATCGGGGCGGGATCGTGACGTGCGCCTTTGGTCACGGGGCACATCTCTTGCACTTCGTGCGAACACATATAAGAACAAGTCATTGAATGCTTACTCCAGTAAGAAAATTGAATTACGGGATTCGTTATACCCTTTTTGACGGGATTTTCACACCTTTTTTTCGGGCGCGGGCGCAAAAAAAAGCGGCTTTGACGCCAAAGCCGCCTTTTCCTATTCCGTCTTTCCGTCCGGTGCCGCGGGGGCGGATGTTTCGATTTCGATGATCGTTTCGGCGACCTTTTCCGCGTTGTCAAATGATTCGCGCAGTTCTTTCTCCTCCCGCGTCCGGCGGCGCAGAGGGCATTTGAAACGCAGGCGTTCGCACCGGTACATCAGCCACCACAGCCCCGTACCCAAAACCGCGGACAACAGGAAGAGGAACGCTTCGCCGCCCTTTGTCGGAAACACGGGCGACAATTTGAAAAACAGGCAGAAGTGCATGATTAGGAACAAAACGACGAAAGCGCACAGCTTCAAACCGAAACGGTATTCGCGCGAACGGTTCGCCCGCCCTTTGAACGACAGTTTGTAAAACACCGCCCAAACCGGCAATTCCATGACGACGCCCGCCGCGACAAACAGCAGGGCGTTCGTCGCGAAAATCGACCGCATACTGAGGTTCGCCCAAAACGCCAGCGTCGCGTTGATCAAAAGCAAAAACGCGTTGATCAAAACGACGCGCAGGCAGAATTCCGCCAGAAACAGGACGAAATACATCGTCACCCGTTTCAAAAACGGCCACGAAAACAGCCGCAAAACGATTTGCGACGCGGTCGGCGACAATTCGCCGTCGCGCAATATGGCTTTCAGTCGGCTTTTGGGCATGAAAATCAGGCAGCCCGCCGATCTGGTCATAAACAGGAGCAGGAAAAATCCGCATCCGGCGAACACGGCGAACGGGGTGCTGATATACAGCTCGACCATCAGCGGGGTCAGCAAAAACCACAGTCCCGCCATCAGCGCGTAAAACGCGGCCACCCGCAAAACGGCGACGCAGACGGATCGGATTTGTCCAAGTTTTGTCATAAAAAGCCCTTTCATTGCAAAACGCGGGTCAGATCAGCGTGTTCTGTTTCAACGCCGCGGCGATGAACCCTTTGAAAATCGGGTGCGCCTGAAACGCGCGGGATTTGAATTCGGGGTGGAATTGCACCGCGATAAAGAACGGGTGGTCTTTCAATTCGACGATTTCGGGCAGCAATCCGTCGGGCGAAGTCCCCGACACGATCAGGCCTTTTTCCTCCAACCGGCGGGCGACGGGCATACTGACTTCGTAGCGGTGGCGGTGGCGTTCGTGAATCACGTCCGCGCCGTCGTACAGCTTCGACGCCAGAGAGCCGGCTTTCAGCTTGCACGGATACGCGCCCAGACGCATCGTCCCGCCGACATCCGTGTTTTCGTCGCGGATCTGTTTTTTGCCGTCCTGTTCCCATTCGGTCATCAGCGCGACGACGGGCGTGCAGTTTTTGGTGAATTCGGTCGAATTGGCGTCTTCGATGCCCAGCAGATGGCGCGCGGCTTCGATCACCGCGGTCTGCATCCCCAGACAAATGCCGAAGAACGGGATTTTCTTTTCGCGGGCGTAGCGTTCGGCGATCATTTTGCCTTCGACCCCGCGGTTGCCGAATCCGCCGGGAACGAGGATGCCCTGAATCCCCGCGAACGCCTGATCGACCTGTTCGGGCGTCATCGTTTCCAGCGTGTCCGATTCGATCCATTTGACACGGACTTTGGTTTTATGGGCGATGCCCGCGTGGAACAATGCTTCGTTCAGCGATTTGTACGCGTCGGGCAGGCCGCAGTATTTGCCGACGACGGCGATCGTCGTTTCGTGTTCCCACGCGCCGATCGTGCCGATGATGACTTTCCATTTTTCCAAATCGGGCGCGGGCGCAGTTTCCAGCATGCCGAAGTGTTTCAGAATCTGCCGGTCGAGCCCCTGTTCGTGGTACTGCAACGGAATTTTGTAAATGCTGTCGGCGTCCAGCGCGATGATCACGTCTTCGGGCGCGATGTTGCAGAACAGCCCGATCTTGCGGCGTTCCGAATCCGACAGCATCATTTGCGAACGGCACAGCAGGACGTCGGGCTGAATCCCCGTTTCCAACAGCTGTTTGACCGAATGCTGCGTCGGTTTCGTTTTCAATTCGCCCGCCGTCGGAATGTAGGGTAGCAGCGTTAAATGCAAAAACAGGCAGTTTTCGCGTCCCGCCGTAATGGCGAACTGACGGATCGCTTCCAAAAACAGCGTGCCTTCGATATCGCCGACCGTGCCGCCGATTTCGTAGAGGACGAAGTCTTCGTCGTGCAGATCGGATTCGATGAAACGCTTGATTTCGTCGGTGACGTGAGGGATCGCCTGAACGGTCGCGCCCAGATATTCGCCGTGCCGTTCTTTCATCAGCACATTATAGTAAATGCGCCCGCCGGAAACGGAGTCCGTTTTATGGCACGGCACGTTGGTGAAACGTTCGTAATGCCCCAAATCCAAATCGGTTTCCGCGCCGTCGTCGGTGACGAACACTTCGCCGTGCTGATACGGCGACATCGTGCCGGGGTCGATGTTCAGGTACGGATCCATTTTGCGGTTGCGGACTTTGTACCCTCTGGCCTGCAGCAGCGCGCCCAAAGCGGCGGAAGCCATCCCTTTGCCCAAAGAAGACACAACGCCGCCCGTGATGAAAATAAACTTTGTCATTTCGATATCCCCGACATTTTCAGATTGGTTTCGGCTATCATATAGGGCGGGATGATAAAGTCAAAGGGATTTTAAGGTGTTTTTAACATTCCGTTCCTAAAATGGCTTCGTATGTTTTTCAGGAAAGACCGACGATGAAAAAACTGTTGTTTTCTTTGATGTGTTTGGTGGCCGCGCCCGTTTTGACGGGATGCGCCGGCGGCGAAGCGATGTACCGTTCGGATGCGGACGGGACGAACGGCAGTTCGCCCAGCTTTGCGCAGTTCAACGACATCCCCATTCCGGAAAAGGCGACGATGGATTTGAAATCGACGCTGTTGCTGGGCGGGTCGAGTGCGTGGATCGGGCGGCTGGTGTTTTCCGCGCCATACACGTTGAACGCGATGTTCGATTTTTATATGTCGGAAATGCCGAAGTTCGGTTGGAACGAAGTGACGGTCGTGCGGTCGAAAGTCAGCGTCCTGTCGTTCACGAACGGCGACCGCGTCGCGACGGTTCAGCTGGAACCCGACATGGTTAACGGGACGGTCGTTTCCTTTACGGTTTCCCCGCGGTCGAAAGACAAGGCGAAAAAGTAAGCTTTTTTTAAAACCTTTTTAAAAGCTCCGCCGGTTTGACGGGGCTTTTTTTCAAATCGAACGGTAAAAACACGAACGGTTGCCGGTGTGGCACGCCGCGCCCGTCTGGTCGATCAACGCCAGCAGCGTGTCGCCGTCGCAGTCGATCCTCAGTTCTTTTAACGTCTGAACGTGGCCGGACGTTTCGCCTTTGCGCCACAGGCGTTGGCGGGAACGGGAAAAATAGCACATCCGCCCCGTTTCGACCGTTTCCCTTAACGCCGTTTCGTTCGCCCACGCCATCATCAGCACCTCGCCCGTGTCGTATTGCTGGGCGATGACGGGAACCAGCCCGTCGGCGTTGTAACGGACGGTTTGAAACAGTTCTTCCGGCGATATCTTTTGCATTTTTTCGATCCCTGAAAAAAAATTTAAAGCTTTTTGAGCGCAAGCGGTGTAAAAGGGAATTCCGTATTTTAATAAGCGAAAGGGCGATTTTGATGCAAGGGGAAACTTTGGATGGACTGCGCGCGCAAATCGACGCCGTTGACGATCAGATGCACGATCTGTTGATGAAACGCGCGGCTTTGGTCGAACAGGTCGGACGCGTGAAATCCGGATCGAACCAACCGTCCGCTTTCGCTTTGCGGCCGAAACGCGAAATCGAGATTCTGCGGCGCCTGTGGCGTCGGCACAAAGGCAATCTGGACAGGGAAACGGTCGTCCGCGTGTGGCGCGAAATCATCAGCGCGTGCGTCAACCTGCAATCGCCCATGACCGTGGCGGTATTCATGCCGGAACGCGGGACGGGGTGTCTGGAAATCGCCCGCAATTATTTCGGCGCGTTCACGCCGGTGCTGCCGTGCCGGTCGGTCAATCTGGTGTTGAAAGAATTAACGCAGGGCGAAGCGAACATCGCTTTGTTGTCCTTGCACGACGACAAACAGGCGTGCTGGTGGTACGCTTTGGCGCAGGAATACAAACGTTCCGTCAGCGTGTTTTTGAAACTGCCCCTGACCGGCGCGGCGAACGGCCGCGGCGACGGGCGTTCCGCCTACGCGCTGAGCAAGTTGCCTTTTGAACCGACGGGCGAGGATAAAACCCTGCTGGTGGCGGAAACGGACGGGACGATCAGCCTCAGCACGCTGGATCTGCTGTTGAAATCCGCGGGCGTTCCCGTCAACGCGATTTGCGATTCTTACACGCCCGACATGATGCGCAAAGCCTATCTGTTCGAGGTTGAAGGCTGGCTGTCCGATCAGGACGAACGGCTGGGCGCTCTGATCGACAGGGAAAACGGCAAAATCACCATGTTGCGCGTGATCGGCGGCCATCCCGTCGAATTGTCTTAGAGGAATTTAATAAAGCGATGAAAAACTATCCCGTTTGCGCCCATTTGAGCGTTATGTCCCTGAAACCCTATGTCGGCGGCGCGTCGGCCGTCAAAGGAATGGACAAGGTGATCAAGCTGTCGTCGAACGAAGGCGCGTTCGGCACGAACCCCGCCGCGGTCGCGGCGTGCAAAAACGCCGCGGAAAACTTGTTCCGCTATCCCGACGGCGGTTCCGTCGCTCTGCGCGTTGCGATCGCCGAAGCGCACGGATTGGACGCGAACCGGATCGTTTGCGGCAACGGGTCGGACGAACTGATCGGCCTGCTGTGCCACGCCTATCTGCGCGAACACGACGAAGTCGTCATCACGCAATATGCGTTTTTGATGTACCGCCTTTACGCCGTCGGATGCGGGGCGCAGCCTGTCACCGTTCCCGAAAAGAATTATAGGGTGGACGCGGACGCGATATTGAAAGTGATCACGCCGAAAACCAGAATGATTTTCATCGCCAACCCCGGAAATCCGACGGGGACGTATCTGACAAAGGATGAGATTCGCCGTTTGTGCCGTTTTCTGCCTGAAAACATTGTCATTGTGTTGGATGCGGCCTATGCCGAATTCGTCGATTCGGCGGATTACGACGCGGGCGTCGCTCTGGTTGACGAATTTCCGAACGTCGTGATGTTGCGGACGTTTTCAAAAATCTACGGGCTGGGCGGCGTCCGTTTGGGGTGGAGCTACGCTTCGCAGGAAATCACGGACGTTTTGAACCGCATCCGCGGGCCGTTCAACGTCAACGCCGTCGCGCAGGCGGCGGGAATTGCGGCCGTTCAAGACAGGGCGTTCGTGAAAAAATCGTTCGAGCATAATAAAAAATGGCGCGACATCCTGACGCGCGAACTGACGGACATCGGGTTGACCGTCACGCCGTCGGCGGCGAACTTTGTTCTGGTTCATTTTCCGCATACGGGCAAAACGGCCGAACAAGCGGATGAATTCCTGCAAAGCCGCGGCATCATCGTGCGCCGCGTCGCGTCCTACGGTTTGCCGGACGCGCTGCGCATGACGATCGGCAACGAGGACGAAGTGAAGGCGTTGTTGGCCGCGTTAAAGGATTTTATGGCGCGGGATTAGGATTCGCGTCGTTTTTATCAAACAGCAAAACCTGTCCGGCATAGATTTTGCCGGATTGAACACTGAACGGCGATGTGACGGACGGTTGCGATTCGCCGTTTTCGCGTTTCAGCTTTTCACCCAAAACGACTTTGGCGACGGAAACGCGGCTGGGGCGGACGTAGTCGTCCTTGATCAGCATATCCAACAGGTCAAACAGGCCGTAAGCTTTGGCGACGCCCGCGCCCGCGGGTTCAAACGCCGCGTTGAACCCGAACGTGCCGGAAAAATCGGCCATAAACGGTTTCCAGATGATTTCCCCGTGCTTGATTTCGACTGTGCCGCTGTTTCCCGTCCACGCCACCCAAACGGATTTGCCGTTTGTTTCGGACGGCAATCCCTCCACCGTTCCGGTCAGGCGCAGCAATTCGGCGTTCGCGGGCAAATTCCGGCGCATATAGGCCGGCAGGCCGAGGCCGTTTGTTTCCAAATCAAAGGAAAGGGAAAAGGTTTTATCCTCCGTCGTCGGGGCGTCGCGGCGGGCGTTCATGGAAAGGGAGGCGATCGCAAAACCTTGCATTGATTTCGGGGACGCCGCCTGAACGTTTTTAAACACGGCGGAAACGGACAGGGGATCTTTTTTCGACGGCAGGCGGATCGTCACGTCGCCCCGCCCGACGACCAGCCGGATGTCGCCGATGACGCCGGTCGTCAAAGAATGCGTGCCGTTTGTTTTGACCGTCACGGTGTGCGGCGTGAACGGGTTCGACGAAACGCCGATCCGCCCCGCCTTTAACGTCCAGCCGCCGATTTCCGCGGGGGCGGTGATGACCAGATCGTCCAGATTCACGCCGCTTTTGAACGCCGGATTGGACGACGGCGCGCTGTAGGATATGCCGAACCCGTTGTCGCCCAATTCTTTCAGCACGGCGTAAATCCCCGAACGTAGCAGCCGTTCGCCCTGCAGGCAGACGCTGGCGTAAATGGCGAACGCGGCGGCGCAGGACAGCAAAACGCCTTTCGGGCCGGAAAAAACGCCGATCACTTGGGAAAGCAGGGATTCTTCGGGTGCGTCCGCCGGCGCGTCGGCGGCGGGGGATTGCGGTTTCAAACGGGGCAGTTTTTTCGGGTCGATCATATCGGATGCCGGAGGTTGTTGATTGGAATCACTTTATCATATACATTTTCCGGACGGGTGTATATTGTTTTCGGGTGAAAGGAAAACGACATGGCGGTTAAAACGATCGTATTCGATTTCGGCGGCGTCCTGATTGATTGGAATCCGCGTTATTTGTACAGGAAAGTGTTCCAAAACGAAACGGAGATGGAACGTTTCCTGACCGAAGTGTGCGCGCCCGAATGGAACGAACAGATGGACAAGGGAAAGCCGTTCAAACAGGGCGTGGCCGAATTGACGGCTTTGCATCCCGAATACGCGGAACAGATCGCCATGTTCGACACGCGCTGGCGCGAAATGTGCGCGGGCGAAATCGCGGGCAGCGTCGATTTGCTGCGCCGGCTGGCGAAAAAATATCCGGTTTACGGGTTGACGAACTGGTCGGCGGAAAAATTCGACGTGACGTATCCGGAACACGATTTTTTCAAATTGTTCAAAGGGATCGTCGTTTCCGGCGTTGAAAGGGAAATCAAACCCGATCCGCGCCTGTTTGAAATATTGATCGAACGTTACGGCATTGATCCGGCGCAAACGGTGTTCACCGACGATTCGCGGCGCAACATCGACACGGCGGAAAAACTCGGATTCCAAGCGATCCGGTTTTTGTCGCCGGAACAGCTGGCAAACGATCTGCGCGCCAAGGGCGTCGCCGTCGATTAAATAAAGACATCCCCCGCAAAACCGGCGCGGAGGATGTTTGGAAATCAGTCTTCGGCGGAATCTTTTTTCTTTTTGAAATGTTTTCCGCCTTTTTTGCCTTTGCGCGGCTTGTCCGCCTTGTCGGTTTCGTCCGCTTTTTTATCTTCGCTCACTTCCGCGTCCGTTGTTCCCTCGGCCTTTTTCAGGGCGTCGCGTTCGCCTTTCTGGCGGGTTTTCAATTCGTTGACCTCTTTGATCTGTTTGATTTTCATATCCTTGGATTCCTCTTTTTGCTTCAACAGCAGCTTTTTCATCGCGTCGGAAATCTTGTCGCTTTTTTCGATTTTGGCGATGTCTTCCTTGAAATCGCGTTCGATGCCGGCGATTTTGTGTTCCAGCCAGTCGCCCTTGAATTCCTTGGCCGTGGCGGGAAAAGCCGTCAGACACAGCAAAGCCAATGCCGCAATACCTTTGTTCATGTTCATTCTCCTGTTCCGTTTTTCCGTCCGCCGGCGGGATCGCGGCGGATTCACCGTCAAACATTTTAAACCGGAAAAGGGGAAAAAGCCTATGTGTTTTTTTGTTTGACAGGGATGCCCCGTTTTTATAGCATTATTCCCATGATGAAACGGATGAACGACATTCTGCGCGCGGCGCAAAACTGGTGGTGGCTTTCCTAGGGAAAGCCGCAACGGATGTCTGTTCGCCAACGCCGCGGGTTTCCCGAAACGGGAAACGGCGGTTTTTTTTATATGTCGAACCTCTCTTTCCCGAACAACGGCAAGGTTTAACGAAACAAAGGAAAGGTTTGACTGAAATGAATTACAATCCCGAATATTCCAATCCCGACGCGAACGGCTTTTTCAACGGTTTCGGCGGAATGTTCCTGCCCGACGAACTGAAATCCGTCATGCGCGAAATCGCGGATGCCTATGCGGCGACCAAGGACACGCCGGAATTTCAAAACACGCTGGCGTATTATTTGAAAGAATACGTCGGCCGCGAAACGCCGCTTTATTTCGCTGAACGGTTGACAAAAACGGCCGGAGGGGCGAAAATCTATCTGAAACGCGAGGATTTGTGCCATACGGGCGCGCATAAAATCAACAACGTCATGGGGCAGATTTTGCTGGCGCGCCATATGGGGAAAAAGCGCGTCATCGCCGAAACCGGCGCGGGTCAGCACGGTGTCGCGACGGCGACGGGCGCGGCGCTACTGGGGATGAAATGCCGCGTCTATATGGGCGAGGAAGACACCAAAAGGCAGGAGCTGAACGTTTTCCGCATGAAAATGCTGGGGGCGGAGGTCGTGCCCGTCACCAAAGGCCAAAAAACGCTGAGCGACGCGGTGGACGCCGCCTTGGCCGATCTGGTCGAAAATTATCAAGACACGTTCTATCTGGTCGGTTCGGCCGTCGGGCCGCATCCGTATCCGATGATGGTGCGCGATTTCCAATCCGTCATCGGCAAAGAGGCGCGCCGCCAAATTCTGGAACACGAAGGCCGGCTGCCCGATTACGCGGTCGCGTGCGTCGGCGGCGGCAGCAACGCGATCGGCCTTTTTTCCGGATTCGTCAACGATCCGTCCGTCCGGCTGGTCGGGGTCGAAGCCGCGGGCAAAGGGTTGGACACCAAGGAACACTGCGCCACGATGACAAAGGGAAAACCGGGGGTGCTGCACGGCGCTTATTCCTATTTGCTGCAGGAACCGGACGGGACGCCGTCGCCGACGCACAGCATTTCAGCGGGGCTGGACTATCCGGGGGTCGGCGCCGAACATAGTATGCTGAAAGACACCGGCCGCGCCGTTTACGAAACCGCCACGGACGCCGAAGCGATCGACGCGTGTCTGGCCTTGTCGCGGATCGAGGGGATCATTCCGGCGCTGGAATCGTCGCACGCTTTGGCCTATACGATGAAACTGGCCAAAACGTTGAATCCGGAACAGATCGTCGTGATGAACCTGTCGGGGCGCGGGGACAAGGACGTGCACATCATTCGGCAGGCCGTCGCGTTGTGACGGAAAAGTGCTGAAAATCAGGAAAAAGGGGCGGACGGACGCCGCCTCTTTTCTTTCGCGCCGGTTTCATATATAGTACGCCTGCAAAAAACGGAAAGGATGCGGACGATGATTATGGTCGGCGTGAAAAGCTTTGCTGAAAAATGGACGGCGTTTTTCAAACGGATGTACGATTGGGTGCTGAAATGTTCGGAACATCCGCAGGCCGTTTGGCTGCTAGCCTTGTTTTCCTTTGCCGAAAGCTCGTGCTTTCCGATCCCGCCGGATGTTTTGCTGATCCCGATGATGCTGGCGCGGCCGAATCGGGCGTTCCGGCTGGCGGGCGTTTGCACGGCGGCCAGCGTGATCGGCGGATTCGCGGGGTACGCGATCGGCGCGTTTTTGTATGACGCCGTCGCTTTGCCGATTTTCGATTTTTACGGCTATACGGACAAGGTCGAAGTATTCAAACAGGCGTATAACGCTTACGGCGCTTGGATTGTCGCCGCCGCCGGATTCACGCCGTTTCCGTACAAAGTGATCACGATTCTTAGCGGAATGACGGGGCTGAATTTGGAAATTTTCGCGGTTGCGTCCGTTTTGTCGCGCGGCGGCCGGTTCTTTTTGCTGGCGGTGCTGTTGTGGAAATTCGGCGCGCCGATGGAAAAATTCATCGAAAAGAATCTGGGCTGGCTGGCGACATTGTTCTTCGCCCTGCTGGCGGGCGGATTCGCCGCGATCAAATTGATGTAAAAGAGATAGAAAAAAAGCTCCGTTTGACCGGAGCTTTTTCCGTTATTCCTCAAAATCGCCGTCCTCGTCGGGCGGGGGCAGGGGATTGCCGTCTTCGTCCAACGGCGGCGGGGGCGGATTCATTCCGTGATGTCCGCCGAATCCGCCGGATTGACCGCCGTCCTCGTCAGGCGGAGGCATGGGGGGGCCGTCCTCGTCCAACGGCGGGGGCGGAGGCGGATTCATTCCGCGATGCCCGTTAAAGCGGCCGGATTGTTCTGATTCGCCGCTGTTTTCCGAATCGGCGGCGGGGGTGCTTTGGCGCGTCATGGAACGATCGCCGCCGCGGGTGTTCACAGGCCGCATCCCGCGGCTTTGCCCGTTTTCCGGCGGCCGTCCGTGATGACCGCCCCCGCGGGCAAGGCAGATATCGGCCGTTGAAATCAAAAATAAAGTGCTTAACAGAAAAACGAATGTCTTTTTCATGGGACGCCTCCATAGTATATATGAAGTGTAACGCGGGAAAATGCGGATACTTGCGGAAAAAAAACAAAAGGACGGAGTTTTTTTATGATTGTGACGCGTTTTGCGCCCTCGCCGACGGGGCGGATTCATTTGGGGCACGCTTTCGCCGCCCGATTCGCGTATGACAAAGCCAAGGAAAACGGCGGAAAATTCCTCTTGCGCATCGAGGACATTGACCCTGTCCGGTGCAAACCGGAATTCGTTGACGGGATATTGGAGGATTTGGACTGGCTCGGCCTGAAATGGGACGGCCGGCCGGTCAGGCAGTCGGAACGGATGGACGTTTACGCGGCGGCTTTGCAAAAATTAAAGGATGCCGGCGTCCTGTACCCGTGCGTTTGCACACGAAAGGAAATCGAATCGGAAATCGCGCGCATGGGGCACGCGCCGCACGCGGGGGAAACGGCCGTTTATCCGGGGACGTGCCGCGGAAAGCGGTTGGATTTGTCCCTTTACGACCGTTGGTCGTGGCGGCTGGACGTTGCCAAAGCTTTGAATCTGACGGGCGGTGAGCTTTATTTTACGGACGAATCGCGCGGAACGGTGAAAGCGAATCCGTCCGTTTTCGGGGATATCGTGTTGGCGCGAAAGGAAACGCCGGCCAGTTATCACCTTTGTTCCGTCGTTGACGACGCGGCGCAAGGCGTGACGTTGGTGACGCGCGGGGACGATTTGTTCGATTCGACGCACGTTCACAGGCTTTTACAGGCGTTGTTGGGGCTGCCGACGCCGCGGTATTGTCATCATCCGCTGGTTTTGGACGCCGAGGGGCGGCGTCTGGCCAAGCGCGACGGATCGGTCACGATAAAATTTTTGCGTGAAAAAGGGCTGAATCCCGCCGAAATTTTTGAACTTGTCAAAAAAAGTAAAAAAGATTGAAAAAAGTTATTGACGATGAGTTTGAGATAGGTATATAAGCTGACCTTGCCGCTGATGAGGTGGTGTCCGAGAGATCGGGCTGAGTTATTATTTCACAGTGAATAAGTATAAGAGAAG
>DJSW01000010.1 GCA_002439085.1 Alphaproteobacteria bacterium UBA6324
AATGGCATAAGCCAGCCTGACTGCGAGAGCGACAGTTCGAGCAGATACGAAAGTAGGTCATAGTGATCCGGTGGGTTCCATATGGAAGGCCCATCGCTCAACGGATAAAAGGTACGCCGGGGATAACAGGCTGATACTCCCCAAGAGTCCACATCGACGGGAGTGTTTGGCACCTCGATGTCGGCTCATCACATCCTGGGGTCGGAGCAGGTCCCAAGGGTTCGGCTGTTCGCCGATTAAAGTGGTACGCGAGCTGGGTTCAGAACGTCGTGAGACAGTTCGGTCCCTATCTGCCGTGGGTGTAGGATACTTGAAAGGAGCTTTCCTTAGTACGAGAGGACCGGGAAGGACGCACCTCTGGTGTACCAGTTGTTCCGCCAGGAGCATCGCTGGGTAGCTAAGTGCGGACGGGATAACCGCTGAATGCATCTAAGCGGGAAGCCTCCCTTGAAACAAGGTATCCCCATTAAGGCCGTGGAAGACGACCACGTTGATAGGCCGAGGGTGGAAGCGCTGCAAAGCGCGAAGCCGATCGGTACTAATAGCCTGATTGTCTTGTTCTTCGTTCGTATGTACAATCTACATACAGACGGGCGCAAGATTGAACGAACGCTTCAAACGTCGAAGACCGTAGCATTACTTGAACCGGTGGTTATAGCAAAGGAGAAACACGCGATCCCATCTCGAACTCGACTGTGAAACCCTTTAACGCCAATGGTACTTTGTCTCAAGACACGGAAGAGTAGGAAGCCGCCGGCTCTAGTAATGCTATTTGCGTTGCTCTCAACGTTCATTCTCCCTTCCAAGCCCTGAAGCCCAACGCTTCAGGGCTTTCTCTTTACATGAAATACGCGCCACATTAGGCCTGCTCCCGCACTGCCCTCATAACTGTCGGAATTATGCAAAAAAGCCCGCTTCTCCCCCGCGCGTGCAAAACGGCAGGAGCCCCCTGCCTCAGAGCGGCCAAAAATACGCCGGAAATCAGGAGGAAATAGCCTCGGCGCCAATCTATATTCTTGGATACTAAGCAAAAAAATCCTGAGTGGCAAAATACAGGACGCCGCTATCGGCAACACTCAGCTTCCAGATAAATGCATAAATCAAACACAGAAAAGCCCAAGCACCGGGCGTGACGTTGATCGGCGGCCTGTGCGTCAACCGGCTGTTGACGCTTTTAATGACGCTCGCCATGTAACCGTCCGCCGATGTCGAAATTTAAAAAAAAGCGTTTTAAACCGCAAGTGAGATTTTATACGGAAGCTTTATTTTTTAAAAAATTTTTATATGCGATATTTTGTTTTGTCGGATTGAATTTATATCCTTTCCACCTGAATCTGAAAAAATTCTTTAAACGGCCGAAAGAGGTTTCGTAAAGAATTTTGTACAAGAGTTTTTCAAATTTGTTCGGGGAAATGAAACAGTCGGCGCATCGCGACACCAAGGCGGCTTGTTCGGTGTTTTCGCCGACGAGGGAAATCAAGCATTTGTATGCGGCATTTTCCTTGTTTCCGTAAACCCGTCCCCAATCTTCAAAGAAGCGATCAAATATTCTCGTCTTTGTTGAAAATCAAGGGGGGGGTGGTATTAAAAGATGGTAAAATTGCCATCATTTCTTGCGTTACTTGAAAATAAAACGGGCCGAAACCATGGTGGGTCGGCAGAGGCGCATAAAAAGCGTCCGATTGATGGCATTCTATATGTTTAATGGCGTTTAAAGAATTTTGAAGCGCGTTTATATGATGGTCGGCGGTGCGGTTTAAAATGATCAAACGTTGCCGGTCGTTCATTAAAACAACGTTATGCGCCAAAGTCCCGTTGGTCGTCGCGACGGTTTCCGCACCGCTGAACAGATTGATTTGTTCCTGCAAAGAAAGCCTTTCCGGATAAATTATTTTATAACCGTTCGCTTTGAAGAGTTTTTCAAAAACGTCTTCCCCGTAAGGAAGAGGAGAATTGGGGGTGCTGAATTTCCGGCGGCTCAGGTATATTTTTTTATATTTTGAGGGGCTCGCCGCATTCTTAACCGCATCAAACGGGATTTTGAACTCTTCCGCTATGTAAAGATCGCCTTTTTCCATAACAAAAGAGGGTTCGGGGACGATGACGCTTTTAAAACGCGTCGGTTTCATAATAAAAACAAAACGATTTTCGGGAATTCCCGTCAGTTTTAAAAAATCAAGAATCCTGTGCTCGGGCTTTTCCGGTGTTGAAAAAACGATGGGCAGATTGCTTTCTTTCCAGTGTTTGACGGCGTACCATAAATGAATGCAGGCGTTAACGATAAAATGTCCCCAATGTTTGCACAACATACCGCCGTAAATCACGTCCTCAGGGATGAAATCGCATTTCCCGTCCGGCATGATGTGCGTGTCGCCGCTATGTTGAATGGAAAAAGGAACGATCCGGTTGTCCTCGGTCAGCACGCAAGGAAGGCCGCCGCCTCCTTTTCTATGCGCCACTGTTATGCAAGCATTGTTTTGTTTGACAAAAGACAACGGATGTTTTGTTATTTCTATTTTTTTTGCCATTACCAATTTCCCTCCCCCGTTTTTTTTATAATTAAAAATTTCAAGCGCGTCAAGGTTGGCGATTTTCCGCTTTCTTTTACCAACTGGGGGCGGTATGTTCGGTGCAGGCAACAACACAGGAAAAGGTCGCGAATGTCTTTACCGGAATTGAAAGTTTTACTGGCGTCCCCGCGCGGATTTTGCGCCGGCGTGACGCGCGCCGTTCAAATCGTGTCGATGGCTTTGAAAAAATTCGGCACGCCCGTTTATGTGCGTCACGAAATCGTGCATAACAAGTACGTCGTGCAGAAACTGGCCGGCGAAGGCGCGGTGTTCGTCAACGAATTGGACGAAGTGCCGGACGGCGCGGTCGTCATTTTTTCCGCGCACGGCGTACCGCTTTCCGTCGTCGCCGAAGCCAAACGCCGCGGGTTGACGACGATCGACGCGACGTGTCCGTTGGTGGAAAAGGTGCACCGCGAGGCCGCGAAGAATTTTGAGCAGGGGCGCAAAACCCTGTTAATCGGGCACGAGGGACATCCGGAGGTCATCGGCACGATGGGGCAGATTCCGGCCGGTGAAATGAAGCTGATATCGACGGTGGACGACATCGCGTCCGTTCCCGACGAATGGGCGGATCATTTGGGCTATGTGACGCAGACGACGTTGTCGCTGGATGAAACGGCCGCATTGGTTCAGGCGCTGCAAAGCCGTTTTCCCGCGATTGTGAAACCGCACCAGAACGACATTTGCTACGCGACGACGAACCGGCAAAAGGCGGTCAAGGCGATCGCCGCGCTGTGCGATTCGATCATGGTGATCGGCGCGCCCAATTCGTCAAACTCGAAACGTCTGGTCGAAGTGGCGCGCGAAGCCGGATGTCCGCATTCCGTTTTGGTGCAAAGGGCGTCGGAAATCGACTGGGCGCTGTTGACCGGCGTGAAAACGCTGGGCATCACCGCGGGCGCGTCCGCGCCGGAGGAATTGGTGGCCGAAGTCATTGATGCGTTGCGCAAAAACTTTGCCATCACGGTGTCCGAGGTCGTCGAAACAGAGGAAAAAGTGCGCTTTCCCCTGCCGGAATCGTTGCGGGATTGAACGCTATGGCGGTTTACACAAAAGTGTCCGACGCCGAATTGGCGGCTTTTTTGGAAAATTACGACTTGGGGGCGTTGGTATCCTTTCAGGGAATCCGCGAAGGCATTGAAAACAGCAATTATTTCGTGACGACGACGGCGGGGCGTTTCATTTTGACGCTGTTTGAAAAGCGGGTCAAACCGGACGAATTGCCGTATTTTTTGAATTTGATGACGCATTTGAACCGCAAAGGGATCGCCTGTCCTTTGACGGTTGTCGGCAAAGACGGCCTGAACCTGCGCGATTTGTGTGGCAAAAAGGCTTGTCTGACGACGTTTTTGAACGGAAAATCCGTGCGCGACATCACACCCGCCCATTGCGCGGAGCTGGGGGCGGCCATGGCGCGGATGCATCTGGCCGGATCGGATTATCCGGCGGATCGGGCGAACGACCTGTCCGTTGACGGGTGGGCGACGCTGCTGGATAAAATCGGCGCGGCCGCCGACATGGTCGAATCGGGGCTGGCAAAGGAAATGGCGGTCGATTACGCCGATATCAAACGGGATTTTCCGTCCGGTTTGCCACGGGGCGTCATTCACGCCGACCTGTTCCCCGATAACGTGTTTTTTGAAAACGGCAAGCTGTCCGGCGTCATTGATTTTTATTTCGCGTGCAACGACGCTTTGGCCTACGAGGTCGCGATTTGTTTGAACGCATGGTGTTTCGACGCCGGATCGTGGCGTTTCAATCCGGACAAAGCCCGCGCGATGACGGCCGCGTATCAATCCGTCCGCCCGCTGAACGCCGCGGAAAAGGCCGCTTTGCCCGTTTTGGCGCGCGGGGCGGCGCTGCGGTTTTTGCTGACCCGCACGTTCGATTGGCTGAACAGGGTTCCGGACGCGTTGGTGACGCCGAAGGATCCGACCGAGTATATTGCGAAACTGCGGTTTCACCGGTCGGTTTCGGACGCGTCGGTGTACGGCGTTTAATACGCTTTGCCGTTTTTGTCGATTCTGAATATGCCGATGCGGATTTTCGGCGTCGCCTGTTTTTCAAAAACGGGCGCGGCGCAAAGCCAATCGCTCATTCCCTTATTGCTACCGCCGAAACGGTTTTGAACGGGTTCGCGCGCGGAATAGCACGTTTTATCGGCGGATGTCGGATTGACGGCGACATAATAATTGACGCCGTAGTGTTTGAAAACGTTCGTCAAATCCGTTTGCGCCCCTAAAAAAGCAATCATTTTTTTGTCTTGCGCCATGCCGTCCAGCCGGACGAAATCCGCGCCGGTTTCAAACGCCGTGATGCCCGCGCCCGCGCCCATGGCGTACCGGCCTTTGTGCGTTTCGGCAAACTCCGCGACCGTTTGCGTCACCGGTTCGTAAAAGGCGGATCGGGGGTGCGTGGCGTAAAACACGGAAATCAGGCAAAAGCAGATTCCCAAAACCGCCCACGCCTTTTGCGCCAGATTTTTTTCGCGTCCGCTCAGCTGTCCGTCGATTTTTGATGTCGCGAACAAAAACGCGGCGGGCGCACCGGCCGCCAGCGTGTAAAACGCGTATTCTGGCAGGGCGATGTACGTCATCGCACCGACGCCGGCCAGATACAAAACGGGATGCCAGATCAGGGTGTAGAAAACGGTGTCCGCGGGCGTCTGTTCCTTGCCCGTCCACGGAAACGACGCGTAGGCCGTCAGCAGTAGCAAAATAACGGGAAAGGACGCAACCGCGATTGTGCAGGGAATTTGTGCGATATAGCGCACCGGTTCGACGAACAGGACGATCAGCAGCCGCCATGCGGCGCGATCCTGCGATTGCGCCCAGCCGAGCAGCTCTGTCGGCGCAGGCGTGCCGAACGCGCTTTGCCGCGCGTCCGCCCAGATCATCAACGGCAACAGCCCGACCAGCAGCGCGGGCAACAGTTTCAGCAACTGCTTTGTCGTGACCGGATTTTTGCGGTTGAACTGGAAATAGAAAACCAGCGCGGCGGTCAGCGGAAACACCAGCGTGTCAAAACGCGTTGCGGCACTCAAGCTGACACTTAATCCGAACAAAACGCCGTTCAGGAAAGAGGGAGATTGCAACGCTTTCAACAATAACAAAGCGTTCAGGTACAGGCACGGAATTGCCAGCGCGGCGTCCGCCCCCGTTTGTCCGGTGTAGAAAAAACAGGCGGCGGCGAACGCCGTTACCAAAAAACGTGCGGCCGGTTCCGGTGCGTATCCCAGCCGGTCAATCAGTTTGTTCAGCAACAACAGCGTCGCGGCCAAAGCCGCCCCGACCGCCAGCCGCGCCAAAATAAAAAATGCCGTCGAATGAACGGGGGCGGCAAAGCTTAACAGGTACAAAATTCCCGCCCAGACGGGGGAATAATCGTTGGTCGGCGTAACGCCGTCAAAGCTGAACGTTCCTGTCGCGCGGGCGTTTTCAACGATTTTCAACGTGTTGAAAAAGTGTTCCTGAAACCAGAACGGCGCGGGTACGGCCGACGCCAGCGGGGACAGGGCAAAAACAAGGATGACGGCCGCGAAACAGGCCGTCATCCCTTTTTTGGAAAACAGGACGGAATCAATGTTCATCGACGGGTTCGACTTCCAACAGCGTGCCGCGCGCGCCGACGACTTTGACGGTCGCGCCGACGGGGATGTCGGTCGCGGCCGACGCCAGCCATTGCGTGTCGCCGACGGATATTTTGCCACGTCCCCCCGTCACCGCTTCGCACACCCGATACGTTTGGCCGATGTATTGCGCCGCGCGGTTGTTCAGTTGCGTGTCAACGGGCGTTTCCCGTCCGGCCATGACTTTTTTGCCGACCAGAACGGCGATGACGCACAAAACGGCGAACAGCGTTCCCAATACGGCGGGGGACGCGGCCGGAACGATCCACGCGACCAGACCGGTGATCAGCGCGCCGATGCCGATCCACATGAAAAACACCCCCGGCGTGACGATTTCCAGCACCATCAAAACCATGCCGGCCGTCAGCCACCACCAGTAATCAGCCACCGCCATCATGCCGCCCCCTTACCAGACTTTTTTATCGGATTTTTCGCCGCTTTTGGCCAGACTTTCCTTGGCGATTTCGCCGATGCCGGCGATCGACCCCAGAATGTTGGTCGCTTCGACGGGCAACATGACCATTTTTGAATTGTCGGCCGTGCCGATCGCTTTCAAAGCGTCAAGGTATTTCTGGCCGAGGAAGTAGTTGATGGCGTTGATGTTGCCTTTACCGATCGCTTCGGAAACGGCCGCGGTCGCTTTGGCTTCGGCTTCGGCCTGACGTTCGCGGGCTTCGGCGTCGCGGAAAGCGGCCTCTTTGCGGCCTTCGGCCTGCAGGACGGCGGACTGTTTTTCACCTTCGGCGCGCAGGATCTGCGCCTGACGCAGACCTTCGGCTTCCAGAATTTGGGCGCGTTTGTCGCGTTCGGCCTTCATCTGGCGCGCCATGGCGTCCACCAGATCGCGCGGCGGGGTGATGTCCTTGATTTCGATACGGGTGACTTTGACGCCCCAAGGTTCGGTCGCCTGATCGACGACTTCCAGCAAACGGTGGTTGATCACGTCGCGCTGGCTGAGCAGTTCGTCCAGATCCATCGACCCCATGACGGTACGGATGTTCGTCATGACCAGATTCAAAATCGCGACCTGCAGGGAACGGACTTCGTAAACGGCGTGTGACGCTTCCAAAACCTGAAAGAACACGACGCCGTCAACCGTGACCATGGCGTTGTCCTTTGTGATGACCTCTTGCGACGGGACATCCAGCACCTGTTCCATCATGTTGACTTTCGCGCCGATGGAATCGACGAACGGGATGATCAGGTTCAACCCCGGTTTCAGCGTGTGCGTATAGCGGCCGAACCGCTCGACAGTGTATTCCATTCCCTGCGGAACGGTTTTCACTCCCGCCGAAATCGCGAAAAAGGCGAGGACGATCAGAAAAATGACGAAAACTTCCATGCCGGAACTCCTGTAAAAGTGTTTGCCGACGGATATTGTATCCGAAAAAAACGCTTTTGGCTATTTTTTAAAGATCAAAAATCCGGCGATCACCAAAAGGACGAACCCCGCGATGTGGTTCCAGCGCAGGTTTTCGCCCAGATAGTAAATCGAAAACAGCGCGAACACCGCCAGCGTGATGATTTCCTGCAATCCTTTCAGCTGGGCGGCGGAATAGTATTCGTGGCCGATGCGGTTGGCGGGGACTTGCAGGCAGTATTCAAAAAAGGCGATGCCCCAGCTGACCAGAATGACAACCCACAGCGCGGTCGATTTGAATTTCAAATGGCCGTACCACGCGAATGTCATGAAAACGTTGGAACAGATCAGCAATAAAACGGGGGTTAGGGCGTGCATGGGGGAAACTCCTTGATGAAGATAAAAAAAACATAACGGTGATAGGCCGAAACGCCACCGGATGCAAAAGAAAAATTTGAAAATCCGGCACGGATTTTGCATAATGATTCGCGGATTGCGGATTCACGTTTTTTTAAATAAATGAACGCACAATCAAACGAAAGGGAGTCAAAAATGGATTTGCAAAGCTTGACGCTTTATCAGATGAGCGAGGAAAAAATGCGCTGGTTGGCGCAGCGCCAATCCGTTCTGGCTCAAAACATCGCGAACGCGGACACGCCGGATTTCATGCCGTCGGACGTCGAACCGCTGACGTTCAAGGAATTTGTCGGCGAAAGCAAACACGTTCCCATGACGCGCACGAATCCCGCCCACCGTTCGCGCACGTCGGGCGAAACGAAAATCGCCAAAACGGATCCGGCGCATCTGTCGCCCGTCGCGGACGGCAAGGTGCGCGTGCGCGAAACGCGCCGTCCGTTTGAAACCAGCATTGACAAAAACGGCATCGTTTTGGAAGAACAGATGGCCAAAATCGACGATACGCGCGGCCAGCACGAACGCGTCGCCGCTTTGTTCAAGAAAAACGCCGCCCTGCTGGGAACGGCGTTGGGATTGAAATAACCGGAGTATAGCGTATGGATGATTTGACTCTCAGCAAAACGATCGCGGCTTCGGGCATGAAAGCGCAAGCCCAGCGTCTGCGCGTGATTTCGGAAAATCTGGCGAACGCGGATTCTTTGGCGAAAACCCCCGGCGGCCAGCCGTACCGCCGCAAAACGGTGACGTTCCGCAACGAATTGGATCGCGAAACGGGTGCCGAAATGGTCAAGGTCGGACGCGTGTCGCGCGACCGCGGCCAGCTGGAACGCAAATACGACCCCAACCACGTCGCGGCGGGCAGCGACGGATACGTCCTGTTGCCCAACGTGAACCCGCTGGTGGAAACCATGGATATGAAAGAGGCGCAACGGACGTACGAAGCGAACCTGAACGTCATTTCCGTGTCAAAGGACATGATGTCCAAAACGCTGGATCTGATCCGCTGAACATAAGGGAACATAAGGTATGGTCAACGACGTTTCAAAAGCTTTATCCGCTTATCAGGCGGCGGTTTCCCGACAGGTTCTGCCGTCGGATTCGCAAACGGATCCGGTGTCGCCCGCGGGGTCTTTCGCGTCGATGGTGAAAACGGCCGTCCTGCAGGCCGAACAGGACAACAAAGAGGCCGAAGTGCTGAGCATGAAGGCCGTCAAAGGCACCGCCGATATGCAAGAGGTCGTCATGGCCGTTTCCAACGCCGAAGTCGCCCTGCAAACCGTCGTCGCCGTGCGCGACAAGGTCGTTTCCGCCTATCAGGAAATCATGCAGATGCCCATTTGACGCGGGGGACGGGCGGTTATGACGGACGTTATGGTGATCGAAGTCGGCAAAAACGCGATATTCACATTGCTGCTTATCGTCGGGCCGTTGTTGCTGGTCGCCATGATCATCGGTTTGCTGATCAGCCTGTTTCAGACGTTGACGCAAATTCAGGAAATGACGCTGGTTTTCGTGCCGAAGATTTTGCTGGTTTTCCTGTCGCTGATTTTTTTGCTGCCGTTTATGATTGAACAGTTGCGCACCTTTACGAACGGCCTGTTCGACCGCATGATCGCGCTGGGGACGTAAGGCGATGGATTGGGAAAAGCTGGTTTCGACGGAGCTGTACCATTTCCTGTTTGTTTTCGCGCGTCTGGGGGGCGCGTTTTTATTTATGCCGTTTTACGCGTCCGTGTATGTTCCGCGCCGCATCCGGTTGATTTTCGCGCTGGCGGCGGCGGCCGCGCTGACGCCCGTTCTGGCGGCGGAAATGCCGGTTTCCGCGCCGCAAAACGTGCCGGAGCTGTTCCGGTCGCTGGTAATCGAAATAACTGTCGGCGTGTTTCTGGGCATTTTTCCGTTTTTCCTGATGACCGTTTTGGATCTGGCGGGCGTGAACGCGGCGATGGCGACCAGCTTTTCCAACGCGACCGTTTTGGATCCGCAAACGAACGTGCAATCGACCGTTTTGACCAGCTTTTTGACGCTGACGGCGGTTTTGATGATCGTCACGACGAATTTGCACCATGTGATGCTGGGCGCGGTTTTGGACAGTTACCGGACGTTTCCCGTCGGTCGGCCGTTGTTGACGGCGGATATGTCGGAATGCCTGACAAAGGCGTTGAGCGCGGCGTTTACTTACGGGTTTCAAATCGGATCGCCGTTCGTCGTGATGATCATTTTGCTGTATTCGTCAATGGGGGTGATGTCGCGGTTGATGCCGCAGCTGAACATCATGTTCGTCATCATGCCGTTGCAAGTGTATTTGGGGTTGGCGCTGTTGATGGTGTCGCTGCCGATGATGATGTGGTGGTTTCTGGATTTTTTCCAAGACAACCTCCGCCGTTTCGCGATGTAGGTGACCATGGCCGACGAACAGGACGAATCATCCAAAACCGAAGAGGCTTCCGAGCGAAAGCTGGAGCGCGCGCGCGAAGAGGGCAACGTTCCCCTGTCGCAGGAAGTCAAAAGCTGGTTCATGCTGTTCGCCGCGCTGATGATGCTGTGGGGGCTGGCGCCGTTCATCATGGAACGCACGACGGCGATTGTTTACAAATTCATTGAACGGCCGCAGGAACTGCCTGTCGATCCGCTGGGGCTGCGCGATTTGATGCGCGACACGGCGTTGGATATGTTTGTGGTTTTGATGCTGCCCTTGGGGTTGTTTCTGGTGCTGGCGGCGGCGTCCGCGTTGGTGCAGATCGGTTTTCTGTACGCGCCGAAACGCATGGAGCTGAAGTGGGAGCGCGTCAATCTGTTCGCCAACGCCAAGGAATTCATCACCAAAGCCAAAATCGTCGATCTGATCAAAGGCGTATTCAAAATCACGGCGGTCGGCTACGCGGGGTGGCTGGTCGTCAAACCGCGGATATTGAACATTTTGAACACGTCGTCCTTTGATGTCGCGTCGATTCTGGAACTGATCTACAAACTGCTTTTGCTGATTTTGCTGACCATGGTGATGATCGTGTTCGTCATCGCGTTTGCGGACTATTTTTATCAGAAGTTTTCCTATTTGAAACGCCAGCGCATGACAAAGCAGGAAGTCAAGGACGAATACAAACAGATGGAGGGGGATCCTCAGGTTAAAATGCGCCTGCGGTCGATCCGCATGGAACGTTTGCGCAAACGGATGATGGCCAACGTGCCGAACGCGTCCGTCGTCGTCACCAACCCGACGCATTTCGCGGTGGCGCTGCGCTACGAACCGGAAGAGGGCATGGAAGCCCCTGTCGTTGTGGCGAAGGGGCAGGACTTCATCGCGTTGAAAATCCGCGAAATCGCGGCGCAGAACAACGTGCCGATCGTCGAAAACCCGCCGTTGGCGCGCGCGCTGTTCGCGTCGGTGGAGATTGACTCCCCCATTCCGACGGAGCATTATGCCGCCGTGGCGGACGTGATCAAGTACGTCTATCAGCTTAAAGGGAAAACTTTGCCGCAGCGGGAGGAAACCTGAAATGGCGCGGGCGTTTTTTAAAAGGATGGCCGGATTTTTCGGACTGGGCAGTTTTTTCAGGGACTGGGAAACGGTCAAGGCGTTGATGGAAAGCGAAACCGACGCGCTGGCTTTGGTGTCCGGCGGCGAAACGGTGTACGTCAACCGCGCGGGAAAGGATTTTTTCACGGACGCGTCGCTGCTGCAATCGGTGCTGAACCGCGTGCTGGACGACGAAGCCAACCGCTTGGCCTTGGCGAAATTGGAAGCGGCGGTGAAAAACGGGGCGGAAACGTCCGTCGAACTGTTGATGCGGCCGGCGCGGGGCGACGCCGGTTTTTGGGAATGGCGGCACATTTCGGTCAAACAGCTGGATGTCGGGACGCTGTGGCGCGTGACCGACATGACGGCGGCGCGCGCTTTGGACGCCGTGATGCGGCAGGAAACGCGCGAGCTGGTCGAATTTCTGGACATCCTGCCGATCGGGCTGTATCAGATCGACGCCGGCGGCGTGATCCGGTTCGTCAACCAACGGCTGTGCGACTGGTTGGGGTATTCCAACGTTCAGGAATTGAAAGGCCGCAAACTGGCGGACATTCTGGCCGGAACGCAAATGCCGGAGCTGGACGGGTTCTGGCACGGCGAACTGACGTTCCGCACGCAGACGGGGGCGTTGTTCACCGCGTTCGTCAGCCACGCGGTTTATGACGAAAACGGGGAAACGATGCTGCGCGCGTCGGTCGTCCGCGACGTGATGAGCCGGCGCGAACGCGACGGTTCCGCCAAAGAGGCGGAGGTCGGATTTTCCCGCCTGTTCGCCGAAGCGCCCGTCGGCATCGCTTTTCTGGACAAGGACAATATCGTCACCGAGGCGAACTCCACCCTGTTTCAGATGTTTTCCCGTTCGCGCGAAGAAATGGTCGGCACGCCGCTGGACGATTGCATTGACCCCGACGATTGGGCGGAATTGAAAGATAAAATGGCCAAGGTCATGACCGCCAAGCTGACCCGCGTCCACGCCGAAGTCCGCCTGAAAACGCCGCAGGAAAAATTCGCCGCCGTCTATGTCACTCCGATGACCGAAGAGGACGAGGACGGCAAACCCGACGTGTTCGGTTTCATCGCGCATTTCATCGACAACACGGAACGACGTACGCTGGCCATGCAGTTTTCGCAGGCGCAGAAAATGCAGGCGATCGGCCAGCTGGCGGGCGGAATCGCGCACGATTTCAACAACCTGCTGACCGCGATCATCGGTTCGACGGATCTGTTGCTGCAAACGCATCCGGCGTCCGACCCCGACTTTACCGAATTGATGAACGTGCATTACAGCGCCAACCGTGCCGCCAGTCTGGTGGGGCAGCTTTTGTCCTATTCGCGCAAACAGCCGCTGCGGCCGAAATATCTGGATGTGACGGACGTTTTCGCCGATCTGCACCATATGCTTAAACGCCTGCTGGGGACGAAAGTTGCCGTCCAGATCGAAAACGGGCGCAATCTGGGGTTCATCCGCGTCGATAAAACGCAATTCGATCAGGTCTTTGTCAATCTGGCGGTCAACGCGCGCGACGCGATGCCGGACGGCGGGACGTTTACGATTTCGACGCGGCGTCAGAAATTCCCCGCCGGTCAGTATATCGGATCGGAAGAGGCTGTCCCCGGCGAATACGTCGTCATCGACGTTTCGGACACGGGATGCGGCATCAGCGAAGAAAACCTGCAAAGGATTTTCGAGCCGTTCTTTTCCACGAAATCGGGCGGCGTCGATTCCGGCACGGGGCTGGGGCTGGCGATGGTATATGGCAATATGCGCCAGTCCGGCGGCTATATCAGCGTGAAAAGCACGGTCGGCGCCGGCACGACGTTCAGCCTTTACCTGCCGCGCCATGCGCCCGACGACGTGCGCCGCCTGACCGAAGAGGCGGCCGCGAACGCCGTTTCGTCCGATTACGACGTCCAGCCGCTGTCCAAGCTGGTGCGCGCGAAGCCGAACGTGCCGAAAACGGGCGACCAGCTGCAGTTCCCGTTTGCCGAAGACAGGCCGTCCCTGCCGCCGCCGCTGCTGCCGTCCGACGATTTGCGCGGGTCGGGAACCGTTCTGCTGGTCGAAGACGAAGACGGCGTCCGCGCCGTGACGCGCAAGGCGTTGACCGCCAAAGGATACACGATCGTCGAAACCGCTTGCGCCGAAGAGGCGTTGGAAAAAATCGAAAACGGCCTGACGTTCGATTTGATGATCACGGACATGGTGATGCCGGGGATGGACGGCGTGACGCTGGCGTCCGTCTTGCGTCAAAAGGGGATTTGCAGTAAAATCCTGCTGATCTCCGGTTTTTCGGAGGAAGCCGCCCGCGGCGAAATCAAGGCTTTGCCCGATTTTTATTTTCTGGCCAAACCGTTCACGCTCAAAGAGCTGGGGGAAAAGGTCAAACGGATTATGGAGGGAAAATGAACACCTACTCTTTTGATGTCAACGCCGTCGCCGGTTTGATCAAACGGGCGGGACGGGCGGTCATGGATGTTTACGCGCAGGATTTCGCCGTTTATGAAAAGGACGACGCTTCGCCGGTGACCGAAGCCGACATGGGCGCCGAAAAAATCATTTTCGAGGGGTTGCAGGCGTTGACCCCCGACATTCCCGTTGTCGGCGAAGAACACGTCGCGGCCGGTGAAACCGGCGATTTGACGCGCGAATGTTTCTGGCTGGTCGATCCCGTGGACGGCACGGCCGATTTTGTGAAAAAGAACGGCGAATTTACGGTCAACATCGCTTTGATCAAAGGCGATTCGCCCGTGTTCGGCGCGGTGTTCGCCCCCGTTTCCGGCACGCTGTTTTACACGACTTCGCCGACATCGGCCGTTATGGAAAAGGACGGCGCGGTCACGCCGCTGAAAACGCGCGCCGTTCCGGCCGCGGGTTATTCCGTTTTGAACAGCCGCACGCATTGCGACGAAACAAAAGTCGCGCAAATGTTGGCGGGATTGAAAATCGCGGACAGGAAACCGTGCGGCAGTTCGCTGAAATTCTGCCTGATCGCGACGGGAACGGCGGATGTCTATCCCTGTTCGCATCGCACAAAGGAATGGGACACGGCGGCGGCGCACGCGGTTCTGCGCGCGGCGGGCGGCGAAGTGTATGACGCCGAAAACGGTGCGGTGCTGACATACCGCAAAGAGGGATTGAAAAATCCGCTGATTATCGCTTTTGGACAAAAGCGTTAGACAAATTTATTGACGTCCGGCGGCGGGCGTGGCATACTGGCGAAAAATGAAAGGCGGAACCATGACCGAATATAAAGCGCAAGAACCGAAAATTCCTTTTCAGATTCAGGCCTATACCGATGAGGGGCGCAACCGTTTCGCCCACCTGATCAACATGATCGCCGATCATTCTCCGACGGGGCGCGCCGTGTTGGAGGATGCGGCCAAATCCGGTTACAAACTGCAGATGCAGGCGATGTCCGGCACGCAGGGATTCGTGTGCGACGAATTGAAAACGGTTTTCCTCAGCACCTGTTACGACGACGACGTTTTGGTCGAAACGCTGGCGCACGAATGCCGCCACGTCCAGCAGGGCATGAAGGGAATGCCCGACAATTTCCATGAATTTGTTATTCGCGACGCCGTCAAGGTCAACCGCGCGATCGAAGCCGATGCCGAAGTGATCGGGGCGTCCGTTTGCTATGAAATCATGAAAAACGGCGGCAACGACGCGCCGTTGAAGGCGTTGGAAAAGAAAGTGCCGAAAATCGTCAACGGCATGATGGCGGCGTCCAAGGGCGACGAAAAGGTCGCTTCGCCGGAAATGATGCGCGGCGCGTTCGACGGGTGGTTCAAAAACAAAGCCATTATGGATATTTATGAAAAATCCGTCATCACCAACGACTGTCTGGGCAATTCCATGCGCGACTATCGCGATTCCAAACGGACGGATTTTTTCAAACGCGAAATGAATTCGTCGGAAATCGTCAATATGGTCTGCCATGATTCCGCAGGCAAATGCTATTGGTCAACCAATCCCGACGTGATGGAGGAACCCGCCCGTCTGCAGGTGGCCGAAAGCACGGTCGTCTTCGCCAAATCCGTCAACGAAGGCCGCGCGGAGGACGGATTGAACGTCGATACGTCGTACGAGGGGCTGTACGTTTACGGCAAACCTCTGCCCGCGCCCGCAAAAACGGCGGAACAGCCGAAAAAGGCGGACAAATCCGCGGCGTTCAACGCGATTATGGCGCGGCGCAAGCTGTCTCGCTGATTCCTTTTTTGAAAAAATGTTTCCCGTTTGTTCTTTTTCCCTTGAAATCAAGAACAAACGTGGTACATTTTACGGTGTTGCTCTTGACGTGATTTTATGGGATAAAGAGACACCGTGTTATGGAACAAACCGTTTTACATTTAGTGGACAAGGATACGATGGATAAGGAAAAGGCATTGGCTGCCGCTCTCAGCCAAATCGAACGCGCTTTCGGCAAAGGGTCGATCATGCGTCTGGGGCAAAGTGAAAACGCCGTCGAGATTCCGGCGATTTCGACGGGATCGCTGGGGCTGGACATCGCTTTGGGGATCGGCGGGCTGCCCCGCGGCCGCATTGTCGAGGTTTACGGTCCCGAAAGTTCGGGTAAAACGACGCTGGCGCAGCACGTCGTCGCGCAGGCGCAAAAGGCCGGCGGCAAATGCGCCTATATCGACGCGGAACACGCGTTGGATCCGATTTACGCCAAAAAGCTGGGCGTTGACATCGACAACCTGCTGATTTCCCAGCCGGACACGGGGGAACAGGCGTTGGAAATCGCCGACACGCTGGTGCGTTCGGGCGCGATCGACGTGCTGGTCGTCGATTCTGTCGCGGCGTTGGTGCCGAAAGCCGAATTGGAAGGCGAAATGGGCGATTCCCACGTCGGTTTGCAGGCGCGCCTGATGTCGCAGGCTTTGCGTAAACTGACGGCGTCGGTGGCGCGGTCGAACACGCTGATCATCTTTATCAACCAGCTGCGTATGAAAATCGGCGTGATGTTCGGCAATCCCGAAACGACGACGGGCGGCAACGCGCTGAAATTCTACGCGTCGGTGCGTATCGAAATCCGCCGCGGCGCGCAGATCAAGGACAAGGACGAAACGATCGGCAACAACACGACGGTCAAAATCGTGAAAAACAAAGTCGCCCCTCCGTTCAGAACGGTCGAATTCGACATCATCTACGGCGAAGGCATTTCCAAAACGGGCGAGCTGATCGACTTGGGCATCAAGGCGGGATTGATCGAAAAATCCGGCGCGTGGATGTCGTACAAGGGCGAACGGTGGCAGGGACGTGAAAACGCGCGCGCTTTCCTGCGCGCCAATCCCGCGGTCGCCGACGAAATCGAACAGCAGATCCGCGCCAAGGCCGGATTGCTGTCCCAGCAGATGATCGGCGACGAAATCGACGCCGCGGACGAAAAATAATCCGCGCGAACGGAAATGAAAAAGAGGGGCGCGTCCCCTCGTTTTTCGTGTTTGCGAAAAATCCTTTGCCCGATTCGGAACGGCGGCGAAGTCCGGTCAGGACGTGCCGTCGTCCGACGAATGGCCGACGAAGCGGGATCGGACAAAGGCGGAAAAGGACGGACAAGACGAAAAAACATAAAAAAAGTGTTGTCAACCCCGTTCCGCGGTGCTATATAACATCCGTTATCTGATCGCGGGATGGAGCAGTCCGGTAGCTCGTCAGGCTCATAACCTGAAGGTCGTGAGGTTCAAATCCCACTCCCGCACCCAATAAAAAAGAGGAAGTTTTGCTTCCTCTTTTTTTTGTTTTTCCGTTCTTTTTAAACGCTTTTGATCGCCAACGCCCGCATCGCGTTCAACACGGCCAGAACCAGAACGCCGACATCGGCGAAAACCGCCGCGCCCATGCCGACCAGACCGGCCGCCCCCAACGCAAGGCACAGGGCTTTGACCCCGATGGCGAAAACGATATTTTCGTAAACGATACGCAGGCATTTCCGCGACAACCGGATCGCTGTCGCCAATTTCATCGGATCATCGTCCATCAACACGACATCGGCGGCTTCGATTGCGGCGTCCGATCCGATCGCCCCCATGGCAATGCCGACATCCGCCCGCGCCAAAACGGGCGCGTCGTTGATTCCGTCGCCGACGAACGCCAGCTTTTCGCCGGATTTTTGACCGGAAAGCAACGTTTCGACCTTCGCGACCTTGTCCGCGGGCAGTAATTCGCCATATTCCGCGTCAATGCCCAAAGCGTCGGCAACATCGCGCGCGACGGCTTTGCTGTCCCCCGTCAGCATGACCGTTTTTTTCACGCCGCACGCTTTCAACGCCCGTATTGCCTGTTTTGATTGCGGCTTGACAATATCGGCAATGACGATATGACCGGCGTATTCGCCGCCGACGGCGACATGGACGATCGTTCCCGTTTTGTGGCACGGAATGAAATCCACCCCCAATTCGCGCATCAGCTTGCCGTTTCCGGCCGCGACCTCTTTTCCGTCAACGGTGGCGATCACGCCGCTGCCGCCGATTTCGCGGATATTCGACACGCGCGCGGCGTCAACTTCCGTCCCGCAAGCGCGCAACAGGCTTTTCGCGATCGGGTGGGACGACGCGCTTTCAGCCAAAGCCGTCAATTCGATCAATTTCCGTTCGTCTATGACGTTATGATGAACGGCGCAGACCTCGAACACGCCGCGGGTCAACGTTCCCGTTTTGTCAAACACAACCGTTTTGGTTTTCGACAGCGTTTCGATATAGTTCGCCCCTTTGATCAAAACGCCGGCTTTGCCTGCGCCGCCCAATCCGGCGAAAAAGCTCAGCGGAATGCTGATGACCAAAGCGCACGGACAGCTGATCACCAAAAAGATCAGCGCGCGGTATATCCAGCTTTCCCAATCGGCCGGCAACCCCATGGCGAATTGGCGCGTCAAGGGCGGCGCCACCGCCACGGCCAGCGCGGCGAAGCAGATGGCCGGTGTATAGACGCGCGCGAATTTCGATATGAAGTTTTCCGATTTCGATTTCAGCGACGACGCGTTTTCCAGCAAATCAAGGATTTTCGACGCCGTCGATTCCCCGAACGCTTTGGTCGTTTGAACGGACAAAACACCATCCAGATTGACGCATCCGCTGAACACCCCGTCGCCGGCGCGGACGGAACGCGGCAGGCTTTCTCCCGTCAACGCGGCCGTGTCCAGCGTCGAAACCCCTTTGACCACCACGCCGTCCAGAGGGATTTTCTCCCCCGGATTGACGATGATCACGTTGCCCGTTTTTACGGTTTTGGGATCGACGCGGACGATTTTCCCGTCCCGTTCGATATTGGCGTAATCCGGCCGCACGTCCATCAGCGCGGTGATGTTCCGGCGGCTTTTGCCCACGGCGCAACTTTCAAACAGTTCGCCCGTTTGGAAAAACAACATGACGGCGACGGCTTCGGTGTAATCGCCGGTTTTCAAAACGGCCAGAGCGATCGCCCCGATCGTCGCGACCGCCATCAAAAAATCCTCGTCGAACAGCTCGCCGTCCTTGACGCCCTCGAACGCGTCGGCCAGCACGTCGTAACCGACGATCAGGTACGCGACGATATAGGCCGCCGCCTGCGCGCCCCCCGTCAGCGGCGCGAAATGCAGTCCGGCCAGCATCAAGGCCGCTGCCGCAATGCGCGCCAAAGTGATCCGTTGTTCCTTGTTCATCGCTTCCTCGCTTTAACAATTAAACAATCATTTAATTGTTAGGATAGGACGAACGGTTATGGTCGTCAACAAAAAAATGTTTCCCCCGCGCGCGTTAACGAAGTATGATGTTTTTCAAACACGGGGGACGATATGCAGTTGCCGCACAATCACGGACAAATTGTTGAACATGACTTTGACCATATGCCGGAAACGCGTGATTTTCAGGTTGTTTCGGATATTTTCAAACAGCTGGACGACAGCAATCGCGCCCGCATTTTCTGGCTGCTGTGCCATTGCGAGGAATGCGTCATCAACATTTCCGCGATGATGGAAATGTCCAGTCCGGCCGTTTCCCACCATTTGAAACAGCTGAAATCCGCGGGATTGATCACCGCCGCTCGCAAAGGCAAGGAAGTGTATTACAAGGCCGCCGAAACGCCGCAAACGGATTTGCTGCACCACATGATTGAAAAACTGGTCGAGATATCCTGCCCGACGGATCGGAAGTAATCCGCCTGACGCTCGCCCGCTTTTATTGCCCGACGACGATTTCCAAAACGTGCCGTTCGTCCGCCGCCGTTTGGGGTGCGGAAAATCCCGTCCAATCGTCCTGCGCCGTCATGCCGATATAGATGCGGTTCAGCGGAACGCCCTCTTGCAAAAAGATTTCGCCGACGCTTTTCGCGCGATCCAAAGCGTCCAATCCCTGATCGGCGGGAACGCCGCGGTATTCCAACCGCCCCAGCAAACAAATGTAATCGCCGTTTTCGCGGGCTTCGGCGGCGGCTTCCTCCAACCGTCGGACGGCGTCGTCGCTCAGGTCGGAACGGCCGTAGTCAAACAGGACGGAAAACCGCCGCCCCGACACCGCGGGACATCCCGTGTCCGCCGCGAAATCCGCGCCGACGCAAGCGTTCAAAAAAATTAAAGCGGAAATCAAAAACAGTCTTTTCATTTTGCCGGCCCTTGTGCTAAGAAAAGAAATACCCTTTCGCGGATATGGTGGAATGGTAGACACAACAGACTTAAAATCTGTTGAGGCTTTGTCCTCGTGCGGGTTCAAGTCCCGCTATCCGCACCAACCAAGCCCCGATTTCGGGGCTTTTTTGTTACTTTCATTCGGGAAAAGTATGCCTTTTTTAAATTTTTTCCTCAAGAAAAAATCTACACTCGCCGCATTTCCTCGACGGTAAAGGTGGTGTCCCAGCCGCCGACGCGTTCGTTTTCGTGCTTGTCCAGTCCCGTATAGGTCAGGGACGCTTCTTCGTATCGTTTGAACGCCAAAATCGCCGAATTCATGACTTGCGCGTTGAAAATGCCGATGCTGACCAGCAATTCAAAATCCGGTATCGTCAAGCCCGTGACTTTGCGGAACAGAGCGGGTTCCAGTTGCGTAATCACGTCTTTCAGCGTTTGTTCCCGCGCGTCCGTCAAATACATGAACACGGGGATTCTGGTCGCGAATTTCAGCAGTTTTTGTTGAATTTCCCTGCGTTTCGACTTGATTTCCTTTTCTTCTTTCGTCAATTCGCGTTTTTCCGCCGCGCTTTCGTTTCCTGTCGCTTCCTTTTTCGCTTTTTTCAACGCTTCGGATCGGTTGACAATTGTCGCCAATTCCTTGTTTAAACTGCGGAATCCCTCGATGCGCGACAAAGCTTCCATCGCGCGCGGATTGTTCATCAAAGCCTTTAAAGTTTCGTTGTCAACGTTGACCAGCAGCGCGCTTTCCCACCGCCGCGCCAGCATGGTCGAAGCCGTTCCCGACACGACCATATCCAGCAGCTGTCCCGCGTCCAGCAGGTTCATCGTTTCACCGTCGTAACACAGAACGGGCAGGAATTTGATGAACTCTTCGACTTTCTTTTCGGGGTTTTCGTCGGAATTCAAGTCCAGTCGCCCGCTGTATTCGGAAATCTGTTTCAAAGCGCGGTCGGGCGCAAAGTCGAAAACGTAACAGACAGGCTTGACAATTTGCGTTTCGTTCGGATAAAGCCCCGTCGGATTAACCAGCTTCCACGGCGTTTGAACGCGGAAAGCCGCCTGAAAATACGTTTCCGGACTGGACGTGTTGCGCAGCATGAATATCCCCGCCCACGCCTTGACCGACACGCCCGTCATCAATTTGCCGCAGGACAAGGTAATCGTGCGCGTGTTCAGCGGATTTTCCGTAATCGCTTCTTCGATGGGCTTCAAAGCATCCGCGCCCATGCCCGCTTCATTGCCCGCACAGCAAACGGCTTTGAAAGCCTTGTAAAATGAGTGAGCGTCCAGCAAAGCTTTCATCGCTTTGCACGCCGCGACGTTCGGCAAAAACCACAGCGTGTGGTTCAGACAAGCGCTTAACCTCGCGTCCGAAAACGGCATCGGCGGACGCTTGCCGGTTTTCAGACTGTCGATGTTCGTCGGCAGGTATTGCCCGCGGATCAGGTCAAGCCAGCATTTGACGGCGTCGGCGTGTTTAAAGACGAAATCGCCGTCCCGCTTTTCCGCCTTGAAAAACTCGTTCAAATCGAATTCGTCGAACTCGCCCGCCAAAGCGACGTTGCGGATTTCGCGCGGCATCTGATACGTCATCAGCACCACTTTCGGCAGTTCAAGGTACGGATTGTCCTTGCCCGTCCATTGTTCTTTGGCACGCTGTTCGTCGGAATACGTCCAGTTGAAAATCTGGTCTTCCAAAAACTCGCCGTTGTTCAGGGCGCGGAAGGGCGTCCCCGACAGGTACAGATAGGCGTTCGTCGTCAGCGGCATCAATTCTTCGTCGTAATAGTCGGGCTGCGCGTCCTCTTTGTCTTCGGCGTCGTACAGGTCTTTGGCGTTGTCGCGCCACGCGCCGAAATGGTATTCGTCTAAGATGATGCAGTCCCAGTTGATCGCGTGCACGGCTTCGTTGTGCAGCTTGATGCCGCCCAAATCGTTTTTGCCCAGCATATCCTGAAACGAAGCGAACCAGACGAACGGCTTTGAATGGTCGATCGCATCATACGTCAATCCGCCCAAAGAAACGAATTGCCAGTCCGTGAAATCGACGTGGTTTTTCAAATCGGATTCCCACGCGCTTTTGACGGCGGGCTTGAACGTCAGGACAAGGATTTTCGACCACCCCATTTTTTTCGCCAGCTGATAGGCGGCGAATGTTTTGCCGAACCGCATTTTCGCGTTCCATAAAAAATGCGGCGTTTTGCCCGTTTCGGCATAGGCGTAGCGGGTGAAATAGGCGGCGGTCGTATCGACGGCGCGTTTTTGTTCGGGACGCATGGGGAAATTTTCCGCGCGGGCGCGGTCAAAGGCGGCGCGGCGGCTTTTAAAGGCGGTCATCGCCGCTTTCAGTTCGGGCAGAGTGATTTCGTACCATTCGCCGCGCAGGTGCCTGACGCTGTTTTGTTCGATATAGCGGTGAAAATCATGGTCGAGGAACAACGTGCCGTCGTCGCGCACGGCGTCGGTTTCAAACACGATTTCGGCGGATTGCTCGATCGGTTTTAAAACGCCGTGCTGTTCGTTGATGCGTTCGCGCACGTCGCGGGTCGTGTATCCGATTTTCAACCAGTTTTTGCCCGCGTATTCTGGCAGGGTGTAAGCGTAGATTTTCGGACGCGCGGGAAAGGAAAGCAGGTCGGTCATCGCCCTTACTCCATCGGTCGGATCATGGATTCGATAAAGGCGACTTCCTCGTCGTTCAGCCCGTATTTTTCATACAGCTCCGTATCCGTCCACGGCTTTGAAAAATCCTGAACGGGAACAAAGGAATAAACGGATTTCGTAGCGTGTTGAGTTGGCTTTTGCAGCATAACAAGAAATCTGAAAAATTTTGTTTTCATATACGAAACTTGATTCTCAGCATATTCCTTATTATTAAAAATCCCCGCAACAAGATATGTTTCAAGACAACATACATTTGGCTCAACGACAAAAGGTTTTCCTATTACGAATAGGGCTGTTTGAGAATTAACTTCGCCATATGCTTCAGAGATCAAAACTTTGTATTTTCCGATCCATTCTGTATGTTGCAAAATCTGATTTTTTTCAACATATCCCTCTTTTTTGTATCCAATAAGCTTTATTGAATTATTCTGTTTTTGGATTTGAAAATTTGAAAAATTGTTTGGCAAACCGAATGGTTTTCGTGATGAAATGACAGTGTCCATTGTCATTTCACCAAACGAACGAATTTTTCTTAAAATAGAAATGCTTTCGTTATAGCGAACAAATGTAGAGCAATCTTTTTCCAACAGAGGACGCGTTAAAGATGAAATTTTTGAACCGTCTTTGTAGGTTGAAACTTCGCACAATCCTTTGTTATCTCTATCCCACAGAAAATAGCAGACACCGCCTTCCAATCGTATTCCGGGAAAGCAATCTGATGGCGTAGGAACATCACAAAGAATACGTAAACTTTTATCGTGCAACATTTCATCTCTGAAATCGTCGAGTCCTTTGCCTCCTGAAAACCAGCGCGACGGAATGATCATCGTTAGATAACGCGGATTTAAACGCTTTGCCTGTTGCACGAACAAATGATAAATGGGACGCGCGCTTGCAGCATTCCCGCCGTCGCTCAACTGATACGGCGGGTTGCCGATAATGACATCAAACTGCATACCGTTGAAAACCTTGTCCGAATGTATGAAAGAATAGGCGTGCGTTTCCAGTTCTTCGCCGCGGTCGTATTCGCTTTGCGACGCGCCGCATTGACGGCATTTGCCGTTTTGAAAATCGTGCTCGCATCGTGTGTAGCGAATGTGTCCTTGCGGATTTTTGAAAAAAGACACGCTGTATTTGCCGCTCGCGTCCTTGGAACAATAAACGGAGCGGCGGCTCGTCAGTCCGGTCAGATCGGTCAAAGCCAATCCGAACAGCTGATTATGAAAAATGTGGTCAATGCGCCGTTGCAAATCGGGAATTTTATCCGCCAGCCCGACCAGCAGCCGCTTGGCGATTTCGCGCAAAAACACGCCGCTTTTGCAACACGGGTCAAGGAATGTTGTTTTCGGATTCGCGAACAATTCTTGCGGCAGCAAATCCAGCATGGCGTTCGCGACTTTCGGCGGGGTAAAAACCTCGTCGCTCGACAGGTTGGCGATGCAGGACAAAATATCGGGCGCGTGGTTTTCAGTCATCGCAATCTCCGACGTTCAAAACGGAAACAAGCGGCAGTTCGCGAATCGGCTTCGCCTGATACACGGGCTTGTCCGGATTGCCGTCGGCGAATCCGAACAGCGGCCAATCGGCGCACGACGCCGTCAAATGCCCGAACTTGTATTCCTCGCGCTTGAATTTGTCGCCGATCAGCGACCATTGAACGAACGTGATTTTTTCAACGCCGTTAAGCGAATCGCCGCAAACGATGTTTTTGCTTAAAATGTACTGCGCCGATTTTTGATAGGATTCGCTCGGCTCTTTGCCGTACAAAACCCGAAACGCGTCCGTCATCTGCCGCGCCAAGCGGTCGCGCGACGCCTGCGCGTTGTCCGGCAGAATATCGATGCCGTACACGCAAGCAAGCGCGAAAAGGGATTGAATTTCGTAATCGGAAGCTTTTGATTTATATTGCCGTGCGACCGTTTCCAGCTTGCGCCGCAAAATCGCGGTTAAAAAATTGCCGTTCCCGCACGCGGGTTCCAAAAAACGGCTGTCGATTCGCGCCGCCTCCGCCGATACCAGATCCAGCATCGCCTCGACCTCGCGTTTGGCGGTCAAAACCTCGCCGTATTCCGCGACCCGCCGCGCACTGATGACCTGTTTGTTTTCCGGCATAGACATTTCTTTACAAAAATATGTTGCTATTCATCTATAATTTTATGTTGCTTATACTCCATATTGTCAAGGTAAAAATCATTGTAGATTCCCCATATCAGGAATTGGGGATTCTTAATGTTGACAGAACAGGAATTTAAAAACAAACTGGGGCTGCTTGTGCGGAAAATGCGAAACCGCAAAGGAATCGCCAGTGATAAATTATCTGTCGATTACACGACCGTGAATCAAATCGAAAACGGGCATATCAATCCCCGCGCCTATACGCTTTATAAAATCCTGATCGATTTGGATATCGACCTTGATTCCCTGCTGAAAGAAAAACAACGGGAACACATTTCCACCGAAGAAATTTTAATTCAAAAAATCCGCCTGCTGTCCGAAGAACAGCAAAAATCCCTGATCGCTTTTTTGAATCAGTTTGAGATTAGAGAAAAATAATTAAAGGTCTCTTCTTTGCTCCAGCCATTCTTCTAATGGACAGATGTATTTATTCCATTTTTCGCAGTTTGTTAACAGAATGGCTATATCATTTACAATTTCTCTATCTGAAAGCTCAAGACGTTTTTTTATGATATTTATGTATTCATGCTTATCAACAACAGAGTTAATTTTAAGAGCCATTTTTATAATGTCACTTTGTATATTCTCTTTTGATAAATCGACAATTAAACTATATAAAAATTCTTCAGGGGATAACTGATTGGGAGAATCATATTGTATAATAATTTTCTTTGCATTTTTTCTATTTTCTTCTGCATCTAAATCTGTGCCCGATATCATTTTTTTCAATCTGTCTTCTTTTTCATCATCCGTAGTATATTTATCTCCATCTAAAAGAACAGCCATATTTGAGCAATCTTTTTTCTCTAATATTAAGCCTGATGCAAGTGTAAAAGAATTTTCAATAGAACCTATTTTTATTATTTCTACTTTTTCCACAATATCTTTCTTTCGACAAACGTAATGTGCAATAGCTTCTGAAAAAGAATCTTCTACATAAATTTTTATTGGCTTACTAGATTCTCCGGATAAATCAACTATCAAATCGTCTGTCAATCTATTATATACACACGTTATCATTTCAGGATAGTAATTTATTTTTTGAATATACTGGATCAATACATGTTCTCCCATCTTTGGTATTTCAAGAGAATGTGTCGTAAATACAATTTGAAGAGAATCTTTTTCAGCTCGTTCCTTAAGAACGAAAATCAATTTTTTTAATGCATCGATATGAAGTAACAAATCTATTTCATCAATAAGAATTAGAGAATATTTTTTAGCAGAAAATACTGTTCTTAAAATTTTTATAATTCTCTGTTCGCCTGTTCCCATGCTTAACGAAGAATAGTTAACACCAGATTTTGTGTTAACACCTATAAAGTTTTTATTGTTATATCTATTATCCGTTAAATCTATGTAATCCTTAGATAATATATACGCTGCAGTTTCGATAATTTTTTTTGGATATCTTATCATCCCTAACTGTTTTTTTAAAATCTATCCTGCTTGTTTTTGTGGTTTGTTCAATATCGGGAAGACAAGTTCCGATTCCTATATAATAAACATCCTTTTTAGGGCGTTGACGATATCGAGGTGACCATCTTTCTGTTTTTTTGAATATTTTCTTTCTATATTCCCCGTTTCTGATTTATAGTAAAGCGTTAACTCGCTATTGGCCCACAACGAGTCCGAGCTTGGCGTAAAAAAGTCAGGAAATTTGTAATTTTCACCTTCATCATTTGGCTGAAACATACAAGCAAGCGCATGGATGACTGTCGTTTTTCCAACACCATTAACTCCCATAATAGCGGTAAGCGTTGGCGATATAGAGATCATAACCTTCGATAAAGCTTTTAATTCTTTAAAATATATTTTTTCTATGGTAATTTTTTGCGCCATCTTCAAACTCCATCGTTATTTTTTTTCATGCTAGGCACGACTTTTAGTTTTGTCAAACAAAAAGAAATATATCACAACAAATTATGTTTTTCTGTTTTGGCATATTTCATCGCCCACTAGCAACCGTTTGCCGCGCCGATGCGGGTGATTGCGCTGTCGGATTTCGGTTTTGTCGGTTGATATTCTACGCCTTTGACTGTCAAATCAGGGGCTTTAGCCGTTTCCACCGCTGAAATTTTCAAACTTTCTTCCCTCCCATCATAACGATTTTGTCTTAATAGGCGCACAATTTTAAATGGTGGAATTTTATATGAAATTTATCTGTTTTTCAAAGCTTTTCTAAAATATTCCTTGTCCGCCTTTTATGTGTCAGATAAACTGATGGCGATCCATTCAATCAAAAGGAAATGTCGCCGTGCCTGATAAGGAAGTCCATACAATCCAAGAATTGATCTTTTATCAATACGCCAAGATCATCGCCAAAAGCGCGATGAAAACGGGTGACAACGCAACGGCGAAGCGGAATCATTACGGCTTTATAAAAAAAACTTTTCGCGAACTGCGCGACGGTCAAAAGTCTTGGTCGGACATTTTGCGCGAGGATTTGCAATTCGTTGCATCGGACAAGGCGTGCGTGTATTGCGGCGCGACCGAAAACCTGACCACGGAACACATCATTCCCAAAAGCCTGCGGATCAACGACCGGTGCGCGACGTGCGACAAAATCCAAGGCATTCACAACATCGTTTACGCCTGCAAACATTGCAACAGCGCGAAGCACGACATGGGGCTTTACACTTTTTTCAACAAAATGAACGGAACGGTTTGCGATCCCGACCTGATTCCGCCTTTGCTGGAAAAGAAATATCTGAAGCTGATGTGGTGTTGCCATAAATGCGCGGGGACGCTGGACGCCGCCGATCTAAACGGCGACGGTCAACTGAACGTGCTGGATATTGACGCGATTATCGACCGTTCGCGGTCGCCGGCGGATCACAAGTCCTGATATTTTTTGAAATTTTCCGCCTGTTCGATGACGTTTTGATACACGTCGTTCTGCGGTTCCGGCGGATAGCCGTTGTCGTCCAGCAAAACGATCAGGTCGGCTTGCAGCGCGGCGCGGATGCTGGCCTTTTTCGACCAATTCGTGTAATGCGTCTTGTCGCTGACAAGCCGCTTGATTTCTTTGGCCAAAAAGATTGTCTTGTCTTCCGGATAGGTGAAACCGTATTTGACGGCGCAAGATTTCAAAATGTCGTAAAAGGCTTTTTCCTCAAAATCAATGCCCAAAGCGGCGAACGAATTTTGCTCCGCCCGCATTTCGTAAATCAAGTCGATCATTTCATCGACGATTTCGTTCAGATCGGCTTTGTCCGTCCGGTCGTTGTATCGTTCCAAAATGCCATTCAGCTTTTGCGCGAAATCGATGGCCTTGATTTTGTTGACTTCGCGAAAGGTGGAAACGGCGTTTTTCAGCAAGCGTTCCAAAATTTGAACGCGGGTGTTCGGCCGCTTTAACGCCCGCACCCGTTCCAAATATTCGTCGCTGAACAAATCAATCGAACATCCTTTTTCGCCAAGTTTGAAAATATCCTCGACATCGCTTGAAATCAGGGCGTCTTCAACCATTTGGCGCACGCGGGCGTTCATTTCGGAAACGTCGGGCGCGTCGCCTTTGGGCATTTTGATCAATCCTTTTGTTGCCGACGTTCAAAGATTAGACAAGCCGGCCGCAAAACGCAAGCGGGCTGTTTTTTTTCATCCGTCCGCCGCCGGATGAAGCGGCCGGAAACGATTTCGGAAGTTTTTGATTGTTTTTTCGGCGAAATGGGGTATTGTGTGTTTGTTATGCGCCCGTAGCTCAGCTGGATAGAGTATCGGCCTCCGAAGCCGAGGGTCGTGGGTTCGAATCCCGCCGGGCGCACCATTTAAAAAAATCCTCGTCAGAGGATTTTTTTTGTCGGTGCGTATCGGCGTGGAGAAGAACCCATGAAAAGTGGGTTCGGTGAGCGTTAGCGAACGACGCCGTCAGGCTGATTTTCCTTTCTTTTACAATATGTTCATTCCGTATCCCGCGGCGTTTGACGGCAGGGTGAAGGAAGCGGGCGAGCGAATCGGATTTCCAAAAACGAGGGTGAAAAGCGATTGCCTACAGCGTATTTTTGTCGTAACTTTGTAATGGTCAATGTAAGGAAAAATGCGGATGAAATGCCCCAAGTGCGGATGCGAACAATCAACGAAATACGGCAAAGCGCGCGGAAAACAGCGTTATAAATGCGCCGCCTGCGGTTGTCAATTTACGCGCGAAACGCCGCGCGCCCGCAGTTTGGATGAAAAATGGCTGGCGATGACTTTGCTGGTGTCGGGACTGTCGATGACGGCGGTGGCCAAAGCTTTGGGCGTCAGCGTTCAAAGCGTGATGCGCTGGAAAAATTCCGGACAGCTGATGTCCGACGACGTGATCAAGGCCATTCGCGTGCGCAAAGTGTCCAAAACCGGAAACGCGAAGATCATCAAGGACAACGCCGTCGATGCCGAGGACGCGGAGGACGACTTTAAATACAACGATTTGTACGTTTTGGAAACGCGTCTGGATTCGGGGGTGCGCGTTGATATCGCCATCCGGAAAAAGGCAAGAACCATTACAAGGTGACAGAAAAAAAATTTTGCTTGCGTGACTGCGGTCACTCTTTTATCAAACAAACAAAAACTTTTCAGATTTGGGAGCGTTTGATGAAAGTCGTTCATTTGAGCAAAAGGAAAATCCTGTTTCAGCTGTGCGTCCTGTTGGCGTGCGTCGCGGCGGGCTGGGGGTTGAAAACCCGTTTGACGCCCGCGGAGGATCACGGGTTCGGCGGCGGCGTGCCGTATGTCGTCACGACCGACGCGGTTTTGGAAAACACCGCGCCCGTCAAAAAATACATTGCGACGGTTGAAGCAATCAACAGCGTCGATGTCAAGGCGCAAGTCACGGGCTATCTGGACAAGATTTTGTTCGACGAGGGCAGTTTCGTGAAAAAGGATCAGGTGCTGTTCATCATTGAACAAAGCCGCTACCGTGAAGCCGTCAACAGCGCGGATGCCGAAGTCGCGCGGACGAAAGCGAACTTAAAGCAAATCGAAAGCGATCACAAACGCAACAAAGTGCTGTTCAAGCAAAAAGTCCTGACCGCGTCGAACATTGAAGCGTCCGAAAGCGCGCTGGCGCAGGCGAAGGCCGCCGTCAAGGCCGCCGAAGCGAACGCCGCGACCGCGCGGATCAACTTGGGCTACACGGAAATCAAAGCGCCGATCGACGGTTTCATCGGCAAGGCTTTGATCACCAAAGGCAACTTTGTCGATATGTCGGGGCGGGCGATGGCGCGCATCGTGCAGGTGTCGCCGATCCGCATTTCCTTTTCCGTGACCGACAAAGACCGGCTGACCGCGATGAAACGGATGGAAACAAAGGGCGGGTTCATTACGGACATCAAGGTCGTCCTGCCCGACAACACGACCGTTCCGGTCAAGGTTTTGAAAACGTTTTTCGACAGCGAAGTCAATTTGATGACGGCGACGGTCGCTGCCTATATCGACGTTCAAAACGCGGACAAAGTGCTACTGCCGGGGAACCATGTTGACGTTTTGGTCAAAGCGGGCGAAGACCGGCCGCTGGTTCTGATTCCGCAATCCGCCGTGATGCAGGACAACCTCGGCCTGTTCGTCTATGTCGTGAACGCGGATGAAAAAGCGCAGAAAACCTATGTCAAAACGGGCGATTTGATCGGCGATCGCCTGATTGTCACCGACGGGCTGACCGCCGGCGCGCGGATCGTCGTGCAGGGGCTGCAAAAGGTTGAAAACGGTTCGGCCGTCAAGCAAAGCTTTGTGAAATCGGAGGGCTGAATATGTTTTCGGAAATCTTTCTGAAACGCCCGCGTTTCGCGATTGTCATCGCGATCGTGATGTGTCTGGCGGGGATTGTGTCGCTGAAAATGCTGCCGATCGCGCTGTACCCCGAAATCACGCCGCCCGTGGTGACGGTTTCGGCGACGTACCCTGGCGCGTCCGCGGACGTGATCGCGAAAATGGTCGCGATTCCCATCGAACGCGAAGTCAACGGCGTCGAGGATATGCTGTATATGTCTTCGTCGTCCGAAGACACGACCTACACCCTGACCGTGACGTTCAAAACGGGCGTTGATCCCGACATGGCGCAGGTCAAAGTGCAGAACCGCGTGCAGATCGCGACCGCGTCCCTGCCGAGCGAAGTCACCCGTCAGGGCGTGACCGTCACCCGTGAATCGACGAATATGCTGGCGATGATTTCGTTCGTGTCGCCGAAACACACGTTGACCAGTCTGGAATTGGCGGATTACGTCATTGATAACGTCAAGGAGGCCTTGGCGCGCATCGACGGCGTGGGCGGCGTCGATGTGTATGCGGCCAGCTCGTCCATGCGCGTGTGGCTCAATTCCGACAAAATGGCGGCGTTGAACATTACGGCGGCGGACGTCCGCAATGCGATTTCGTCGCAGAACTATCAGCCGACTTTGGGCAAGTTGGGCGCCGCGCCGAACGATGCCGCGCAAATGGTCTATCCGTTGAAAACCCAAGGGCGCATCAACGAAGTCAAAGACTTTCGCGAAATCATCGTCCGCACGGCGGAACACGGCGGATTGGTGCGGTTGAAAGACATCGCGAACGTTTCATACGGCGAGGAATCCTACGGCATTTCCGCGTTCGCCGACGGCGCGCCCGCCGTGTCGTTGCAGGTCAAGCTGTCGTCCGGCGCGAACGCCGTCGATGCAATGAAACGCCTGCGCGCCGAATTGAAACGGTTGGAAGATACGCTGCCCGAAGGCGTCGAATACAAATTCAACTATGATTCGACCGATTATATCAACGCGTCGATTTTCGAAGTTTTGCACACTTTGTTTGAAACGTTTGTTCTGGTCGTTTTGGTGTGCTGGGTGTTTTTGCAGAACTGGCGCACGACGCTGGTTCCGTTGATCGCCGTTCCCGTGTCGATTTTGGCGACGATGGTCGTCATGCTGGCACTGGGGTTCAGCATCAACATGTTCACTTTGTTCGGGCTGGTTCTGGCGATCGGCGCGGTCGTCGATGACGCGATCGTCGTTGTCGAACGCGTGATGTTTTTGATGGAAACGGAAAAGTTGCCGCCGTTGGAAGCCACCAAGCGCACCATGCGTGAAATCACGGGCGCGCTGGTTTCCACAACGTTGGTCATGGTCGTGATTTTCGTCCCCATCGCCTGCATGGGCGGCATTACGGGCAGGATTTATCAGCAGTTCGCGATCACGATCAGCACGTCTTTGGTGTTTTCGGCGGTGAACGCGCTGACGTTGTCGCCCGTGCTGTGCGCGTATTTCCTTAAACCGTTCAAACCTGCGAAGAAAGGACCGCTTGCGTGGTTTAACCGCATCGTCAATTCGACGGCGAACGGGTACGCGCGCACGGCGGCGTTGTTTGCGCGGCGAATCAGCGTCATCGCGCTGATTTTCGGTCTGATTCTGGCGTTGAACGGCACATTGTTCAAAGTCATCGGCACGTCGTTTGTTCCGAACGAAGATCAGGGCGTTTATATCGCGAACATCACCCTGCCGGAGGGCGCGTCCTTCGCCCGCACCAAAGCGGTTGTCGAAAAAGTGACGGAAAAAATTCTGGCGCAAAAGGGCGTGCGCGGATCAATCGGCGTCGTCGGCGTCAGTATTTTGGCCGGTCGTTCCGAAAACACGGCGATGGTGATCGTCGATTTGGAACCGTGGGGAAAACGCAAGGATCCGTCCCTGTATTCCACCAACCTGATGAACGAAATGCGCGCGAAGCTGACGGGTGAAATCCCCGAAGCGGACTTGCAATTCTTTGAATTTCCGGCGATTCAAGGTTTGGGCAATCAGGGCGGCATGGATTTCCGCCTGCAAATGACATCGGGCATGGATTACGCCAAACTGGACGCCGAAGCGCAAAAATTGTTGGGAAAAGTCAATACGAATCCGAAATTTTTGTACGGTTTTACGACCTTTACATCGAAAACGCCCGCGGTGTTCATCGAAATCAATCGCGAAAAAGCTGAAACGATGAACGTGCCGCTGTCGAACCTGTATTCGACTTTGGAAGCCTATCTGGGGTCGATGTACGTCAACGACATCAATATCGGCACGCAGGTCAACAAAGTCGTCGTGCAGTCGGACGCGCGTTTCCGCGACGATATCGAAAGTATGCGCGACATCTACGTCCCGTCCACGACGGGCGAAAAAGTGCCACTGGGGGCTTTGGTGAACCTGACACAAATCATGTCCCCGCGCGTGATTTCACGCTATAACCAATATCCCAGCGCGGACATCACAGCGGAACAAAACCCCGCGGTGTCGTCGGGCGAAGCGATGGCGGAAATGGAAAGCCTGATGAAAGGCGTCAAAGGATTTTCCTATGAATGGTCGGGCATGAGCTATCAGGAAAAAAACAACCAAGGTCAGATCGGATTGCTGTTGTCGCTGGCGGTGATTTTCGCCTATCTGTTCCTTGTGTCCCTGTACGAAAGCTGGATTTTGCCGATCCCCGTTCTGATGTCCGTATCGGTCGCGACGGCGGGAGCTTTGGCGGGGTTGCTGGCAACGGGTCTGCCGCTGTCGATTTATGCCCAGCTGGGCATTGTGATGCTGGTCGGATTGGCAAGTAAAAGCGCGATTTTGATCGTCGAATTCGCCCGCGACGCCCGCGCGCAAAATATGTCCGTCCCCCGTGCGGCGATGAACGCTTTGCGCGAACGGTTCCGCGCGGTTTTGATGACGGCTTTTTCGTTCATTCTGGGCGTTTTGCCGATGATCAACGCGACGGGCGCGGGCGCGAACAGCCGTCAGGCGATCGGCACACCCGTGTTTTACGGAATGCTGGTCGGCACGTTGGCGGGATTGTTCATCATTCCGCTGTTGTACGTTCTGGTTCAAACTTTGGCCGACAAGGCGATGAAGAAAGGAAACAAATGAAAAAAATGTTGGTAACGGCGGGATTGGCGGTGTTTTTGACCGCCCCCGCGAACGCGTTCGACCCGATGTCGGTTTATACGCAAAAATCGCCAGAAAACTGCTTGTCAAAAGTGAATGTTAAAGGAAAGCTCGGCTTGAACGATTTGATTCAAATCGGCGTGTGCAACAACCCCGATTTGAACCGCACTTTCATGGCGGTCAGGTCGGCCGAGGCCGAATTGGGGGCGAGCAAGGCCGCCTATCTGCCGAACGTCACCCTGACGGCGGCGGCGACCGCGTCGCACAGCAAAGGACAGTACGATCTGCCCGACGCCAACGTTTACAAGGATATGAAAGCCAAGCCGTATTCGGTCAACGTCGCTTTGAACTGGCTGTTGCTGGATTTCGGCGGACGTTCCGCGACGACCGACATGATGAAAGCCTATATGGAACAGGCGGCGTTCGGATACAACGCGGCTTTGCACGATCTGGTGTTGGGCGTTCACAGCGCGTATATGGATTTGCTGAGTGCGAAAGAGGTTTTGAAATCCGCCGAAACCAGCGTTGCGTCCTATAAAAAATCCTATGACGAAACGCAAAAGAAATATCAGGTCGGCAAAGCGGCGACATCCGATTTGCTGTTGGCGAAAACGACTTATTTGCGGTCGAAACTGGCGGTGACGGCAGCGCAAAACACGATTGAAAAGAATCAGGCGAATCTGGCGACTTTGCTGAACCTGCCGCCGGAAACGAAATTCAATCTGGTCGTGCCGAAAAAGGACGACAGCTCCACCGCTTTGGCGGAAAAGATGCCCGTTGAAAAAATGATCAAACTGGCGTTAGATCTGCGTCCCGAAATCAAAGCGGCGGCGAAATCCAAAGCGGCGGCGCAGGCCGGCGTTTCAAACGCGAAATCCGCGATGGCGCCGACGCTGGCGTTGACGGCGAACGCGTCCTACGCCGACCGGTGGAAGGACGACAAACCGTTCAACGACGGCTATCCCTACACCTATGGCGGCGATGTCGGCGTCGTGTTGAACGTTCCGCTGTTTGAGGGGTTCTCCAAATCCTACGCTTTGGCCAAGGCGCGTTACGATTACCGTCAAGCCGTCTGGCAGGAAAAAAGTACTGAAGACGCGGTGAAAAACGAAGTCTGGTCGGCGTATCAGGATTACAAAACCGCGCTGGCTTCATATACGATTAACCAAGACGTTTTGAAATCGGCCGAGGAAAACGAACGCGTTTCCCGCGCGTCGTATCGGGCGGGAAAGGAAACGCTGCTGAACCTGCTGACCGTTCAAGCGCAACTGGCAACCGCGCGGCAGGAATTGATCACGTCATTCTATACCGTTTTGGTCGGGAAATCGAACCTGTACCGCGCGATCGGCAAATTCTGATTTCATTTCATATGAAAAAGCGGGGTTTCATCCCCGCTTTTTTCGTTTTGTTTCAGCTATTTCAACAACGTGAAAGCGTCGAGGGCGGTCAGAATCTCGTTTTCCTCGCCCTTTTTGGTCAGGCTTTCGCCGTCAACGTATCCGCCGATCGCGTTCGCCGTGTCGCCGCCGCTGACGACGACGTTGTTTAAAATCGACGCCGTTTTCACGCCGCGCAGCCGGCCGATCGTATAAAGCGCGGCCGTTTCCATATCCGCACCCAAAACGCCTTTTTTCGCCCAAAAACGCTTTTGTTCCTCGTTATCGTCGATGTAAAAGCTTTCGTGGCTGTGGATGATGCCGACATGATGCTTGAACCCGTTTTGTTTCGCGGCGGTCAGGCACGCGTTCAACAATTCCGTGTCCGCCACGGCGGGAAAGCGCAAATCGACGTAAGCCCGCGACGCGCCGTCGTCGCGCACCGCGCCCGCGGCCAAAATCAAATCGCCCAACCCGATGCCTGATTGCATCGCGCCGCACGATCCGATGCGAATCATCGCACCGACGCCGATACGGGACAGTTCCTCGACCGCGATGCCGGCGGAACACCCGCCGATGCCCGTCGATACCGCCAGCACTTTCACGCCTTTGTATTCGCCGGACAGGCTGCGGTATTCGCGGTTATAGGCCAATTCCCGCACGTTCGACAAAAACGCCGCGATCCTGTCCAGCCGCGCGGGATCCCCCGGCAACAAAGCAAACGGAGCGGCTTGGGATTCGTTCAGCTGAATATGCGGCTGTGTCATTTCTTGGAATCCTCCCCGCATTTGCGGAAAGACGAACAATGCGTTTTGGCGATCTTTTCTTTCAGCTTGCGGATCTTTTCGGGCATTTCGCCAAGAGGGATTTCCTTGACCGCTTCGACGCTGCCCAATTCCGCCGCCGTGTCGTAAAACCAACATTTGTACGTCAGCATATCCAGCGTGTTTTGCAACGCCTGCATATCGCGCTTGACCCGTTCAATCTGATTGTAAAACATTTTCCGGCGTTCTTCGATCGTCGAATCCCCCTGAACGGTCAGGTCGATATAGCGTTTGATGTCCTTGATTTGCAAACCGCTGGCTTTCAGGCATTCGATCATGCGCAACCATTCCAGATCGGTGTCTTGAAATTTGCGGATGCCGCCGTTGCCGCGGTTCACAAACGGCAACAGCCCCTCTTTGTCGTAATAACGCAACGTCGGCGCGGGCAACCCCGTTTTTTCCGAAACGTCGCCAATGGTGTAAAGCATGAAAAAGCCCTTTCTTGTTTTAAAGTTCACTTTAACACAAGATGTACGCTTTTTCCCCGCCGGTTTCAAGCCCTTTGCAACAAATCGCGGATTTCCCCGACGCTTTTGCCCCTGTAGTCGATGCGGCAGGACGTGACGGGCTGGCGATAGTCGTTTTTGTTGATCGAACGCGATTCCACAATGACCGCGGGCGGCAGGATCGACCATTTGTACAGCGCGCCCGCCATACGCTTGTAGAACTTGTCCAGCCAAGCGGTTTTTTGTTCGCGCGAAACGGGCGTCGTCCTTTCGTACAAAAATTCCGAATCCAGCATATCGGCGTAGCTTTCGTGCCGGTTTTCAATGCGCCAGATCACTTCGTCAAGGAACGGATAGGGCATCAAAGCGTCCTCGGCGATCAGGGGCTTGCCCGTTTTCGGGTCGATCGCCAGCTCCGCCCCCGGACGTTTCAAAATGACCGATTCCGGCACGGCGTTTTTGACCGGCCGGTTCGCGTTCATCCACCGCGCCAGCGAAAACAGTTTGGTTTTCGGCACGTCGGCGATCGGGGCGAACCCGCCCGACATATCGCCGTTGATCGTCGCGTATCCCATGTACAGTTCGGATTTGTCCGATGTGGCGATCGGGATGCAGGCGGCAAATTCGTTCGCGACACCCCACAGAAAAACCGCGCGGGAACGGGCTTGGATATTATCCTGTGTAAAGGACGCCTTGTACCGGCAATCCCATTGCGATTCGACCTTGGCGAACAGCTCGGAAAAACATTCGTTCGCCGCGTCCACCATTTTTCCGATCGGCATTTGCGTGAAGTGTATGCCCAAATTCGCGGCCAGCGTCGCGGCGTCGTCGCGGCTTTCCGCGCTGGTGATTTTGGACGGCATACTGATGCCGAACACGTTTCCCGCGCCCAGCGCGTCCGCCAGCAAAACGGCGCAGACCGTCGAATCCAATCCGCCGGACAACCCCAAAACCGCGCGTTTCAGCCCGCATTTTTTGAAATATCCGGAAATCCCCTGCACAATCGTTTTATAGGTGCGTTCCAAATCGTTTTCATAGTCCAGCGTGAAAACCTTTTCCTCGGACAGCGTTTTTTCCAACCCTTTGGTCAAGGGATAAACCGCCCCCTTGTTTTTCACCGGATTGACGATCAGGCACTGTTCGGCGAACGACACCGCCCGCGCCGTCAGTGTTCCGTTTGATGAAAAAACGCGGCTGGCACCGTCAAAGGAACAGCAGTCCATCGCCCCGACCTGATTGACGTAGGCGAACGGGATCCTGTATTGTTTGGCGACAAAGGACAGCATATTGTGTTTCAGCTGTTCCTTTTTCGCGCGGCACGGCGACGCGGAACAGTTGATGAAAACGTCGGGGCGGTCGGCCGCCAGTTCGTCCACGGGATCAACGGCGTACAAAGTGTGATGGAAAAAGTTTTTGTTGTTCCAACAGTCTTCGCAAATCGACACGCCGTAGGAAACGCCGTTGACGGTGATCGTTTTTTTCACGGCGGCAACCTTGTCCGGTGTAAACGCGCCCAACGTTTCCGCGGGTTGGACACCGGCGACGGGCGACGGTTCGATATAGCGGCTGTCGTTGAATTCCGAATACGTCGGCAATAAACGTTTGCGGACGACGCCTTGAATTTTTCCGTCGCGCAGGACGGCGACGGCGTTGTAATACCGCCGTCCGACGGGCGAATCCCCGCGCGGTTCAACAAATCCCACCAAAGCGGTAGTGTTTTTGCAAAGCTTCGCCAATTCTTTGATCCACCGCACGTTTTCGGCGACGACGACGGGATGGCGGTCAATGATGTCTTCGACCGGATAGCCCATTAACGCCAATTCTGGAAACACGATCATGTCCAGCCCGACGCGTTCAGCGTAACGGATGTACCGCGCGATTTTCATTCCGTTGCCCGCGATGTCGCCGATCGTCAAATCAATCTGCGCCAATCCGATCCAGCCTGATTCCTTTGACACGATTTGCCGGATGTCGTCAAAAACGCGTTCGATTTCCGCGTCGGACGCGCCGCCGCTTTGCAAAAAAACGTCCGCCCGTTTTGCCAAACCGGCCAGCTTTTCATCATTCAAATCGGTCATGGAAATCCTCCGTTTCGTTGTGCGGCCAGTATAAAATTTGAAAAAAACGATTACAAACAAAAAAACTTCTTTACAATCATTCTAAACAACGTTACAAGGATATGCAGTTATGTTATTTTGGAGGAATACATTATGAAATACGTATGCACGGTTTGCGGTCAGGTCATTGAATCCGATGAAATGCCGGCGGTTTGCCCCGTTTGCGGCGCGACAACGTTCAAAGTGTTGGACGAAACGGCGAAAGCCTACGCCGATGAACACCGCGTCGGCGCGGCCAAAGGATTGGATGAACGCGTTGTCGCCGGATTGCGTGAAAACTTTACGGGCGAATGCTGCGAAGTCGGAATGTATCTGGCGATGTCGCGCCAAGCCGACCGCGAAGGCTACCCCGAAATTGCCGAAGCGTTCAAACGCTACGCCTTTGAAGAAGCCGAACACGCCGCGAAATTCGCCGAACTGTTGGGCGAAGTCGTGACCGATTCGACGAAAAAGAACGTCGAAATGCGCGCGGCGGCCGAATTCGGCGCGTGCGACGGCAAACTGAAACTGGCGAAGTTGGCTAAGGAATTGAACTATGACGCCGTTCACGACACCGTGCATGAAATGTGCAAGGACGAAGCCCGCCACGGACGCGGTTTCGACGGTTTGTTCAAACGGTATTTCAAATAATTCCGTAAAGAAGGGAGGCCGCAAGCCTCCCTTTTTCATTTTCCGCTTTCCTGCGCCAGCATTTCCAATTCCAGCCAGCGCGTTTCCTTTTCGTCCAGCGCAGCTTTCGCCCGTTCCAAATCGGCCGCCGTTTTTTCAAACCCCGCCGGATCTGCCGCGTAAAAATCGGGACGCACCAGTTTTTCCTCCAGCGTTTTGATTTCGTTTTCCAGCGCGGCGATTTCGTCGGGCAGCATTTCCAGCAGGCGTTTGTCCTTATAGGACATACGCGGGACGGCGGGTTCTTTTTTCACAACCGGCTTAACTGTTTTTTCCTGCGTTTTTTTGGCGGTTTCGGCGGCCTTTTGCTCTTTTTCCTTTAATTTCCGCATCAAATCGGAACAGGAATCGACGTATTCGACGACTTTGCCGTCGCCCGCCATATACAACAGCGATGTCGCCGTGTTGTCCAAAAAATCGCGGTCGTGGCTGACGATCAGAATCGTCCCCTTGTAGGATTCCAGCGCGTCCTGCAACAGATCCAGCGTGTCCATGTCCAGATCGTTCGTCGGTTCGTCCAGCACCAGAAAATTCGACGGTTTGGCCAGATCGCGCGCCAGAATCAGGCGGTTTTTCTCGCCGCCCGACAAAACAGAAACGGGCGTGTCCGCCTGCGCCGGCGAAAACAGGAATTCCTTGAGGTACGAATAAACGGATTTCGGTTCGCCCCTGACGAAAACGGTGTCGCCGCCGTCGGGGCAAAGCGTCTGTTTCAGGGATTTCGTCTGATCCAGCACGGCGCGGTTCTGGTCGAAATAAACCTCTTGCACCGTTTTGGACAGCCGCACGCGCCCCGCGTCGGGGGCAAGCCGGCCGGTCAACAGCTTGATCAGCGTCGTTTTGCCGACGCCGTTCGCGCCGACGATGCCGATTTTGTTGCCCTGCATCACGCGCAGGGAAAAGTCGCTGACGATCACGCGGTCGCCGAACGATTTCGACAGGCCTTTCGCGTCGATGATCAGCTTCGATTGCACCGCGCCGCTGTCGATGTTGAAATCGACCGATTCCGTTTTTTTGATTTGATCCTTGCGTTCGCTGCGCAGGTCGAACAGACGGTGCAAACGCCCCTGATTGCGTTTGCGGCGCGCCGTGACGCCCTTATGCAGCCATTGGGTTTCGGCTTCAATCTTTTTGTTCAGGCGGTGACGTTCGGCGTCCTCCTGTTCGTAAACGGCGTCGCGCCAATCTTCAAACGCGTCGTACCCTTTGTTCAGCGTGCGCGCGATTCCGCGATCCAGCCAGATGATCCCGTCGCAAACGTGTTTCAAAAACGCGCGGTCGTGGCTGATGACGATCAGCGCGCCCGTGAATTTGGACAGGCGTTCCTCCAGCTTTTCGATCGTCGCGATGTCCAGATGGTTCGTCGGTTCGTCCAACAGCAAAATGTCCGGATCGTTGATCAAAGCGCGCGCGAGGGCGGCTTTTTTCCTTTCCCCGCCGGACGCGGTTTTCGGATCGGCGTCGGCCTTGATTTCCAGCTGTTCGATCAAAATGTCGGCTTTGTAGGACAGGTCGTCCCGATGTTCGCCCAGCCCCGACAAAACGGCGTCGCGCAGCGTGGCGAAACGCGCCAGATCGTCGTCCTGCGCCATATAGGAAACGACCGTTCCGGGTTGCAGGAACGATTCACCGTCGTCGGGGACGATTTCGCCCGCAACGACTTTCAACAGCGTCGATTTGCCCGATCCGTTGCGCCCGACCAGACAATATTTCCGTCCTTTGTTCAAATACAGTTCAAGCCCCGTGAACAACGGCCGGTCGCCGAATCGCAGGCGGGCGTTTTGCAGGGTGTAGATCGGCGCGTCAAAGTCCATTTTTGTCTTTTTTCTTCTTGTCTTTGTTTTTCTTGGGCTTATCGGCGGATTTGGCGGAAACCGGCGGCGGAACGTCGTCTTTCGTGTCGTAATCCAACACTTTTTCCAAATGTTCGCACAACAGCTTCATCGCCTGAACGCGGCCGTATTTTTTGTTGTTGTCGGGAACGACGAACCACGGCGCATATTTCGTGTCCGTTTTTTTCAGCATATCGTCGAACGCTTCGTCGTACTGATCCCATTTTTCGCGGTTGCGCCAATCTTCGCTGCCGATTTTCCATTTTTTATAGGACGTTTCCTCGCGCGCTTTGAACCGCGCCAGCTGTTCGTCGGCCGAAATGTACAACAGGAATTTGACGACGATGTTGCGTCCGTCCGTCAGCTGTTTTTCAAACCGGTTGATTTCGTCGTAGGCGCGTTTCCATTCCCGATCCGTCGCGAAATGTTCGATGCGTTCGACCAAAACGCGCCCGTACCATGTGCGGTCGAACACGGTCAGCAGCTTCTGGTTCGTCAGCCGCGTCCAGAACCGCCACAGGAAATTGTGGTTCAGCTCTTCTTTCGTCGGGGCGGCGATCGGGAAAATGTTGCAGTCGCGCACGAAAATCGACGACGCCAGACGGCTGATCACGCCGCCTTTGCCCGACGCGTCGGGGCCCTCGAACGCCAGAACGACCTTTTTATTGCGTTTTTTGACCTCCATCAACAACGCGTTCAGACGCGCGCGCAGATAGGGCAGCTGTTCGCGGTATTCCTCTTTGGACAGCGACGCGTTCATGTCCAGCGATTTGACAAAATCGGGTTTCTTGGGCTTTTCGGGGGCAGGCGTTCCGGCCTTTTTCTCTTTTTCTTTCGCTTTCAGAAAAGCGTCGATCTGCGTTTCGACGCGGGTGCAAAAAACATCCAACGCCACGCGCAAACGTTCCGTAAAACTGCCGTCGCCGATTTCAAACCACGGGGCGTAATCCTTGTCCGTGTAGCGGATCAGCTTTTGGGTCGCCGTTTCAAATTTGTCCGCCATGCAGCAGTTTTTCCAGTCGTCTGGCATGATGCGCCATTTTTCATACGGATCGTCGTCCAGCGCGCGCAAAAAATCCTGTTGTTCGTTTTTGCTCTTGTGAAACCAGATTTTACAGAAAATGACGTTGGAATCCGCCAACATCTTTTCAAAATCGTTACATTCGTCCAGCCGTTTGTACAGCTCGTCGTCGTTGATTTTGCCGTTCGCGTGGTTGACCAGCGGGTCGGAATACCACGAACTGACGAAAATGCCCGTCGTGCCGTTCAACGGCGTGTCGCACCAATAGCGGCGGAATTCGACGGGGTCGTTTCGGATGTCGCGGCGTTCATAGGCGTGCAGATCCAGCCGCCGCTGATCCAGCCAATCGCGCAAAATGCCCAGTGCGCCGTTTTTTCCCGACCCGTTGACCCCGCACAACAACACGATGACGGGAACGTTCGCTTCGGTGATTTTATCCTGCAGCGTGATCAGGCGGGTGCGTATTTCCGCTTCCTCTTTATTGGAAAAATTCGCTTCCAATTCGATGTCGTCTTCTCCGGAACGAGCCATGTCAATTTTCCTTTTTCGCTTGAGTCAGGGATTTTCTGACGATTTTCTTTTGTTTTTTAACGGGGGTTTTCTTCGGCGTTTTGGGCGGCGCGGCCTCTTCCGCTTTCATGGGCGCCAAAGGTTTGGCGGGTTCGCGCTCCTCTTTGCGGACGGCCTTTTTCTGGCGGGCGACAATGTCGCGCAACTTCGCCGAACCGCGGCCGGACAGGCTGGGGTGCGTCATGAAAAACTGGTGGCAGGAAAAGGCCTGCGGGCTTTCGGAAACGCGGGTGTAGGTCATGTCGGGGTGCAAAATCCAGCTGAGTGCCTCGTCCTTGATATTGCCCTGCATGATCTGCCCCATGATCTGTTCGTGGACGGTTTCGTTTTCGATCGGCACCAGCGTTTCGACGCGGTGGATCGTGTTGCGCTGCATCCAGTCGGCCGAGGAAATGAAGACCTTGGCCTTGGGCGACGGCAGTTTGTTGCCCGCGCCGAAACAAACGATGCGCGCGTGTTCCAGAAAACGCCCGATGATGCTTTTGACCTTGATGTTGTCGGAAAATCCTGGGATTCCGGGGCGCAGGGCGCAAATGCCGCGCACGACCAGCGTGATTTTTACGCCCGCCTGCGACGCGCGGTACAACGCGTCGATCAACTTGTCGTCCAACAGCGAATTCATTTTCGCCCAGATGTTGGCGGGCTTGCCCTTTTTCGCGTATTCGATTTCCTTGTCGATCAGCTTCAACAGCTTGTCGCGCAGGTTGATCGGCGCGATTGACAGCTTTTTCAAATTGTCGGGTTGGGCGTATCCCGTCAAATAGTTGAACACCAGCGCGGCGTCGTTGCACAAATCCTTATCGCAAGTGAAAAACGACAGGTCTGTATATAGGTTTGCGGTGATTTCGTGATAGTTGCCCGTGCCGAAATGCGCGTAGCTTTTCATTTTGCCGTTTTCCTTGCGTGTCACCAGCGAAATCTTGGCGTGGGTTTTATAGTTCATCAACCCGAAAACGACGTGGACGCCCGCCTTTTCCATGTCTTTCGCCCATTTGATGTTGGCTTCTTCGTCAAAACGGGCGCGCAGTTCGACAACGGCGGTCACGTCTTTTCCCGCCTGCGCGGCGTCGATCAACGCCTTGACGATCGGAGAGTTTTTGTTCGTGCGGTACAGCGTTTGTTTAATGGAAACGACATCGGGATCTTTGGCCGCCTGACGCAGGAATTTGACGACGACCTCAAACGATTCGTAAGGGTGGTGGATGACCATGTCCTTTTTGCGGATCGCGGCGAAATGGTCGCCTTTGAAATCGCGGACGCGTTCGGCGTGGCGCGCCTTGTACGGTTTGAACAGCAGGTCTTTGCGATCCGACGTGATCAACGCCGACAGCGACCGCGTGCCGATGATGCCGTTGCGGCGCACGACGCCGAAACTTTCGACATCCAGCTTGTGCGTCAGGTAGGACGCCAGTTCCTGCGGCATATCCTGATTCATGACCAGGGCGATCACGTCGCCGCGTTTTTGTTCCGCCAGCGCGGTTTCAAACTGGCGCACCAGATCCTCGGCGCGTTCGTCCACCTGCAGCAGGCTGTTGCGGACGATCGAAAACAGACCGAAATGCTTGATTTTGAAATTCGGGAAAATCGTGCCGATGAATTGCAGGACGACATCTTCCAACGCGATAAAGCGCGCGGGTTTCTTTGTCAGCCGGATGAAACGCGGCAGCCCCGCCGGCAGCGGGATGATCGCCTTGCGTTCCGTCCCCTCTTTGTCCTTCATCGAAAAAATCAGCGAATGCGACAGGTTCGCCAGCCACGGGAACGGATGCGCCGGATCCAGCGCGATCGGCGTCAGGACGGGGAAAACGGATTCCTCGAACACCTCTTTCAACGCCTTTGTGTCCTGTTTGGACAGCTGGTCGCGCGAAATCAGGAAAATTCCCTCTTTTTCCAGCTCTTTTTTCAGCGCCAGAAAGTATTCGTCCTGTTTTTGGCGCAACTCCGCGACGCTTTCGTTAATGGCGTCCAACTGTTCCTGCGGCGTCATGCCGTCGTCGGAACGCGCCGTCACGCCGGCGTAGATTTGCGCCAGAATGCCCGCGACGCGCACCATGAAAAACTCGTCCAGATTCGACCCCGAAATCGCCAGAAAACGCAACCGTTCCAGCAGGGGGTAGCGCGTGTTCATCGATTCTTCCAAAACGCGGCGGTTGAACGCCAGCCACGACAGTTCGCGGTTGAAAAAACGCGACGGCGATGTCATGGAAACGGGTTGCGAAAAAACGACAGGTTCGGCGGTCATGGATTTTTCCTTCGGTTAAAAAACTTCCCTTACAATTCGTAATATTTTTTTGCAAAAATGAAAAGTGTAAAAAGCATTTAAACCGATTGACCAGCTTTCTCGACGCCCCGTTTTCGCCTATGATGAAAACGTATTCCGACATCAGGGAGGGAGAAATGGCGAAACAGGCATCCGATCGAAAAAACGCGTCCGAAACGACGGCCGGAACGCCGTCGGAAAAACCGCGGCATCTGTATTTGATGCGTCACGGAAAATCGCGAAAAGCGAAGAAAAAGCAAAAAGACGCTTTGCGTTCGCTGGGCAAGCGCGGGCGCAAGGACGTAAGAAAAATCCGCGATTTGATGCGTGAAAAACGCGTCCAGCCCGATTTGGTGCTGTGTTCGCCCAGCGTCCGGACAATGGAAACGCTGGAAAGGCTGTACACGGCGTTCGAACCGACGCAGGTCGTGTTCGTTGACGCGCTGTATCGGGCGGACGCGGCGGAAATGATGGACATTTTGCGCCAAACCGCCGCCGACAAGCACGAAGTCCTTGTCATCGGACACAATCCGGCTTTGGCGGATTTCCTGCCGTTGGCGTGCGACGCCGCCGTCGAACAGAACGAAGCCCACAATCACAGCATTGCGGAGGGTTTTCCGACGGCCGCGCTGGCGTGTTTGGAAATCGGCAAGGACTGGGATTTGCTGGGCGTCGAACCCGTCCGGTTGATGAATTTCATCTATTCCGCCGATTTGTAAACGTTAAATCCGTTTCAGCAGTTCAATCAAAGCCTGCGCGGCGACGGCGCAGGCTTTCGGCGCGTTCGTTTCAAAATCGCCCATCGTGTGGCGGCGGTTGTCCGAAATCGCGCGCACGACGGTCAGCGGGATGTTCCACATTGTTGCGATTTGCGCGATGGCCGCGCTTTCCATGTCGATGCAGCACGCGTTGAATTTTTCTTCCAGAAAAACCTTTTCCCGTTCTTCGGCAAACGAATCAATCGTCGCCAGCGTGCCGGATTTGTACGGCGCGTTCAATCGTTCCGGCAAATAGGCCGACGCCGAATATTGCGGTTTGCCGATAAAAAATTCCTCGCCCGATTCCGTCACGTCCGTCGGATTGTACGCGTCGCCGAAACGGATGTCGCCGTGCACCACGCGGTTGGGGACGACGACGTCAAACACGTCCAGATCCTCGGCGATCGCGCCGGCGACCCCGCAAACAAACAAATGGTCGGGTTCAAACATCTGAATCAGTTTCTGCGTTTTCGCCGCGGAAAGCGTTTTGCCGACGCCGCAGCGCGCCAAAACGACATCCAGCCCCGCGAAATCGAACTTCTTTTCCTCGAAAACGGATTCCAAAGGCTCGCCCAGTTTGCCGAACGCCTTTTCAACGGCGGAAAATTCCATGGGCATGGGACACAAAACGGCGACGATCGGTTTCACGGGCAATCCTTTCACAATTCAAAAAAAAGCCCCGAAAAAATCGGGGCGTATTGGCGGAGAGGGGGGGATTCGAACCCCCGGACCGAACTAGCCGGTCAACAGATTTCGAGTCTGCCGCATTCGACCACTCTGCCACCTCTCCATATTCACAATGTTGCGCC
>DJSW01000008.1:0-62104 GCA_002439085.1 Alphaproteobacteria bacterium UBA6324
TTTGCACCAAAACTCTCGGCTACGGTACTTGTATTTAATATTACTCCACCGTTCATAAACCATCAAGCTGCTTTTCCCTTTCAGAAACCCGACAAAGCTGGACACGCTCATTTTCGGCGGAATTTCAACCAACATATGCACGTGATCGGGGCAGACTTCCGCTTCGATGATCGTGACACCTTTCCAACCGCACAGCTCCCTGAGTATTTTCCCGATTTCATATCTGCGCTCGCCGTAAAAGGCTTTGCGGCGGTATTTCGGAGCAAACACCAAGTGGTATTTGCAGTTCCACGTCGTGTGTGATAATGTATGCACATCATTCATTCGATTACTCCTTTGACATCAACAGACGCGGTTCACCAGACCAGCGTCTATTGTATCAAAGGAGTGCTTTTTCTGTGCATAGCTGTAAGCTTTTTAGAACCCCGCGCCTAGCACGGGGTTTTCAAGGGTACAAAAATGGGAGATGCAGCGGCTGTCTTTGTGTGTGTGGTCAGGCGATTATGGCGCGCAAATAAAAAATCCGGTATGTCGTTGTTTGTCCCGTCGATTCGCCGCGGTCGGGGGCGGCGGGGTTTGGCGGCGCGCAGAGTGGGATTGTGGGGCGAGGGGCGGGGTTTCTGCGCGGGGGTGGGCGGCCGGCCGCGTGATCCGGCATCGGGGCGGCGAAAGCGATGTTTCATACATGAAACGTTATTTTTCAACGGGTTGCGATGTTTCTATATCTTTCGTCATAAATGGTCGAAAAATGGCGGAAAACCGCGAAATATAACGTCGGATATACACGATTTGGGTTGATTGCGCCGTGATTTTGCCTTTACAATGGGGCAAATAACCAAAGCCCGAAGTGCGGCTGGAACGAATTTCAAGAAACGGGAGGTTGCCATGTTTACGCCCCTGATGAACAAAAGAACCGATGAACGCGGCGCGCTGATGATCGAAGCGATCGCGCTGTTGGGTTTGATGACGATGATGTCGCCGATGGTCGTGCGTCAAACGGCCGACCGCACCGTGGAAATGGAGGATGTCGCCATCGCCGGTCAGATGAAAGAGTTGAAGGACGCGTTGTCCAACTGGATCGAAGCGAACTATGCCAGCATTAAATCGGCGTGTTCCGGTGGCGGCACGATCGCGGTCGCGGGCGGGGTCAGCTGTTCCAATGCGGCGGACAGCCATTTCGCCGTACCGGTTGCGGGGTTGGCGCCGTATTTGCCGGCGACGTATTTGGAAACCGTGACGGGCAGTAACAATTCGACATCGTACCGGTTGCGGGGCAACAAGCTGGCCGACGGGTTCGACATCGGCGTGCGCGCCCAATGCACCGAAGGGACAAACACATCCACCGGCGCGACGTGCGGCAGCATGGGGGCGGACGGCGTTTGGACGGGACTGGATTCCGCCTGCAAGTGTTCGCGGTATAAAGTGACCGGCGTCGTGTTGTCGAACGGGGCGGCGGAAATCGACGACCGCCGCGCGGCGCGCATCGCGACGATGATCGGGGCGGACGGCGGTTTCGTGCGCACGTCGAACATGGTCAGCAACGTTTTGAACAACAGCGGCCGCACGACGATCGTCGGCGCGCAGGGTATTTGGGAAGGCGACGCGACAAATTACATCGTCGGGTACAACAGCTCCGTCGGCGGACGCGTGGCGGCGACGACGATTTATTCGTCGGGATTTTCGGGCGATTACCTGTACCGCAAACAGGTGGACGGCCTGCCCGGCGCGAACAGTATGTTCACCAATTTGGACATGGGCGGGGCGATCGAATGCAACGGCACGCAATGCCATAAAATCAACAACGCCGGCGGGTTGGAGGTTGTCGGCGGCAAAATCCTGATCCGTTCGCAAAACACCGCCAACGGCAATGATCAAGAGGATGGCGAGGGCGACGGATACGCCCGCGTTTCATTGGGAACGAATTCGTCGCACATTAATATGACCAATCGTTTGATGTTGGGGACGCCGTCGTCGGATATCACGATGACATATGATGAGGGCGACGGGATGATGACCCTGAACGCGCGTGACCAGATTGTTGCGAACACGCGGGATATGACTTTGCATACCACAATGGATATGGATTTGAATGCCGAACAGGATATGACGTTGAGATCCGATATCATGGATTTGATTTCCAATGACGATATGCAATTAAATGCCGGTTGGCAGCTGATCATGAATTCCGCGTCGGATATGTTCCTGAATTCGCGGGACGAAATGTCGATCCGCGCGGCGAATCGTTTGTATCAGAACTCTCCGCAACAATATATCAATGCGACGAATTATATTTGGATGAATGTTACAAATGGGACAAATTCTCTACGCCAATCCTTACATCCCTATGCATATTTCTTGAATATACGTGACAGTCGTGTGATGAATAATGAAACGAAAGTACAGATTGGAACAACCTATTCATTGACAGCTATAAGCAACGGGACAAAAGCTTATCAAGATCAAGCTTCTTTTAGGGTTGAAACCGTTGCTCAAGGCAGTAATCCGGCGTTAATCGACTCTGGATTGGCCTCTTTTGGTCTGTATAATATGCGCGGTACCAGTGCGAGGTTTCAGGTCAACTTGTTTAACAACGGCAATGCCGCCCGCAGTATGATATACAATAATCAGGGATTGACTTTGTTTGCGTACATAAATGGAGATGGTGGAAAATATGACTATGGCCATCGAATTGTATTTAGCAATGCGAGTGGCAAGCGTACAACTATTAGTGTTACGGATGCGGGCGATCGCGGCACAAAAATGCTCATCAATGGTAGTATAGATGATAGCGTCGGTGGTTCCGTTAACATCAATAAAACGAACGGTCTTGCTCTTTACGGCGATTCCGGACGGGTCAGCGGCACGTTTTTCCAACCCGAGAATTTGAGCGTCAACGGCAGCCGTTACTACAACATGATCGTCAACCGCGCCCGCATCAAGATCGACGAGGACACCGGACGCACGTCCAGCGGCGACTTGATGATGTCAACGAATAACACCTATTATAATACGGCCTATGTCGATATCAACACCAACGATTTGGGCGGGGCGTATTCGCCGTATCAGGCGCATTTGACCAACGATCGCGACAAATACAAAAACTTCCGCGTCGATCCGGCGTTCGTTTCCGTGATGAACGACATCAAAATCACGTCGCGCGGCGGCGCGCGGCTCAGCGAAGCGTTGCCCAACTATATTCTGAAAGGCATTTACCAACTGTCGAACGATTACGCCTATGGCGGGTGGCCGTGCGGCGAATCGTCGGCGTCCGGCGAAACGCCGCCGTGGAAAAGCCTGTGTTCCTATTCCATGCCGTATATGACGTTCGACCAGCTGGGCATGGTCAACGGCGGTTGGGAATTCAACTGTTCCAAGGTTGATTCCTCGCACGAACATCCGGTCAAAGCCGGCGGCGGTTCATGTGCCTGTTCGGAGGGGGAGGGGAAGTGCGACGGGGCGTCCGGAACGGAGAAGAACGGCAAATACGTTACGTTCACTTTCGGTCCGGATACACCGGATCCCGAGCCCGATCTCAATAACCGTAATACACCGTACAGGGAATGTCCTACGGGTTCTTTTTGTTGGGCGCATCCGTTCATGGGCATTGTTCCCGCCCCCGGACGGACGGTGTCCTATGCCGCGGTGAACGCGTCCGGTGCTTCGGTTACGGAAATCCAAAGCGCACAGGATGAAGGCGTTTGCCCCGACGGGTATCAGGCGGTCATGACACTGACCCCGAATTCGTTCGACGTCGCGCGGGTGCTGTATTCCCGCCACGACGACGGCTATCCGATTTCGTACAACCCCGGATGGCAGAATTTTGAGGATTCCTCCAACAACTACGCGGTGCACGGTATCCGCATCATGCAGCCGTCGCAACGCATGATCGTGATGCAACAGCCGAGAGTGAACTCCAACGGTCAGGTTTTGGGGTGGAAAATCGCAATGGGTTTCGCGTCCTATTACAACGACGACGAAGGCAAGTTCGTGTGGAACGTCGGCGGGGTCGGTACCGGATCGTGGAGCGCGTTGGCGCACACCTATTGTTATTTCAACCCGCAGCGTTTCGATATGCCCAATATGCGGTTCATAAAACTGAACGACAACGGCACGTCGTCCTACAACGGAGAAGTCAACGACATTATCCTGACGCCGATGGACAACCCGATCTTGGACGACAGCACGTACAAACGGTGGATGAACTGATCCCCGCGGGGCGATAGGGAAAGGAGGCTGTTATGTTTTTTTGGATGATGCTGGCATCGTTGATGGGGGTCGTCATGTACGGCAACCTGTACGAAAAAACAAAGCCGCAGGAAAACTTTATCGCCCCCGTGTATCAGACCATGGTGTTGAGTATGTATCAACAACATTCGTCGGCCGAACACGGATATATCGACGCGATGAACGCCAACGCCGCGGCAACTGAAACCTATCTGCGATCCAAAGCCGACGGCGTCGTGCCGTTGGTTACGACGAACGCCGCGGGCGTGTTGAATCAGGTGGATGCCGGTAATGTGATTTTTTCGCATATTACCGCTCGTCTGCCGTCCACCTATAAACCGCAAAGCGGCACGCGCACCTATTTGTTCTGCGTCGCCAAAAGCCAAAATATCACCGTGTCGTGCGGCGCGTCGGATGTCGTGCGCTATATCGTGACGATCCGCGCCATTCCGCCGCGTTACGACGGCGCCGATAAAATGACCGCTCTGCGCGCCATTTCCGACGCTACCGGACAATCCCGTTTTGTCGGTATGCTGCAAAAGGATTGGCAGCCGCTGGTCGCGAACACGAACCCCGCCGTCGGCGCGATTACGCAGCATCAACCGTTGGGCGCGGCGTATTACATCATGTCCGCCGGCGTCGCGCCGGTCAACAGCGTCTATGTCCCGAACTATGTCGTATGCAATTTCCCGTTGGTGGACAACCCGTCCGGAACGTCCGGCGTGTTGGGAAACATGCCGTCGGCCAACGGGTATTTGGTCGCGCTGTCGTTGATGGGCGGTTTGGATCACGGCGAAAACCTGACCGCCGGAACGCCCAATATGTGCAACGCCGTCATGTTTAACTGATCGGGGAAACGCCTGTGTCCGATATTCCTTATACGCAAGAGGTTTTGCGCAAATCCGTGCATTTGTCTTCGCTGTGGATGCCCGCGCTGATCTTGTTCGTTCCGCCGTATTGGCCGGCCGCCGTATTCGCCGTTTTGTTGGCCGGAAACGTGTTCATCGAATACGGGTATTTTAAAAAATGGCCGTTCGTGATGCAAACCTACGGCCGGATGTTCGGCAAAATGTTGCGCGAAAAGGAAACCGGCGGCAAATTCCGGCTGAGCGGGTCGCCCTATGTGCTGGGCGGGGCTTTGGCCGCATCCGTGTTGTTCGCGCCCGACGTTGCCGCGTGCGCCATGGCCGTAATGCTGATTTCCGACACCGCCGCCGCGCTGATCGGCCGGCCGTTCGGCAAACATAAAATCAATCAGGGCAAAAAAAGCGTCGAAGGCGCGGTTGCTTTCCTGCTGTCCGGCGCGGGCGTCGTCGCCGTTTTCGCCGCGGCGCGCGGATTGCCCGACACGTTCGTGTGCGGCGGATTGGCCGGCGTTTTCGCCGCCATGTTCGCCGAAGTCTATGAAAACAGAATTAAAGCGGACGACAACCTGTCCATCCCCGTCATCGTCGGCGCGTTCATCACCGCCGCCATGGCTTGGCTGTAATTTCGCACACATTTCCCTAAGTTTTCGGATAAAGTCCGGTGTTGTCGCACCGGACACATTTGTCCCGCGCCGCTCAAAAATCTGTCTATGAAGAGAGAGACACACATGGGAAACGTCCCCGTATGGAAAACGCTATGCGGAAACAGAAAAAGCAACACTCACTCACCCAACGGATATTTTTTCCTCATCGAATTCACCTAAATCCGGATAACGGTTAAGCGTAAATATAGTTACGATTTTACTAAATTGTCGTTTTTCCTTGTCCCGCGCGAAATAAAGCGGATCACAATGCCATTTCAACGTTGATTTTGACGGAATAAGAGCTGTCCGTTCTGGTTTGCGTCTGTTCGTTTTCTTCGGGGAACGTGTATCCGGCCGCCGCGCCGACGGAAACCGTTTCGTTCGCGTCAAAGCTCGCTTTGCCGGTCAGCGACCGCGGTTTCGGGGAAAAGTCCTTGATCACTTCCCATTTTTTTTCAATGGCTTCGGGCGTTGTTTCGGAAACGGGCGCGTTTTCTTTCGCGGTCGTTTGTTCCGCGTTCAATTCCGTATTCGTGCGCCGAAAAGAATCGTCCAGCGCCAAGCGGGTCAGCGCGGAATAATCCATCGCCAGCATAAACGGCTGTTCCAATTCGCCGGCGCGCGCGCCGCAAGAAAACAGGATCAGGAACAAAGCGGTCAACAAGGCGTTTTTCATTTCCGAATCCTCCTTTCGCAGCGGTTGATAGACAAAAGGTAGGACGTTTTTTTACAAAAAGCGATAAAAATTTTATTTCGGATTGTTACACAGGGCGACAAATTCGTCTTCGCTAATCGTCGAAACGCCAAATTCCCGCGCTTTTTCCGCCTTTGACCCCGCGTCCGCGCCCAAAACGACATAGTCCGTTTTTTTGGAAACAGCCCCCGCGACTTTCGCCCCGACGGCCAAAGCCTTGGCTTTCGCTTCGCTACGGGTCAGAGTCGGCAGCGTCCCCGTGAACACGACCGTTTTGCCCGCCAGCGGATTGTCATTGCGCGCCGCGGGTTCAAAATCAAATACTTTGATTTGCGCCAACAGGCGGGCGACTTCGGCGCGGTTGTGTTCCTCTTCAAAGAAATCCAGCAATTCCCGCGCGACGATTTCGCCGATGCTTTCAATCGCGGTCAATTCCTTGTACGCGTCGGATTCCGCGTCCCGCGCCGCGTCGATTTGCGCCAGAAAATCCGTCATATTCAGGTAGTGCGCCGCCAACAGCCGCGCCGTCGCCTGACCGATTTGCGGAATGCCCAGCGCGAACAGGAATTTGTCCATGGGAACGCCACTTTGCACTTTGCGAATCGACGAAAACAGATTGTCCGCCGATTTGTCGCCCCACCCTTCCAGTTTGCGGATTTCCGCGCCGTGCAAGGATTCCAGATCAAACACATCGCCAAGGGTTTTGATCCACCCGCGTTCAAAAAAGCTCTGCGTGTTTTTCGCGCCGAACCCCTCGATGTTCAAAGCGTCGCGGGACACGAAGTGTTTCAGCTTTTCCACCGCCTGCGCGGGGCAGACCAACCCGCCGGAGCACCGCTGCGCCGCCTGATCCTCGTCCCGAACGACGCGCGAACCGCAAACGGGGCATTGCGTCGGAAAAACGAAAGGAACCGAATCCGCGGGGCGTTTTTCCGAAACGACGCGCACGATTTGCGGGATCACGTCGCCCGCGCGCTGGACGACGACGAAATCGCCGACGCGGATGTCTTTGCGTTTGATTTCGTCTTCGTTATGCAAAGTGGCGTGCGCGACCATGACGCCGCCGACGTTCACGGGCTGTAAATCGGCGACGGGGGTCAGCACGCCCGTGCGTCCGACCTGCACGCGGATGTTTTCCAGCCGCGTCACCGCCTGTTCCGCGGGGAATTTGTGCGCGATCGCCCAGCGCGGGGAACGCGCGACAAAGCCCAGCCGTTCCTGATAATCGCGGCGGTTGACTTTATACACCGCGCCGTCGATGTCATAGGCCAGCCCCGACCGCCGTTCGCCCAAGCTTTTGAAATACGCGACGATTTCGTCGGCCGAAGAACAAAGCCTGTTTTCCGGATTGACGGGAAAGCCCCAGCCGCGGATTTTTTCCAGATATTCGGCGTGCGTCGCCCATTTTTCCGCCGACACTTCGCCGAACGTGTATCCGAACAGCGACAGCCTGCGCCGTTTCGTCACGCGCGGATCCAGCTGACGCAACGATCCCGCCGCCGCGTTGCGCGGATTTGCAAACGGCTTTGCGCCCTTTTCCAGCTGTTCGTCATTCAAGGCGAAAAAGTCCGCCTTGTTCATAAAGACTTCGCCCCTGATTTCCATACGCTCCGGCACATCCGCACCGTCCAGCGTCAAAGGCAGATCGGGAATCATTTTCAGGTTTTCGGTGATGTCTTCGCCGACCATACCGTCGCCGCGCGTCGCCCCGCGCGCGAATTTGCCGTTGACGTACAGCGCGGAAAAAGACAGGCCGTCCAGTTTCGGTTCCGCCATAAACTGCGGCGTTTCCGATTCGTCCAGCCCCAAAAAACGGCGGATCTTGTCGATGAATTCATACACGTCGCCGTCGGTGAAAATGTTTGCCAGCGACAGCATCGGCACGCTGTGCGCGACCTTGGCGAAATCCTCGGACGCTTTGGCGCCGACGTGTTTCGACGGTGAATCCGCGCGGATCAGATGCGGGAAAAAGCGTTCAATTTCCTCGTTGCGTTTTTTCAGCGCGTCATACGCCGCGTCCGTCATCACGGGGTCGTCGTTTTGATAATACGCCCGTTCCGCCCGCGCCATTTCCTTGGCCAGAAAAGCCAGTTCGGCGGCGGCTTCCAAATCCGTCAAATCGCGCGCGGGAATGTCGGTCATACCGGTTTCATCCTGTTTTTCAAAAGCTCGTCCGCGGCGGCGCGGCTGGCGTCCGTGATGTGCGCGCCGGCCAACATTCGGGCGATTTCCTCGCGCCGTTCGATATCGGTCAATTCATCAACGGATGTCAAGACTTTGCCGGTTTCGACCTCGGCTTTCCGGACACGGAAATGATGCGCCCCGAACGAAGCCACCTGCGGCGAATGGGTGATGGTCAGAACCTGACAATCCTTTGCCAGACGCGCCAGACGTTCGCCGACCGCCGTCGCCGTCGCCCCGCCGATTGCGGCATCGACTTCGTCAAAAATCAGGGTCGGGATTTTTTCCGCCGCCGCCAGATTGACTTTCAACGCCAGCATGAAACGCGCCAGTTCGCCGCCCGACGCGATTTTCGCAATCGGGGAAAGCGGCTGTCCCGCATTGGTCGAAGCGGTGAATTCCACCCTGTCCACGCCGTTCGCGTTCCACAAGCTTTCCGGCAGGCGTTCGATCTGCGTTTTAAACGTCGCCTTTTCCAATTTCAGCGGCGGCAGTTCGCGCGCGACCGCGCCGTCCAGTTTCCGCGCCGCAGTTTCCCGCGCCGCCGAAAGGGTTTGCGCCGTTTCCAGATACGACAGGCGGGCGGCCTCCTCTTCTTTGGTCAGGCGGATCAAATCGTCGCCGCCGCGTTCGACGCTGTTCAGCCGGCGTTCAAAATCCGTCAAAAGGTCGGGCAAAGCGTCCGCGTCCGCTTGATGTTTGCGCGCCAGCGCCCGCAGCCCGAACAGGCGTTCCTCCACCTGTTCCTGCGCGCGCGGATCGAAATCGAGTTCGTCGCAGAACGTTTCAATCTGCGCCGCGTCGTCGTTCAATTCCGCCATCACGCGATCCAGCGATTCGATCACGGCGTCGAACCGCCCCTCGCCGTATTTCGACAGGCTTTCCAGCTGACGCTGCGCCATACGCAAAGCCTTGTCCAAACCGTCGTCGCTCAGCGCGGCGCGCGCGGCGTTCAGCCCCTCTGCTATTTTTTCGGAATTCATCATCATCGCGCGGCGGTCGGACAGTTCCTTTTCCTCGCCGGCCTGCGGATTGAAACGGGACAGTTCGTCAACCGAATGACGCAAAAAGTCCTCTTCCGCCCGCGCCTTGTCCAATTCCCGCGCCGCCGTTTCCCGTTCGTCCGTTTTGGCGCGCCAAGCGCGGTACGCCGCCGCGGTCGCCTGTTTCAACGTGTCCAAACCGCCGTAAACGTCCAAAACATTCTGGTGCGTCGCCGTGTTCAACAGGCCGTGCGTCGCGAATTGGCCGTGGATTTCAACCAGTTCGTCGCCGATTTGGCGCAACAGCGACGCGCTGACCGACTGGTCGTTGACATAGGCGCGGCTTTTGCCGTCGGCGGTGACGACGCGGCGCAAAACGACCGGTTCGCCGACCTCATATTCGATCCCCTGTTCGTCCAAAAGGGCGAAGACGGGGTTTTCCGGTTCGATCGAAAACGCCGCCGCGACGGACGCCTGTTTCGCGCCGAACCGCACCAGCGACGAATCCGCGCGCGCCCCCGTCGCCAACGCCAGCGAATCCAGCAAAATGGATTTGCCCGCGCCCGTTTCGCCCGTAAACGCCCCCAGCCCGCCGGAAAAATCCAGATCAAGCTTTTCAATCAAAACGACATCCCGAATCGACAAACGCGACAACATGGCGGCGTCCCCTTTAATCCTGCGCGGCCAAAGCGACCGGATCGTGCTTTTTCATCAACGCGTACGCCTTTTCGTACCACGGACTGGACGGATAGTTGTATCCCAGCACCGCCGCGCTTTTCCGCGCTTCGCCGTCCAATCCCAAAATCAGGTACGTTTCCGTCAGACGGTACAAAGCTTCCTGCACATGGGCGGTTTGCTGGAAATTGCGGACGACATCGGCGAAACGGTTCATCGCGGCGATGTGTTCGTTGCGCTTCAGGTAGAAAACGCCGATTTTAACCTGTTTCGCGGCCAGATAGTCCGTCGCCAGAATGATTTTGCGTTCCGCGTCCGCGGCGTACGGCGTGTCTGGAAAGCGGCGGGCGACTTCGTTCAACGCGTCCAACGTCCGTTGCGTCATCTGCTGGTCGCGGTCGGTGTCGGACAGCTGCGCGTACAGGCTCAACGCCTTCAGGTAATAGGCGTAGGGCGCGAGGGAATTCCCCGGATACAGCTGTAAAAACCTGTCCAGAACCTGTTCCGCGTCATCATATTCGCGTTTGACGTAATAACTGAACGCCTGCATGATCTGCGCGCGCGGCGCCCATCGGGAATAGGGGTAATAGCGGTCGATTTCGTCAAACGCGGACGCCGCCAAAGTGTATTCGTGTTTTTTGACCAGCAAATCCAAAGCGCGGTTGTACAGCCGTTCCGGCGCGGTCGTTTCGGGATCGGCGGCGTCCGGCGTCGAACAGGCGGCGCACAACGCCACGGCGGCCGAAACCAGCACCGTTTTAAAAAAACGTTTTGCCCTTTTCATCGCCGACCACCCGCCGTTAAAAGTTGTAGTTCGTCAAACACGTTTTCGATTGCATGAACACGCGCCAGAATTCGGACGAAACGCCCCGATCGTTCTTGCCCGCCGTAAACATCGCGGCCATGTCGTACCCAACCGTTCCGGCGTTGACGATCGCGGCGTCCGACTGCACGCCGTCCATCGAACAGAACATTCCCGTTTCCCGCAAATCGTTTGAAAAAATGCACGCCAGCAACGTTTTCGGAAAAGCGTTCACGCCGTCGATCGCCTGTTTCAAATCGTCATAGCGCATCACATACAAAACCGGCGCCAGCAATTCCGTTTTCACCAAATCCGTTTGCGACGGCATTTCGACAACGGCCGGCTGGACATAGTACGCTTTGTCGTAACAGCCGACATCAATCCGGTTGCCGCCCGAAACAATCCCGCCGTCCAGTTTCGCCTGTTCCAAAGACAGGCGCATCGTGTCGAACGCCTCTTTGTCGATCAGGGGACCGATACGGCTTTGGCGTTCAAACGGTGAATTGACATAAACGGCGTTGAACGCGTCTTTCAATTTTCCGACGACCTCGTCGTAAACCGAAGAATGGCAGAACACGCGGTGCAACGACGTGCAACGCTGACCGGCGTCCGCGATTGCCGAATGCAACAATTCATTGATCGTGAAATCAATGTCGGCGGACGGCGTCACGACCGCCGCGTTATTGCCGCCAACCGACAGCAGACTGCGCCCCAGACGGCGGTTGACCCGACTTTGCAATCCGCGCGCCAGCACCGGCGATCCGGTGGCGCACAACAGGGGGATATCCTCGTTTTCCGCCAGAAAAGCGGCGTCTTCGTGATTGCAGACGATCAGCTGCGACAAATATTCCGGACAGTTGGCCGTCGATCTGGCCTTTGCGCGGCGCATCAGGGAATTGACCGCAAACGCCGTCAGCGACGCTTTGCGCGACGGACGCCAGATCACGGAATCCCCGCACATCAACGCGACCAGCGCGTGCAACACCCACACGCGCAAAGGAAAGTTGAACGATGTGACGATCGCGACGGGACCGATCGGTCGCCACACTTCGGACACCACCAGATTGTGGCTTTCCGCCGGAACGGAAACGCCGGAAATGCGGCGCTGGATACCGGCGACCATATCGCATATCTTGATTGAACGTTCCACCTCTTTCACCGCCGCGGAACGAATCTTGCCCGTTTCGATGATGACCAGTTCGGCCAGTTCGTCTTTGGCGGCGCGCATTTCCTCGCCGAACAGACGCAGCAACTCCGCGCGTTCGCCGGGGGAAACCTGACGCCATTCCCGAAACGCCCGTTTCGACCGTTCGACGGCGATTTTAATGCGTTCGGAATCGCTCAGCGGAAACGACGCGATCTGCTCGCCCGTCACAGGCGAATAATCCACGCAGTTCCCGCTGGAGATGAATTCCAAATCCAGATTTAATCGCTTGACGATTTCCGCAACACGGTTAAACATGGACGTCCGGTCACTCTAAGAAAATCGGACGGATGGGCAACCCTTCGGCCAGCAGTTCCTCCTGCTTGATTTCGATAAAGCCGTCCTTTTTGACTTCCAAATCGGCGCGGTAAACGGAATCGCCGTACAGCATGATCACATCCAAATCGAATCCGTCGGCCGTTTCGGTCACTTTTGCCGGACGGATCATGTGCGTCACGTCCTTGCGCTGTTGCGGAGTGGGGGTGTCGGTGAACGTATCTTCGTCAACGTGTTCAACCAAACGCAAAGTTCCCTCTTCCGTCTGGACGGCACCCAGAACAAACGTGGCGTAAGCGACGACCGTGTCCTTGTTCAAAATCAGGCCGCCCTTGGCATTGTTTTCAAAAATCGGATCGCGCGTGCCGTCCATTTTGATCACTTCGGCGTTTTCGCCTTCGCCCTTGACCAGATATTCCATCGTCACCGGCGGAATCGACGAAAACGTCGTCGCCTGCAACAGCTTGAATTCCGAATAAAACGGCAAAGCGGCCATCGTCAAATGCGAACGCCCCGGCGTAAACATCGCGAAAGAAGACAACGCGTTGACTTTCTTAATTAAAATCTCGACTTCTGAATCGGGGATTTCGTTCCAATCGTACTGGGGCATCTGTTTTCTCCATATCAATATCAATAAAATCAGGGCGATCAGGATCAGCCCCGACATAGTGCGTTGAATTTTAAACTTTCTTTCAGCCATTGTCCAGTTTTCAGTTTGAATCCCCGCCTGTTTTTTCGGCGGCGGCGAAAATCCCCGCGACATCTGCGCCCCTTTCGCGCCGCAAAACAACGTCCGTCAGGCGGATTTCGGAAAACCCCGCCCGTTTCAGCGCGTTTTCGACATACGCCGCGCCGTGAACGTAACGGCCGGACGGGCGCAGGGCGTATCCGTCGGGGCTTTCCGCCTTTTCCACCGTGAAAACGACGCGGCCGCCCGCCGCCAAAGCCCGCGCCGACGCGGCCAGCAAATCCGTCAAATCGCCGAAATAGCACGCGACATCCGCCCAAACGACCAGATCGAACATCGACGGATTTTCGTTGCAAAAAGCGACCGCGTCCGATTTTTCCAAAGCGTCGTACAGCCCTCTTTTCCTTGCCGCGTCCAGCATTTTGGCGGACAGATCGATGCCGGTCAGTTTCACGGCGCGCGTTTTCAACGCCGCGGCGTTCAGTCCCGTGCCGCATCCGGCGTCCAGTATCCGCAATCCGACGGGCAGCGTTTGCGCATAACCGGCGACCAGTTCCGGCACGCGGTAATCCAGATCGCCGACGGCGGCGTCGAACGTTTGGGCGAAAGAATCGAACAGCGTTTCGACATAGGCGTCGCCGGCGCGGGGCGGATTATCCCCCTGCAACGCGGCGCAGACATGGGCGGCAACCGGATTGTCGGGAAAAAACTGTTTCCATTTTTGCGCCAGCTTGACGGCCGTTTCCTTGGCGTCCGGCTCCGTCCCGCCGTACAGGTCGTACAGCGTCCGCGCCAAATCGTGGTGGATTTCCGTCAACGCCGGATTCAACGCCAGCGCGTTGAAATACAGCCCGACGGCTTCGGCGGGATCGCCGGCTTCTTTAACAGCCATGGCCAGATTACAGCACGTTTCCGCCTGTTTCGGGTTGATAATGAACGCTTTGCGGTAACATTCCAAAGCTTCCTCGAACCGGCCGCGATCATACAGCAGCGCGCCCAGATTGTTGTACGCGGACGCGAATTGCGGATCCAGTTTGACCGCTTTTTTATAATCGTCCTCCGCCTGCCAGTGCTTGCCGTATTTGACGTACACGTTCGCCCGATTGTTATAGGCGTCGGCGCACGACGGATCGAGTTCGATCGCGCGGCAATAGGCGTTGAACGCGTCGTCCGTCCGGTTCAGGTTTTCAAAAGCGATGCCGAGTCCGTTGTAATAAACCGGACTTTCGGCCAGCGACAAAGCCTTTTCGTACAACGCGACCGCCCGTTCGTTTTCGCCCGCCAGACGGTGGGTGACGGCCTGCTGGGCATAGGCTTCGGCGTTTTGCGGATCGGCCGCGACGGCTTTGGCCAACAGCGCCAGCGCGCCCGAAGAATCGCCGCCGTCCCGCGCGATCAGCGCCAAATTCACATACGCCGACGAAAAATCCGGACGCATTTCCACCGCTTTTTCAAACATTTTCCGCGCCAATTCCGTATCGCCGAGGAAACGGTAAATAATCCCCATGTTGTGATAAGTTTCGGGATATTCCTTGCGCGCGGAAACGGCCTTGTAATGTTCCAAAGCCTCTTTGGGGCGGCCGGATTCCTGCAGCGCCTGCGCCAGCGTGAATTCGTACGCATCCGTTTGCGGCGACAGGTGCACGGCCTTGTACAGCATATCAATCGCCGAATCGAACGACCGGCGTTGCATCGCGATCATGCCCAGCAGGTGCAAAACGTCGGTCTGTTCGGGATTTATCTCCAACAAACGGCGGTAAACCGCCTCCGCTTCGTCCAGCCTGCCCTGTTCGTGCAGCCGCGCCGCGTTTTGCAGCAAATAGTCCAGCGACATAAATATCTTCTCCGCAACAGCAAGGAAAAATTGACTTATAGCTTACGCGAGTCTATGAATAAATGCTAGACGGCATTTGTTCAACGGAAAAACGGCTATGGCTAAAAACGAAAAAAAAGAACCGACCCTTGTTCCCGAAGATGAAGAGGAAACACCCGAAGAAGCGCGCCAAAGACAGGAGGCGTCCTTTTCCTTTTACCTGCATTCGTCCCTGTTCCTGTTTTTCCTGACGGTGTTCACGTTCGTGCTGTTTTTGCACGCGAACAAATACCCGATGATCCTGAACGACGAAATCCAGCCCGAAGTCCTGTTCGCCTGTTTCGGATTTTTCGTTTTTTCGTTTCTCTGCCTGTTTTTGCTGTCGTTCTGGCGGTTTCTGGCCAAAGTGTTCATTTCCGTCATCGCCGGCGGCGCCGTCGCCTACATTTTGGGGCTGCTGCTGCCCTATAACGTCGGCAATTATTTCGCCCATTACTTTTCGTTCCTGCCGCATGACGTTTTGATGTACGCCGCGCAAAACGGCAACCAGATCGTCGCGATCGCGTCGGGCGTCGTTTTGCTGTTGATCCTGTGTCTGTTCCGCAGCGGAATCATGGCGTTCATGTCCCTGCCCGTTCTGGCCGGATTGTTCTGGGTCATGAACGATTCCGCAAAACAGACGATCCCCGATGTCGCGCGTTCGGCCGCGTCCGCCGCCCAACCCGCCGACGGGGAAAAAACGGAAAATCTGATCCATCTGATTTTGGCCGGACACACCGGATACGCCGCCGCCGCCGAAGATTGGCAACGGCTGAACGCCAAAGCCGACGTTCCCAAAGACGCCGCGTTCAATCCGACGTTCATTCCGGCGTTTTACAAATCGAACAATTTCACATTCTATCCGTCGGCGTACCTGCGCCACGCGAACAAATACCGGAACATCGCGAGCGTTTTGAATCCGTCCGCGACCGAAGACACGTCGAACCTGTTTTCCCGCGACGACGCCGTTTATTACACCGTTTCCGACGAAGCCCCCGCTTTCGCCACGCGCAACGACCTGTTCAAAACGCTGAAAGACCAAGGCTACACGCTGAACGTATATCAGACCTACCCCTTTGATTTCTGCAAAGGCGACGGCGCGAAAAACGTTGACGTTTGCCTGACCTATCCGGCGCCGATCGGGGCGTTGTACCGCACGAACCTGTCAACGGGCGCGCGGCTGATGTTGCTGGCCGGACATTGGCTGAATTCGACGCCGTTCGGCAAGGACGTTTTGAAATACGCCTATGACAAGGTCGCGCGGAAAACGAATCCCGACTATTTCCCGTTTTTGGGCAACCCGTTGTCGCGATCCCTGCCCGTCGGACAGCCGGCCGTGTTGTCGCGCCTGCGCCGCGACGTGTTGGCGGCAAAGGGCAAAAACGCGTTTTTCGTCCACCTTGATCTGCCGCACTATCCCTATGTTTACGATCAGAATTGCCGGTTGAAAACGGATCCGTCGAAATGGCGTTCCAATGCGTCCTATACCAACCGCAACGAATTCGAGGGCGAATTGCGCCGGTGGGAGGATTACGACCGCCAGCTGTTCTGCACCTACGCGCAAATCAATTATTTGATCAAGGATTTGGATGCCGCGAAAAAGTTGGACGACACGACGATCGTCATCCACGGCGACAAAGGCGCGGACATCCGCAAGGAAGCGCGCGACGACGAGGACACGACCCGCGTTGACAAGGCGATCAACCGCTTTAAAAACAACATGACGACCGTTTTTGCAATCCGAAAACCGGCGGGAAAAGCCGAGGTGCGCGCAGAAGCGTGCGACGTGCCCACTTTGATTTCCCGATATGTCGAGGGGAAAAAGGATGCCGCGTGTCAAAAACCCGATCTGTCATCTTATTCGCAAGAGGAACGCGATAAAACGATGGCATGGTTGAACCGCCCCGTCGCAAAAAATTATCTGGACGGCGGCGATTACGCGGCTTTGTACGCCGATTGGCTGGAAAAGGGCGGACAGGCGTTCATGGCCGCTTTGGACGAACGGTTGAAAACGGAAGAGCAAACGCCCGCCGAAACGCGGAAAATCAGCTTTATCGCACCGCCTAAACAAACCGAAAAGCCCGCTTTGTTCGACGAACCGGCAAAAGAGCCGACGACCGATTTCGTCCCCGTTCCGCCGGAAACCCCCGCCGAACCGGCGAGTGAACCGACGGCCGACGTGACACCGGACGCGCCCGCGGCGGAAACCGCAAAACCGGCGGTGGATGTGATCGCGGACGAACTGTCCGACCTGCCCGCGCCGATCGTCCTGCCGCAAATTGATCCGGCCGTGGCAGACAAATGGAAATCGACCGATATCAAAGAGGGACAGAAAACGACGCTGGAGCTGGTGCCGCAGGAATTGTCGGATCAGCCGCCAGCGTCCGGACAGCCGACGCCCGAACAAACGCCCGTGTCCGAACCGCCCGCGCCCGAATCCGCACCAACCGCCGCAGTTGATTTGATCCCCCTGCCGACTTTGGACATCGCGGAACAACCGGCCGAAATTCCCGCCTCTGCTGAAGCACCGGCCGAAGCTCCGGCGGTTCAGGCCGAAGCTCCCGCCCAAACACCGGCGGCGGAACAGCCCGCGGTTCAAACCGCGCCGGAAGTCCCCGCCGAACAACCCGCACCGGAAGTGACGGCGGCGACACCGACGATTCAGGCCGAAACCGCCGCTGAAACACCGCAACCCGTTGTTCCCGAACCGTCCGTCCCCGCCGCGGAAACGGCCGCCGTTCCGGAATTGCCCGCTCCGCCCGTTGCGGAAGTTCCCGAAACGGTCGTCGTGACGGAGGAAGCTTTCGTCGCGGAAACGCCCTCGGTTGAAACACAAACGGCTGAAACGGCGACACCGCAGCCGGAAAGCGCGCCGGACGCGCAGCAGGCGGCCGCGCCTTTGACACAAGCGCAAGCGGTCGAACAGGCCGCGGCGAAGGCAAAGACTCCGGCCGAGCAACAGGCGCAGGCAAAGGCAGTCGAGGAAGCTGAAGCCAAGGCTTTGGCCGAACAGCAAGCCAAAGCAAAAGCCTTGGCCGAGAAGCAAGCGGCCGAAAAAGCCGCCGCTGAAAAGGCCGAAGCCGAAGCGAAAGCTTTGGCCGAACAGCAGGCGCAAGAGGCGGCTTTGGCCGAAAAGCAGGCCAAAGAAAAAGCCGAAGCGGAGGCGAAAGCCAAGGCGGAAACCGAAGCGAAAGCCTTGGCCGAAAAACAAGCCGCTGAAAAGGCCGCCGCCGAGGAACAGGCCGCGAAACAACGCGCCGAGGAAGAGGCAAAGGAACGCGAAGCTTTGCGCAAACCCTTGCCGGCGACGATCGACGTGGACAAGCTGGACATCATCAAGGAAACCGTCACGGAACGCGTCAACGACGACGGCGAGGTGGAAACGTTCATCTTTATCGAACGCAAGCCCAACCCGAACCGTTTCAAGAAAAAACCGGCCGAGGAACGCGTTTTGCAGCAGGATCTGGAACGCGCGCCCGAACCGCCGGAGAAACCGGAAGTTTTGGAACACGAAACCGACGCCGCGCCGACGGTTGAAACCGTGAGCGCGCCCGCGCCGGAAACGGAAAAAGCGGCTGAACCGTCCACACCGAACGCATCCGACAACGTTCCGGCCGCGCCAAACGTTCCGGCCGCGCCGGTGGAACGCGTGCTGGAAGATTAAACTTCCGTTTACGGTTAAAAAGGTATATACTGGTTTGCGTTGATCAGGGAAAGAAAGAAAAAAAACGTCCATGACGGACGGAAATCGCGCCGGTCGGCGGCGCAGGGTTGATTCATTCTTTCAAAAGGATTGCATCCATGGCTAAAAACGAAACGTTTCAACGCATTCAACGCGAAGTGAACGGGCATCACGTCGTCCTGTTCATGAAAGGCACGCCCGCCCATCCGCGGTGCGGTTTTTCTGCCGAAGCGTCCGAAAAATTGAAACAGGCCGGAATCGAATACAAAAGCGTTGACGTTTGTTCCGATCCCGATCTGTTCGACGGCATCCGTCAATTCACCAACTACACGCATTTTCCGCAAATGTTCGTGGACGGCCGCTTTATCGGCAGCAGCGAAAACATCCTGCGTTTCGCCGCGAACAAAAATTTCAAATGAACCGTCGTTTTGCGAAAAGCCCCGTTTTAAAACGGGGCTTTTTTTCCACCGTTTTTCCTGATACAGTACCCCCGTTTCAAACGGAGCCGTCATGTCCCGCCTGCTTTTATTCCTTTTTGTTTCACTTTTTCCCGTTTTCGCGCAGGCGGAGGGTTTTGTTTTAAACGAAACGGCGTGCGAGGAAAAATTGTTGGAACTGATCAACGGGGCGGAAAGCTACATTGACGTTTCCGTTTATTCGATCAACAACAAAAAACTGGTTGACGCGCTGGCGGCCGCGCACCGCCGCGGCGTCAAAGTGCGCGTTTTGACCGACAAGGTGCAGGCGGCCGGCGTGTCGTCGCGCATATGGGATTTGATTGACGCGGGAATCCCTTTGCGCGTGCACACCTATAAACGCATCATGCACACCAAAGTCGCGATTTACGACGGCCTTTCCGTATCCAGCGGTTCGCTGAATTGGACGGAACCCGCCGTACATAAAAACGAAGAAGTCTGTGACATTTTCGTCAACGATCCCGATTACGCCGCCCAGCACCAACGGTTGTTTGACAAGCGGTGGGAAAACAATTCGCAGGAAAAATCCGATTTGTGGCTGAAACCGCGGCTGTTGAAACGGCGGGCGGATCAGGCGAAACAAACGAAATGAGCGTTTCATTTTTTATCTTTTCGTAAGAAAGTTTTGGTATTTTGTAGAAAACACAATCGGTAAGCAGAGGTTCGACGTGTCCGACATTATTTCTTCTTCGATCAAAACGCTGGCTTTAACGGCCGCCATCGCCGCCGTCGGCGGGTGCGGCGCGGGGTTGCCCGACCCGTTCACCCAACGCACGATCGTCACACCGAAAGCGCCGTCGTCGGTCATCGTGTGCCGTTCCCAGCAATGCGCGCCGGCCAGAACGAACATGACGCGCGAATTTTTGTACAACAGCCTGCTGAACCTGTTTGACAACAACGTCGATTCCACCGTTTTGATCTGCGACGCCGACCCGAATTCCAGAATGTGTTTTGAAAACTACATCCAATTCAACATCAAAGCCGGCGTCACCCCCGCGACCGTCGTCGTCGATTCCGCCAAACTGCTGAGCGTCAAGCTGCAGAAAAAGGAACAGATCATCAGCGTCGCGCTGGATTACAATATGCATTTCAACGCCGTGCGCCCCGCTTGCCTGAGTTCCAAAAACGCCCTGTTCGTCAAATCGCCCGATTACGTTTTGATGGAAGACACGGGCTATGTCTGCAAATTCACAACAACATCCGATTCCATGGTTTCGACCGTTTTCGCAATCGACTACGTCGATTTGGACTACGGCGTCATCGGGGCGAACTATTCGTTCGGCGTGGCAGGCCCCGCTTACGGCGGCGGCACGGGATATATGCTGATGCGTTTCCAGAAAAACGCTTTCCCGTCCGATCCGAAAAAATTCGTCCTGCCCAAAGGACCGCAGGAAACGCCGACCATGCCGACCACCGCGTCCGGCCAGCCCGCGCAGCGCGAATACGGCGTCAAAACCGACACGCCGAAACTGGCGCCCGGACAATACAAAGTCACCCCCCTGCCGTTGAAATAAGGCGGAACGCATGATCACCGTCGGTGTCATGACCGGCAATTCGCTGGACGCGGTTGACGCGGTGCTGACCCGATTCGACGACGGACGCATGGCCGATCTGGCCGCGTGTTCCCTGCCCTATCCGGCGGAATTGCGAAACGGTTTTCTGACGTTGCGCGAACGGATCGCCCGTCACGAATACGACGTTTCCTTTTTAAAAAACGACGCGGCTTTCACGGCCGTTTTAAAAAGCTACACCGATCTGGTCGCCGAAACGGTCAACACGCTTTGCCGCGGCTTTGACAAATCGGAAATTGCCGCGATCGGACTGCACGGGCAAACGTGCGGGCATTTTCCGCCGTCCGTTGCGGGCAATGCCGCCCCCTATACGCTGCAGGTGTTCGATCCGGCGCGGCTGGCCGCTTTGACCGGCCTGCCCGTCATTTACGATTTCCGTTCCGACGACATGGCCAACGGCGGCGAAGGCGCGCCCCTTGCCCCGATCCACAACGCCCACATCGCGGCGGATCTGAAAGGAAAAGGCCTGTTTCCCGTCGCGTTTTGCAACGCGGGCAACACCGGAAACATCGCCGTCGTTTCCGAAACGGCCGACGGGAAAAGCGTCACCGCCGGTTGGGACACGGGGCCGTTCAACCATTTCGCCGACGCGTTGACACGGTTCGGAACAGGCGAGCCGTGCGATTTGAACGGGCGGTTCGGCCAACGGGGACGGATCGTTCCCGAATTGCTGGCCGAGCTGTTCGACACGGCGGCCGTGACCGGAAACGGAGACAACTTCTACCTTTTGCCGCCGCCGAAATCGTCCGACCCCGACTGGTACAGAATCAACGCCGCAGATGTTTGCGCCCGTTTCGGTTTTGAAAACGCGCTGCGCACCGTCGAATACCTTGGCGCCTACGGTTTTATGACCGCTTTGTCCATGATCGGCGAAAACGTGAAAATGCCGCAATCGTTCCTGTTGTTCGGCGGCGGGTGGAAAAATCCGCTGGTTTTAAACGATTTCAAAGGGTTGCTGAACGGCGCGGGCATTGTTTTGCCCCGTCACGCGGACGTTTTCGCGCGGGTGCGGTCGCGCTTTTCCCGCCCGCCCGCCGTCGATTTTTCCGACCGGTACGGGTACAGCGGCACATATATGGAAGCGCGCATTTTCGCCGACATGGCGCGGTGCCGGATCACGGGCAAACCATTCAGCTTTCCCGAAACGACCGGATGCCATTCCCCGACCGTCGCCGGCATATATGCTTTGCCGCCCGCGGGCGCGCCGCTGTTGGACGCGTTGTTTGAAAAACACGGCACGAAAGACCTGATCCCCAATCCGCCCCCGCGGTTGTTCAGCCGTGCCGCGAAAGAAAGCCGGATTTAATCGAAGCTGTACAAATAATCGGCGTTTTTTTTCAGCCACGCCTCCGCCCGTTCGTAATCGGAGCAAAGGCCGGCGACGACGCGCCAGAACGCGGGCGAATGGTTCATTTGCGCCAAATGGGCGATTTCGTGCGCGATGACGTAATCCGCGACGTAAAGCGGCGCCAGCCCCAACCGCCACGACAGGCTGACGTGTCCCGTTCGCGAACAGCTACCCCACCGCGAAACGGTGTCGCGCACCGTCATCTTTTGCACTTTGGCGTCGATTTTCGCGGCGGTTTCGCGCGCCCTGGCCAACGCGTAAACGGCGAACTCCGACTTCAAAAAATCGCGGACACGCCGATCCAGATGCTCCGCCGCCCCCGAAACCCAAACGACGTTCCCGTCCGACCACACGCCGCGCCGCGCGGCCGGAGAATGGCGGATGACGACCTCGCGCCCTAAAAAAGTCAGCGGCATCCCGTCCTGAAACACCCGTTTTGGCGGCAGGCGGCGCAGTTGTTCCGCGATCCAAGCGGATTTTGAAACGGCGAAATCGCACCCTTTGTCAACGGACGCCCGCCGCGGCAAAACCAAAACGACCGCGCCCGTCCGGCGGCTGACCCTCAACCGGATGCGTTTGGCTTTGTCGCTGCGTTCAATGCCGACGGCGATCGCCGTTCCCTGATCGTAAACGGTCAGCGTTTGCGCCGTGTCGTTCCGCTTCATTTTTCATATCCGTAAAAAAAAGCGTCACCCGAAAGTGACGCTTTTCCGTTATTTCGATTTTCTGGGACGCGTTCCCAAACCGATCCGTTTCGCCACGTCCGAACGGCGTTCGGTGCAATTCGGGGCGACCATCGGATAATCGGCCGGCAGGTTCCAACGGGCGCGGTATTCATCCGGCGTCATGTTGTACGCCGTTTTCAGGTGGCGTTTCAGCATTTTCAATTTTTTGCCGTCTTCCAAGCAGACGAGGTAATCCGGAAAAACGGATTCCTTGACGGGAACCGCGGGCTTCAGTTTCTCGGCGACGGGTTCCGGCGCGTTGACGGACGCCAAAGCGCGGTAAACGTCCTGAATCAATTTGGGCAGTTCGGCGGCGGTCGTTTCGTTGTTGGCGACGTGCGAGGAAACGATTTCCGTCGTAAAGGCCAGCAAATCTTCGTTTGTAAAAGTATCAGACATTTTCATCTCCGTTCAATGTTTTAAACACATTTACAGAATAAACAGCAAAAACGCAAGTTTTATTCGCTCTTTTTTTCCAAAAAACACGCGTCGCCGTAGGAAAAGAACCGATACTCTTTTTCAATCGCATGGTGATACGCCGCTTTCATGCAATCGACGCCCGAAAAAGCGCAAACCAGCATAAACAGCGTCGAACACGGCAAATGAAAATTCGTGAACAGCGCGTCAACCGCTTTGAACCGGTAGCCGGGGGTGATGAAAATCGACGTTTCCCGATTGAACGAATGGACTTCGCCGGTGTCGTCGGCCGCGCTTTCCAACAGGCGCAAAGCCGTCGTCCCGATCGAAACGATCCGGCGGCCGTCGCGTTTCGCCTGCGTGATCAGGCGCGCGTTTTCCGGCGAAATGTGACCGAATTCGGCGTGCATGACGTGGTCTTTGGTGTCATCGACTTTGACGGGCAGGAACGTGCCGCCGCCGACGTGCAGGGTGATTTTGACGTTTTCAATCCCCATCGCGTCGATTTTCGCCAGCAGTTCCTTGGTGAAATGCAATCCGGCGGTCGGGGCGGCCACCGCGCCGTCATGGGCGGCGTAAACGGTTTGATAGTTGCGTTTGTCGTCCTCGTACCCCGTTTTTTCACGGTGGATGTAGGGCGGCAAAGGCATGACGCCGTATTTTTCCAGCTGCGCGAACAAAACGGACGGGTCGGTCAGAAATTCCAAAACGACCGTCATGCCGTCCTCGCCGCGGCCAAGCACTTTGGCCTCCAGCGGATCGGCGGCGGGATCGTTCGGCGGATAGAACCGCACGATGTCGTTTTCGCGCAGGCGGCGGGCGTTTTTGACCAAAGCCTCCCACTGATTCAGGCCGACGGATTTGAACAAGGTCGCTTCGACGGCCGCGTCGCCCCGTTTGCCGAACAGGCGCGCGGGAATGACGCGCGTGTCGTTGAACACCAGCAAATCGTCCGGCCGCAGCAAAGCGGGAAAATCGGAAATATGGCCGTCAATAAAAGAATCCGGCGGACACACATGAAGCAATCCGGCGGATTCGCGGGGTTCCGCCGGACGAGAGGCTATCCTCTCTTTCGGCAGAACAAAATCGAAATCGGTAACCAGCAATGTTTTACAGCCGCGGCGTGACGACCCCTTCAAACATGGCGTCGAACGTGTCGAAATCCTCCATCACGTCGTGGCCGGTGAAATCCAGCACTTCGTATTTTTCGTTGGCCGTGTTGTAAACGTACAGGTCGTCGTCGGCGCGTCCCAGCAAAACGAATCCTTCCAAATCGTCGTTATAGTCGGCGAAATCCTCGTTCGCGGTCACGATGTCGTTCAGGGTGTAGCTACTTTCGGGATCGGTCACCTGATCGGTGCTGTAAAATTCGATGCCGTTCCAAGCGAACCCGTTGACTTCGCGCAGGAAGTCGATATAGCCCTGCGGCACGGCCGGCAGACCGATTTCCGCCATATCTTTCTGACATTGCGCCAAATCTTTGCTGGAAGCGGGGCGGACGATCATCGCGCCTTCTTCCGGCGACAATTTTTTCAGAATATCTTCAATCATTTGTTCGTTCCTAAGACTGTAAACAGAAAACTGCCGTCATTCTAAAGAAGTTTTCGCCGTTCTTCAACGGTTTTTAACGTTCGCGCCGTTTTAAAGCCGCCGCCGCCACAACCGCGTTCAATTTTTCGCGGGACTGCGCCGGACGTTTCCAGACCATATCGTCGCTCCACGGCAGCTTGATTTTAATGCCCGCGGCCAGATCCTTTCCTTTCAGCTGCGGGTCGATGACCTCGTGGTGCAATTCGTCGTGCGGCGGAATCGGCATGATGATCAGGTTTTTAAAATCGTTCGTGCCGCCGCCGTGAATCGGCAGTTTGTGATGCACGTTGTACCCGTTGACGCTGCGGCCGTTGCGCATGGTTTCCAACCCTTTGTCGGAAATGCCCATGGCGCGCAATTCCTTTTCATAATGCGCCGCGACATATTTTAAAAAGGCCGGACGCACCTGCGTTTTAAACTGTTCGCGCATGGCGACGCGCGTTTTCTTTCCGGGGGCTTTAAATTCGACCTCTTTGAGTTTGAAACCGTTGATAACGTCGAAATCAAATTCGCCGCGTTCGGCGCGCTGACGGCTGTTTCCGCCCGCCGACGGACGGCCGTTGTTGTTGTATCCGTATTGTTTGCCGACTCCGCGGGCGCGTTTGGCGTGAATGTATTCCATAAAAGCCTGCCTTGATAAAGTGGTGTTAAGACCACTGTATCACACGGAATTGGACAATCAAGGATTTTTTGTCTAAAACAGGCTTATTTTCCGGCGGATCGCAACGCTTTGTATTTTTCCAGCATTTCGGCAAACGCGGCCGTCAATCCGGATGAGATTTGCGCATCCTCGCCCAAAAAATCCAGACACTGGGCGCACGCTTCCAACGTGGAAACGCTTTCCTTGCGGGGTTCCTTGCGCAATTTACCGTACAGCGACCGCTTTTGCGGCACCAGCAGCAAACGCTGCGTTTTCAGCAGCCACGGATTGCGCCACCACAACGCTTTGGCCTGCGACCACGACCCGTCCAGCAGAATGATCCCCTCCAATTCCGCCAGACGCCGCGCGGTGTCGTCCAGCAGGTTTCCCTTGCGTCCGATCGCGTACAGCCCCGACGCCACGGGGGTTTCGTTTTGCGCCCCCAGATACAGGACACCCCATTTTTTCGGATCGGCCGGACGTTTCAGCACCGCGGCCAGCGACGGACGGGACAGGGCGATTTCCAGCCGCGCGTTTTTCAGCATCGAACAGATGATGCCCGCCGTCCCCAGCTCTTTGTCCTGTTCCTGCGGATGCTGCAAAATCAGGACGAAGTGTTTGTTGTCAAAAGGCTCCGCGTCCGTGCAGACGCAGAGCTTCAAAGATTTTCCGCACCTTTCGCAGGTGCCCGCCGTATCGTGTGTCAATGAACGCTCACCGGTATCAATTCGTTGTCAATGGCCATAGATATAGCCTCGTTTTCATCGTCTGTACAGGCCAATTCGGTGCCTTCGGCGGCGTAAACGAACCACATTTTGCGGTCGTCAACGGTTTTCGGACGGATGTAGGCAACGGAATTCACGCCCATTTCGGCCAAATCGTCGGCCGTTATGTTTTTTTCAATCTCGGTCGCCGGCATGGCGTTTCCCCTTTCGCTGTCTTATTTCTTTTCGATTTTCGCCTTTTCGGACGGTTTTTCGATTTTTCCGCCGTGTTCCTTTTTGGAAATCTTGATCTGGCGGATTTTCTGTTCCGGTTCGTTTTGTTTCAAGTCGATGTGCAACAACCCGTTGTCCAGATGCGCGTCCTCGACTTCGATGCCGTCGGCCAGAACGAACGACCGCTGGAACTGGCGCGACGCGATGCCGCGGTACAAATAGCGGCGGGCGGGGGCGTTTTCGTCTTCGACGCGGCGGCCGCTGACGGTCAGCTGTTTGTCCTGCACCTCGATCGACAGGTCGTCTTCGCCGAAACCGGCCACGGCGATCGTGATTTGCAAATGCGACGGGTCAATCTGTTCAATGTTGTAAGGAGGATAGCTTTCCGAATTTTTCGCCGCCCTGTCCAGCATACGTTCCAAAGAATCAAACCCCAGCATGAACGGATTGTTCGTTGTTAATAAAGCCATCTTGTTTCTCCTTAAAAAAGCGAATAAACGGCGGAGTCGTTTTCGACCTCCGTCGCCGGAAAACCCCGACGCGGGCATTTCCCGACAACACGGATATAGGTGTTTTTCCCCGCATTGGCAAGAGGGCGGCCGCGCTTTATTTCCGCCGCGCGGGCGTCTGGCGTCCGCCGTTGTCCGTCAGATCGACGGGGCGCACCGGATTGAAATACAGCGGGTCGGCGTCCGTCGCGCCGACGCCGTCCCCGTCCGGATCACCGGCCGTCCGTTCGCCCGAATACGGTTTCGCCGCGGGATACAGCCGATTATTCAAATCGGACGGGCGGATCGAAACGGGTTTGCGCGGCGTTTTTTCGACCAATCCCCTTTTGTTTGCGGCCAGAATTGCGGCCATCGCGTACCCCGTTTCGGAAATCGTTGCGACGAAGCGTTTTTCGCCGTTCAAATCCAACACCTCTCCGCCGTCCGGCAAAATGATCCCGCCCGTCAAAGCCGGATCGCCGTACAAGACTTTGCCGTCGCGCAAAACCAGCGCCACCGCCCGCTGTTCCGATTCGACCAGCGTTCGATAAACGGATTCGTCGTCCGCAAGATCACGCCCGTTCGTTTCAAACAAAGCCAGATCGGCGCGCATCCCCGTCCGCACGGCGCCGATTTGATCCGACGCCCGCAACAACGCCGCCGGATTGACCGTCGCCATTTTCCACAATTCGGCATAGGAAAACAAACCGTTCAGGTAATCGCGGTTATAGGCGGCGGCAACCTTTAATTCGTCCAGCAAATGCGTTGATCCCGAATACACCCAATCCGTCCCCAGTGCCAGATTGATCCCGTAATCCCGCATCAGCGACACCGGCGCCGTCACCCCGTACAGCGTCAGATTCGACCGCGGCGACCAAACGACCGTCGCTTTGGCGTCGGCGATTTTACGCACGTCTTGTTCCAGCAGGGCGACCGCGTGAACCAACCCCGTCGCCCCGTTCAGAATGTCCGTTTCGCCGGAGCTGATGTTGACGAATTCGTTGCGCGCGACGGCGTCCTTGCCCTCCGCGATATGAACGATATAGACGGTTTCGGGCTTGTTGTACGGATGCAGGGGATAGCCGTCCCCCGATGCCAGCATATTGTCGCAGCCGATGTTGTCTTTCAGCGGGAACGTGTCGTTCCACACCGCGCGCGGCAGAACCAGCCCTTCGTTTGACCCGTCGCCGAAATTGCGCAGGAACCCCTTGTACCCGCCGTTGCCGATGTTGCCCGTCGTTCCGGCCGCGACCTGCCGCAGCTCGCTGAGGATCAGATGTTCCGGCCGATCCGTTTTATGGCGCGGCATCCTTTTGTATCCGCGGCATCCGCCGCCCCAATCGCGGCGGCAGTTAAAGCGGCCGTCCGCCCTGACGAAATAGGGAATGTTGTGATCATAGGACAGATGGTCGTGCGCGTTGATCATCCCCGCCGCCAAAACGTGCCGCCCGCCGTCAACGATCCGGACGTTTTCCGGCCGAACCGCGGTCATGGCACCGATCGAACCGTCGGATTTGATTTCGACGTATTGTTTTCGCAAAACGCCCGCCCCCGTCGCGACGTATTTGGCGTAAATCCAAAACCCGCCCGACGCGCCCCGCGCCGTTTCCGCCGTCCGGCACGCGGCGGCCGCGAGGCACAGCAACAGAACAGCGAGTTTTTTCAATTTTCCTCCGGTTTCAAAGGGCGGGATCAGGATGCCGCGCGCTGACGTTCGCGGTCTTCCAATTCCTCCTGCTGCGCGCCCGTTTTGATCAGGGACAGCATCACGCCGCCGAAAAACAGCCCGAACGTGATCAGCAGGGATATGCGGTCATCCACTTTGAACCAGAATTCGCCGATGAAAACCTTGATCCCGATCGTCACCAGCAAAACCGCGCAGGCCGGCTGCAGATACGAAAACCGGTGCAAAGCCGCGGACAGCAGGAAATAAAGGGCGCGCAGTCCCAAAACGGCGAACATATCGCTGGAATACACGGCAAACGTTTCATGCGACACGGCCAACATCGCCGGAACGCTGTCGATTGCGAACAGCGCGTCGCCGAATTCGATCAAAAGCAGCGCCAGAAACAGCGGCGTAGCGTACCATTTCATTTTCCCCGGTTCGGATTGCGACGGTTCTTTGACAAAGAAATGTTCGCCGCGCAATTCCGTCGTCAAACGCAGATAGTGGCGCAAAAAACGCAGCATCCGGCTGTTCGACAGATTGATGGCGGCTTCTTCCGAAATCAGCATTTTCAATCCGGAATAAATCAGGAAAACGGCGAAAATCAGCAAGACAAAGTCGTACCTGTCCAAAATTTCCGCCCCGATGACGAACATCAGTCCGCGCAAGATCGCCGCGCCCAGAATCCCCCAAAACAGAACACGGTGCTGCAACGGGCGCGGCACCCCCAGATAGGCGAACACCAGCGACATCACGAAAACGTTGTCGATCGACAACCCCATTTCGACGACGTATCCCATAAAGTATTCCGCCGCCATTTCCCGACCGAAATACCAATACATCCACCCGCCGAACAGGCTGGCGATTCCGGCATACGCCGAAAACAAAACCAAACTTTTTTTCGCGCTGATTTCCTGCGCGTTCTTTTCCAAAACGCCCAGATCCAAAAACAGGACGGCCGAAAAAATGCCGAAAAACATCAACCATATCCACAACGGTTGGTGTAAAACGACGCAATATAACAAATCGTGCATCACGGTCATCCGCTCCGGTTAAAAATTATAGCGCAAACCGGCCGTGAACTTGCGCACGTTCATTTTCTGACGCAAGGGCGGCCGCGGGTTGTCTTTCGTGGAAAAGCGTCCCAAACCGGCATAGGAAAACCCTATGTCCAACACCAAACGCGCCGGCAGGTCGATTCCGACTCCGGCGGCCGCTTTCCAAGCCAAACGGTATTTCGTATTACCGAAAAACTGACGCCCGTCAACAACAAAATCGGGCAAATCGTTGCGCGACGCGCCCACGCCCGCCCCGATGTACGGCGTCACCCCTTTGACGGTGAACAAATCGGCGTACCCCGACGCCATCGCGGCCAGCGACATCAATCGGGTGCGCGACGAACCGGCCAAACCGTCAAACGCCGCGCCCTTTGTGCGGTTGCGCGTGTATTCCACCGTGAATTCGCCGCGGAAAATCCCCTTTTTCCGACCGAATCCCGTTTGAACGGTCACGCCTTTGCCCACGCCCTGATGCGCGCCGGTCGAATAACCGGCGTCAAAACGCGTGTAAAAACCGTCCCCGTCGGCGGCGGCCGTTCCGGTACTCAGAACTATCAGCGCGAACACGCTCAAAACTTTTTTCATTTCAAACACTCCCGTTGGCGTTTTTTCATTTCGGCGCGAAGCGGATCGGCCGCATACGTTCCCAGAATCTTGACCCTTTGCGCGAAAAACGACAACTCCGTCATCGCCCTTTTGAACCCGTCGGCTTCCGCGCTGGCGGCGACATCGACCAGAAATCCGGCGGAGGTTAAAAACCGTTCGGGATCAACGTAGCTTTCCAGCCGCAAAAGGTCAACCCCGTTCGTCGCGAATCCGCCCAGACACTTGTAAAGGACGGCCGGTTCGTTTTTCACCCAGAAAATGAACGAAGTAACCGCCGTTTCCGGATCGACGTTTCGCGCCGGTTCGGCCGACATCACCCAAAAACGGGTCGTGTTCACGGCCGAATCCTCAATATCCGACGCCAGCACTTTCAACCCGTACAGCCCCGCCGCCACACGCGACGCGACCGCCGCCAGCGTCTTGTCCCCCTCGCGCGCGACCGTTTTGGCCGCTATTGCAGTGTTTGCCGCCGCACGCGTTTCATAGCCGCCCCGTTTCAAAAACGACGCGCATTGCGACAGCGCCTGCGGATGCGACAGAACCGTTTTCACGTCTTTCAACGTCGATTCGGGCGTCCCCAGCAGACAATGCCGGACACGCACGAAATGTTCCGCCGTGACAAACAGATCCGTGTCCCGCAGCAGCCGGTGCATATCCGCCACCCGCCCCGCCGCAGAATTTTCGACCGGCAGGACGGCGCAATCAACCTCGCCGTTTTCAACCGCCGACAAAACGGCGTCAAACGTCGCGTAAAACCGAATTTCCTTTTCGGGAAAGATTTCGCGCGCGGCCAGATGCGAAAACGCCCCTTCAACGCCCTGACACCCCGCGCAACTCCGTTTTTTTCCGTTCATTTTCCGTCCGTTTCTTTCCTGTTTTTCCAAAAAAATAATTTTTTGTCAAAAAACTTGCAGTCCGTTTTTCATATGATATACTCTTTTTAAACGCAAGCAGGCAAGCCACTAATTGCCGGCGTCAACAAACAGGGGTTCATCCATGGCAAACCTTGAACGGGAAAACGGACAAATTTTGCAGTCGGACGGCTATTTGCACGCCAAACGGCCGCACCGCGAACGCAAATCGACGCCCAAGGAACCACTAAGCTTTGCCAAAACGCCGGAGTCTTTTCTGGGGATGCCGTGCCGGACGGTCGAATTCCGCATCCCGTCCAAACAGGAACGCGCCGCGCGCAGAACGCAATTTGAAATGGAAAAGCGCGCCGCTTTCGTCAAATGGCTGGCGGAAACGCAGCAGGCCGCCTTGCGCAAGGCGGGCATCACCAAACGCCAGATCGAGGGGATGAAACACGGATACACCCCGCACGGGTTCAACACGCATCACAAAGTGCCGATTTTCGGCGGCGGAACGAACGATTTTTCAAATCTGGTTTTGATCCGGCGCGAACCCTATCACGACATGGCGCACTATCACCTGATCAACCCGCAGACGCGCGGCATGAAAGAGGGCGACACGCGCAACGTCGTTCTGCCCGATCCGGAAACGCCCGTTTACGTTCCCGCGCCGCAATACAAGTTTTTGGAAAAATGGGCGAAGCAGGGGCGCAAGACTTACGGCAAGCGCAAGAACGTCACTTTGCAGGACGTGCTGAAGGAAATCAAACGCCGGACGGCCATGTGTCAAGCCGTCGGCAACGGAAAGGGGCGCTGACAATGACCGATTTGATCCTGCGCAAACCGACCAAGGCGGAAAAGGAAGCCCGCCGCGCCGAACGCGCCGCGCAGCAGGAAATCGAACGTCAAAAACGCATTGCCGCCCTGCCCGATTCCGTTCACGGCATCCCCATGGTCGAAATGGAATACACCGCCGCCGGAACAAAGAAAATCAAGGAAATGCGCCGGTCGTTCACCCCGCAGCGCAAAGCGTTCCTGAAACATCTGGCGCAAACGCAGGCGCCTGTGTTAAAGGCGCTGGGAATGTCGGACAACATGATCGCCGGCATGGCGAAAGGGTGCGCGCCGAACGGGTACAACGTCCATCACAAACATCCTTTGGGCGGCGGCGGAAAAAACGAGTTTTCCAACTTCATTTTGATTAAAAACGATCCCTATCACACCGATTTTCACAAGGTGTCCGACGTGCAGATCGGCAAAATGCAGCCGGGGGAAACGAAGACCGTCAAAATTCCCTATCCCGAAGGCAGCATTTTCATTCCGCCGGCCGACCGCGAACGCGTCAAAGCTGCGTTGAACCAAAACGCCGCCGCGGCCGCCGTTTTGCAAAAAATGCAAAAAGCGCGATAAAAAAATAGACAAAAAATTCTTTTTGTGGCAATATCCTGTTTAAAGAGATTCTTGATTGAAAAGGATGGTTGCCATGGTTGCCGAAGATCGCTACGTTCACACAAAACGCGCGAAAAAGAACAGATCCGGAAAAGCGGGCAAAGCCCCGAAAACGCAGGCGCAGCTGAACGCCGCGCGCGGCAAGTTCGACTTCACCGAAATCAACGGTTTCAAATTGAAAGAGGTCGAATGGACGGTTCCCGACAAACAGACGCGCAAAAGACGCCGCCGCGCGTTCAACGCCGTGCGCGAGGAATTTTTGAAACACATCGGAAAAACGCAGGAACCGGCCTTGCGTGATTTGGGATTGACGGACAAACAGATCGACCAGATCAAAAAAGGCCACGCCCCCGTCGGATACAACGTCCACCACAAACTGCCGATTCACGGCGGCGGCCAGAACGTTTTTGAAAATCTGATCCTGATGCCGATCAAACCGCACGACGAATTGCACCACAAAGTCATGGATCCGCAGGTCGCGCAAATGCAGACGGGCGAATCCAAAAAGGTGATGATCCCGTGGACGGACGATATGGTTTACGTCAGTCCGGAACGTAAAAAAGCGTTGCCGCAAAAATCGTTCCTGATGGCCAAAGCCGCCGATCGAACCGGACGCTGAACCCTTTGAAAAACCTCCGCGTCGCGGAGGTTTTTCGTATCGGAAGAAACATCCCGCCCGCCAACGACCGCTTAGCTGATCATGGTTTCACTGTTCCCGTCGTTGCGAATGATCAAGCCGGTGATCAAGCTGCTAGCGAAAGTGATCAAGCTACTAGCGAAAGTGATCAAGTTGCCGGCGAAAATGATTGGATTGTCGATTTTTGCACCATTCCGCGTTCGTTGACGGAAATTATGAAGCAGACAAAATACACGGCGCGCGTTTATTTTAAGAAGACGGTCTTGCAGCCGCTGATCGACCGCGGCGTCATCGCGCCCGTGTTTGCCGACAAACCGAATCATCCGAAACAAAAATACATCGCGGTCGGGCGCGGAAAAAGCTCTTGACTTAAAGTCGTGTTTAACAGCTATCTTTGTTAAAAACGCAAACAAGGAGTGTTGATAATGGCGAAAAAAGTTCTGGTTTTGGCGGGCAGTTTCCGCAAAAAAGGCAATTCCGACCTGTTGTGCGACGCGTTTATCGACGGGGCGCGGTCGGCCGGCCATTCGGCGGAAAAAATCTATGTCAACGACAAAAAAATCGGGTTTTGCCGCGGGTGCGGCGTTTGCAACGAAACGCACAAATGCGTTCAAAACGACGATATGCCCGAAATCATGAAAAAAATGATCCGGGCGGACGTGATCGTCATGGCGACGCCGGTGTATTTTTACGCCATGAACGGACAGATGAAAACTCTGATCGACCGCTGCGTCCCCCGTTACACCGAAATGACGGGCAAGGATTTTTATTTCATCGTCGCCGCCGCCGACGAAGACCACGCCGCGATGGAAAAGACTTTGGCCGGATTCCGCGGTTTTCTGGAATGTTTGGACGATTCACATGAAAAAGGCGTGATTTACGGCACGGGCGCGTGGAAAATCGGCGATATCAAGGGCAAACCAGCCCTGGCGGACGCTTTCAACGCCGGAAAAAGCATCTGACGAATCGAAAAGGCGCTTCTTTTTTTGTTATTTTTCAAACAATTAAAGAAACGCCAATTCAAACATTTCCATTTAACTTGCAAAAACGGCAAAAATGTGAGATATTAAAAGTATGGAGTGAGATTATCTTCTGGTAGCTTAAGGTAAAGCAATTCTCTCTCAAAGAATAGATACGGCCACGAATCCGTCCAGAAGACCAATTTAAAAGCCGGAGATTTTTTCTCCGGCTTTTTTTGGTTTCAATCAAGCAACGCGGGATACGTCCGGTTTCATTTTCCGGCAATCAAACGTCGTTTTTTCAAATTCCGTCCCGTCCGCCGTCATTTTCATCTTGCAAAAACGGCAAAAATGTGAGATGTTGAAAGTATGGGGTGAGATTATCTTCTGGTAGCTTAAGGTAAAGCAATTCTCTCTCAAAGAATAGATACGGCTACGAATCCGTCCAGAAGACCAATTTAAAAGCCGGAGATTTTTTCTCCGGCTTTTTTGTTTCAATCAAACAACAGACGGTACGTCATATCCGCCGCCGCCCGCTCATCGGCCGGACGGGCTTTCCACAGCTTGATTGTCAACGACGCGGGCGCGCCGGTCACTTCAAAATGATATCCCCGTTCATAGGGCGAATAGTTGTTGCATCCGCCCGCTTTGCCGCACGATCCGCCGCGGTGGTAAAATCCCGCCGTACCGATGACGCGCGTGGACAGGTTTGATCCGTCTTTAAACCGGACATTGGCGACCGACGACGCAAAAGCGTACCGATACCCCAAATCGCGCGCGTTCGCGTCGGCCAAAACGATGGTGCTGTAGTATCCGTTTTTCTTATAAAAGGACGTGATATCAATTCGCGCCGTTATGGTTTGCGTGCGCGCGTCGTAATCGACGCTGTACGGCGCCAGATAATCGACGGACGAGCAATAACCGCCCCTGTGTTTGAAACCGAACGACGGAATAGTGGCGTAAAACAGCACTTCGGGGTTCAGAATGCCCAAGCTTTCGCGCGACGCGCCCGCGCCGATGTCGGGGGAATGTTCGACGCCGTTGCACGCGATTTCATACGCGCCGATCCACGGCGCGCCGTCGTCAATTTGAAAAACGGCGGGCGACGGCGTGTAATCCGCGTTGCCGAACACGATCGAACGGCGGACGGCGTCCGTCCTTTTTTGCAAAATCTCGTTCTTGCTCAATCCGGAAAAGGGCTGCATATCGCGCAAAAACACGGTGCGCGCCTCGGCCGGAAAAGTAGCCAGCATCAAAATGAAAAACAGTTTAAACATAATCCCCCGCTTGCTTTTTTATTATTGTGGCCGCACCGCCGCTTTTCTGTCAAGAAAAAGCGAAAAGCCGACGTTTGCGCGTCGGCTTTCGTTTTCAATCATCGAAAAGATCAATAATTTTCGGCGCGAACCTCGAAATAGCTTTGCGGGTGGGCGCAAACGGGGCAGATTTCCGGAGCTTTTTTGCCCATGACCAAATGACCGCAGTTGCGGCATTCCCACATGGTTTCGCCGGATTTTTCAAACACGGCCTGCATTTCGACGTTTTTCAGCAAAGCGCGATAACGTTCCTCGTGCGCTTTTTCGATCAAAGCGACGGCGCGGAACTGGGCGGCCAACTGGGTGAAGCCTTCTTCTTCGGCTTCTTTGGCGAATGTAGCGTACATATCCGTCCATTCGTAATTTTCGCCCGCGGCGGCGGCGGCCAGATTGTGCGCGGTGTCGCCCAATTCGCCCAAAGCCTTGAACCACAGTTTGGCGTGTTCCTTTTCGTTTTCGGCCGTTTTGGTGAACAGGGCGGAAATCTGTTCATAGCCTTCCTTTTTCGCGACGCTGGCGAAATAGGTGTATTTGTTGCGTGCCTGCGATTCGCCCGCGAAAGCGGTCATCAGGTTCTTTTCGGTTTTGCTGCCTTTCAATTCCATATTTTTTCTCCTGTTTAAAAAGGGGTTTTAGAACGACTCTACACGCTTTGAAAAACAAATCAAGCAAAGGATTGCGGACGCTATGCGAAAGAACTATACTGACCGCGGATTTTCAAAGGAGATTTCGCCATGACCGATCGTGTTCAAACCGCCGTCGCCCTGCGCAACGAAAAGGGATACAACTGCGCCCAAGCCGTTTTGGCCGCCTACGCCGACCTGTTCGGGCTGGACGAAGCGACCGCGTTGAAAATCGCCGAGGGATTCGGCACGGGCATGGGCGGCATGGGCGAAACGTGCGGCGCCGTCACGGCCGCGTATATGCTGATCGGATTGATGAACGCGACCGGATCGCCGGACAAGGCCGTGCGCGCGGACACATATAAAAAGGTGCGCGAATTCGCCGCCGCCTTTGCCGAACGGCACAAAACGACCGTTTGCCGCGAATTGAAAGGCGAAGACGGACGCCCCGCCGTGCCGTGTCCCGTGTGCATTCAAACCGCGGCGGAATTGTTCGAGGAAATGTTGCGGCACAAAAATCAATCAAACGATTGACTTTTATCATTGCCGCCGTTATAGTCCTTTGCGTTATCGACAAAAGGACGAAACGATGAAAGATTCCAAAAGCAGGTTGTTTGAAACGGCGCGCCATTTGTTCGCGCTGAAAGGGTATCAGGCGACTTCGACACGCGACATCGCCGACAAGGCGCGCGTCAACATTTCCGCCATCACTTATTATTTCGACAGCAAACTGGGGCTGTACCGCGCCGTTTTGTCGGACATCGCCCGCCGCGTCAAAAACGAGCTGAGCGACAAAACGACGATCGCGACGGATTTGATGAACAATCCGGAAACGACGCCGCAGCAGGCGCAGGATCTGCTGTTCGGATTGATTTCGGATCTGTGCGTCCTGCTGTGTTCCCAACGCCTGCCCAGCGAGGATGTCGTCATTTTCCTGCACGAATATTCCGTCCCCGGCGAAGCGTTCGACACCCTGTATCAGGAGCTGATCTGTCCGGTTTATGAAAATTGCGCCGATTTGATCGTCAAAGCGACCGGCGACAAAATCAACCGCGAAGACGCGATCCTCTATACGTTCCAGCTGTTCGCGCAGATGTTCGTGTTCAAATCCCGCAAACAAACGATTTTGCAGCATTTGAACTGGACGGAATACGGCGAACGGGAGGTCGAAAAGATCATCACGATGATTTTGGAACACACCCGCGCCATTTTGGCTTTGTACAAAAATAAAGATTGAGAGAGAAGAACACACCTATGACTTTTTCCATTTCCAAAACAGCCCTGCCCCTGTGCGCTTTGGCCGCGGGCGTCATGTTTTCCGGCCGCGCGGACGCCGCGGGATTCCAGCTGACCGATTTTTCGATGACGGGGCTGGGTCGTTCCTACGCGGGCGCGGGCGTCGTCGGCGACGATTATTCCGCGATCGCCGCGAACCCCGCCGGCATGACGTTGAAAGGCACGGGCGGACAGGCCGGCGCCGCCGTCATCTGGCAGCACGGCACGGTCAAAGGATCGGCGGATAAAGTGGGCGCCCCCGGCAACAGAGCTTCCGGCAAGGACGACGTCAACATTCCCGTCGCCGTCCCCAACCTGTTCGCGCAATATAAAATCAGCGACGATTTCCGTTTCGGCGTCGGCGTTTACGCGCCGTTCGGTTTGGCCACGGAATATCAGGACGGATGGTTCGGTTCCGATCTGGCCGTCGATTCGGAATTGGAAGTCATTGATGTCGCCCCGTCGCTGGCCTATCGGCTGAACGACAACTGGAGTTTCGGCGCGTCCCTGATCGCCCGTTGGGGCAAGGTCAAAATGACCAACACGTCCTATGGCGCGGGATTCAGCGATTTTGAAATCGACGGCTGGGGCTATTACGGCCGGTTCGGCGTGATGTACGAAGCCGACGAAAACACCCGCTTGGGATTGGTGTATCAGACGAAATCGACCGAAGTCGAACACACGCTGAAAGGGTCGCACGATATGTACGGAATGCCCAGCCCCGCTTCATTTATGAACGGCGAATGGGTCGGCGGCACGGTCACGCGCCTGCCCGAACATTGGCAGGTGTCCGGATACCGCAAAATCGGCAATTTCGGCTATTCCGCGTCGGTTCGCCGCACGCATTGGCAGAATTTCAACGAATTCACGCTGACCTCCACGTCGCCGCTGGGATACCACACGTCGTACTATAAATGGAAAAACACGTGGACGGTCGCGCTGGGCGTCGATTGGTTCTATAATGACACATGGACGTGGCGCGCGGGCGTCGCCTATGACGAATCGCCCGTTCCGAACGCCGAAGCGCGCACGGTGCGCATCCCCGACAACGACCGTTACTGGCTGTCGGCGGGCTTCACCTATAAAATCAACGAAAACGTCAAAATGGATGTCGGCTACGCGCATTTGTACCTGCCGACCTACAAGGCCAGAAACGGCGCGAGCAAAAGCGTAACCGGTTACAAAACGCAGTTTGTTGATGCGAAATACGATGTCAACGCCGAAATTCTGGGCATCCAGTTCCAGTACGATTTCTAAGACCCCTACCAACGAAAAAGCGGAGCGCAAACTCCGCTTTTTTTTACGTCACCGTCGGATCAATCCGCCGCCGACCACCAGATCGCCGTCGTACAAAACGACGGACTGGCCGGGGGCGATGCCGCGCTGCGTGTTTTCAAATTCGACCGATATCGAATCCGTTCCGGTCGGCGCGACGGAAACGGGCGTCGGTTGTTGCGACGAACGGATTTTCGCCATCAGGGAAACGGGTTCGGTCACGGGAACGCCCGCCGTCCAGTTCAGCGACGACGCCGTCAGCCCGTGGCAGACGTTTTGATCCTCGAACCCGACGATGACGTTGTTTTTTTCCTTGTCAAACCCCAAAACGTACAGCGGTTTTTCCGCGCTGATCCCCAATCCTTTGCGCTGGCCGACGGTGTAGTTCCAAAAACCGTTGTGATGTCCCAGCACTTTGCCGTCGCGGGTCACAAAGTCGCCCCTCTTCGGTTCGGCCTGCAAAATGTCGTTGATGTCGCCGGTGTAAAAATCCTGACTGTCGGGTTTTTCGCTGACGGGCAATCCGGCCTCGCGCGCGATTTGGCGGATTTCGGATTTCGTCTTGTCCCCCAGCGGCAGCATGACGCGCGCCAGCTGTTCCTGACCCAAACGGTAGAGAAAGTAGGATTGATCCTTTTTCGGATCGACGCCTTTGAGCAGGTTGTAAAATCCCGTCTTTTCATTCAAAACGACGCGCGCGTAATGCCCCGTCGCGAATTTGTCAAACTCTATCCCCTGTTGTTTCGCCGCGTCGGGCAAAGCCTGAAATTTGATTTTTGCGTTGCACCACACGCACGGGTTCGGCGTGCGCCCCGCCATGTATTCGTGTTTGAAATTTTCCAGAACCGTTTGTTTGTAAACCGCCGTGCAATCGACGACGCGGTACGGGATGTCCAGAATTTCGCAAATTTTCCGCGCGGATTCGATATCCTCCTCCTCGTGCGGGGAAAAACAGCCGTCTCCCCCCGTCATATGCGAAAAAGACCGCCCCTTTTCCCAAATGGACATGGTCGCCCCGATCACTTCGTGACCGGCTTTTTTCATCAAATAGGCCGCGACCGAAGAATCGACGCCGCCGCTCAGCCCCACCAAAATTTTCATGACACCTCGCGATTAAAAAAACGTGTTCGGGCGGATAATATTTCACGGCGCGCGCGCCGGTCAACACATTTCACCCCTGTCTTTTCACTTCCAGCACGCTGACGATCAGGCGGTAGGCCTGCGTCACGTCCTTGAATTTCTCTTCCGACGCTTTGTCGCCGCCGTTGGAATCGGGATGGTAGAGTTTCGCCAGCCGTTTATAGCTGCGCCGCACGTCCTTTAAATCCAGCGGAAAGCCGACCTCCAGCACTTTGGCCGCCGCGACCAGCGCCGGATCCATATGCGACGCCGACGCGTTGGCGCGCATGGACGCGGCCGGATCGGCGGCATCCCCGAACGCCTCTTTTTTAATCCCCAGCGGGTCGGCGAACATCGTCGGGTCGATCCCCGCCCGTTCGCCCAGTTTCCACGTCGGCCGCTGCCAGCAGACGTCCTGTTTCAGCTCTTCTTCGATTTCCAAAGGGGACATCCCCTGATAAAAATCCCATTGCGCGTTGTATTCCTGAACGTGTTCCAGACAGAACCAATAGTAATCCGACAGGGTGCGGTCTTTGGGCGCGCGGAATTCGCCCGCCTTGTGACATCCCTCTTTGTCGCAAACGTGTTCGGGCGCAGCCGGCGGCCGTCCCGTCAAATCGTCAAAGGAAAACGCGTGTTTGCGGCGCATCATTCCGCGTCCGTTTTTTCGGGGCGGTAGAAATCCGGCCATTCGCGCTTGACCATTTCGCCCGAAGCGTCCCACGCCAGACAAGTGTCCAGCGCGTCCGGAGTCACGCCGCGGCAGTATTTCATCATTCGCACCTGCGCCACCGTTTGAAACGCCGCCTGCGCCGCGCCGATCAGCAGTGAAAACATATGCGTGCATCCCGTTTTAACCGGAACGCGGCGGCGCAATTCCTTTGAAAATCCGGCCGTAATGCGCAGTCCCTCGACGTTTTTAAAGGCCGCCTGCGCGCACGGACATTGTTTATAGGGGTATTTGTCAATGCGCACCGTCAATCCGCGCACGACCATGTCGTCGTCGATCGTCAGCGTCAAAAACATTTCGTGAAACGTTTCCCCCGCCCGAATCACGCCGCCGCGGTCGATGCACGGGCAATCCATGGTGCGGCGGTCGGAAAAATGCCCCTCGATATCCCACAGGGAATCGGCGCGGCGGTATCCCGTGTAGTCGATGTGGCGGAAATAGATTTCCTCTCTGTCCGGATCAGTAGTAGGAAAAATCATTCTTTTTGCGTCCTTTTTCGTTCAGCACCTTGATCACGGCGTTCGGTTCGATGTCATGCACCAAAACGCCCGATCCGATGCCTTCCAATAACACAAAATTCAGATGAGTTCCCGTTGTTTTTTTGTCCCTGTGCATCGCCGTCATCAATTCCGACACTTTCAACGCCTCGAAATGCGTCGGCAATCCCCATTTTTCATACTGTTGCGCGACAGTGTCCGGCAAACCGGCGTCGCACAGGCCGAGATCGGCCGACAAGTACGCCGCCAGAACCGACCCGATCGCGACGGCTTCGCCGTGCAGAATCGACCCGCGCAGACCGGTCACGGATTCGATCGCGTGGCCGATCGTGTGGCCATAGTTCAACAGCGCGCGCAGCCCCGTTTCCTCGAACTCGTCGGCTTCGACAACGGCGGTTTTGATGCGGCAGCATTGTTCCACCGCGTAGGACAGAACCGTGTCCTCCAACGCCAGAACGCTTTCGCCGTTGTCAACCAGCCAGTTCCAAAAATCGGCGTTCAGCGCCAGCCCGTATTTGACCACTTCGGCGAATCCGGCGAGGATTTGTTGCGAATCCAGCGTTTTTAACGTGTTGACATCGATGAAAACGGCCTTGGGCTGATGAAACGTGCCGACCAGATTTTTTCCGACCGCCGTGTTGACGGCCGTTTTGCCGCCGACCGAACTGTCCGTCTGCGCCAGCAACGTGGTCGGAATTTGGATAAAATCCACCCCGCGCAACAACACGGACGCGCAAAATCCCGCCAGATCGCCGACAACCCCGCCCCCCAGCGCGACGACGACGCTTTGACGGTCACATCCCGTTTTTAAAATACGTTCCAGCAATTCCTTGGCGCGGTCGAACGATTTGCTGGCCTCGCCCTGCGGCACGAGCAGATCGAAAACCGTGAACCCCGCCTGTTCCATGGACGTTTTCACCATCGGCAAATACAGCGCGCCGACCAGATTGTCCGTGATCACAAACACCTTTGACGACCGCGCGAACGGTTTCATCATTTCCCCGACGCGCGTTAAAAAATCCGTCCCGATATAGATCGGATAACCGTGTTCCTTCAATCCGACATCAACGCGAACCAATCCGTCGAAATCCATCATTCCCCCCTGTTTGCGGCGAACCTGTCGATTTCCGCCACCAACCGGCGCAACAGTTTGCCCATCGTTTCCTCTTTGTATTTAATACGAATGTCGGCCTGTTCGTAAAACGGCCGGCGGCTGTCCGACAGCGCGCGAACGACCGCGGCCGGATCGTCCACGTTCAACAGCGGCCGGTGCGTGCGCCCCGCCGTGTTGCGGATGATCGTGTCCACATGGGCGTCCAAAAAGACGCTGACCGCCTTTTGCTTGACAACCTGCCGCGTCAACGCGGACAGAAAAGCCCCGCCGCCCGCCGCCAGAACGCACGTTTCCCCGTCCAGCAGGCGCGCCATGACGCGTTCCTCCGCCCGACGGAAATCCTGTTCGCCGTAACGGTCGAACAAATAGCAAATATCGCCGCCGCCCGCCTGTTCGATTTCACGGTCGGCGTCAACGAACGGCAACGAATAGATCCGCGCCAATCGGCGGCCGACGCTGCTTTTTCCGCTGCCCATCATGCCGACCAGAAACAGCGTCCTGTCCAACGGATACGGCACGTGCAACAACATTTCCTTTTTTTCCGACATTTCGCGGTGTTTCCGGTTGCTGATAAAAAAACCTAACCTTATTTTAACTTGATTGTGGGATAAGAAAAGTGATTTTTGACATTTTGAACGAAAGGATTCCAAATGCGCCGCAATTCGCGTTGGTACGTTTATCCGATTTTGATCGCCGTCATCGGGTTCGGCGTGTTCATCGCCGTGTACGACATTCAAGTCCCCAAAACAACCGTTGAAAAAGAAATCAGTTATGACCGGCTGCAAAAATAAGCTTTTCGCCGCTTTTCTGTCCCTGTTTTCCGTAACGGCCGCAAACGCGCAAGAGGCGGTCTATTTGATCCCGCCCGTGCAGCTGTTGCCTTTGAAACGGATGGAAACGAACGCCTACGGATTGAGCGTCGGGGCGAAAACGGACGTTTTGAACGACCGCCTGTGGAAAAACGCCGCCTATCCGATTACGGCGTCGAAATTTGCCAAAATAAGCGCGAACCTGCCGGCCGCCGCCGAAAAGCTGCGCTACAAACTATTGACTTTGACCGCAGAACCGCCGCAGGGAACGACGGGGCAGTCGTTCATCACCCTGAAACTGGAGCAGCTGTTTTCACTGGGGTATTTCGACGAAGCCTACCGTTTGTTGCGAAAAATCCCCGAAAAAATCCGCACGGACGAACAAAACGCCCTCTATACACGCATTTTATTGCTGACCGATATGCAGGCGGCGTGTTTTTCCGCCGCCGACGACGATGCGGACGACTTGTCTGGGCAAAAGCTGGCCGCCGTTTGCGCCGCGTTCAACCAAGAGGATGAAAAGGCGTTCACCGCGTTGGAAATCGTCAACGAACAGGGTGGGGACGCGTTTGTTTCCGCCGCTGTCGAACATTTTTTGCACGATCGGCCGATGACCGTTTTGCCTAAAAAGGTCACGCCCTTTACGGCGGCCGTATGGCGCAAAGTCGGCGGGGATATGGCCGTTTTGCGGAAAACGGCGGACGCGCTATGGTTCAAAAAAATGTTTGTCACGGACGACGCCGTCCCTGCCGAAGCCAAGCTGGCGGACGCCGAACGGCTGGTTCAAAACGGGTTTCTGCCCGCGTCGAAACTGCGCCAGTTTTATCAGCAGGCTGAAACCGGCAAAAACGCGACGGCGGACGGAAGCGCGTTCCGCGCGCAGATGATCCGGCAGGCCGCCGCGCTGAGCAGTCTGGCCGCCGACAACCTGCAAAAACAGGATTATTTGAAACAAGGCATGGCGTCGGCGAAACGCGCGGGGCTGTCCTACGCTTTTGCCGCGGCGGCCAAGGACGTTTTGGAAACGTTGACTCCGGACGCCGACACGTTGGCGCAATCCGCCGGTCTGATCGAAGCGTTCGCTTTGTCCGGACTGAACGAAAAGGCCGCGGAATGGATGACGAAAGCGGAACTGGTGTTCCCCGCGTCCGAAACGACGGCCGAAGGGTGGGTGTTCACCGAACCGTTCAAAGCCGATAAAAACAGCCGGTTTTTCATTCCCGCGCTGGAAAACATGATGGCGTTCGCCGAAAAGCATCAAGCGATTGACGATGCGTTCATCCGGCGGATCGACCGGTTGATGCTGATGTTCAAAACGCTTGACCTGCTGCCGGCCGACGAACGGTGGCACTATTCGTCGTTCGCGGAAGAATCGCCCGAAGCCGCTTTGGCCGCCCGCGGAAAAACCGTCCTGCCGGTGAACAAACCCGTCGGCGACACCGTTTTGGACGCGCTGGACGCTTTGGACGGCAGCTACGCCGGATTGCTGAACGCGTTGAGTCTGTTGACCGCCGCGGGATTGGAACGCGAAGCCGTCGAAACGGCGATGCAGTCGATCGACCTGATTGAAACGGCCGGCGGCGAATGAACAGGGAATTGATCGCGGCGTTTGTCGAAACGATCACGGCCGAACGCGGGTCGGCGGCCAACACGGTCGCCGCCTATACCCGCGATTTGGAAAGCTGCGGCGAATTTCTGGACGCCGCGCGGCGGACGTTTGAAAACGCCGACGTCAAGGACTTGCGCGCCTATCTGGCGTCGATGGTCAAAGACGGCCTGTCCGCCAAAACGCAGGCGCGGCGTTTGTCGGCTTTGCGCGAATTTTACAAGTATCTTTACACGGAAAAAATCCGCAAAGACAACCCGACGGACGCTCTGGATTCCCCGAAAACAGGGCATTCCCTGCCGAAATACCTGTCCGAATCCGAAATCAACGCCCTGTTTGACGCCGTCGCCCTGCTGCCCGCGAAAAAACGGCCGCGCATGAGCGCGCTGCTGGAAATCCTGTACGCGTCCGGATTGCGCGTGTCCGAATTGGTCGGATTGCCCGCGAACGCCGCGAACATCCGCGAAAACTATATGATCGTGCGCGGCAAAGGGGCGAAAGACCGCATGGTCCCCCTGACCGACAAGGCGAAAGAAGCACTGCGCGACTGGATGCCCGAACGCGAACGGACTTTGCCCAAAGGCCGCGAATCCCGATGGCTGTTTCCTTCGACCGGCAAAACCGGACACCTGACCCGCGAAGAGTTTTTTTTAGAGCTGAAAGAGCTGGCCATGTACGCCGGAATCGCGCCGCAACGCGTGTCCCCGCACGTCATCCGCCATTCGTTCGCCAGCCATTTGATCGCGCACGACGCCGATTTGCGCACCGTCCAGCAAATGCTGGGACACGCCGATATCGCCACGACGCAAATCTACACCCACATTCTGGACGACCGTCTGAAATCCGTCGTCGCGAAAAACCACCCGCTGGCCAATTCGGATTTTTTTTCACTTTCTTTAAAAAAATGAAGACGAAAGGCGTTCCAGACGTTATAATTCCGCCCTATGAAAATAGTAACGAAATACATTTTGAGGCAAATGCTGTTCGGATTCGTGCTGATCACGTCCGGACTGTTGATGATCGTATGGTTGTCGCAATCCCTGCGCCTGTTCGATATGCTTTTAAATTCAAAGGTTTCCGTTTGGCTGTTCGTCCGGCTGACAATGATGCTGATCCCCAGTTATCTGGCCATCATTTCCCCGATCGCCCTGTTTGCCGTCGCGCTGTTCACCTATAACCGGCTGATCACCGACCGCGAACTGATCATCCTGCGCGCCGCGGGGATGAGTCCCATGCAACTGGCGCGTCCCGTTTTGACGATCGGCGTCATTTTCACGGTTTTAGGATTTTACATCTCGTTGGTTTTGGTGCCGAACGCAACGGCGAATTTCCGCGAATTGCGGTGGAAAATCAGTCACGACGTTTCGCACCTGCTGATTCAAGAAGGCGAATTCAACGACCTGTCGAACGGCATCACCGTTTACATCCGCGACAAGGCCGACGACGGCGCGTTGGAAGGGATTATCCTGCACGACCAGCATTCCCCCGACAGTCAGGTCACGTTGTTGGCGCAAAAAGGCAGCATCGTTTACCGCGACGGCGTGCCGCAGATTTCCATGAAAAACGGTTCAAGGCAGGAGCTTTCCAATAAAACCGGCCGCTTTTCCATTCTGAATTTCGATTACTACAATCTGGACTTTTTTTCGCAAAAGGAAAAATCCGCCAACCGTTTCAAAAACCACGGCGAACGCAGTTTGAAAGAATTGCTGACCACGCCGCGCGACCAGCTGCCGACCGAAAAAATATACCGCCGTTTCAGGATGGAGGGGTTCAAACGTCTGGCCATGCCGTTTTACAACCTGTCGTTCATGCTGATCGCGGCGGCCGGATTGCTGACGGGCAATTTCAACCGGCGCGGCCACAACAAACGGATCGTCGCCACCGTTCTGATCATGGCGGGCGTGCAGATTTCCGCGCTGGGCGTTGAAAACCTGTGTATGCGCAACCTGTATTTCATCCCGTTGCTGTATTGTGTCGCCATTCTGCCCATTTTCGTTTGTTTGTACGTGTTGAAACATTCCGGAGAATTCAAATTCACCCGCATAAAACATTTCTGGTCGGCCTGTCGCGGTGTTGAGCAAAAGCTGATCAAAAAAAGGAGCGGCGTCAAGGCATGAAACCTTTCGTTCCGCTATCGTTGTTGTCGGCGATTTTAATGTCCGCGGGGGTTGCCGCCGCCGCGCCGACGACGGAAGCTCCCGTCGGTTTTTCCGCCGACGAATTGACATACGACCGCGAAATGAAATTGATCATCGCGCGCGGCAACGTCACGTTCACGCAAAACACATCGTCGTTGAAAGCCGACCACATCAACTATGACACCGTTGACGGTGCCGTAATCGCCACCGGAAACGTCGAAATCTATACCCCCGACGGCGGGTTGATGCGCGCCAATTACGCCAAGGTTTCAGGCGATTTGAAAGAGGGATTGATCAAAAAAATCCGCTACACGCTGGCAGACAAATCCGTTTTGACCGCGAAACAGGCCGAACACGTTCAGGGCAATTTCACGGAATTCGACGACGTGGCCTATTCGTCCTGCGATTTTTGCGAAGACGGGTCGCGTTTTTGGGAAGTCAAGGCGCGGCGCATGACGCACGACAAAAACGCGCAGACGATGACGGCGCGCGACGCCACCGTGACCGTCGCCGACGTGCCCGTGATGTACATCCCGTATTTTTCCTATCCCGATCCGACGGTCAAACGCAAATCGGGTTTCCTGCTGCCGGGATTCAAATCGAACCGTTCCATGGGCGCGGGCGTGACCGTCCCCTATTACTGGGAAATATCGCCTTACACGGATTTTCTGTTTTCACCGTGGATCGCGACCAAAAACGTTTTGCTGTCCGGCGATTTGCGCCACAATTTTTCCGCGGGAACGGTTGATATCAAGGGTTCCTATCTGCGCGACGGCAGCCGCGACCGCTATAACGTCGAAGCGGCGGCGGATTGGCACATCACCGACGTTTGGCGCGCGCGCGCGGACATCGACCGCGTGTCCGACGACACTTACCTGCGCCGTTACGACATCCGCAGCAACGTTTACGATCCGTGGCTGAAATCCGACGCGGCTGTCGAAGCGTTGACGGAAAACACCTATTTTTCGTTCGGCGGCGCGGTTTACCAGAATATGCGTTCCGAAGTCAACGACGACATCATCCCTGACGCCGTCCCCCTGATGCAATTTTCGCACGCGACGACACCCGACGCCAACGGCGGGTATTGGAGTTTCGACGCGTCGTCCGCCGTTTTGAACCGGAAGCTGGGCGACGACAGCAAGCGGCTGACGTTTGAAACGGGGTGGCACCTGCCGGGGATCACCGGTTGGGGCGCGGTATATAGTTTCGACGCGTCCGCTTTGGCCAGCGCCTACCGGATCGACAACTATTTCATCGAGGAAAAGGGGCGCGAGTTTTCCGGCACCGTCGGCGCGTTCAACCCGCAGGCGTCGTTGAAAATCAGCTATCCGTTCGCGTCCGTCGGCGAAGAATACAGCCAGATTTTGGAACCGATCATTATGGGCGTCGCCGCGCCGAATTCGCAAAACTCCGACAAAATACCGAACGAGGACAGCAACAATCTGGATTTCGACGACACCAACCTGTTTTCCGAAAAACGGTTCGCCGGCGTTGACCGGTTTGAACCTGGGTCGCGTTTGAATTACGGTTTGAAATGGGGAATGTACGGCAAAAACGGCGGTTCCGTTTCGGCGTTGATCGGGCAAAGCTACCGTTTTTCAAAATCGGACATCTTCCCCCCCGATTCCGGATTGGTCGAACAGGCGTCCGACATCGTCGGCCGGCTGAACATCGAACCGAATCGATTCCTGCAGCTGAACTACGCGTTCCGCATGGACCGCCACACGGCGGAGCTGAACCGCAGCGACGTGTATCTGGGCGTCGGCAACGATTTGCTGCGCGTGTCGGCGACCTACATCAACCTGAAAAGCCGGATATCGGAATATTCCGCCTATGACACGCGCGAAGAATTGAACTACGCCCTTGAATCAAAGCTGACCCGCTATTGGATGCTGAAATTCAACCAGCTGATCAACCTGTCCAAAGGCGGCGGCGTTTTGGAAACCGGCGGCTATGTGCGCTACGAGGACGAATGTTTCGCCTTTGAAGCCGGATTGCGCAAAGATTACACCTACGACCGCGATTACGAAAGCGGCGTGACGTTCAAAATGGGCGTTGAATTCAAACCGTTCGGCGCGTTCAACATTTAAAGGGAGGGGATGCGGTCATGAAATCGTTTCTTGCGGCGTTGATTTTCACCGTTTTCGCCTGTTCCGGCGCGGCGGCTCAAACAAAAATCGCCGCGCGGGTCAACGACGACATCGTTTCCGAACGCGATTTGAGCCAACGGCTGGAATTCATCCGTCTGACCGGACAGGCGGACACGTCGCGGCCGGACATCCGCGACCGCGTGTTAAAGCAGCTGATCGACGAAAAGCTGAAACGGCAGGAAGCTGCCGCCGCCGGCGTTTCCGTTTCCGCCGCGGAATTGGAACAGGCCGTACGCATGACGTTGCGGCAGAACAATTTGAACTATGACGACGTTGTCGCCGTGTTGAAAAAAAACGGGCTGCCGCTTTCCGTCGTCGGCGACCAGATCGAAAGCGACCTGTTGTTCATCCGCGCGGTTAAAAAAAACGCGGCGCGCCAAACCGAGGTGTCCGACCGCGAAGTCGAATCAAAACTGAATGAAATCAAAGAAATAAACAATCGGCGGCAATATCTGGTGTCGCAGGTTCTGTTGCCCGTCGGATCCGAAAACGAAGACGCCGCGGTTTACGGACGGGCGATGCGTTTGATCATGCGGGTACGCGACGGCGAAAAGTTTGAAAGCGTCGTTCCCGACGCCGTGACGGAATGGATCGGCGAAAATCAACTGTCCGATGCCATGAAAGAAGAATTGTCCGTCATGCGCGCCGGTCAGCTGAGCACACCCGTCAAAACGCCCGAAGGATACCGTCTGTTCGTTTTACGCGCCGTACGGGCGCCGTCGAATGACGACAAGCGCGAAGCAGTCCGCCTGATGCAACTGTTTTTGCCGCGCGATTTTACGGCAAACCGTCGCAAGGCCGTCTTGCGCGACCTGTCAATGACAAAAGGATCGTGCGAAGCGTTCAAAAACGTTTCGGAACAGCTGAAAACCGCGCCGCGCGTCGATTTGGGAACGCCCGCGCTGGACGACCTGCCCGCCCCGATCCGGTCGGCGGTCGAACACGCGCCGTTGTTGGAGGCGGGGCGCCCCGTCGCGATCGAGGGCGGCGATTTGATCTTTATGGTGTGTTCGCGCGAAACGGTGTCCGCCCTGCCCGCAAAAGAGGACATCAAAGCGCGGCTGGAATCGGAACGGCTGGAAACCGTCGCCCAGCGGCGTTTGCGGGAACTGCGCCGTTTCGCCGTGACGGAGGTGCGCCGATGACCACTCTTCCCCCCTTGCGCGAGGTGATCGCGAAATACGGGCTGTCCGCGAAAAAAACGCTGGGACAGAATTTCATTCTGGACACGAATTTGTTGGACAGGATAGCCCGTTCGTCCAAACAGCGCGATCCGGAACCGTTTGAAAACGGCACGGTGATCGAGGTCGGCCCCGGCCCCGGCGGCGTGACGCGCGCCATTTTGGACAACGGCGCGAAACACCTGACCGTCATTGAAAAAGACGAGCGTTGTTTGGGGTTGTTGAACGACATTTCCGCCGCCTATCCCGACCGTCTGACCGTTTTGAACGCGGACGCCCTGACCGTTGACGCGCGGACGTTGGGCGGCGCGCCGCGGTCGATCATATCCAACCTGCCCTACAACGTCGGGACTTTGCTGTTGACCGGATGGCTGAAACGCGCCGATGCCTTTTCATCGTTCACGCTGATGTTTCAAAAAGAGGTCGCGGAACGTTTGGCCGCCAAGCCGCGTTCCCCCGATTACGGCCGTTTGTCCATCCTGACCCAATGGCTGTGCGAAGTAGAAATCCTGTTCACCGTGCCGCCCGCGTTCTTCACCCCGCCGCCGAAAGTCACGTCAGCCGTTGTGTTTTTAAAGCCGCGGCCGCGTCCTTTGGCGCCCGCGCGGCTCGATTTGTTGGAAAAAGTGACCGCGGCGGCGTTCAACCAGCGCCGGAAAATGTTGCGGTCGTCGTTGAAATCCGTTGGTGACGCCGAAAAACTGTGTGCCGCGGCGAACGTCCCCCCGACCGCCCGCGCCGAGGAAATCGGCATCGAATCCTTTTGCGCCATGGCCCGTTTTCTGGAGAATCAATCATGTCCGTCTTAGCATCATTTCTTCAGGCGTTGATCTATCCGTCTTATCTGATCATACATTATTATATTTATATCGCCATCGCGGCCGTCGTCCTGTCGTGGTTGGACGCGTTCAACGTTTTGAACAACTCGAACGCTTTGGTCAACGCCCTGCGCGACACCGTGCGCCGGTTGACCGAACCGTATTTCGCGCTGTTCCGCCGGTTCGTCCCGCCCGTCGGTATGCTGGATTTTTCCGCGCTGATCGGATTTTTCGTGCTGCTGTTTCTGGAACGGTTCGTTCCGAACCTGCTGTACCGGTTGTCGGGGGCGGCGGGGTGATGTTCTGCCAAGCCGCGGAAAACGGCGTCAAAGTGTTCGTCCGCCTGTCGCCGAAGGCCAAGCGCGAGGGAATCGAGGGCGTCTATACGGAACCCGACGGATCGGAGCGGCTGAAAATCGCCGTGAACGCCCCACCCGTTGACGGCAAAGCCAACGAAGCGTTGATCAAAGGGTTGGCCAAGCGGTTGAAAATCGCCAAAAGCGCGATCGCTTTGACCGCGGGAGCGGCCGATCGGTCTAAAACGCTTTTCATCGCGGGCGATCCGGATGAACTGATTAAAAAACTGGAGGATTTGACATGAATGTGCTGAACGGGTTTGAATTGGCGAAACAATGCCGCGCCGAACTGGCCGAAAAGGTCAAAAAAATGCCGCGCGCGCCGAAACTGGCCGTCATTCTGGCCGGCGACGATCCCGCTTCGGCCGTTTACGTCCGCAACAAGGAAAAAGCCGCCGCCGAAGTCGGGATCGAATCTCTGGTTTTCCGGTTGGAAAAAACGACGCAGGCCGAATTGCTGCGGCTGATCGGCGAACTGAACGGGGACGTCGGCGTGGACGGCATTCTGGTGCAGCTACCCTTGCCCGCCGGCATTGACGAAAACGCCGTTTTGCAGGCGATCGACCCCGCCAAGGACGTGGACGGATTCCACCCCCTGAATCTGGGCAAGCTGATGATCGGCGAACCCGCCCCCGTCGCCTGCACCCCCAAGGGATGCATGAAGCTGATTCATCAGGCGCGGCGGGATCTGACGGGGCTGAACGCCGTGGTCGTCGGCCGTTCCGTCATCGTCGGCAAACCGATGGCGCAGCTGCTGCTGCGGGAAAACTGCACGGTCACGACCGCGCATTCCAAAACGCGCAATCTGCCCGATCTGTGCCACACGGCCGACATTCTGGTCGCGGCGGTCGGAAAACCGCGCTTTATCCAATCCGATTGGGTCAAAGACGGCGCGATTGTCATTGACGTCGGCATCAACCGTTTGCCGGACGGCAAGCTGTGCGGCGATGTCGATTTCGACGCGTGCGCCCCGAAATGTCAGGCGATCACCCCCGTCCCCAAAGGCGTCGGCCCCATGACGATCGCCATGTTGTTGGAAAACACGGTCGAAGCCTGCGAAGCCGCTTTGCACGGCCGGAATATCGGCGACATTACTGCGGAACGGATTTGATTTTCCGGCGTTCGGGAAACCGCCGACGCGCCGATTCTGTTTGAAAAGATTTTTTTTTGTTGCTATAAAAGTATGTTTATATAAGAACCTGTTTGAAAAAACGGAAGGAATCATGGGCAAAAAAATCAATACGGCAGAGCTGGCCAAAAAATACGCGACGGCTCTGTTTGACGAAGCCGTCGCGCACGAATGCGCGGACGACGTCGCCGCCGAACTGCGGGAATTGGGACGTCTGATGACGGATTGCCCCGAATTCGACCGTTTGATGAATTCACGCCTGATCAGCACGAATATCCGCGCGCAAACCGTCGCCGCCGTCGCACAAAAGGCCGGATTGTCCGACGTGACGGGGCGTTTTTTGGGCGTTTTGGCCGACAACGGCCGTATGCCTTTGTTTTCAAAAATTTGCGACGCGTTTACTGTTTTATATGAAAAATACAAGGGAATTCTGTCCGTTTCCGTCGTTTCCGCCCAAACGTTGAACGAAGCGACGCAACAGCGGTTGACCGACGTGTTGAAACGGATTTTCAACAAGGAAATCCGGTTGAACCTGTCGGTGAACCCGTCGTTGATCGGCGGCATGACGGTTCAGGTCGGATCGTTGATGGCGGACGCGTCCGTGAAAACAAAACTGCAAAAGCTTAATCTTGTTATGAAAGGTGTCGGGGTATGAATATCCAAGCGACGGAAATTTCATCTTTGTTAAAAGAGCGCATCGAAAATTTCGGTGCCGAACCGGATATGTCCGAAGTCGGACAGGTGTTGTCCGTCGGCGACGGCATCGCGCGCATTTACGGATTGGACAAGGTGCAGGCCGGCGAACTGGTCGAATTTGAATGCGGCGTCAAAGGCATGGCTCTGAACTTGGAATCCGACAGCGTCGGCGCGGTCATTTTCGGCCGCGACTCCGACATTCACGAAGGCGAAACCGTCAAACGCACGGGCGACATCGTCAACGCGCCGGTCGGCATGAACCTGCTGGGACGCGTCGTGGACGCTTTGGGCGCCCCGATCGACGGCAAAGGCGCGATCGAAGCGGCCGAACGCCGCGCCGTTGACATCAAAGCCCCCGGCATCATCACGCGCCGCAGCGTTCACGAACCGCTGCAAACGGGGTTGAAAGCGATCGATTCCCTGATCCCGATCGGCCGTGGCCAACGCGAATTGATCATCGGCGACCGCCAAACGGGCAAAACCGCAATCATTCTGGACACGATCATCAATCAGAAAGCTTTGAACGACAAAGCCAAAAGCGACAAGGAAAAGATGTTCTGCATCTATGTCGCGATCGGTCAGAAACGTTCCACCGTCGCGCAGGTCATGCACATTCTGGAACAATACGGCGCGTTGGAATACACGATCATCGTCGCGGCGACGGCGTCCGAATCCGCCCCGTTGCAGTTCATCGCCCCTTATACGGGGTGTGCGATGGGCGAATATTTCCGCGACAACGGAATGCACGCGACCGTGTTTTACGACGATTTGTCCAAGCACGCCGTCGCGTACCGCCAAATGTCCCTGTTGTTGCGCCGTCCCCCCGGACGCGAAGCGTACCCCGGCGACGTGTTCTATCTGCATTCCCGTTTGTTGGAACGCGCGGCGAAAATGAACGATCGACTGGGCGCGGGATCCCTGACCGCCCTGCCCGTCATTGAAACGCAGGCCGGCGATGTGTCGGCGTACATTCCGACGAACGTCATTTCCATTACGGACGGGCAGATTTTCTTGGAAAGCGCGCTGTTCTATCAAGGCGTCCGCCCCGCCGTGAACGTCGGCATTTCCGTTTCCCGCGTGGGTTCCGCCGCACAGATCAAGGCGATGAAGCAGGTGGCCGGTTCTATCAAACTGGAATTGGCGCAATACCGCGAAATGGCGGCCTTTTCGCAGTTTGCTTCGGATTTGGATCCGGCGACGCAGAAACTGCTCAGCCGCGGGGCGCGTTTGACGGAACTGTTGAAACAGAAACAGTATCATCCGATGCCCGTCGAGGACGAAGTCGTTTCCATTTTCACGGGGATTCGCGGCTATCTGGACGACCTGCCCGTCGAAAAAATCGCGCGTTTTGAAACCGAAATGCTGGCACAGTTGAAAGCGACCGTGCCGTCCGTTTTGGAATCCGTCCGCGAAGAAAAGACGCTGACTCCCGAAGCCGAAGACGACCTGCGCTATTTTCTGGACGACTTTATCAAGAAGTTTTCGTAAAACGTAGGGGTTCGTCATGGCTAACCTGAGAGAATTGCGAAACCGGATCGCTTCGATCAAATCGACGCGCAAAATCACGTCCGCGATGAAAATGGTCGCCGCGTCGCGTTTGCGCCAATCGCAGCAGGCGATCACGGACGCGGGGTATTTCACGGCGTCGCTGGGGCGCATCGTTCTGCGCTTGATCAAAACGGTGTCGTTTCTGCGCGCGGCCGATCTGGCCAACGGCGTCGAACCGCGCTATGAAATGCCGCGGCTGATCACCGGCGACGGCGAAGACCAGCGGCATCTGGTGATCGTGTTTTCGTCTTCGCGCGGGTTGTGCGGCGGGTTCAACCTGAACATCGCCAAAAAAACGGCGCAGTTCATCGAACACCTGCAATCGCAGGGGCGCATCGTGCGTTTGATCTGCGTCGGGACGAAAGCAACGGAATTGCTGCACGAACAGTTCGGCAAACAGATCGTCGCGACGTTCAACAGCCGGATCAGCGCGGACGACCAGCTGGCCGACGCGGAAAACATGGCCATGCACGTCGTCAGTATGTTTGAAAAAGGCACGATCGACGCCTGTTCCGTCGTTTACAACCACTTTCATTCCGCCATTTCGCAGGAAGTCCGCATCCGCCCCATCGTTCCGTTGCAGGCGGCGCGCATCCTGCAGCCGTTCACGGGCGAAAACCCGTGGGGATTTTTGATGAACGACGGCGCGGGCAACACGTTCAGCCTGCAACGTCCCTCGCGCAATAAAAGCAGTTCGCTGGGCAAGGGAAAGGGCATCGTCCGCGGCGTTTCCGGTTCCGCGCACGCCAAAGCGCAGACGCAGTACAAAACCATGCAGGAAAAGCGCATTCTGGGCATTGACAATATTGTCAGCGAACAGCCTTTGCTGAACATCGACCCGTTGGAATACGACTATGAACCCGAAAACCCGCAAGAGCTGTTGAACGCCTTGCTGCCCGAGGTTTTGACCGAACTGATTTTCCGTTCGTCTTTGGAATCGGCGGCGTCGGAAAACGGGGCGCGCATGACCGCGATGGACAACGCGACGAACAACGCGGCGGACATCATCGACGATTTGACGCTGATCTACAACCGGACGCGTCAGGCGATGATTACAAACGAATTGACGGAAATCATTTCCGGTGCGGAAGCACTTTAACACTATTACAGGAGCTGTAAGAAATGGCTAAAAACAGTATCGGACGCATTTCGCAGGTGACGGGCGCGGTCGTTGACGTGAAATTCGACAATGAAAAAGACCTGCCCTCGATCCTTTCCGCGCTGGAAACGGAACTGGGCGGCAAAAAGCTGGTTTTGGAAGTCGCCCAACAGCTGGGCGAGGACGTTGTGCGCTGCATCGCCATGGATTCCACCGACGGTTTGACCCGCGGTCAGGAAGTCACGGACACCGGCGCGCCGATCTCCGTTCCCGTGGGACCGAAAACGCTGGGGCGCATCATGAACGTTCTGGGCGAACCGGTTGACGAACGCGGCCCGATCGAAGGCGTTCGCCGCGATCCGATCCATCGCGACCCGCCGCCTTTCGTCGATCAGGCGACTTCGACGCAGATGCTGACGACGGGCATCAAGGTCATCGACCTGCTGGAACCCTACGCGCGCGGCGGCAAAATCGGCCTGTTCGGCGGCGCGGGCGTCGGCAAAACCGTTCTGATCATGGAATTGATCAACAACGTCGCCAAAGGCCACGGCGGTTATTCCGTGTTCGCGGGCGTCGGCGAACGCACGCGCGAAGGCAACGATTTGTACAACGAAATGATCGAATCGGGCGTCATCGACATCAAAGGCGACAATTCCAAAGCCGCGCTGGTGTACGGGCAGATGAACGAATCGCCGGGGGCGCGCGCCCGCGTGGCGTTGACCGGCCTGACCGTCGCCGAATATTTCCGCGATGTCGAACATCAGGACGTTTTGCTGTTCGTTGACAACATCTTCCGTTTCACGCAGGCGGGTTCCGAAGTGTCCGCTTTGCTGGGGCGCATTCCGTCCGCCGTGGGCTACCAACCGACGCTGGGTACGGACATGGGTGCGATGCAGGAACGCATCACTTCGACCAAAGAGGGTTCCATCACGTCTGTTCAGGCGGTTTACGTTCCGGCCGACGATTTGACCGACCCCGCGCCCGCGACGACGTTCGCGCATTTGGACGCGACGACGGTGTTGAGCCGTTCGATCGCCGAACTGGGCATCTATCCCGCGGTCGATCCGCTGGAATCGACCAGCCGTATTCTGGATCCCGCGATCGTCGGCGAAGAACACTACAACGTCGCGCGCGAAGTCCAGCGCATTTTGCAGCAGTACAAGGCGTTGCAGGACATCATCGCGATTTTGGGCATGGACGAATTGGGCGAAGAGGACAAGCTGATCGTTTCCCGCGCCCGCAAGATCCAGCGTTTCCTGTCCCAGCCGTTCCACGTCGGCGAAGTGTTCACGGGCATCCCCGGCCGCTATGTCGAGCTGGCCGACACGATCAAGGGGTTCAAGGGCATCGTCGAAGGCAAGTACGACCATTTGCCCGAACAGGCGTTCTTTATGGTCGGCACGATCGAGGAAGCCGAGGAAAAAGCCAAGAAAATGTCCGCCAACGTTCGATTTAAAAAGGACGGAAAGGACGGCGAATAATGGCGGAGCAGGATTCCATCTTTGTCAAAATGCTGATCCCGCAAAAGCCTTTGACCGTCAAAGAGGTGCTGAGCGTTGAAATTCCGGCCGAGGAAGGGCCTTATCTGGTCTTGCCGCGCCGCGCGCCGGCGATGAAGATATTAAAGGACGGCGTCGTCACGCTGATCGACGCCGACCAGACGAAAAAGGAACGCTTCTTCATTTCCGCCGGAATCGCCAAGATCCGCGACAACGCCTGCACGATCCTGACGCACACCGTGATCAATTTCGACGACGCGAATGCCGACGACATCAACAAACGGCTGGCCGCGTTCAAGGAAAAGGAAAACAAGGAATCGCATCTGGATGAAATCGACCGGAAAAAGGTCGCTTTCCTGCAGATGATTGCAGGGTATCTTGCGAAGTGAAATCTACCACAAATCCAGATTGGACGACAAAAGGGATTCCCTTTTAAGCCAACGGGAAGAGCGGGAAAATCGCGTTTTTAAACTGCGGATTTTGCGCACGTTTCACGAAACGTGGAAACTGGCGATCCCCGTCGTCATTTCCCGACTGGGCGCCGTCGGGCTGGGATTGGTTGACACGATCGTCGTCGGCCGGTTCGGCACGCAGGAACTGGCGTATCAAAGCATCGCCAACACGCTGCACACTTTGCTGCTGTCCGTCGCCATGGGATTGCTGCAAGGGACGATCGTCTGGACGGCCAACGCGTTCGGCCAAGGAAAATACCGCGAATGCGGCATGGTGCTGCGCCGGTCGATCCCTTACGCCGTTTTGATCGGCGTTTTATTGATGATCATGTGCCTGCCGTCCGAATTCGTCATGGGTTTGCTGGGGCAGCCGCCGGAGGTTGCCCACGGCAGCGCGCGCGTTTTGTCCGTATATGCTTTGGGCATTCCGTTCGCGCTTTTGTTCTTTGTCATGACATCGTTTCTGGAGGGAACGAAACGCCCCGTCCCCGGAATGGTCATGATCCTGCTGGCCAACATCATCAACATTTTCGCCAACTACGCCTTTGTTTGCGGGCATTACGGCTTTCCGGCGATGGGCGCGGTCGGGTCGGCGATATCGACCACCCTGATCCGCGTGATTCTGGCCGTCGGGATGTTCATCATCGTGTTCTGTATTGATGAAAACGACTTGTACGGCGTGTGGGTGAAGCCCCCGAAAAACAAAGAAGAAGACCGCAGAATCCGCGATGTCGGATACGGCGCGGCGGCCACCGTCGGCGTCGAAGAGGGTTCCTACGCCGTCGTCAACATTATGGCCGGATGGTTGGGCGCCATGGCGTTGGGCGCGTACACGATCATGCTGAACGTGTCCAGCAACGTATTCGTTTTGGCCAGCGGCGTCGGGACGGCTTCGTCCGTTTTGATGGGCATCGCCAAAGGCAAAAAATCCGTTTTGGAAATGAAAATCGTCGGCTACACCGGATTGCTGTTCAATTTGGCGATCATGATCGTTTGTTCAGCGTTCTGCCTGATCTGCCCGCATTTGATCACGGCGGTTTACACGACCGATCCGGAATTGATCGACATGACCGTCCCGCTGGTGGTGATTTGTTCGCTGATGTGCGTGTTCGACGGCACGCAGCAGGTCATGGTCAACGTTTTGCGCGGCGCGGTGGACATCCTTGTCCCGACCGTTTGTCAGGGCGCGGCGTTCATTTTCATCATGATGCCGCTGATCTGGCTGTTCACGTTCAAATGGGGGCACGGCGTGCTGGGCATGACCTACGCCATGATCGTGGCCTGCGCCTTCGCCTGTGTGTTCCTGATCGGCCGCTTTGTCCTGATCTGCCGCCATTACGACGCGGAGGGGTTCGACAGATAAGCCTTGACTTTAAAGCACAAATAACATAATGTGATATTCTTGGTTCATTTTTTTATGGCGGAGGGATTTCCTCCGCTTTTTTTATGCGAGGAAGGAATGACAATAAACAGTCAAACAAACAAGGTTATCTATACCGGAAACGGGGTTGCAACGGAATTCGCGATCCCGTTTTCTTTTTTGGAGCGCGATCATATCAAGGTCAGGCAAAAGCTGGGCGACATCCAAACGGAACGCGACGATTGGGAAATCCGCGGCGGTAATCTGGTGTTTCAAACCGCGCCGGAAACGGGGGCGGAAATCGCCGTAATCCGCGAAGTGCCGTTGACGCAGGAAACGGATTACCGTGAAAACGAGATTCTGCCCGCGGAAACGCTGGAACGCGATTTCGACAAGCTGACGATGCAGGTGCAGCAGTTAAAGGAGCAGATTGACCGCGCGGTCACGGTGGACGTGTTCGACGACACGCAGGCGGCAAGCTTGATTCCTAGCATCAGAAAAGCGGTTTCCGATTGCCAAACGGCGGTTGAAACGACGGCGGCGAACGCGCAAACCGCGACGGAACAGGCGACCGCCTCCTGCGCCAGCGCCGCCAACGCCGCAACATCGGAAACGAACACGGCGGCGATGCTGGGGACGAAAGCGGACACCAACCTGAACAACCTGACGACAGCGGGGAAAGAATACGCGACGGATTTGAATTTTCCGGACTTTGATTCCGGCGTCGCGTTGTCGCGCAATCAAAACTTCACCCCGCCCGCGAACGGCTGGATACGCTATTACATCGTCGCGACGGGTTCGCACGGCGGCGGCATATCCGCGACAATCGGCGGCGTGTCGAAAAAGCTGGTTTATGTTGACGGGGCGTCCATCACGGTTTACGTCGCCGGAATGTTGCCGGTCGTCAAAGGGCGGGAATACACCATCATGTCGTCAACCGGCGGCACGGCGGAATATGAATATTTTCCATCTCAGGGAGGAATAAATGTTTAAATATGCAAAAATCATTGACGATCACGCGAAAACGTGCATGGTCGCCATCGGAACAAACGAAAAATATTACCTGAAAAACGGTTTTTCGCTGCAAAACGTCGAACAGGCGCAGGACGGGGATTGGTATATTTCCGGATACGTCCCGAAAAAAGAAAGCGAAGACGAAACAGAAACAGAAATCGAAAACGTTTAACTTTCGCAATGATTCAGGCGGTTGTCGCGGCCGCCTGAATCAGCACGGCGGTTCGCGCCCCCAATCAACGCCGCTTTTGACTTTGACGGCGGGATTTCCGGCGATGACGATGTTTTCCTCGTCAAAGCTGCGGGAAACGACGGAACCCGCGCCAACGATGCAGTGATCCGGCAAACGAACGTTTTTCAAAATCATTGACCGATAACCGATCCAAACGTGATTTCCTATGACTATGCCGTTTTTCGCTTTGTTAATACAGCGTCCGGACGCGACCTCTTTGACTGTGTGGCCGTCCGTCGGCCAGAACTGAATTTCACCCGAAAATATACATTCTTTTCCAATGGAAACGGACGTGTTTTTTTCATTGATCAGATGAAACCTGCCGGAAACGGACGAATTTTCATCCACCGTAAATTTCGCGGATTCGTTCAGCTCCGCGTAAAAATCGACCAATCGGCATTTGTTCAGGGAAACCGTGCAGCCGTCCCCGAAAAATTCAAACTTCACGCCGCGTTCAAAAACACACGGTTCATGTATTTCCACCGTGTTGCCGCTGCCGTGGAAAACACATTCCAATCCTTTAACAGAGGAAACTCGATACCCCCCCCCAGTCGTTTTTATAAACAATAATTCTATTATTGCGCGCACGGTGGCGGCGGCGAAAATTCTGACGCGCCTGTTTTGAAAAAATGAAGCAGCTCAACAGCTTAACAATCGTTTTGTTCATTATTCCCCCTTGTCAAACAAAGCGGCGAATTCCTTTATCCCGCACACGGCGTTCAATTTCCGGCGGTAGGATTCGCGTTTGCTTTTTCGCGGTTCGACGACGGACAGGATTTTCCATTTCATCCGTTTGACGGCGGACGGTTTGCTTTTATCCAAAGCGGCGACATCCTGCGTCCGGATCAGGTTTTCATAAATCATACGCGTGTCGTAATTCGTGTTTTCCCGAACAAATCCGACCGCGTTTCGCGCCAGCCGCAAATTGAAACGCCCGTTTTCGACATACAGGCATCGCCTTTTTAAAAACGGAAAGCGTTCCTTGACAACCAGTTCGTCGGCGCAGGTCAGCGGCCAGTACCCTTTGGACGTGTCGGCGTCGTATTTTGAAAAATCAAAGGCGGCGGCGCGTTTAAATCCGGCGCGGTCGAAATACGGCGTCTGGCGTTCCTCGTGAAACATCACGCTGTCGTCGTAGGTTTTGATTTTCGGCAAAGTGTCCCAGTATTCCTTGAACGCCGGATGCGCGACCATGGATCGGCGGTACGCAACGAAAAACGACGGCAAGTGTTCCCCCGCGACATAGGGCGGCGCCATCGTGTTGACATACAGCCCCCACCAATCGCACTGTTTTTGTTCCATCGCGTCAAACATCGGCCGCAGGTCGAAAAACGCGCCGAAACAAGTGAAGTTGAAGCACAACACTTCGTCATATCCGGCCAGCGTTTCATATCCGATCCGTTCAATGGCGTATTTATACGCCGTCGCGTCCAACCCCGCGTTGTCGCGCACGAAAACGTCGCGGCAAACGGACGACAGCCGCGCCCGCCCCTCGTCCGTCAAATTCCCGTTGACGACGGCGTAAATATCCGCAACGAACGGCTTTAACGTTTTTAAAAAGTACACGGCGTAATCGTCAACGACGCCGTCGCGATCGTAAAAAAAGTAAATTCCCGCCCGTTTCATTTTTTATGTTCCTTTAAAAAAGCCAAAGCCTGCCGAATGTCGTCATACGGAACGCGCCGCAAAACGTCGTCAGCCAAATTCCACCATTGCAATGCCAGCAATTCCTTGATCGTTTGCGCGTCGAAACGGTAACGCACCACCTTTGCCGGAACGCCGGCGACAACGGCATAAGGCGGCACATCGCGCGTCACAACGCTTTTCGCTCCGATAACCGCGCCGTCGCCGATCGTGACGCCGTTTTTGACAAACGCG
>DJSW01000008.1:62289-73782 GCA_002439085.1 Alphaproteobacteria bacterium UBA6324
CAAGCTGACGTGCGCCCCGATTGAACAAAACGCGCCGATCACGGTTTCCGGATTTTCGATATACAAATCCTTGTCGTAATAGGTGCAGCGTCCGACGTTTTTCACCGGCGGAACGGGCATAACGACCTTGTCGTCCGTTTCGGGTCGCTTCTTTTTGAATTTGAAAAACAGAACGCGCGTGATTTCAAATCCGCCGCGTGTTTTTTTATGGTAAAGCCACTTAAACACGGTTCAAAACCTCCGCCAAGCCGTCCGCGTATCCGGCGACGCCATGAAACCCGAACCCGTAATTGACGCCGATGAAATCAACGCCGACCGTTTCGGCCGCGGTTTTGTCGCCGTTGATTGCTCAATGACGACGTAAATCAAAATACGTCTTTTTTCCGATTCCGTCAAGCCGCATACAAAATGCTCCGAAAAGCTCTGTTTTGAACGGTTCCTCTTTGATTTGTTTCATGCCACCGTAAAGGCGTTTGAAATCAACCAAAGGAGTTCATTATGGAAATCAAAAAAGAATATTTAACGCGCGGACAGGCGGCTGAATACTGCATTAAACAAGGCTTGCCGGTTAGTCCGAAAACTTTGGCGAAATACGCTTGCGTCGGCGGCGGACCGAAGTTCCGCAAGTTCGGCAGAATGCACGTCGTCTATAAAATCGCCGACTTGGATGAATGGATTGAGCAACGCTTGTCTGACACTTTTGCGGCGGCGGGCATTCCTTGTGACGACAGAGACTGATTGATAAAAAGGCTTCCAATAAATCATAAAACACGTTATTATGAGTTATAGGAAAGGATTTTATCGCTCATGTGGATTTGGGAAAACAAAAACTGGCCTCATTTTGCTTATGACCGTTCTGTTTTGGCGGAATTGGAAAAAGAGTGGCTGAAAAAATCAGGCGAAGGGTGCGGGGCGTTTAAATATGTTTCAGACAGTGACAGAGATGCTCTGAAAATAGAACTGATAACCGATGAAGCTACTAAAACTTCGGAAATTGAAGGGCAGATACTGAACCGGAACAGCGTCCAGTCTTCGTTACGGAAACAAATGGGGGTGTCTTCTGAGCAAAAAAACGTTCCTCCGGCAGAAGACGGAATAGCGTCAATGATGACGGATTTATACAAATCGTTTGACAGACCGTTAGATGACGAAACGCTTTTCCGTTGGCATAGACAGCTGATGAACGGTCGAACGGATCAAATCGTTGTCGGAACATACCGAACCGGAGAAGAACCGATGCAAATTGTTGCCGGAAACTACTATGACAGGCGGGTTTATTATGAAGCTCCGCCGTCCGAGCGTATACCGGCGGAAATGCGCCGTTTTATCGGCTGGTTTAACAGCTCAAAAAAGATGAATGCTTTGGAGCGTGCGGGGATTGCTCATTTGTATTTTGTTTTAATTCACCCGTTCGACGACGGAAACGGGCGCATCTCCCGCGCTTTGGCGGAAAAGGCGTTGTCACAGTCTGTCGGGAAACCTGCTTTGACCGGCTTGGCAACGGTAATCAATGCAGAACGGAAAAAGTATTATGCCGCTTTGGAAGCGGTAAAATCGCCGGATATAACGGAATGGTTACTCTACTTTGCCGAAACTGTTTTGGCGGCACAGGAATATACACTGCAAAAAATCGATTTTGTCATACAGAAGACGAAATTGTACGACCGTGTTCGCGATCAATTAAACACGCGTCAGGATAAAGCCGTCAAAAGAATGTTTAAGGAAGGTTTGGCGGGATTTAAAGGCGGATTGAGCGCCGATAACTATATGAAAATCACAGGAGCCAGTCCAGCGACGGCAACACGCGATTTAGCGGATTTGGTTGAAAAAAAAGCGTTGTACAGAACGGGGGTGCTTCGCCACACGCGCTATTTTTTGAATTTGACGCCGCAAAATTCTCCGAACGACACGAACGGATCCGAAAGTTCGAAGAATAACATATCTTGACTTTTGTAAAAAAATAATCACAATAAGTTATATGATTGAGAGCGTATTGACTGTGAACGGCAAGGATTTTGTTCCTTGCCTTTTTTTATTGAGAGGATAAGAAATGACGGTAAGCAGTCAAACAAACAAAGTGGTTTACATCGGAAACGGGGTTGCGACGGAATTTGCGATCCCGTTTTCTTTTTTGGAAAAGTAGCATCTGAAGGTCAGACAGAAAAAGAACGACATACAAACGGAACGGACGGACTGGACGGTCAAAAGCGGCAATCTGGTGTTTGCGGACGCGCCGCAAAACGTCGTCATCCAAATTCCACCATTGCAATGCCAGCAATTCCTTGATCGTTTGCACGTCGAAACGATAGCGCACCACCTTTGCCGGAACGCCGGCGACAACGGCATAAGGCGGCACATCGCGCGTCACAACGCTTTTCGCTCCGATGATCGCGCCGTCGCCGATCGTAACGCCGTTTTTGACAAACGCGCCTTCGCCGATCCAAACGTCGTTGCCGACGATGATCGGCCGCAAATCGTTTAATTCGTTGTGCGCGGGGGCGGATTTGTCTTTCCACCCCAGAAAATCGAAATAAAAATAAGGGCTGGTCGTCAAATAATCAATCGGATGTTCGCCGTGCCCCAAGCTGACGTGCGCCCCGATCGAACAAAACGCGCCGATCACGGTTTCCGGATTTTCGATACACAAATCCTTGTCGTAATAGGTGCAGCGTCCGACGTTTTTCACCGGCGGAACGGGCATGACGACCTTGTCGTCCGTTTCGGGTCGCTTCTTTTTGAATTTGAAAAACAGAACGCGCGTGATTTCAAATCCGCCGCGTGTTTTTTTATGGTAAAGCCACTTAAACACGGCTCAAAACCTCCGCCAAGCCGTCCGCGTATCCGGCGACGCCATGAAACCCGAACCCGTAATTGACGCCGATGAAATCAACGCCGACCGTTTCGGCCGCGGTTTTGTCGCCGTTCGTGTCGCCGATCATCACGGCGGACGACGCATCCGCCACGCCCAGCGTTTGCAGGCATTTTTTGATCAAATCCGCTTTGGTCAGCTTGTTGTCGTTGTCCGCGCCAACAATCGGAAAGCAATATTTGTCAAACCCGAAATGTTCGCAGATTTCCGTCGCGTAATCCTGCCGTTTGTTTGTCGCGACGGCTTGTTTCACGCCGCGCGCGCGCAATGCCTCCATCACGTCGTAAACGCCGTCGTAAACCATCGCTTTCAACAAATCGCGCGTTTTATAGCGTTCGCGAAAAATATTCGCGGCGATTTGCGCCCGCGCCGCATCCAATCCGAAACGGGTTTGAAAAACAGTTTGCGGCGTCGGCCCGATATAGGAACAAATCTCCGCGTCCGTTTTTTCGGGCAGCTTCAATTCCGCCAAAGCGTACCGGTACGCCGCGACCAGTCCCGCCCGCGTGTCCAGCAACGTTCCGTCAACGTCCCAGAGTGCCAGTTTATGCATCGTTTTCCTCGTACAAAGACGGTGTGATGAAATGAACGTGAATTTGTTTGTCAAAGCGTTTGATCATCTGACGCATGATTTGATTGCGTTTGTCAAATTCGCCTAATTTGGCATTGCTGGCCATTTGCGGATCGGCGTAATTGTCGTTGCCGGAAAAACCGTCCAATCCGGCGGCATACACGTCGCGTATCCCCAGCTTCATCAAAACGGCCAGCAGCATCAGCACGCTGTTGTCGTACATTTCCGAATTGTTCAGGTACGACGCGTAATTCAGTATCGGCGTTGCGGATTTGATGTTTGACGTGACGATGACGTCCGACAAATCCTTTTGTTCCGCAAAACGTTTCGCGTTGGAAATGAAAACCTTGTCGGCCTTGACGGCCGCGGGACGGAAATTCGTCGAAAAAATGAACGGCTTTTTCGTCATAATGAAGTTTTGAATTTCATCATGCCTTTCCGTCAACGATTTTCCGGGGGCGAGGATCAAAACGGGGCGCGCGCCGATTTGCGATTTCAACCCGTTGATCACCGCGTCGTCGTCAACGGCGTTTTCCTGATAATCCAGATAAAGCCGCTTGATCAACTCTTCGTCATACGCCGCCTTTTTATCATCGGGAATACGTAGCAAAATCGCGTTGATCGCTTCGACGGAAATCGTTTGCTTGTCAATCAAATAAGACGCGTAGTTCGGATGACATTTGACCGAAGCCGCCAGAAAATACGGCAAACTGTATCCCCAAGGCGTTCTGGCGAAGATTTTTGAAATATGTTCGTCGGCGATTTTCAAAATCGGCAGCAAATCGTACTTTCCGCCGCAGTTTTCATTCAAATGCGAAATCATCAGCTCGGCGTTCAGATTGCCAGCGCCGCGCCCCATTCCCATGACGGAAACGTCTATAACGATTTCACGTTTTGTTTTACAGTTGATCAAAGCCGCGGCGTTGGTAAAGGATTGCTGCAAATTATTGTGCGAATGGAAACAAACCCGTATCCCGTCCGCCAGATTGTGATTGACCAGCATGAACATCCGCACCAGATTGTCGGCGCTCATCACCCCCATGGTGTCCACAATCGAAAATCCGGCCGGCCGGATTGCGTTCACCGCATCGACCAAATCCAACAATTCGCGGTCGGAATAATTGTAAGTGTGCATCGGGTTGATAAAGATTTTCCACCCTTTGTTTTTGACCGCTTGGCAATATTCCAAAGCTTCGCACCACTGCTTTTTTTTGAAAATGATACGGAAACCGTCCACCGAAGAACCGTCGTTTTCCGGAATGTCGTCCAACGGATAATCGCCAAACGTGATCATGCCGAAATATTCCGTTTTCCGCCGTTTGGCAGGAATGAACGGTGCAAATTCCGCCACCGTGCGAAACAACGTTTTATCGGGAGTGTACGGCTTGGATTGCAAAAAGCCGATTTCAACGAAATCAATGCCGGCATCGGTCAAATTGCCGACAATCCGTCCTATGGTCTTTTCACCGAAATTCCAAGCGTTGACATATCCGCCGTCGCGCAATGTGCAATCCAAAAGCTGTATCATGCTCACTTCCCTTTTTCTTTTATAATGGCCGAAATCCGCATCAAATCCTTTTGCGTATCGACCGACATGGAATCCGAATCCACTTCGACCACTTTGACCAATTTGTGGTTTTCCAGCAGTCTGAGCAATTCGATTTCTTCCGCCCGTTCGATCGCGCCCACAGGCGTTTTTAAAAAGAAGTCCAAGGCTTCTTTCGTCATCGCATAGGCACCCATATTCTTTTTGTATTCAAAATCCAACGCCGCTTTCGGAAACGGAATCGGCGAACGCGACATAAAAATCAAATCGTTGTTATTGTTCACCGCCAATTTGATGGTGGTCGTATTGACAACATCCACCGGATTATGGAATTTCGTTGTCAACATACAGGCGGAAACGCCGTGCTGTTGTTTGAAAACGGAAATCAGTTCGGAAACGTTTTCCGATTTGATCAACGGTTCGTCCCCCATCCAAATCACATACAGATCCGCCGGAATTTTTTGTGCGACTTCACCGACGCGATCCGTTCCCGTCGGATGCGTGTCCGCCGTCATCACGACGTTGATGTTCAGCTTTTCACACGCATCCTTGACTATTTCGCTTTCAGTCGCCACATATACTTCTGAAAACTCCTTGACCTTTTTGGCTTGTTGGTACACCCACCAGATCATCGGTTTTCCGCAAATGTCCGCCAAAGGCTTCCCCGGAAAACGACTGGATTTGTAACGCGCGGGTATCACTCCGATTATTTTCATTTTCTCTTCTCCATCTTTACATCATTAACAAACAGGCAAACAAAAACACTACCCCAAACTTGGCCGTAAATATTTCCGAAAAAGCATGGTAAAGTTTATTCATCATTCAAAATCTTTCATATTTCATTTAAAATCTTTTCAGAAACACTCAAAGTAATAAACTCTTTTTCAAACAAAGTCTTTCCGATAAAAAACTCGATATCTCTTATTTTAATAGAAATATACATTTTGTGTTTAATTTTTTTATACAACATTACGTACAAAAAATCGCAAATTTCGATTTTATCATCTTTAATTTTAAATGTACCTTCCTTAAATTCCATTTCGCCCCCGTCAATATGGTTGATACTTTTTAATTATTGTTGACGCCGCAACGTCAAAATTTTTCCCGTTCAACCAAAAACCGCACAATGCGTTCGGGTGGTGGTAACGATTTTTTTGCCCGACGGATATAAAGGCTTTTTTTGTTTTACAGCCATCAAATTTATTCAAAAACGGCAAAGACGTTCCCGTTATGCTGCCATGATGGCTGACCTTTAAGAAAACGTCGTTGCATTTCTCGTAAATTATTTTCTCCAAATCTTGAGCATCCGCATCACCAGTCAAACAATATAGTTTATCCTTATATGTGATATTCAAAATAATCGAATTTTTATTTTCACTCGCATTTGATACATTCGGCATTTCAAACTTAAAATGCGTATCTCCGTCGCTAAAATCGTAACTTTTTAACGGAGTGATTATTTTCGTTTTATTTTTCAGCGCCTTATCAAACAAACGCTCCACCTGAACGGGTTGATCACCGTTGGCAAAAGAGCTGTTTACAATCAGATTCTTGATTTTAAACTGATCAAGCAAACGGTCTGCTCCAAGGTAGTGATCCCAATGCCGGTGTGTCAATATCAACGCTTCCACGGGGCGATCGCCAATAATGCTTTCCAGTAGAGCCGTTTTTTGATTGACATTACGGGAATAAATATGTGTGTCTATAATATAAATGCGCCCTTCGGATGAAATGAATACGGACATATCCCCTTGACCGACATCAAAACAATACAAGCGCGGATCGCAAGATTGTTTTTTTTCATACATCTCCATATTATCGCGCACGCCTTGTTCAATAATATATGACAATGCGCCTGTTGTGCGCTCTTCCTTTTTATAACCGCCTTTTTTTAAGAACATTGCATTACTGAAAGACAGAGCCTTTTCATTATATTCCGCGCCCAACCGGATGAACATACCGTCATGCAAACCGTCTTTGCTGCCGAAAATATATTCCGGAATCCCTTCTCGGCGATAATATTCCACCAGATCGCAGTGAACCTGTTCAGGGGTTAGCCGTAGATATAAAAATCTTTCTTGACGGCTGCGTTTTTGGCTCAACAAACGGGCTACAAAATTTTCTCCGTCACCGCTCGGCGCGATGCCATCGATAAAATACAGTTTTCCTTCGTCGAAATTCATGCATCCTCCCGCAGCACTTCAACGGCCGCGCGGTCGATTTCCGGATGTTCGTTCAGGTAGGATTCCGTGTAAACGTCGCGGAATACGCCCTTTAATCCGACCGGATTGATCGACACGATTTCGGTTTCGGGATAGTGGCGGCCGGCGAATTCCTGATAGAACAGCCACCCTTTTTTCATAGTCGCGACGGCGTTCGTGTTGCACGCCGCGCGTTTGAATTTGTCCGTCACGGCGTCGAAATGTCCCGTCGCGGCGCAATCGCATCCGACCAGCCAAACCCGTTTCGGATGCGTCCATAAAATAAAATCCATCGCCGTAAACGCGACCGATCCGTACGTTGTCAGCGGACGCGTCGTGATGTCCGCGTTCATGCGGGCGAAGAATCCAAGCTCTTCGGGATCGTAATTCAAAAAGTAAAACTGTTCCGCGTCGTCGGACAGGTCGTCCTGCGAAATCGAGGAAAACGGTTCGCCCGCCGGTTGCATATAATGGACGCCGTAAAACTTTTTGCACGGATATTTTTTGATGTCGGCGATACCGTTGGCGATTGTCGGATAGCGATCCTCGACAAACAGGTAATCCAGTTTGACATTTTGCTTCAAATAGGCCGAATTGACACCGACATACGTTTTGTCCGGCATCGCGTGAAAGAAATTGCACGTCGGCCCTGTCGCGAACAGGACGACTTCCTTGCCTTTCAGGCTGTTTTTGTACTTCGCGAAAACGTTTTCGTGTTTTTTCAGCGCGGGCAAAACCGTGTAAAACAGCATATTGAACTTTTCGTCAATCATCCGTTCGATTTCGGAATTGCCGTGTTTGACGGTGCAAAACGGAATACCGCAAAAACAGACTGTTGATTTGTTTCCGGATGTTTTGATTTTAAACAACGCCATTTCACACCTCTTTCATAATTTTCGCGATCAGGTCCGCGTTGCCGTACAGGCACGGCGAATCATACGGTCTGGACGGGAAAGCGCCGTATTCCGGACGGATGTTCAAACCGTTTTTCGCAATGAATTCCTCAACCTTTTCTTTCAACGAAACGGGACGGCCGGAACAAACGTTGATGATGCCGCCGATTTCGTTTTGCACGGACGCCGCCGCGATTTGCCGCGCCAAAGTCCGAATGTCCTCGAAATCGTATTTGTTTTCGCCCGTCGTGAACGGAAAGGACGTTTTGCCTTCTTGCGCCATTTGCAGGATTTTGGCGAAAACCGAGTGATTGGCGGCGTCGTCGCCCGTGATGTAAAAAGCGCGCAGCCATTTGACGGAAACGGCCTTTCCCTTGGCGTACGTCAGAACCGCCTGCCGCAAAGCGTTTTTGGCGATGCCGTACAGGGACATCGGATTGCACGGCGTCGCGGCGTTGACTTCACCGTCCCAATATCCGATTTCGTGCATCGTTCCCATGACGGAAACGGATTTGACGCCCGCGTCGATCATGTTTTTGACAAAGGCGTAATGCCGCGGCAGGTTGTTCAAATGCCCGTCCGCGCCGTGGTTGAACCCGTCCGACCACGCCAGATGAACGACCGCGTCCGGATTGCCGGCGTCACGGAACAGATCCGCGTCCGCCGCGCGCGCCAACACGTCAACGGCGCGAAATTCCGCCCGCCCGTCGATCCGGCTGGATTGAAAATCGCACGCGACGACCTCCGCCCCCGCGTCGCACAAGGCTTTGACAACATGGGATCCGATGTATCCGTTCGCGCCCGTCACGAAAACCTTAGTCATAGGCGGCCTCCGCTATGTTCGGAAAACGATAGCCCTTGTCGGGAATGTCCGGTTCGTAAACGGTTTGCAAATCGGCGTTCATCAGATCGACGGTTTTGCGCGCGATCACGTCGCCTTCAAACGTCCGCAAGTAATGGCCGTAGTTTTCATCCGCGACGCGGGCGCGTTCCGCTTTGTCGTCCAACAGCTTTTGAATACCGGCCAGCATCGCGTCCGGCGTTTCAAATTTGTATTTGTAATCCGCCGGAAAATATTCGTGAAAAGACAGCGCCGTGTCCGCCGCGTTGATTTTGACGACGGTCGGCACCTTTAATTCCATACAGTTGATCTGCGTCAACGCCGACGACATCGGAAAGCTGTCGATGAAAACGTCGGCGCATTTGAACAGTTTTTGAAAATCGGCGGCGAACGGGACGATTTTCAAGCGGTTTTCCGCGGTCGATCCCGCAAACAACCCGTTTACAACGTTTTTCCGTTCTTCATTCAATTCCGTGACAACGATATGAACCAACCGTTCGTTTCGTTCCAGCAGCTTTTTAACCATTTCAAAATAGCGCGAACCGTCCGCGTCGAAAAACTTGTACGCCGACGCGCCGGACATTGTGCAAAGGAAACCGTCCGGAACGCCCAGCCTTTTCCGTTCGGCCGCGATTTCCGTTTCCGTGTAAACCGGAATGTCGGCTTCGCGTTCGCACGGCAGGCCGTAGATTTTGACTTTGCGGTTTTTCCGGAATTTTTGCGTGATATAGGCGGTTGACGCCACTTCCTCCAACACGACATCGGCGAATGAAAAGCCAAAAGCCGGCAAATGCGTCGCGTGATTGAAATAAAAAACGCGCATATCCGTCGATTTTTTGATTTTCGCCAGCAAGGCGACCGCCAAAACATCGTCGGGATGGATAAAGACGAACAAGTTTTTCGGTGCGAAATCAACAACCTGCCGGTACAGCTCCTCCAGCTGTTTTTTAAAATCGACCGGCTTTTCCTGCTGATAGGCGTTGACGCCGGCAAACGACGCGTGTTTTTTCATTTCCGCCGTTTTGACGGGGGCTTCCGCCGCCGTTTTGTTGCAAGCCGTCAAAAAAACGCGCTTTTCATAATCATCCGGCAAAAACGCCAGCAGGTTTTTCAAACATTCCGTATGCCCGCCCATATCGTACAGGACACTGGCCAAAACCGCGACTTTATTTGACGCCGGATCCTTTGAGGGGCGCGAACCGGCCGGCGTTTTTTTCGCGATCAGAGCGTCAATGAACGACGTGTCGAATATTTTGTTGATATTGGCAATTTCAACCAATTCTTGCAGTCTGTCCGTTTTATAGCGGATGAATTTGATGTTGAACAGCGAAACGGCCAGTTCGTTTTCCGTTTCCTTTATTTTGAAAACGGTTATTCCGCACACTTTGAATTTGTTTGCGACCCAACCGAACAGCTTCATTCCGCGCTCCAAAAGTTCAAAACGTTTTCAATGACATAGTCCTGCGTTTTTTCATCCAGACCATAGAACAAGGGCAGTCGCACCAACGTGTCGCCGACGCGGTCGGTCACGCTCATATCGCCGGCGGCGCGGCCGTATTGCCGTCCCGCGGGCGCGGAATGCAGCGGGATGTAATGGAACACGCACTGCACGCCTTTTTCTTTCATAAATTCGATAAAGCGCGTGCGGCTGTTCAAATCGGGGCAAAGCAGATAGAACATATGCGCGTTGTGTTCGCATCCGGCGGGGATGAACGGGCGGCGGACGCCTTTGTTTTCCAACGCGGCGAAAGCGTCGTAATACCTGTTCCACAATTTCATGCGCCGCGCGTTGATTTCGTCCGCCCGTTCCAACTGCGGCCACAGGTACGCCGCGATCATGTCGGACGGCAACCAGGACGATCCCAGCGCGACCCAAGTGTATTTATCCACCTGACCGCGGAAAAACTTGCTGCGGTTGGTTCCTTTTTCCCTGACGATTTCCGCCTGTTCGACATCGGCGGGATCGTTGATCAAAATCGCCCCCCCCTCGCCCGCGGAAACGTTTTTCGTTTCATGAAAGGAATAGCATCCGAACCGGCCGATCGTTCCGGCGGCGCGCCCTTTGTAACGGCTGCCGACCGCCTGCGCGGCGTCTTCGACCACGATCAGGCTGTGTTTGTCCGCGACGGATTTTATCGCGTCCATTTCCGCGCAAACGCCCGCGTAATGAACGGGGACGATCGCTTTCGTTTTCGGCGTGATCGCGGATTCGATCTTCGTTTCGTCCATGTTCAGCGTGTCGGGACGGATGTCAACGAACACGGGAACCGCGCCGCGCAGCACGAACGCCGACACCGTCGTCACAAACGTGTAGGACGGCACGATCACTTCGTCGCCCGCTTTGATATCGCACATCAAAGCCGCCATTTCCAACGCCGCCGTTCCCGAATTGGTCAGCAGGGCTTTTGCCGCGCCCGTGCGCCGTTCCAACAGCGCGTTGCACCTTTTCGTATATTCCCCGTCCCCGCAAATGTGTTTGCGCGCGACGGCGTCTTTGATGCATTCCAATTCCGTTCCCAGAAACGGCGCTTCGTTAAAATTGATCATACCGTATCCCTCCTATAAAACACGG
>DJSW01000004.1 GCA_002439085.1 Alphaproteobacteria bacterium UBA6324
TATAATTTTGTGCTTATACATCAAAAAAGCCCCCAAAGATGAGTTGCAGTCATCAATGGGGGCTTAGTTTTCACCTACTACATAGCTTCTTTGATGAAGCTAAGCCAGATAAGTATAGCTAACAAAATCAGTGTTAGCGCTCTTTCGTGCCTATACATCTTTTTCTCCCTATTAAAGGTTAGAAAAAAGTATCGGAACAAAAGCCCGATTGTCGGGACAATGTCCCGACACCGACAACAGTTCTATAAAAAGAACCGCTGAAACGCAACGACTTTATCTTTCTCATCAAACCAAAGGGCTCTAATTGGATTGGACGCGCTCGCCGTCATCGACTTGACGGGAGGGTACGAGGCTGTTTGCGTCAAAACCTTTCACGCCGCGGGGGCAAAGTCCATCGCGCGGCAACGAAATCAAGGTCGATTTTGAACTGAACCGGCGCGGCGTCGCCTCCGGTCAGTCCGTCGTTTTGTACGCGGGCAATCTGGTCCGCGGCCGTCGGCATCATCAAATCCGTATTCTGAAATCGAATGCGTCAAAATCTGTCGCACTTTAATCAGGAAGCGCGAAAAAGCGTTGCCTTTTTCCGTTTCCGGCGCGATCCTTGATTTAAACAGGACTTATATCAAGGAGAACGCCTATGACCGAATCGCCCGACGCTTTGGAAAAAGAGCTTTTGAAAGAAAAAGCTCTTCGTGAAGCAATCGCCTCCATGCGCGCCAACCGCGATAAAAAGCCCGCGAAAAAGGCTTTATATGCCAAAAAAGTTCTGACGCGGTCGTCCGGATTTTGGCTTTTTTTGTTTTTCGTCTATTTGTTTTACTCCGTCGTCGGAACGATAGCGTTTTTCATCAATCATTTTGATAAACGCGACGCGTGGCAGATCGTCATGGCGTATTTCATCGCTTTCCTTTTATTAAAAAGATATCTGCGTCCCTGCGTCAATACCGTTTCCTGTTCCAAAGACGAAGAGGGCGCCTATTTTGTCGGATACTGGGACGATACACCGATTGAGCCTTCGCAGCCCGTCGAAAAACCAGATTTTTTTGACAAGCTTGTGTTTTACGAAGGCTGCCTGATATTTGGAGGAGTGTTTTTATGCGCCATATACACCAGCATCGTTAACGTTGAACGCGTGATTGAATTTCTGGCAACCTTGCCTATGTTCGGATCAATATTGTATATTGGCTTTCTCATATCTTTCGCCGGATCGGGCGGTGCATCGGACTCTTTGGGGGCGCAAGCCGAGTTGCGCGATTTCAACAACAGGGATTAACCGGAAATTTCCGGTAAAACTTCCCTCTTTTCGGCAATACGACATATTTTGCCGCACTCGGGTGCTATTCCTACCCATGAAAAACACAGGGGACGAAATCATGCCGGACTTATTTGAAAAACGCAAAAGAATGGAATATCTGCTCAACACGCTGAGCGACAAGAGGAATATTTATCCGCCCACGTTCAAAATTCCCGAAACGAAAAGCGGCGGCAACGATTTCACGTTCAGAAATCACCGTTTCGAAAAAAAATGAAATATCCGCCGCAGTCGTCGGCTACGCGCAACAAAGTCCGTTCCGCGCGCCGGCGCGTCCTCGATCCGTTTGAACGCAACCTGATTTTCGTTCAGCAATTGCTGGGCTTGTCCAACGCGGAAAAAGAATTATTGCTAAAACCAGTACTGGATTTTTTCTGTTGTCAGGAAGAACGGAAAGAATTAGACAATGGTTACGAGTGAAAAAAACGTGTTTGAATCTGCTCACCCTCTATGTCGGCGAAGCGGAAATCAACCGGCGTAATCGGCGTAAATCAGAAATTCGATATTGCCCTCGGGGCCTTTGATCGGGCTTTGGCAAATCCCTTTGACCGTCCACCCCGCCAGCCTGCCAACCCATTCGCGCACGCGGGCGCACACCGCGCGGTGCAGCTCCGGATCGCGCACGACGCCGTTTTCGCCGACCTGCCCGCGTTCCACCTCGAATTGCGGTTTGATCAACGCGATCAGGTGCGCCCCCGATTTTTTCGCAAATCCCAACGCCGCCGGCAGCACGTTTTCCAACCGGATGAAACTGGCGTCGCAAACGATCAGATCGACCGGTTCCGGAATATGGTCGGCGGTCAAATGCCGCGCGTTCGTGCGTTCCAGCAAAACGACCCGCGGATCGACCCGCAGTTTCTGCGCGAACTGGCCGTATCCGACATCGACGGCATAGACTTTCGCCGCCCCGCGCGCCAGCAAAACGTCCGTAAACCCGCCCGTCGAACATCCGACATCAATGCAAACGAATCCGGTCGGGTCAATGCCCGATTCGTCCAATCCCTTGACCAGCTTCAACCCGCCGCGCGACACCCACGGGAACGGCTTTCCCTTGACCGTCAAAACGGTGTCGGGTTTCAGCATATCGCCCGCGTGGTCGATCCGCTTCGTCCCCGCCAGAACCGATCCGGCCATGATCAACGCCTGCGCTTTCGCCGCGTTTTCCGCCAACCCCTGTTCCACCAACAGGACATCCGCCCGTTTTTTCATCGCTTATTTCACCATGGCGGCGACGGCGTCCGCAATCGCCCGCGCGTTCAATCCGGCCAATTCGTACTGGCGTTCCATCCCCGCCTGTTCGATAAAAGCGTCCGGCATAGTCAAAAAACGCACTTTCGTTTTTTCCAGCAGCCCGTTGTTCGCCAGCCACGTCATCACCGACGCGCCGAAACCGCCCTGCACGCCCTCTTCGACGACGGCCAGAGCCTGATGCCCCTCGACCAGCTCGCGCAGCAGATCCGTATCGAACGGTTTGGCGAAACGCGCGTCGGCGACGGTGGCGGAAACGCCCTCCAACGCCAACATATCCGCCGCGTTCAAACACGCGTCCAGCCGCGTCCCCAAACTGAGGATCGCCGCGCGATTGCCTTCGCGCACGATGCGCCCGCGCCCGATTTCCAGCGGATCGTAGCAATCCGGCATATCGGGCAGCACGCCCGCCCCGCGCGGATAACGCACGGCGGACGGCGCGTCGTCGATTTGCGCCATGGTCGCCAACATCCGCTGCAGCTCCGCCTGATCCGACGGCGCCATGACGATCATGTTCGGAATCGGACACAGCATCGCCAAATCGAACGCGCCGTGATGCGTCGCGCCGTCTTCGCCGACGAATCCCGCCCTGTCGATCGCGAACCGCACGGGCAGTTTTTGCAAAGCGACATCGTGCAACACCTGATCATAGGCGCGCTGTAAAAAGCTGGAATACAGCGCGACAAAGGGCTTGATCCCCTCGCACGCCAACCCCGCCGCGAACGTCACGGCGTGCTGTTCCGCGATGCCCACGTCGAAAAACCGGTCGGGGAATTTTTCCGCGAACGCGTCCAGCCCCGTTCCCGTCGGCATCGCCGCCGTGATCGCCGCGATTTTCTTGTCCCTTTCGGCCAACGTCACGATCGTGTCGGAAAACACCTGCGTAAAGGTCGGGCGCGTGCATTTTTTCGGCTGGAATTCGCCGGTTTCAATGTCGAAACCGGTCACGCCGTGGTATTTCGACGGCCATTTTTCGGCGGGTTCGTACCCTTTGCCCTTGTGCGTCACGACGTGCACCAAAATCGGATAGTCCTCTTTGGCGTCGCGGATGTTCGTCAAAATCGGAATCAGCTGATCGAAACTGTGACCGTCGATCGGCCCGACGTAATAGAATCCCATTTCCTCGAACAGCGTGCCGCCGGTCACGAACCCTTTGGCGTGGCGTTCGGCTTTCAGCGCGGTTTCCTTGACAAACTGCGGCAAGCGCGACGCCATATCCAGCGCGACCTGACGCAAAGTCATATAGGGTTTCGACGAAATTAAATGCGACAAATGGTGGCTCAACGCCCCGACCGGCCGCGCGATCGACATGTCGTTGTCGTTCAAAACCACGACCAGCCGCGAATTTTTCGACCCCGCGTTGTTCAACGCCTCAAACGCCATGCCCGCGCTCATCGACCCGTCGCCGATCACACTGATGACGTTGTTTTTGCGGTACAGCATATCGCGCGCCGCGGCCATACCGACCGCCGCCGATATGGACGTGGAGCTGTGCCCCGCTCCGAACGGGTCGTATTCGCTTTCCGACCGTTTCGTGAAACCGGACAGCCCGCCCGCCTGACGCAATCCGGCGAACCGGTCTTTGCGCCCCGTCAGCAGTTTGTGGGCGTAGCATTGATGCCCGACATCCCAGATCAGGCGGTCTTCGGGCGTGTTGAAAACGTAATGCAGCGCGATCGTCAGTTCGACGACCCCCAGACTGGCGCCCAGATGACCGCCCGTGTTCGACACGACGTGAATGATTTCCTGACGGATCTCCTCCGCCAGATAGGGCAGATCCTCCAACGGCAGGGCGCGCAGGTCGGCCGGCGTTTTAATCGCGTCCAACAGCGGGAAGTCAACCTTTTTTTTGGGCTGTTCCGCCGCCGTTTCCGGCGTTTTTTCCGCGTTCATGAACGGCGTTCCACAATGTAGCGCGCCAATTCGCGCAGCAGGTCGGCCTTTTCATCGAAACATTCCAAAGACGCGATCGCCTGATACGACAGCGCGTCGGCCTGTTCCTTGGCCTTGTCCAATCCCAGCAGGGAAATGAACGTCGCCTTGTGCGCGTCCAAATCCTTGCGCACGGCCTTGCCCATCGAATCGGCGTCGCCTTCGACATCCAGAATGTCGTCGGCGATTTGGAACGCCAAACCGATGTCGCGGGCGTAATCCTTCAGCACCTGCCGGTTTTCGTACGTCGCCTTGCCCATGATCGCGCCGGCTTCGCACGCAAAGGAAAACAGGCGTCCCGTTTTCATCTGCTGCAACCGGATGATCCCCGGCATATCCATGTCGTCCATATGTTCGGCCAAAATGTCCAGCATCTGCCCGCCGATCATGCCGTTCATGCCGGCGGCCTTGGACAATTCCGCGATCAGCTGGCAACGCACGGCCGGTTCCAACAGCGTTTCGTCCGCGGCGATAACGCCGAACGCGCGCGTCAACAACCCGTCACCGGCCAGAATGGCGGTCGCTTCGTCGAATTTTTTATGACAGGTCGGCTGGCCGCGGCGCATATCATCGTTGTCCATCGCGGGCAGATCGTCGTGGATCAGGGAATAGCAGTGCACCATTTCCAACGCGACGGCGACGCGCAAAGCCTTGCTTTTTTCCACGCCGAACAACCCCGCGCTCTGCATCACCAAAAACGGACGCAGGCATTTCCCGCCCGCCAAAACGGAATAGCGCATCGCTTCAATCACGCGGCGTTCCGGCGTGTTCGGCACGGGCAACAACCGATCCAGTTCGGCGGCGACTTCGACAGCGGTTTCTTTGATGGCGGCGGATAAATTAGACATATTTCACTCCATTGAAACGGGGGTTAAACCGACGGCTTCCCCGTTTAAAGAAGCCGTGACCTGATCTATTTTGGAACGCGCGGCGGACAGCTTGGCTTCGCAATGGCGGCGCAACAACATGCCGCGTTCGTAAAAAACGATCGCCTCGTCCAATCCGGTTTTGCCTGTTTCCAGCTGGCGGACGATATCCTCCAACGCGGACAAAGCCTCTTCAAAGCTCATTTTTTCGATTGCCGCCGGTGTAAATTTTTCGTCCATGACCGTTTCCCGTTCCTAAAACAATTTGTTCCGATTGTAAGCGTTAATCCGAATAGGTCAAAGACTTTTTACATTCCGGCCGCCGATTTTTCGCGCCCTTTGAGGGCGGCGTCGAAAACGTCTTGCGGTTTGACGCCCTTTTTCCACAAACGCCGCTGTTTATACAGCTCTTGCCACATGGTTTTGGAATCCTCCCAACGTTTGTGAACCCACAGCCATTGCGTCGGATCGTCGCGGATCCACCGTTCCAAAACCAGATTGGCCTGTTCCATGAAACGGCGCGTGTCCGCGGCCGTGTCGCCCGTTTTTTCGATTTCCAGCGGTTCTTCGACGGTCAGGCGGAAATGCGCCCCGTTCAGCCTTTGCGACCGGATCGGCACGGCCGGATAACCGTATTTCAGCACCAAAGCGGCCACAGACGGCGCCGTCATGACGGGATAGCCGAAAAAGGGCACTTCGACCCCGTCGTTCATTTTCTGGTCGATCAGCAGGGCGAAATGCCCGCCGTGCCGCATCAATTCGACGATCTTGCGAAATCCCGCCATCCCTTTCGGCACCAGAACGCCGGGGATTTTCTGGCGGAAAAAGCGGAACAGCCATTCGACATAAGGGTTGTTAGCCGAACGGTAAATGCGGTTCAACGGCATCCCCAGCTTGTTTCCCACAATCGACCCGACCTCCCAATTTCCGATGTGGGCGGAAAACAGGATGCCCGCCTTGCCGTCGTCGCGCACGGCCTCCGCCCGTTCGTAATTGACGAATTCGATGCGGTCGTCGTATTTCACGGACAGCTGGCGCAAATGCGGATATTCGACGAACGTGCGCACCAGATTGTCCCACATTCCGACAACGATCGCGTCGATTTCGGCGGGCGTTTTTTCGGGAAACGCTTTCATCAGGTTATAGCGCGCCACCCACGACACGCGCAACTTCGGCCCGACGCGGCGGCCGATGAAACCGCCGAACGCGGACGCCCAATCCAGCGGCAGCAACCGGAAAAACAGACAGAAAACGACCGCCCCGACCAGTTCCAGCGGATATCTGGTGCATAAAAAGAATGCCCGCTTCGCCCTGCGTTTGAACGACCTTTTTTTCCGCACGCCGCCGCTCCGTCACTTTTTGCGGACGGCGGACAACAGCGCGCACATGGCGTCCGGTGTGTCCCAGACCATATAGGCTTCGACGATCTGCACCTGCGGTTTGAAACGCGGCGCGATCCGAACCCCGTCCTTGGCCGTCGTGACCAGAACGGCGTCCAGCTTGTCCGCCCGCGCGATCAAATCGGTCATATCCTCGTCCGTATAGGGGTAGTGGTCGGAAAACGCCTGCGTTTCGACAACGTCGCACCCGTAATCGCGCAGCATGTCGAAAAACTTGTCCGGATAGCCGATGCCGGCGAAAGCGAACACTTTTTTGCCCGCCAGAAAAGCGATCTTTTTCACGTCCTGTTCAATGTGCGTTCCGACGAACGGCAGATAGGGGAAGTGTTTGTTGATCAAATCCTTGACCCCCGCCTTGTCCTTTCCGACGACGATAAAGGCGTCGGCGCGACGCAGACCGTCCTCCAACGGTTCGCGCAAAGGCCCCGCGGGGAACACTTTGCCGTTGCCGAATCCGTAACGGCCGTCGAACACGGCGAAAGACAGGTCTTTGACCGGCTGGGGATTTTGGAAACCGTCGTCCATGATGATCACGTCCGCGCCGATCCGTTCGGCCGTCTTTGCCCCGCGCGCGCGGTCGGCGTCAACGATCGTCGGGGCGACGCGCGCCAAAATCAACGCCTCGTCCCCCGTTTCCTTTGCCGTGTGCCTGTCCAGATCGACCAGAATGTTGCCCAGCCCGCCGCCGTAACCGCGGGTCAGAAACACGGGACGCATCCCGTTCATTTTGAAATATTCCGCGACCGAAACGGCCAAAGGCGTTTTCCCCACGCCGCCCATCACCAGATTTCCGATGCAAACGACGGGAATTTTCGACCGGTAAGGTTTTGCCTTCTTCAACCGACGGCGCAACGCCCACGCGTACAAACGCCCCAGCGGCGACAGCATTCTTCCCAACAGCGTATTGTTTTTCTGCCAAAAGGCAGGCGATTTCAACGGCATGATCCCTCTATTCCAAATAACCGGCCAACAACGGCATCAAACGATCCAAAACATTTGATTCCGCCGTGGCGAACTCTAAAGCATTCTTTTGTTTCGTAGCAAGCAGTTTTTCATCCGTCAGCAATGCCGTCAACGCGTCGGCCAGCCCCTGCGCGCCGTCAACGACGCTCACGGCGTCGGCGGATTTGGCACGGGCGACGATTTCACGGAAATTCATCATGTACGGACCGCACAAAACCGCTTTGCCCAACCGCGCGGGTTCGATGATGTTCTGCCCGCCGAATTCGATCAGCGACCCGCCGACGAACGCGACGCGCCCCAACCGGTAAAACAATCCCATTTCCCCGATCGTGTCGGCCAGATAAACGTCCGTTTCAGGCGTAACGTCCTCTTTGCGCGACCGACGCGCGACCGACAGCCCCGCCTGTTTCAAAATCGCTTCGATTTCATCGGCGCGTTTGGGGTGGCGCGGCGCCAGAATTGTCAAAAGATCGGGGATTTTTTCCTTCACCTTTTTGTGCGCTTCGGCGACCGGCGCGTCTTCGCCCGCGTGCGTGCTGCCGGCCGTCCAGCACGGCCGCCCGCCGATTTGGCTTTCCATCCGCTTCAATTCATCCGCGTCAACCGGCAAAGGCGCGGCGGCGAATTTCAGGTTGCCGACGCACTGCGGGTCTTTCGCGCCCAACGCTTTCAACCTGTCCGCGTCCTCTTGCGTCTGGCCGAACGTTTTGGCGAACATCGCCTGTATCTGCGCGCTGAACCGCGGCATTTTCCGCCACCGTTTCAAGGAACGGTCGGACACGCGGCCGTTCAGCAGGACAACAGGGATTTTTCGATCGGACACGACGGACAGGATATTCGGCCAAAATTCGGATTCCAGCCACAAAACCAGATCGGGTTTCCAATGATCGACGAAACGGGTTGCCTGCGCGACGCAGTCGATCGGCACATATTGGTGGAACGCCTTTCCCGTCAGCCGTTTTTCCATCAGCTGGGCGGACGTGACCGTCCCCGACGTGACCAGAATGTTGATGTCGGGATACTGCTTTTGGATTCTATCGATCAAAGGCAGCATGGACAGCGTTTCCCCGACGCTGGCGCCGTGCATCCAAACCAGTTTGCCGTCCGGACGGGGTTTGGCGGCGTATCCCATGCGTTCGCCGAAACGGGACAAATCCTCTTTACCCTTGACTTTCCGCACGGCCAGATAGGCGGCGATCAGCGGATAAAGCGCGCGCGTCGCGGCGCGGTAAACGGATACGGACATCAAATTCATTTGTTTTCCCCCTTATCACGCAAAGACACGCGGCATTTCAACCCCGCGCGGCGATCGGCCTCTTCGGTCAGAGCGATCAGTCTGTCTTCCAAAATCGCCCGCCACTTTTCAATCCCCGCGGCATCCAGATCGGCCGGAATGTAAACCGGTTCGTCCAACAGCAACACCCCTTTTGTAAACCAACCGGGGATCAAAAAGCTGTCCCACGTTTTCAACAACCGTCCGTGCCGGACGGAATAGGCGGACAACACGATCGGCCGCCGCGATTTCTGCGCCAGCTGAACCAGCCCGTCCGTCATTTTGTACCCCGGTTTGCGCCCGTCGGGGGCGATGGCGACGACGTTCGCGGGTTTGCGCAACCGGCGCATGATATCCAAAGCCGCCGCCGCGCCGCCGCGTTTGGACGATCCGCCGATCGTACCGATCCCCAATCCGTCCATGGCCGACGCCATGATCCGCCCGTCGCGGTGCAGGGAAAGCAGGACGGCGACATCCTTTTTCAATTTTTTGCCCCAAACCAGAAACATATCGGAAAACGCGCGACCATGCCAAAACGCGATCAGATAGGAAAAATCGCCGGAAACATATTCGTCACGCGCGCCTTCAATCGTCCAGCGCGACGTTTTATAAGCCGCCAGCACATACAGGTACATCAACCGGCCGATCACCGTTTGAACCAAGGTGCTTTTGCCGATTTTCTTCCATATCTTGAATTTTTTACGCATGGCGAACCGTACAGTTTCGGATATCGGGAACAGAGTTACTTTTTAGCTTACTCCGCATTTATTAACAAGAGTTAATCAAAAATATTATTTTCGTTTTGACATTCCCCCCGTTCCCTTTACACTGTAAAGGCTTACCGGAACAAAGGGGGACGCCATGATCCGCAAAACAATTCTGACGCTTTGCATCGCGCTGACGCTGGCCGCCTGTCAAAAGGAACAAAAAACGGACGCGGCCGAAACCGCCCCCGCCGTGCAGCAGCCGTCCAAAGTGCTGGATTACCTGTCGCTGTCGGCGCATTTTCTGATCAACCGGCAACAGCCCGACGGATTTTTCAAATACGAATACGATTTCATCACGGGCAACTATTCGTCGTGGGACAACGTGATCCACCAGACGCGCGCGGGATACACGCTGATGCAGTATTATGTGTTTCTGGTGCGCAACAACATCGACGCGCCGACGGCGTCCGTCGCCCTGTCCGCGACGGCCAAGGCGTTGAACGGATACGCGTCCGCGTCCGTCGCGCATAAAAATATGCCCGGCAAACTGGTGTCGTTTTACTATAACAAACGCGCCGCCGCCCCCGACGCGCGCAAACCGTCCGCGAAACACCGCATCCAAAGGCTGGAGGCCGAAATCGCCGCAACGGCGTTCGCGCTGATGACGGAAACGATCTATTGGCGCGCCACCAGCGACAACACGTTCGCCGCCGACCGCCTGCAATGGCGTCAGGCACTGGTTTATCACACGAAACAGGCATTGAAAACGCCGGCGCAGAAAAATCCGTTCATGCCGTTCGTGTGGCAAGCGTTCGCCGTGTATGCGCAAATCGATCCGGACGACGCGGAAATCGCCGGAATGTTGCCGCAAATCGACGATTATTTTATGGCCGCGCCGCGCTATATGAAAGATGTCGAGGATTACACTTGGGACATGATGGCCGCGAACCAGCGCTATCAAATGACGCAAAAGCTGTCTTTCGCCAATTTCGCGGCGCGCCAGACCACGCGTTTGTTGGAAACGATGTACACCCAGCACGACACGACGGTCAACAGCTGTTCCCTGTCGCTGGGGCTGGTCGAAGCGTCCCTGATCCTGTCGGGGAAAAGCGGCGATTTCGCGCGGATTGAACAAACCGCGCTGGGACGCAGCCAGCTGGAATACTACAGTTCGCTGAAATACACGATCCTGCCCAACCAGACGTGGATCACGCTGGGCCCCGGCCGCACGCTGCATTCGCAGGATTTCAAACGTTTTGCCGGCGCGTCCGTGTTCGGAATGCACACGCCGCGCACCAACATCGGATTGGTGGAGCTGTGCCTGCTGACCGGAATGCGTTTTTCCAACGAAGACGTCAAAGAATTGAAACAACGCAAAGAATAAAGGTTCAAACATAAAAGGCGGAGGATCAAACCTCCGCCTTTTTTCAGGATAGGCCGCGTCACACGACCAACGCCTTTTCGTCGCCGACGATTTTCAGCGCGCCATCTTCGACGCGGATCTTGACGACGGAATCGTCTTTGACCGTACCGTCCAAAATCGCCGTCGCCAGCTTGTTTTCCAATTCGCGCTGAATCAGGCGTTTCAACGGACGCGCGCCGTACATCGGTTCGTATCCCGTGTTTGCCAACCATGTCAACGCCTGTTCGTCCAGATCCAATTTGATATGGCGTTCGGCCAGACGTTTGCCCAAACGCGCCAGCTGGATTTGAACGATGCCGCGCATATCCTGACGGCTCAGGCGGCGGAACAGCAAGATTTCGTCCAGACGGTTCAAAAATTCCGGTTTGAACGCCGCATGAACGATGTCCATGACCTGCGGGCGCACTTTTTCGACATCTTCGCCGTCGGGCAATTCGGCCAGAATCTGCGCACCCAGGTTCGATGTCAAAATGATCAGCGTGTTTTTGAAATCGACCGTGTGTCCCTGCCCGTCCGTCAAACGGCCGTCGTCCAACACTTGCAACAAGATGTTGAACACGTCGGGGTGCGCTTTTTCGACTTCGTCAAACAAAATGACCTGATACGGCCGACGGCGCACGGCTTCGGTCAACACGCCGCCCTGATCGTACCCGACATAGCCCGGAGGCGCGCCCACCAGACGCGACACCGCGTGCTTTTCCATATATTCGGACATATCAATGCGCAACAAAGCCGTTTCGTCATTGAACAAAAAGTCCGCCAACGACCGCGCCAGTTCGGTTTTCCCGACGCCCGTCGGCCCCAAAAACAGGAACGAACCGATCGGGCGATTCGGGTCTTGCAACCCCGACCGCGAACGACGCACCGCGTCGGACACGGCCCTCACGGCGGCTTCCTGCCCGATCAGGCGGGCTTGGATGTGTTCTTCCATATGCAACAGCTTTTCGCGTTCGCCGGTCAGCATTTTGTCAACCGGAATGCCCGTCCAGCGCGACACGACGGCCGCGATCATTTCGGGCGTCACGTTTTTGCTGGCGGAAACCTGCGCCGACGCCGCCAACGCTTCGGCGTTTTTCAGCTTTTGGGTCAGTTCGGGAATCTGCTTGTATTGCAATTCGCCGGCGCGTTCGTACTGTCCTTCGCGCAACGCCTTGTCCACGGCGATTTTCGCGGCGTCCAGCTGTTCGCGCAACTTCGCCGCGCCCGCCATGGCGTTTTTGCTCGACAGCCATTCGGCGGTTTTGGACGCGGATTGATCCTCCAACTCCTTAACCTCTTTTTCCAGCTTTTCCAACCGTTCGACGGACGCCTGATCCGTTTCCTTTTTCAAGGCTTCGCGTTCGATTTTCAACTGGATCAAACGGCGGTCGATTTCGTCCAAAGCCTCGGGTTTGGAATCGATTTCCATACGCAGACGCGACGCGGCTTCGTCCATCAAATCGATCGCCTTGTCGGGCAGGAAACGGTCGGAAATATAGCGGTTCGACAGCGTCGCCGCCGCGACCAAAGCACTGTCCGAGATTTTCACCCCGTGATGCAGTTCGTATTTTTCCTTGATCCCGCGCAGAATGGAAATCGTATCCTCAACCGTCGGTTCGTCAACAAAAACGGGTTGAAAACGGCGCGCCAAAGCGGCGTCTTTTTCAACGTATTTTCTGTATTCGTCCAGCGTCGTCGCGCCGATGCAATGCATTTCGCCGCGCGCCAAAGCCGGTTTCAACAGGTTGGACGCGTCCATCGACCCTTCGCTCGCCCCCGCGCCGACAATCGTGTGCATTTCATCAATAAACAAAATGATCGATCCATCGGACGCGTCGATTTCCTCCAACACGGATTTCAGGCGTTCTTCAAATTCGCCGCGGTATTTCGCCCCCGCGATCAGCGCGCCCATGTCCAAAGCCAGCAGCTTTTTGTTTTTCAGGCTTTCGGGAACGTCGCCATTCACGATACGCAAAGCCAATCCTTCGACGACGGCGGTCTTGCCGACGCCGGGTTCGCCGATCAACACGGGGTTGTTTTTCGTCCGGCGCGACAAAACCTGAATCGCGCGGCGGATTTCCTCGTCACGCCCGATGACGGGGTCAAGCTTGCCTTCGCGGGCGCGCGCGGTGTAATCCTGCGTGTATTTTTTCAACGCCTTGTATTTGTCCTCGGCGTTGGCGGAGGTCGCCTTGCGCCCGCTACGCAATTCCTCGATCGCGGCGTTCAACCCGACGGCCGTCAACCCGCATTCGGTCAAAATGCGGTGCGTTTCCGTGTTCGGCACCACCAGCATCGCCAACAAAATGCGTTCGACCGTCACATATTCGTCGCCGGCCTTTTGCGCGATGTCTTCCGCCTGCTGCATCAGCTTGCCGAACTGTTGATTCGGATAACATTCGACACTTTGCCCCGACACTTTGGGCAACTTGTCAACAGCTTCGTTGACCGCCTTTTTCGCTTTTTTGGCGTCGCCGCCCGCCTGCTGAATCAGACCGGCGCACATTCCTTCGTTGTCGTCCAACAAAACTTTCAACAAATGTTCCGGCGTCAGGAACTGGTTGTCGTTGCGTTCCGCGACACCTTTCGCCGATTGAATGAAACCTTGGCTTCTTTCGGTAAATTTTTCGATATTCATTGAAACATATCTCCCTTTCGTTGGGAAAATATATAAGACGATTTTCTCCGCGCGCAAGAGGAGTTGCAAGAGAGCGGTAAAAAAAATTCCGTCAAACGCTTTGCCGCTTGATAAAACGGTGCAAAGTCATTTTATCGACATCCATCATTCTGGCGATTTGAGCCTTGGGAACGCCTTGATTCAGCAGTTGAAAGATTTTCCGCCTGTTCTTGGACAATTTCAGCGTTTTGCTTTTTGCGCCCAAAGGTCTGCCCAACTTCACACCGTCGCTTTTTAATTTGTTCAGCGATATCTTGGTTCTGTCGGAAATCAGCTTTCTTTCGATTTCCGCGGAAATGCCGAAAGCGAACGCCAGCACTTTGCTTTCCAGATTATTGCCCAAGCGGTAATTTTCCTTGATGGCGAAAACCATGCAATTCCTGTCCAAACACCGTTGCAAAATGCCCATGATTTCCATCAAACTGCGCCCAAGGCGGGATATTTCGGTCACGATCAAAGTATCCCCTTCTTTCAATTTTTTCAACAGATTGCAAAGTTTGCGCTGTTCCAGCGGCTTTGTGCTGGAAACGGTTTCGGTTATCCAGATTTCGACACTCAAACCGTTTTGTTCCGCAAAACGGCTGATTTCGAATTTTTGATTTTCGACTGTTTGCTTGTCGGTTGAACATCTGCAATATCCATAAATCATCGGGCGAATCTCCTTGTTTCAAAACAGGCTTCTTTATCAAATTTTGGGGTGCGAGCGTATGCAAATAAATGGACATTTAAATCAAGACATTTATTGCTATAAATTGCATCCCCCGTATAAGACACAAAAAGATGAATATTGTTTTAAAACAAGGTGTTAATCTTTCTTCGCCTCATTTTTGTCCGGATATATCACAAATGTCCGTTTCTGATACCTGTAAATAATTGTATGGGGGGCAAGCTCATACCGACAGAGTAAAAATGGAGGAATTTATGATGAAACTGTCAAAAACAAGTTTGATGGGGTTGCGGCACAAATACAGCCTTGTCTTGAAAAAATGCGCCATCCTAAACGCCCTTGCTTTATTAGGGGTCATGGCCGCGTTTCCGGCAAATGCGGGAGAAGTAGTGAACGGCAATGATAGATTGTTCGGCGATGATAAAGCATGGGAGCTCTCCCCTAAACAAAGCAAAGAAAAAGTGGACAAAGGTCGGATATGGCTGAGCAACTTTGAAGAAGGAACTTATGAATACGACGAAGACAAGGCGATTCTAACCGTAAAAGCGAATGAGAACAATCAAATCGTTTCGCAGAAGTTTCAGGCAGGCATACAGACCTACAATCCGAATCACACGCATCCGACACTTAATGTTTTGGGCGATGCCGGAACAACTCTTGACATGTCCGCAAATGAAGACGATTGGCTGATTGTCTCCCGCTTTGCAAAAGTCAATATCGGCACGAAAGAAAGCCCCATCGGAAAAATCAATTTGACCGACACCGCTTTGGAAAAAGACGGCGGATCCTTGATTTATGTTACGGCGGGCAATAATGCGGCGGATGCGGATTTCCAAGAATTAAACATTTACGGAAACGATATTACGTTAAAAGCGACACTGACGGACGGAACAAACGCCCCCGCAATTACGGGCAACGAAGGACGTCTGAATTTGGTCGCAAACAATTCGCTGGATATAACGGGGAACATTGAAGCTTTCAACGGTGTTTACGGCGGACATGCGAATATGAAATTCGACATCAACACCAACGAAGGAAATACAGCCGTAACAACCATCAAAGGCGATATTAACGCCGCCAAGGGTTCGGAAGTCAACATCGGATTGAAAGGCGCCGGATCATCAATCACGGGAAATTTACTGGTCAGTGCCGAGGGAACGAAATTGCCCGGAGGCAACATCAACCTTAGTTTCGGCAAAAACGGTCGAATTACGGGAAACCTTACCGCGCAAGATGCAGGAAAAATTTCCGTCGCCGGGACCGACACCGTGAACATCGCGGGGAATATTTCCGTCGGCGAAAATTCCACGTTTGCAGGTAAGAACATCGCTGTAAACGGCACTTTAACCGGCAAAGGAAACGTCCAAGCATCCGGTAAATGGGATGTTTCGGACGCAACCGTTGACGCGGGCGCAATCACTTTTGAAAAGGACGCGTCGCTGACGGCGGAATTGCAAAAAACGCAAATCTCGGCAAAGTCGGTTGCTTTTGAAGGGAACAACACCTTAAATCTGAAAGTCGCAAACAGCTTGACCGGCGCGGATTACGATTTCATCAAAACGGAAACGCTGAACGGTCGGGAAAATGTGACGATCGCGGAAAACGCGCTGTATAATTTGAAACTGACGGAAGACGGCAAAATCAATGTAAGCGTTAAATCCGGCGCGGAACTGGTCAAAGACACGCCCGCCACGGCGCAGGAAGCGGCGGCGATTTCAGCCGTCGCGCAGATCGGCGGTAACGGCACCGACACCGGCAACGCGGTTGCGGAAGCGATTTCCGCTGCGATGCAGTCGGGTGACAAAACCGGCGCGGTCAAAGCCGTCAAAGATTTAGCCCCGACGACCTCTCAGGAAGTAATGGGCGTGGCTCAAGGCGTGAACAATATCTTGTCCAACATAGCCGGCGTTCGCATGTCAGCCGTAAACAAAGGGCGTTCCGGAGGCGCCGCTTTTACCGGCGGAGCCGTGTGGGCGCAAGGTTTGTATAACCATACAAAACAAGACAGCAACTCCGCAACGGAGGGATTTAAAGCCGATACGACGGGCGTTGCGTTCGGTATTGACGGAAAAGTCAACGAAAATTTGATGTTCGGGATTGGTTACGGCTACAGCGACACGGACTCGGACGCCGGTTCTCGCGACATTGATGTTGACGGGCATAACTTCTTCGTTTATTCCGAATACAAACCGAGCAACTGGTATGTAAACGGTATGTTGAACTATGGTTTCGGAAAATACACGGAAAAGAAAGCTCCTGCCGGAATTGCTTTAAAATCCAAGTATGATGTGAACACATACGCCGCCAATGTGATGACCGGATATGATTTCACAAACGGTTTGACTCCGGAAGCCGGCCTGCGTTATTTGCTGGCCGATCAGGAATCCTATACGGACGGCGTTCAGCACGTCAAAGCTAAAAACAACGATGTTTTAACGGGTGTTGTCGGCGTTAAATATCATCGCGACTATACGGCGAACAAATGGTCGTTTAAACCGAACCTGCGTTTAGCCGCCACATACGATATGATGAGCGACGATTCCGAAGCCATGATTAACGTTATCGGAGGCGGTTCATATCAGATTACCGGAGAACGTTTGCATCGTTTTGGCGTTGAAACCGGCGTCGGTTTGGAAGCTTCCGTCGGCAAATGGAATCTGTCGTTGAATTATGATGGCGGTTTCCGTAAGGATTACCAATCCCATACCGGTATGCTGAGAGCAAAGTACAACTTCTGATTTGACAGAGTAAACAACGAGCGCGGCGCATAAAAACGCCGCGCTTTTTTGTTGCAAAGAATCTTATAAATAAAGAAATTCCGCGTTTCTGTTTGCTTTATACGGATGCGCCGAATCCCGACGTGTTTTATTCAGCCGGCTATCGCCAAAATTTTATTCGGTTTCTCCGGCTTTCATCGAATCTTACGCGGTTGTCTGCGTATCGGCAGGACGTTTCATCGGCGGACGGCCGCGGCGTTTAGGCTGAGCCGGAACGGCGTCGGCGGACGGTTCGGCGGCGGGGCGTTTCATCGGCGGACGGCCGCGGCGTTTGATTTCGTTTTGCGCCATCGCCGCGACGGGGACGGACAAATCGACGGCGGCCGGTTCGGCGGGCTTTTCAACAACGGGCGCGAAAGACGCCGCGACGGGTTCGGGCGTTTCGATAACGGGCTGAGGTTCGATTTCGGCCGTTTCAAAAACGGCGTCCGGCGCGTCGTCGGATTCGACAACCGGCTGCTGCTGGGCGAAACGCGCCCCCTCGGCCGCGATCGCCAACGCGTTCAAACGGCTGTAATGATCGGCGTGCTGCAAGCAGTTTTCGGCCAGAACGCGATCCGAAGACATCAATTCCTTGGCGGCGGACAGGTATTTTTCCATCAGCTGGAACGCCGTTCCGCGCAACCGTCCGGCGGGACCGATGCTGTCGTAAACCGTGTTGCGGTTCGGCTGATTGTTAAAGCGGCGGTTGTTGTTAAAATTGTTATGGTTGCGTCCGCGCGAACGTCCCCGAGGATTCATGCCCATGGAAAATACTCTTCAGAAGTTGTTGAAATCAAAAAAATCAAACCGCCGTTTTTCCGGCGGGAATCTCTTCAGCGGTTGTAAATTATATGGGGCGCGTTTTTTTTTCAACATATTTTTGCGCGCAAAAACCTATTTTCGCCCAAAAGCGGACAGACACCGCACGATGCCGCCCAAATCAACGCCGAAAGCGTTGAAATCCAGCCCCGCGTTTTCAACGATTTCCCGCACGGCGTCATGCTGTCCTTTGCCGAATTCGGCGATAAACACGCCGCCGTCCTTTAATAAAAACGGCACGGCGGGGGCGATTTTGCGGTATGCGTCCAACCCGTCCGCGCCCGCGAACAACGCCCGTTCCGGATCGAAATTCACGACTTCGGGCGCCAGATCCGCCCGTTCGTTTTCGGCGATATAGGGCGGATTGGAAATCACCAGATCGAACCGCCCCAATTTTTCAAACCAACCGGATTCGTCCCAACTGCCCGATTTTGTTTCAAACCGGCCGGCCATTCCGTTTGTCGCGGCGTTTTCGGCGGCGATTTTCAGCGCGGCGTCCGACGCGTCAAACCCGACGGCGCGCGCGTTCACATATTCGCACAGCAAAGCCTGCGCCAAACAGCCCGATCCCGTCCCCAAATCCAAAATCCGCAACGCCGCCGTTTTGTCGAAAAACAGTTTCAACGCTTCTTCAATCAAAGTTTCGGAATCCGGTCGGGGGTCGAGAACGTCTTTGGTCACTTTGAAATCCAGCCGCCAAAACCCGCGCGTTTCAACGATTTTCGACACGGGTTCGCGATTGACGCGGCGCTCGGCAAAGCTTTCGATTTTTTGCAAAACATCAGGTTCAATCGCGAAATCGGGATGAACGCGCAAAAAAACGGGCGTCACCCCGATCGCAAAAGCGACCAAAGCGCGCGCGTCCGCCGCCGGTTCCTCAATCCCCGCCCGCCCGAACCGTTCGGCTAAAACGGACAGGATTTCCTTTGCCGTCATCGCGGTCAATCCAGTTCCGATAAACGGGACAGTTGATCTTCGGTGATCAACGCTTCGATAATCTCGTCCAACGCGGTGCCGTTCATCACTTCGTCGATTTTATATAAAGTCAGGTTGATGCGGTGATCGGTCACGCGCCCCTGCGGAAAGTTGTAGGTGCGGATGCGTTCCGAACGGTCGCCCGATCCGACCTGGTTTTTGCGATCGACGGCGCGTTCCCTGTTTAACTGTTCCTGCTGCATGTCGTACAGGCGGGAACGCAGGATGCGCATGGCGCGGTCCCTGTTTTTAAACTGCGACCGCTCGTCTTGGCACGCGACGACGAACCCCGTCGGAATGTGCGTGATGCGCACGGCGGATTCCGTTTTGTTGACGTGCTGGCCGCCCGCGCCGGACGCGCGGTAAACGTCGATTTTCAAATCCTTTTCGTCGATTTTCAAATCGACTTCCTCGGCTTCGGGCAAAACGGCGACCGTCGCGGCGGACGTGTGGACGCGCCCCGCCGATTCCGTTTCCGGCACGCGTTGGACGCGGTGCACGCCCGATTCAAATTTCAGACGTTCAAACACGTTTTTTCCCGTGATGCTGGCGGACGCTTCCTTGTACCCGCCGATACCCGTGTCGTTGACAGCCAGCGTTTCAAACTTCCACCCCTGCGCCGCGGCGTAGTGTTCGTACATCCGGAACAGTTCGGCGGCGAACAGGGCGGCTTCCTCCCCGCCCGTTCCGGCGCGGACTTCCAAAATCGCGTTTTTCTCGTCCACGGCGTTTTTTGGCAAAAGCAGGATCTTCAGCCGCTTTTCCAATTCGGGCAACTTTTCCTTGGCGGCGTAGATTTCATCGTGCGCCATCGACCGCATTTCGTCGTCCGTTTCCGGATCGTCCAGCAAAGCCTGCGCGCCGTCCATGTCCGCCAAGACCTTTTTATAGTCCGAAATCGCGGCGACAATATCCTTTAACCCCGCCAATTCCTTGGAAAGCTTGACAAACGTTTCGCCGTCAACGCCCGTCCCCGATCCCAGCAGGGCTTCCAGTTCGTCGTTGCGCGCCAGAACGACATCCAGTTTTTCCTCGAAACTCATGCGTCACATTCCTTGCGCGGCGCGGTATTTTTGCATGAAATCCGGCAAAGCGGCGATTTCGACCTCGCTTTGATCCCCCGTGTCCAAATCGCGCACGGCGGCAACGCCCTTGGCGTATTCGTCCGACCCCAGAATCACGGCGGCGCAAGCGTTGATTTTGTTGGCTTTTTTCATCCGCTTGCCCATATTGCCGGAATAGGCCATATCGACGACGAATCCCGCCTGACGCAAATCGTGCGCGATTTTCATCACCGGCATGGTCGTGTCGTCGCCGACGGGAACAACCGCGATCGGGCGGGGTTCCTCGGGCTGTTTGCCGACTTCCTGCAGCAGCAGCGCCAAACGGTCGATGCCCGCGCCGAAACCGATGCCCGCCGTTTTGGGGCCGCCCAGCTCTTCGACCAGACCGTCGTAACGGCCGCCGGCCAGAACCGTTCCCTGCGCGCCCAAAGAATCCGTGATGAATTCAAACACGGTGTGGCGGTAATAATCCAGACCGCGCACCAACCGCGGATTGACCGTGAACGGAATTCCCATTTCCGTCAGCCCGTTTTTCACGGCGTCGAAGAATTGACGGGATTCGTCGTTCAGGTAATCGGTCATCGCGGGGGCGTTTTCGACGATTTTCTTGTCGCCCTCGTCCTTGGAATCCAGAATACGCAGCGGGTTTTTCGCCAAACGCACGCGGCTGTCTTCGCTCAGTTGTTCCTTGTACTGTTCAAAATAGGCGACCAAGGCGTCGCGATAGGCCGCGCGGCTTTCGACATCGCCCAGCGTGTTCAGTTCCAAACGGATATAGGGTTTCAACCCCAAAGCGGACAAAAAGTCCCACGCCAGACACAACACTTCGACATCCGTTTGCGGCGCGGACGCGCCCAACACTTCGACGCCGACCTGATGCAACTGGCGGTACCGCCCCTTTTGCGGGCGTTCGTAACGGAACATCGGTCCCGCGTACATCAGCTTGACCGGCTGGTTCTGTTCCATGCCCTCGGAAATGAAGGCGCGGACGACGCCCGCCGTTCCCTCCGGCCGCAGGGTGAAGCTTTCGCCGCCTCTGTCGGTAAAGGTGTACATTTCCTTTGACACGATGTCGGACGTTTCGCCGACCCCGCGGGCGAAAACCTCGGTCGATTCAAAAACGGGCGTCTGAATTTCACCGAAACCGTAGCGTTTGGCAAAGTCGCGCGCCGTGTTCTGCACGAACATGAACGCGGACAAATCCTTGCCGTAAATGTCGCGCGTGCCGCGCGCGGGCTGAATTTTCATTACTTCTTCTCCGCTTTTTGAGCCGCGATTTTTTCGACCAGATCCGCGATCACATCAACGGCGTTATTCGCGTCGATCGGCTCTTTCTGCTGTCCCGCGACGAACAGCAAAGCCTTGCCGTTGCCGCCGCCGCAAACGCCGACGTCGGCTTCGCGCGCTTCGCCCGGACCGTTCACGACGCACCCCATGACGGCGACTTTCAGCGGTTCGGAAATGTGTTCCAAACGGACTTCCAAAGCTTTGACAACCTTTTCGACATCAATGCCGCGGCGCGCGCACGTCGGACACGACACGATGCGGACGCCGTGATAGCGCAATCCCAAAGTGCGCAGGATTTCAAACCCGACCTTGATTTCCTCGGTCACGTCGGCGGTCAGGGAAACGCGCAGCGTGTCGCCGATCCCCTCCATCAGCAACGTGCCGATCCCCAGCGCGGATTTGACCGTTCCGGCGCGCAATCCGCCGGCTTCGGTCACGCCCAAATGCAGCGGATAGTCGCATTTTGCCGCCAGTTTGCGGTAAGCGTCCATCATCATCAGCGTGTCGGACGATTTCACGGAAATTTTGAAATTGAAAAAGTCGTTGTCTTCCAAAATCTTGGCGTGTTCCAACGCGCTTTCAACCATCGCGTCCGCGCACGGTTCGCCGTATTTTTCCAACAGATGCTTGTCCAGCGACCCGCCGTTGACGCCGATGCGTATGGAACAGCTGTAATCCTTCGCCGCCTTGACCACGTCGCGCACGCGTTCGGCCGAACCGATGTTGCCGGGGTTGATGCGCAGGCACGCCGCGCCGGCTTCGGCAGATTCGATCGCGCGTTTGTAATGAAAGTGGATGTCGGAAACGATCGGCACTTTGACCTGTTTGACGATTTCGCGCAAAGCCTTGGTCGATTCCTCGTCGGGGCAGGAAACGCGCACGATGTCCGCGCCAACCGATTCCAGCGAACGGATCTGCGCGACCGTGGCGGCGACATCCGCCGTCGGCGTGTTCGTCATGGATTGAACGGATATCGGCGCGCCGTCCCCGACGGGAACGGAACCGACGTAAATCCGTCTGGAACGACGGCGTTTGATTTCAGCAGCTTTCATATCTCACCTGTTATTCAAAATCGGCGGCGGATTCATCCGCCTGAACGGCAAAGTTTTCGGGGATCAAAGCCACGCCGGAACGCAGCGCGCCGCGCGCCCCCAAAGATTTCGCCAACCGGCCGTCGCACCACACTTCCAACCCGCCGGCGTTGCCGGTTTTCAAAAACAGCTCTTCGGGTTTGTTCGACGAAACCTGATAACGGTCGCCCGCGTTCATCAACCGCGAAAACAGCACGTTTTCTCCGCGCGTCACTTCGACCCAAACCGGTTCCTTGGCGATCAAAACCAAGCGGGGTTTGTAGTTTTTCTGACCGTAAACGCGGATGGCGCGCACCTCTTCGGGCTTTTTTTCCTCCGCCGACGCGGGAACGGCCGCATTGTTTTCCGCCGGCGCGACGTATTCCGGTTTGACCGGAGGCACGGGCGGAACAGCGGTTTCGGCCGCCGTTTTTTCAGGCGCGACCGACGCGGCGTCCGTTTCCTGTCCGGACGCGGCGGGCGTTTCCGTCGGCAACGGATAAGAATCCTCAACCACCGTCACGGATTCGATCTGTTCGGGTTCGACGGGGGCGATTTCCTTTTCGCCGGAAAAAGCCTGCCACATCCCATATACGACCAGCAAAGCCGCCAGCGACGCCAGCAACACCTTGGGCGCGGGGGCGGCGTTTTCGTTTTCATCGTCGTCAACATTGGCGCGGCCGCGTTCAATCCTGTCCTGTCCGGCGACTTCGCGTTTGTATCGGGAAATGATGTCCGCGGCGTCCAACCCCAGATACGCGGCGTAACTGCGCACGAACCCGTTGGCATAAGCTTCGCCGGGCAGTTCCTTGTACCGGTTTTCCTCCAACGCCTGCAAAAACTGATAGCGGATGCACAAATAAGACGCGATATCCCGCAGATCCTGTTTTTTGGCCAAGCGGGTTTTGCGCAGCAAAGTCCCGACCGTTTCCGGTTCTTGCGGCGTTTCCGGCGTTTCGGCCGGCGCGGCTTTTTCTTCCTTATCATCCTGCGTCATGATCGTCTTCCTTTTCGATTCAAGCCGGTATGCGGTTCAATTTGCGCAAAGCGTCCGCGGCCTGCGCCACCAATTCGTCAACAACGGCCTGAACGGGTTTGATGTCTTTGACCAAACCGACGCTCTGTCCCGCCATCAGCGAACCGTTTTCGACATCGCCGTCGATGACCGCGCGCCGCAACGCGCCGCCCCAGAAGTTTTCGATTGCCATTTGCGCGGCTTTCAATTCCAATTCGCCCCGCTGGTATTTCTGAATGGTTTCCATCTGAAATTCCATAAAGCGTTTCGTCCCCTCATTGACGATCGCGCGCACCGGAATAACCGGAAAGCGCGGATCGATCTGCACCGTCGGGACGGCGTCGCGGGCGTTTGCCCTGATGAACGCCTGTTTGAAATTCGGGTGTGCGATACATTCGTCCGTGCAGACGAAACGGGTTCCCAGCTGGCACCCCGCGGCGCCCAGCCCCAAAAACGCGGCCATCATTTCGCCCGAACCGACGCCGCCCGCGATAAACACGGGAACGTCCGTCATGTGCGGCAAAATCTCTTGCGCCAGAATGTTGGTGGCGACGGGACCGATATGACCGCCGGCCTCCGTTCCTTCCAGAATCAGCGCATCCGCGCCCGATTTGACCATTTTTTTCGCCAGCACCAGCGCGGGGGCGAAACACATCACCCTGATCCCCGCGTCTTTCAGCCGTTTGATCGCCTGAACGGTCGGGATGCCGCCGGCCAAAATGGCGTGGCTGATTTTCATTTCAATGCAGACGTCGATCAGCTCGTCCAGATGCGGGTGCATCGTGATCAGGTTGACGCCGAAACTGTTTTTCGTCAAAGCGGCCGTTTTGGCGATTTCGTCCTTTAACACGGCCGCGGGCATCGCGCCGCCCGCGATCACGCCGAAACCGCCCGCGTTCGATATCGCGGCGACCAAATTGTGTTCGGACACCCACGACATCGCCCCGCCCATGATGGCGTAACGCGTGTTTAAAAACGCGCGTCCCTTTTTCCAGAACAGATCCAAGACTTCTTCATTCGATAACATTTCACTTTTCCTTATTTTCCAGATGGAACGCGTTGTGCAGGGCGCGGACGGCCAGTTCGGCGTATTCCGCCGCGATCAGCACGCTGATTTTGATTTCGGACGTGGAAATCGTCTGCACGTTGATGCCTTTGGCGGACAGCGCCTCGAACATTTTCCGCGCAATCCCCGTGTGCGTGCGCATGCCGACGCCGACCAGCGAAATTTTGGCGCAGTCGGAATCGGAAATGACGTTGCGGTATCCGATATCGGCTTTGTCCTTTTCCAAAACGGCCAAAGCCCTGTTCAAATCGGATTCGGGCAGTGTGAACGTCATGTCCGTGTGCGTTCCGTCCGGCGAATCGCTTTGCACGATCATGTCGATGCAGATGTTGGCTTCGGCCATGGCGTTGAAAACGGCGGCGGAAACGCCCGGCTTGTCCTGAACGCCGACCAACGTGATCTTCGCTTCGTCGCGGCTGCACGTAATGCCGCTGATAATTTCCTTTTCCACGATATCCCCCTCGTCGCAAATGGTCGTACCGACCGGATTTTTTTCAAAACTGGAAACCACGCGCAGATTGACGCGGTATTTCATCGCCAGTTCGACGGAACGCGTTTGCAGGACTTTCGCGCCCAAAGACGCCATTTCCAGCATTTCCTCATACGTCACGCGATCCAGCTTTCTGGCGTTTTTCACAAAGCGCGGATCGGTCGTGTAAACGCCGTCCACGTCGGTGTAGATGTCGCACCGGTCGGCGTGCAAAACGGCGGCCAGAGCCACCGCCGACGTGTCCGACCCGCCGCGCCCCAGCGTCGTGATGCGGCCGTCGCCGTCAATGCCCTGAAAACCGGCGACGACGGGAACCATTCCCCGCGCCAGACATTCGTTCAATCCCTCGACATCAATTTTGTTGATGCGCGCCTTGGACGCCGCGCTGTCGGTCAAAACGGGCACCTGCCACCCCGTCCACGAACGGGCGGGGACGCCGATCGCCTGCAACGCCATGGCCAACAGCCCGATCGTCACCTGTTCGCCGGTGGATACGACGACATCGTATTCCTGCGGGCTGTAATCGGGCGAAATTTCCTGACAATACCGCACCAGCTGGTTCGTTACACCCGCCATGGCCGAAACGACGACGACGACCCGATTGCCCGCGTCGATTTCACTTTTGACCTTTTGAGCGACGTTTTTGATACGGTCCGTATCGCCGACGGACGTTCCGCCGAACTTTTGAACAACAAGTCCCATAGAATTGATCCATATCCGTTATGTTGCTTTCAAACCGTGTATTCATACCTTAATATATATGACAAAGCAAGCGGATGCGTGAAAATAAGGTGCATTTTTTTGAAAAACGGGGTAATAAGGATGAAAATTCTTTTGCAAAGGAAACGGTCATGGTTGTGAAATACGAAAAAGGCGCGTCGGACACCCGTCCGTGGGGAACGTGGGAAATTTTGGACACGGGCGACCGCCACACGGTTAAACGCATCGTCGTCACCCCCAAACAGAAACTGTCGCTGCAAAGCCACGAACACCGCGACGAACACTGGATCATCACCGAAGGAACGGCCGAGGTCACCAACGGCGACAAAATCATCCGCGCGCCCGCGAACACGGCGATTTTCATTCCGGCAAAAACGAAACACCGCATCGAAAACATCGGCGACACGAACCTTGTTTTCATCGAAGTCCAAACCGGCGATTTGCTGGACGAAGCCGACATCACCCGTTACGAAGACGTGTACGGCCGCGTTTAGGCCTTTTCGACGGCTTTGGCAAACGTCAGCAGCCGCACCTCTTTCGCGCCGGCTTTGATCAAAACGCGGCCGCATGATTCGGCGGTCGCGCCCGTTGTGACGACATCGTCGATCAAAACGACGACCTTGCCTTTGACCGGATGTTCGGGATCGGCGGCGAAAGCGTCCCTGACGTTTTCAAAACGATCGCGGCGCGTTCCCTGTTTCGGCGTCGATTTCACCCGCCTGATCAGCATCGGGTCGGTTGGAACGCCGCACAGCCGCGTCACCGCGAAAGCCAACAGATCCGCCTGATTGTACTTTCTGACCAACAGGCGTTTCCAATGCACCGGCACGCCGGTCAGCACATCCGCCCCGTCCAGAACGCCGCCGGACGCGTTAACCATCAGGCGCGCCATCAATCCGGCCAGCTCCGTCCTGTCCCCGTATTTCAGCCCGAGGATCAGCTTTTTGCTGACATCGTCATATACGACCGCGGCCGCCCTGCCCTCCGCGAACGTTCCGGACAGAAATTGCAGCCGCGAAAAACAATCGGCGCACAACGCGCCCGAAACGATCACCCTTTTGGCGCAAACGGGGCATACCGGCGGAAAAAAAGCGTTCAAGAGCGTATCAAAAAACATAAAATCCTGTCCAATCGGCGAAAATATGGTATAAAGGGAAATATCCTTTGGTTAAAATAACGGAAAAATCCAGATGAAAAAACAGTTTTTATGCCTGTTGTCCCTTTGCGCGCTGAACGCCTGCTCGCACGTTTCCACCCTGTCCGTCGAATACGTCGAACCGTCGGAATGGAACGGCCGCCGGATCGCCGCGCACCAAGGATGCCGCGCCGACGGCGGACGGGGCAGCACGCCGACGCTGTACGTTTCCGGCATTCCGTACGGAACGAACCTGTTGATTTTGGAAATCGACAATATGGACAATCCGGCATTGAACAAAAACGGCGGCCAAGGGTCGATCGGATTTTACCACAACGGCGAAAGCACCGCCACCCTGCTGCCCGTTCCGGGGGAAACCTACGCCCTGCCGAAATTCGCTTTCGAGGAAAAGGCCAGCCGCGTCAACCCGTCCAAACCCTACCCCTATATGCCGCCCTGCGTGGAAAAGGGACACTATTATTCCCTGACGGTCAAGGCCGTCAACCGCACGGGATCGTTCGACCAACAGAAAACCGTTCTGCTGGGGCGCGGATCGCTGGACATGGGGCGGTATTGAAACCACGCCTTAAAAACCGTTGAAAAAGCGGCTTAAAAACTGAATTTTTCGATCGCGGGTTCTTTGGCGTCCTCGATCGACATGATATCGAAATCGTCGGTTTCCATATTCGGATCCTCCAACACCAGCGACGCGTCCAAAAAGGAATCGGATATCTCCGCCTGCAACGTCGCGCCGATGCCCGAAACGCCCCATTGCAAAGCCTGTTCGTCATCCGGAACGCCGTATTTCGTAATCAACAGGCGTAAAAACTCCTGCCGCCGCTTGGCTTTAAAATAATGCGCCTCGTCCGTCGTGCCCAACGAATGGTCACCTTTGCTGACATAGCGGATGCGGAAAGCCTGATTGTCCGAAAAACGGCTGGTAAATTCCACGGTCAGCGTTTCGCGCCGTTTTTTATTTTCGTAAACCAGCCGGCTGATGTATTCCGAACCGCTTTGACGCGCGGCGTCTTTGACGCATTCCTTTTTACTTCTGTCGGCGAACAGCTTCATATCCATACACAGGCGGCGGTATTTCCACTTGTCCAGCGTCGGAGTTTCCAAATCCTTGAATTTCAGGGTGAAACCGGCCTCTTCGGCGTTTTGCATCACCTCTTCCGGCGTCATTTTCAATTTAACGCCGGCAATGTCCAGCTTTAAAACGTCCGTGTCCGGATTACCCGTTTTCTTGGAACGCATTTCAAACAGGGACATCTCTTCACCGGCCTTTTGGCCGCCCTTTCCCAGATCGGGCAGATCGGGCGCAGGCGCGGACGAAATTTGCGGCAAAGACGGCGCGGGCGCGGTGATCGCCTGCATTTTCGGCACGGGCAGGCTTAACGTTTTGGGCGCGGCGGTTTGCGCCGGCGTTTGAACCGGCGTCCGTTCCGGTATCCGCACGGGCGGGAGCAACGCGGGCGCGGCGGGTGTTGTTATCGGCGCAGCGGGACGGGCGGGTTGCGCGGCCGGTGTTTTTTCTTTTTTTTCAGCGGCTTCTTTCGCGTTTTTTTCGGCCGTTTCCTTTTGCATACGGTCGATTTCGGACGATTCAAAATCCTCGTCGGAAAACAAATCGTCCACCGTTTGCGCCGCCGCCCCGTCTGAAAGCGAAACCGCCGCCGCGAAAATAAGAACAAAAATGCGCATCGTCCCCCGCACCGTCAAGGAATGGTTAATAAATCACTCTATATAATACGGTCATATCGTTACTTTTTCTTAAACGGGAATGTTGAAATGTATAAAATTCAGTCTTTAAGCGTTTTTTGCGGTTCGGCGGACGGCAAGAACCCCCGCTATGTCAAGGACGCCATGAAATTGGGCAAAATTCTGGCCGAAAGCGGCATCCGCCTGATTTACGGCGCGGGACACGTCGGCATGATGGGCGCGGTCGCCAAAGGCGCTTTGGACAACGGCGGCACGGTCGTCGGCATCATCAACACCCTGTTGCAGGATCGCGAAGAACAGATTTTCGAGCTTAGCGAACTGAAGATTCTGCCGTCCCTGCACACCCGCAAAGACGCCATGCTGGAAGCGTCGGACGCCTTTTGCGTCCTGCCCGGCGGCATCGGAACGCTGGACGAGATTTTCGAGGTCATGACCTTGAAACAGCTGGGCGAATTGAACAAACCGATCATCATGTACAACGCGGACGGTTTTTGGGAACCGTTGCGCAAAATGATCGATTCGCTGGTCGCCGCCGGATACGTCCGCCCCGAACACGCGAAGCTGCTGACCTATGTTGACAGAATTGAAGACATCCTGCCGACGGTCGAATCGGAAATTTCCGCCCGCGGATGACCGTTCAGCGCGGGAACACCAGCGCCAGCGCGGAATATTCCGGCATCATCAGGTAATTGCGGCTGAACGCGATGTCGATCGCGCCAGCATTCAGCATTTTGATCAACGCCGATTGCACCGCCGGATCGCCGGTTTTTGCCGTTCCCAGAAAATGCACGTCACCCAGACAGCATTCCTCGCGCGCGATGCGGGCGGTAGCCAACCGGATCATCGCTTCGGCCGATTCCAGCGCGAAACCGTTTAAAAACCGGTAATCGACATCCTTTCCGGCGTTCAGCCAGCTTTTTGCCAATTCCGTCGCACTGCGCCCCATATTGACGGCAACGGCGGCCACCGTGTCGAACACACCCGAATCCGCGCGCGCGATTTTGTCAACCGCGCACACGCCGTTTTTCAGCCGCGGAAAATCGACGGAAAGAAACACGTCCCGCTTGTTTTCACGATAAAGGTGCAGCGTTTCGCCCTGCGCCGCCGCATAGAAATACGCGTACAGCGCGCGCGGGTGCAGCAACCGGCGTTCGCGGCACAAACCGGTCAGGCGTTCCAAAACGGGTACAGCCTCCGCATCCATTCGGGCGCACCAGCTTTCCCGATCGCCGGCCTGCTTGACGAATCCCCAGCGCCGTTCAAACAACGCCAGCTCGTCCAGATAAGGAATCAGCCCCGCGACATCCTCCTGCACGATTGTTTTGGGGCGGTAATGCGCCACGCGGATCAACGGCAGCCCCGCTTGCGACGCGTCGTCGGGGACGTTGAACAGGTAATCGGGCAACTCTTCGTCCGCCGCCGCGCGCTGGCGCGCCGTCCGTCCGCCCTCCGCCCGCGGGCCGAACAGGGTATCGACCAGCCGATCGGCTGAAACCGTTTCATTTGTCGCGTTTTCAGGCATTTCAAACCCTCCTGTTTGATTTGTACGTAAATTCCTTTTAAAAAAAGTAAAAAAGGCGGCGCGCGCCGAAAAAACTTGTCTGTCGGACGCAAGGAGGGTAATCTGTCGCCCATGTCTGGAAAAACAAAACTATTTCTGATTGCTTTGATTCTGACGGTGACGGCGGGATGCGCCACGCCCCCGACCGATCCCGCCGCGCTGGCCGCGTACCGCGAAACGAACGATCCGCTGGAACCGTTGAACCGCAAGATTTTCGCGTTCAACATGGCCGCGGACAAATACGCCCTGCGCCCCGCGATCAAAGGATACCGCGCGATCACGACATCCGGTTTCCGGCAAAAGGTCAGAACTTTTCTGGCAAACCTGAAAACACCGCTGACCATTGTCAACGACGTGCTGCAGCTGAATTTCAAAAACGCCGGATTGGACGCGTCGCGGTTCGTCATCAACTCGACGCTGGGATTTTTCGGCGTGTTCGACGTGGCGGACAGAATGGGCATCCCGCCGAATTATCAGGGGTTGGGAACGACGCTGGCCGTTTGGGGCGTGCCGTCGGGGCCCTATCTGGTGCTGCCGTTTTTAGGCCCCTCCAACGTGCGCGACGCCACCGGTATGGCCGCGGACATCGCGCTTGACCCGATGACGTACGTTCCGGCGCACAACGACAACGACGATTTGAAACGCGCCATTTGGGCGGTGGACGCCGTCGAAGTCGTCGCCGCCTATGACAACGCGCTGGATCTGATGGACGAAACGCGCCGCACGTCGCTGGATTTCTACGCGACCATGCGTTCCATGTCCCGCCAATACCGCAAACAAACGATCGAAAAGGCCAAAGGAACGGCCGCATCCGGCGACAACACCGCCTCTTATGAATTTTCATTAGAGGACGACTTTGACGAATAGAGGAAAATTTATGAAAAAACTCATCATCCTGTTTTCATCCCTGTTTTTCACGGTGTCGGCCGCGTTCGCCGCGCAGCCCGCCGACGCGGAGGCTTTTGCCAAAAAACTGGCGGACGAAATCATGGCCGACGTTGTCAAACCCGCCAAAACGCTGGAACAGCGGCAGGACGCGTTCCGCCGCATTTTCCTGTCCGCAATCAACATCAAAACGTCGGCGCGGTTCACGCTGGGGCGTTTTGCCAGAACGGCCGATCCGGAACAACAGAAAGCGTACGAAAACGCGCTGACCGACAACATCGTGCGCACATGGGCGGGACGATTCGCCGATTACGGCGGCGAAACCATCCGTTTTGAAGGCGCGCGCGAAAGCGAAAAGGGCGATTTTTACGTCACGTCGAAAATCGACATTCCGAACACCGAAAACGATGTGGAGGTCGTGTGGCGCATCACCGATAAAAAAGGTGAATTGAAACTGGCCGACTTGATTGTCGAAGGCGTCAGCATGCTGATGAGCTATCGCAACGAATACGCCGCGATTTTGCAACAAAACGGCGGGGATGTCGCCGATTTGACGCGCAAATTGAACGACAAGAACGACGCTTTGGCCGTTCCCGTTGCGAAAACGGGCGCGAAAAAGCAATAAACGGTTGACAATCCCCCGTTTTTTTGCCAAACTTCAGCCCTATTTCCGAGAATGCGGACGGTTCGCCGCCCCGTCGCCCCTGAAACAGCGGGTGCGAACTATCGGGACAACAACAATAAATTATGTGGAGTACATGAAAAATGTCTAAGCGTTTAGCCGCTAAATTCAAAATCAACCGCCGCCTGGGCGTCAACCTGTGGGGCAGAGCCAAATCCCCCGTTGAAAAACGCGCTTACGGCCCCGGCCAGCACGGTCAGCACAAAGGCAAACCGACCGATTACGGCACGCAGTTGCTGGCGAAACAGAAATTGAAAGGCTATTACGGCAACGTTTCCGAAAAGCAGTTGCGCAAATACTACGCCGAAGCGATCCGCCGCACGGGCGACACGTCCGAATTGCTGATCGGCCTGCTGGAATGCCGTTTGGACGCCATCGTTTACCGCATGAAATTCGTTCCCAGCGTTTTCGCCGCCCGTCAGTTCGTGAACCACGGCCATATTCTGGTCAACGGCAAACGCGTCAACATCCCGTCCTATCAGGTCAAGGAAGGCGACGAAATCTCCATCCGCGAAAAATCCCGTCAGCTGGCCATCGTTCTGGAAGCCGAAGCGTCCGCCGAACGCGAAGTTCCCGAATATATGCAGGTTGACCACAAAGCGGGCAAAGGCACGTTTTTGCATATGCCGAAACTGGCCGACGTTCCCTATCCCGTGCAGATGGAACCGAATCTGGTCGTCGAATTCTATTCGCGCTAATCGACGGTTATCCGTTTCAAAACCCCTTGCCCCGGCAAGGGGTTTTTTGTGCGCCGTTTTCCTTTAGCGTTTTATTAAGTGTTTTTTTAGTTTCCCTTGTTATATATATGCTGATAGTATAAAGCCTATTTTGTGTGCATGGGGCTTTAGAGGGTGCGACGGTGAATTCATTTCTGCAGACTTTGAAAAATTTGGGAACGACGCGGTTGCTGGCGATGGGCGGCGTGTTGATTTTCCTGATGGGTTTCCTGATTTATCTGGCGACGCATCTGGGTTCTACGGAAATGTCGGTGCTGTTCAACGAATTGGATCCGGCGGACACGAAAAAGATCATCGCCCAGCTGGAAGAACAGAACGTCCCCTATAAGCTGTTTAAAAACGGCACGGAAATCCATGTGCCGGCGGCGGACGCGCTGAAACTGCGGGTGCAGCTGGCGGAAACGACGGGCACGGGCGGCGTCGTGGGGTACGAGATTTTCGACAAGGCGCAATCCCCCGGCGTCGGTCACGACATCATCAGCCTGCAAATGCTGCGCGCGCTGGAAGGCGAGCTGGCCAGAACGATCAAAGCGATCGACAAGGTGAAAGCGGCGCGGGTGCATCTGGTTCTGCCCCGCCGCGAAATGTTTTCGCGCGAGGAACAAAAACCGTCGGCGTCCGTGATCATCCGGATGGAGGACAAGGCCAAGCTGTCGTCCAAACAGGTCGAGGCGGTTCAGCGGCTGGTGGCTTCGGCCGTGCCGAAAATGCAGGCGAAAGACGTTTCGATCATGGACGCGCGCGGCACCCTGCTGACCAAAAGTTTCGACGACGACGAACAGATGCAGATGACGACGAACGAGGAAATGCGCCGCGAACAGGAAGCGCGCCTGATCCGGTCGGTGCAGGAGTTGATCGAACAGTCCGTCGGTCAGGAAAAGGTGCGGGTCAAAGCGTCGCTGGAAATGGATTTCGATCAGGTGGTCGTGAACAAAGAAATCTACGACCCCGACCAGCAGGTTTTGCGGTCTTCGACGACGATCGAGGAAAACTCGCAATCCGACGAACGCGAACCGATCGTCAGCGTGGAACAGAACCTGCCCGACGCCGAAACGAAAAACGCCAATCAGGTCAAACAGCAATCCAACCGCAGCGAAGAAACGGTCAACTATGAAATTTCCAAACAGGTGATCAGCCAAGTGCGTAAGAACGGCGTGATCAAACGCCTGTCCGTTGCGGTGATCGTGGACGGGACGTACGAACTGCAACCCGACGGCACGCGGAAATACATCCCCCGCACGGAAAAGGAAATGGAATTGCTGACGACGCTGGTGCGGTCGGCGGTCGGATACGACGCGACGCGCGGCGACACGGTCGAAGTCATCAACCTGCCGTTTTTCAATCCGGACGATTTGCTGCGGATGGAAGATCCGGTCATGTTCATGGGCTTCACGAAAAAAGAGGTTATCAGAATGGTTGAAGGTTTGGGGGTCGCGCTGGTGGCGGTGCTGGTCATTTTGCTGGTGATCCGTCCGTTGATCGTCAAAGCGTTTGAACAGCCCGAAACAGAGGAAGAGGAAAATTTGCTTATGGCTCCGACAGAGGATTTTCAACAACTGGCACCGCCGGGGGCGTCGAACGCCATGACGGAAACGGAACAGCTGGAGGAATTGATCGACATCGCCAAGGTCGAAGGGCGCGTCAAAGCGTCTTCGATCCGCAAAATCGGGGAAATCATCGACCAGCATCCGGACGCGGCGGTCAACATCATCCGCTCTTGGCTGTATTCGGAAGAATGAGGGAACGCGACCATGGCAAAATCGGTTGAAAACTACTACAACCTGACCGGCCCGCAAAAGGCCGCGATCTTGATGATGTCCCTGTCGGAAGACCACGTTTCCAAAATCATGTCGCTGTTGGAGGACGAAGAGATCCGCGAACTGTCCGTCGTTATGGCGTCGCTGGGTTCCATTCCGTCCGAAACGGTTGAAAAGCTGTTTTTGGAATTCGCCGGTTCGATTTCCGGCCCTTCGACCATGATCGGGAACTATGAAAACACGGAACGCCTGTTGCTGAAAACGTTGCCGAAAGACCGCGTCGCCAGCATTATGGAAGAAATCCGCGGCCCCGCCGGACGCACCATGTGGGACAAGCTGGGCAACATCAACGAACAGGTTTTGGCAAACTATTTGAAAAACGAATACCCGCAAACGGTCGCCGTCATCCTGTCAAAAATCAAACCCGACCATTCCGCGCGGGTTCTGGCTTTGCTGCCGGAATCGTTCGCAATGGACGTGATCATGCGCCTGTTGCGGATGGAAGCGATCCAAAAGGATGTTCTGGACGGATTGGAACAAACCCTGCGCACCGAATTCATGAACAATCTGGCGCGCACGACGCGACAGGATTCGCACGAACTGATCGCCGAAATGTTCAACAATATGGATCGCAACGCCGAAAGCCGCTTTATGGCCGCGTTGGAGGAACGCAACCGCGAATCCGCCGAACGCATCAAATCCCTTATGTTCACGTTCGAGGATCTCACCCGTCTGGATTCGCTGGGCATTCAGGTGTTACTGCGCAACGTGGACAAGGAAAAGCTCAGCATCGCTTTGAAGGGCGCGTCCGACGTGATCAAAGACCTGTTCTTCAAGAATATGTCCGAACGCGCGGGCAAGATGATGAAAGAAGACATGGAGGCTTTGGGCCCCGTGCGTCTGCGCGACGTGGACGACGCGCAGGCCGTCATCGTTCAGGCCGCCAAGGATTTGGCGAACAACGGCGAAATCACGATTTCCGAAGGCGGTTCGCAGGACGAGCTGATCTACTGATTTCCTGAAAGCGGACGGTTATGGCGAAAGAATACAAATTCATGTTTGACAGGCGGTTTGACGAACCGGAGGAGGAAGCTCCGTCCGCGCCGGAAGACCTGTCCGCCAAATCCGTTGACGGCATCCCGTCGATTTCGCAGCTGCTGGACACGATCAACGAACAGATCGCCGAAAATTCGGAAGCTCTGTCGAGCGATAACGAAAACGAACCGCCGCAAAGCGCGCCGGACGCGGTTGAACCGCCCGCTGCCGAACCCGACGTAACGCCCGCCGAGGAAACCGAATCCGCCCCCTCGCCCGTCGAGGAATTGCAGGCCACCGTTCAAGCCGCGCAAGAGGCTTTGGAACAGGCGGTCAAGCCCGTTTTCACGCAGGACGAAATGGACGCCGCCAAGGCCGCCGCGCGCGAGGACGGATACCGGCAGGGATTGGAGGACGGGCGCGCCGCCGCGTGGCAGGAAGCGATGCAGTCCGTTGAAAAACAAACGTCGGACACGCTGAACGTCATCGCCAATTCGGTCAAGGAATTGCTGGCGCGGTCGCAAAACGATTCGCAGGCGGCGTTTGCCGCGGCGGTCGATTTCGCCATGGCCGTGTGCCGCAAAGCCGTTCCGGCGCTGTCCGAACGCCACGCGACCGGAGAAATCGCCGCCCTGCTGGAAAAGAATTTCCGTTTTTTAAAGGACGAACCCAAAATATCTCTGCGCCTGAATCCGCAGCTGGCCGACCGGATCAAACCGATGCTGGCCGCTTTGGTCAAACGGGAATCGTTCGGCGGGCAAATCGCGGTCGTGCGCGACGATTCCCTGCCCGTCGGGGATTGCCGGATCGAATGGAAAAACGGCGGATTGGAACGAAAAACGCAAGATGTTTTGAATCAGACCGAAGAACTGCTAAAATTGTACGCGCAAGCCGCGCCGTCAAACAACGCTTTGTCAACCGGAGAATGAAAAATGGCCGATACACCCGAAAACACTTTCAACGCCGAGGATCAGGAAGATTTGAGCCTGAACGAACTGGACGAAAACGCGCCGCGCCGTCCGGCCGAATCGGGTTCCAACCGGTTCAACGAGGAAATTCCGGAAAAACCGAAATCGTCCGCCGAATTGGAAGCGGTTTACGACGTTCCCGTTCAGGTTTCCGCCGTTTTGGGCAAATCCAGTATGCAGGTGCACCAGCTGTTGAAACTGGGACGCGGCGCAGTGGTCGAACTGGATCGCAAAATCGGTGAAGCGATCGACATTTACGTCAACAACCGATTGGTCGCCCGCGGCGAAGTCGTCGTGATCGAAGACCGGCTGGGCATCACGATGACGGAAATCATCAAAGCGGAAAGAAACTGACCATTTTGAATTAAAGGACGGGGAAAGATATGCGTCTGCTGTTAATCGGATCCATGGACGGGCAAATCGGCGCCGCCAGCCAAATCGCCATTAAAAAGGGCGGTTCCGTCGCGCACGCCGAAACGGTTGAACAGGCGTTGGATCTGTTGCGCGGCGGACAGGGCGCCGATCTGATCATGGCGGATGTCAAGCTGGACATCTATTCGCTGGTCGAACGGCTGGACGCCGAACGGATATGCGTTCCCGTCGTGGCCTGCGGCGTTGCCGCGGACGCCCGCGCCGCCGTCAAAGCGATCAAGGCCGGCGCGAAAGAATACATCCCCCTGCCCCCCGACGCCGAATTGATCGGCGCGGTTTTGTCCGCCTTTTCCATGCAGACGACGCCCGTCGTTTACAAAGACAAGGCCATGGAACGCGTTTTGCAGCTGGCCAAACAGATCGCCCCGTCCACCGCCGGCGTTTTAATCACGGGCGAATCCGGCACGGGCAAAGAGGTCATCGCCAAATACATCCACGCGAATTCCAAACGTTCCGCCGCGCCGTTCGTGGCGGTCAACTGCGCGGCCATTCCGGAAAACCTGCTGGAATCCGAATTGTTCGGTTATGAAAAGGGCGCGTTCACGGGCGCGGTCGCGCGGCGCATCGGCAAATTCGAGGAAGCCGACGGCGGCACGCTACTGCTGGACGAAATCAGCGAAATGGACATCCGGCTGCAGGCGAAGCTGCTGCGCGTGCTGCAGGAACGGCAAATCGACCGCATCGGCGGCAAAAAACCGGTGGATGTCGATGTGCGCATTCTGGCGACATCCAACCGCGATATGCTGCAGGAAGTCAAAAACAAAACGTTCCGCGAAGACCTTTATTTCCGCCTGAACGTCGTCAACATCGCCATTCCGGCCTTGCGCGAACGCAGGGACGACATCATCCCGCTGGCCGAACATTTCATCAAAAAGTATTCGGAAATGAACGACATTCCGGTCAAACCCCTGTCGCAAGGGGCGGCCGACCGGCTGTTGGGATACGGGTGGCGCGGCAACGTGCGCGAATTGGAAAACACGATTCACCGCGCCGTTCTGCTGTCAACGGGGGCGGAAATTTCGGACGACGCCATCCTGCTGACCGAAGAACCGCGCGGCGGCGAAACCGCGGGCGGACAATCCGTTTCCGGCGGCGACGGCATGGTCGGGCGGACGGTCGCCGACGTGGAAAAGGATCTGATCATCAGCACGTTGAAACACACGCTGGGCAACCGCACGCACGCGGCGAACATTCTGGGCATTTCCATCCGCACCCTGCGCAACAAGCTGAAACAGTATATGGAAGAGGGCACGCCCGTTCCCCCCGCTCCCAACGATTTCGGATAAGTGAATGGCCAACGAACCCGTCAAAGCAGGCGCGATCCCGTCTTCCGCCGATATCAAGCAAGGGCTGTTTTCCTTAGGCAAACGGTCGGACATCGCTTTGGCGCTGGGCATCGTTTTGATGCTGGTCATTTTGATTTTGCCGCTGGCGCCGTGGCTGTTGGACGTGGCGCTGGCCTTATCCCTGACGTTTTCGGTGCTGGTGCTGATGACGTCGATTTTCATTGAAAAACCGATTCAGTTCACGTCCTTTCCGCTGGTTTTGCTGATCACGACGCTGTTCCGGCTGGCGTTGAACCTGTCGTCAACGCGTTTGATCCTGTCGAACGGGTACCGCGGTCCCGAAGCCGCCGGCCACGTTATCGCGGCGTTCGGCGGTTTTATCATGAGCGGCAATTTCATCATCGGCGTGATCGTGTTCGCGATCCTTGTTCTGGTGAACTTCATGGTCATCACCAAAGGTTCCGGCCGCATCGCCGAAGTCGCCGCGCGTTTCGCGTTGGACGCGATGCCCGGCAAGCAAATGGCGATCGACGCAGATCTGTCGTCGGGGCTGATCGACGAACCCGAAGCCCGCAAACGCCGCGACGAACTGTCGCAGGAATCCAGCTTTTACGGGGCAATGGACGGCGCGTCGAAATTCGTGCGCGGCGACGCGATCGCGGGGCTGGTTATCACGGCGATCAACATCATCGCCGGCATTTTGATCGGCGTCTTGCAGCAGAATATGCCGTTTATGAAAGCGGCCGACACCTATATGCGCCTGACGGTCGGCGACGGTCTGGTGTCGCAGATTCCCGCGCTGATCATTTCCGTCGCGGCCGGCATCATGGTGTCCAAGGCGGGCATTTCCGGCGGCACGGAAAAAGTGCTGTTCGGCCAGTTGTCGCATTATCCGAAATCGCTGGGCATGACGGCGTTTCTGTCGTTCATGCTGGCGACCCTGCCCGGCACGCCCGCGGCGCCGTTTTTGTTCCTCAGCGCGGTGTCGGGGGCGACGGCGTATTTCCTGATCCGCCAACAGCAGCAGGCGAAAAGGGAAGCCGAGCGGCTGGAGGCCGAAATGCCCGAAACGCCGCCCCCCGTGGTCGAAGAACCGATTTCCAGCGTTTTGAAAATGGATTTGGTGCGGCTGGAACTGGGGTACAGCCTTTTGTCGCTGATCAACGACACGTCGAACCGCCGCCTGACCGACCAGATCAAAGCCCTGCGTCGGGCTTTGGCGTTGGAAATGGGGTTTGTGATGCCGTCCGTGCGTATTCAGGACAATATGCGCCTGCCGCCGAACACCTATGTCATTTACATCAAGGAAACCGAGGCCGGACGCGGCGAACTGCGCCCGAACAAACTGCTGGTCATGGATCCGCGCGGCGAGGAAATCACCCTGTCGGGGGAAAAGACGAAAGAACCGACGTTCGGGCTGGCAGCGATGTGGATCGACATGACCGCGCGCGAAGACGCGATGTTCCGCGGCTATACCGTCGTGGACTGCCCGACGATCATCACGACGCACATCACGGAACTGGTCAAGGCGAATATGTCCGAACTGCTCAGCTACACGGAAACGCAAAAGCTGCTGCACGAACTGGACAAGGACCAGCAGAAACTGGTTGAAGAGCTGATCCCCAAACGTATCACCGTCGGCGGCGTCCAGCGCGTTTTGCAAAACCTGCTGAACGAACGCGTGTCGATTCGCGACCTGCCCACCATTTTAGAGGGGATATCCGAAGCGTGTTCCGTCACGCAAAGCCTGATGCTGATCACGGAACACGTCCGGTCGCGTCTGGCGCGTCAGATATCGAACGCCGCGGCGGGACCCGACGGGATCATTCCGCTGGTCGCGATGTCGGGCGAATGGGAACAGCATTTTGCCGAGTCTTTGTCCGGACAGGGCGAAGAAAAGCAGCTTTCGATGCCGCCCAGCCAGATTCAGAAATTTATTTTGCGCGTGCGCCAAGTCTTTGAAGAGCAGGCCGCCCGCGGAGAATCGCCCGTTTTGCTGACCAGCCCCGGCATTCGTCCTTATGTCCGTTCAATTATCGAACGATTTCGCCCCTCGACTGTGGTAATATCGCAAAATGAGATTCACCCGCGCGCCAAAATCAGAACCGTAGGCCAGATTTAGGAACCGTAAATGAAAATAAAGACCTACACCGCCCCCACAATGTCCGAAGCCATGGATCAGCTGCGCCATGAGCTGGGGGAAAACGCGATCATCGTTTCGACCCAGCGGTTGGGAACGGGCGCGGGCGTCCGTCTGACCGCCGCGATCGAGGAATCCGCGCGCGACGAGGAAATCGAACGCCTGTACGGCGAAGAACCGTCCGAAACGGAATTCCAGCAATCCGTGCGCGAAACGCTGACCTACCACGCCCTGCCCGAACAGCTGATCGAAAAAATCGTCATGCACGTCGGGGCGGCCAAAAAGAAAAGCGATCTGGTCGCGTTCGCGTCGGCGCTGGACACCGTGTTCACGTTCCACCCCCTGCCCGAACAAATCAAGGGGCAGGCGTTCATGCTGACGGGCGCGGCGGGGGTCGGCAAAACCGTCATTACGGGAAAACTGGCGACGCGCGCGTGCCTGTCGGGGCGCAAGGTCGGATTGATTTCCGCCGACACCGTGCGCGCCGGCGCGATTGAACAGCTGGTTGCGTTCACAAACATTCTGGATGTGACGCTGCTCAAAGCGCGGTCGCCCGAAAATCTGCAATCGCACATCACGGCTTTACGCAAGACGTGCGACCTGATTTTCATTGATATGCCGGCGTTCAACCCCTTCCAACCCGAAGACATGGAATTTCTGGCGGCGTACATCGAATCCGCCGACGCTTTGCCCGTTCTGGTCATGCCGGCCGGCGTCGATCCGCAGGAATCGGTCGAAACGGCCGAAGCGTTCGCCGACGCGGGGGCGATTTACCTGCTGGCGACCCGATTGGACGCCGCGCGCCGTTTCGGCGGGGTTCTGGCCGCGGCCGACGCGGGGCGGCTGACCCTGTGCGAAGCCAGCATGAGCCCCAACGTCACGCGCGGGCTGTCCCCGATCAACGCCGTTTCTTTGGCGCGCCTGCTTTTGATGTCATCGGAAGAATCCGATTCTGTTACAAGGAAAAAATCATGAATACGTCAACTACGCAAAACAATTCCGAACAGGTGTTGGCCTTGGCGCCCAGAAAGGTGGCGCGGCCGCAGGTGCGCAACATGATCGCCGTCGCGTCCGGCAAAGGCGGCGTCGGCAAAACGTGGTTTTCGATCACGCTGGCGCACGCATTGGCGCAAAGCGGGCTGAAAACGCTGCTGTTCGACGGCGATTTGGGGTTGGCGAACATCGACATTCAGCTGGGATTGATGCCCGCGCACGATCTGGGCAGCGTCATCGCCGGAAAAATCACGCTGAATCAGGCAATCTGCCATTACGACGACGGCAATTTCGACATCATCGCCGGCCGTTCGGGGTCGGGCAGCCTGTCCAACGTGCCGATCAGCCGTTTGCAGCTGATCAACGACGACCTGCGCATTCTGGCGGGGGGATACGACCGCGTCATCGTCGATTTGGGCGCGGGCGTCGAAAAACCCGTGCGCCTGTTCGCGTCGGGCGCGGCGAAGCTGATGATGGTCTGCACGGACGAACCGACATCGCTGACGGACGCCTACGCCTTTATCAAAATGATCTGTATGGAACAGCAGCAGCCGGACATCAGCATCGTCGTCAATTCGGCCAATTCGTACCGCGAAGGCGAACGCACCTATACGACTTTGCTCAAAGCGTGCCAAGGTTTCCTGCGCATTTCCCCGCCGTTGGCCGGCGTGATCCGCCGCGACACGCGCGTGCGCGACGCGATCCGCAACCAAACGTCCATCCTGCGCCGCCACCCGAACACCGAAGCGGCCGAGGACGTTCTGGCCATCGCCCAACGGCTGACCAAGGAATAACCCCGATCATGAGCAGTCCCGTCACATCGTTTCAAGCTTTGGGATTGACTGCTCCGTCCGCGTTTTCAACGGCGGTGACGCTGGTTGACGCCCCCGAACAATTACGGACGCTGCCGGCGGGATCGGTTTTGCCGGCCGTGCTGACCCCGCCGGAAACGCCCGATCAAACGCCCGTCCTGACACTGAACATCCCCGACGGCGAACAACTGGTTTTGCGCGTCAAACCCGCCCACGTCCCGCCCCTCGCCACCCCCGTCACGATCAAGATTCTGCCCCCCGAATTTAAAGAGGCCGTCAGCTTCAGGATTCATTTTTCCGCCCCCTTGCCCGACATCGGCGAAGCCGCGCAAACCATGGCGGCAATGCCGGAAACGACGCCCGCCGCCTCTGTTTCCGCCGCCCCCGTCCGCCCCGTCGCGACACAGGCGTTCGTCGTGCGATCCGTCCCCGAACAGGTCGCCGCGCTGATCGCGGAAATCGACGACATTCCCCTTGAAACGCCCTTGCCGCCGGACGTTCCCGTCGCCGTCGAGCTGACGCCGGAACAAAACGCCCTGCCCGTTTTGACGCGCCCGCAAACGCCGGACATCCCCGCCGATTTGACCAAAGCCCCTCTGCCGCAAAAAGGCGCGGACGAATTGGTCAAGGTCATCGAAATGCCGCGCGACATCCCCGAAACGCCGACGACGACGCAACCGCGGCAACAACCGTCGCCCGTTTCCGACGTTTCCGTCCCCGTTCCGCCGTCCCCTCTTCCATCCGTCGAAACGTCCGTTGTTCAACCGGTCGCCGTTGAATCGCCCGCCCCCGCCATTGACGTTCCCGCCGCCGTTTCCGTTTCGATCAAGGCATCCCCCGTTCCGGCGCAAACACCGGCCGCGTCCGCCGCGCCTGTTTTTGACGGCACGCCCCCGTCCGCCGCGCCGCCTTTGCCGTTTCAACCGCCTGAATCCGCCGTCAAAGACGCGCCGGTTTTAAAGGGCATCGTCTTTCATCCCGACGACAGCCGCCCCGTGCTGATCGCGACGAAATCCGGCGCGCTGGCGTTGGACACGGCCGTCCGGCTGCCGCACCTGACGCCCGTTTCGGTCAAGATTTTGCCGCCCGCCGTCCCCGCCGCGCCCGTTTTGGAAAAAACGCCCCTGCCGGAATTTAAAAACACATGGACGGTTTTGACGCACGCGCTGGACACGTTGCGCCAAACCGACGAAACCGCGTTCGAGACGGTCAAGGCCGCCTTGCCGCAAACGGGCGGCAAGCTGCCCGCGCTGATGCTGTCATATATGAACGCCGCGGCGCAGGGCGTTTCGTTTAGCGATTTCATCGGCGAAGCGAACGTCGCCGCTTTGGCAAAAACGGAAAACGGGGCAAGCCTGCTGAAACGGTTGGAGAGGGAATTTTCCACCGCCGCCAAAAAAACGACGGACGGTAAAAACGAATGGAAAGGGTGGGACATCCCGCTGTTGTCGGGATCGGTCGTCGAACCCGTGTCGCTGTACCTGCAACGCCCGAACACGGACGAATTCCGCCGCGCGCAAACCGACCGGAAACAGGCGGGCGTCCGGTTCGCCGTGGATGTCAACCTGACCCGTTTGGGGAAAATGCAGCTGGAGGGGTTGGCGCACCGCCAAACCCGCCGGTTCGACCTGATCCTGCGGCATCAAAACCCTTTGCCGCCCGATTTCGACGCCGCGGTTCGCAACATTTTCACGCAAACGCTGACGGCGCTGAACTACACGGGAACGGTCAGAGTTGACAAAACGGACGATTTTATCGTTTTCACCCCCGACACGGCGGAAAACGACGCGGTAAAACGGGGCGTTCTGGTCTGACCGCCCGTTTTTTCTTGTAAAATCCGTAAAAATTTTGTCTAATGAATAAAATTGCTTTTTAATCGGGGGGGATTTTTCCATGGCTTCGTTTTTGCAATCTTTGTTCAGCGGCAAGAAAAAAGAATTCGTTTCCAATTCGCAAACCGTGAAAATCGAAAAGGACCCGAATGATCCGGCAAAGGATATCCTGCGTTTCGGCGACGGTAAGGATGATTATTTTCCCGTAGAGGGCGACAAAAAGGACAAGGAAGCCCTGCGCGAAATCCTGTCCAAAGTCATTGAAAGCCCGACACAGCTGAAAAAAATCAAAGATTTACCGTTGGAAGACCGCCCGACTTTAATACGCGACCACGGCGGAAAAGTGGGGGGAATGCCCTGCGGCGGTTATTGCGACGGCAATGTCATTTCCATGACACCGTCATCGGGAACGGGATATGTGGCGGCGGGAATATTTTGCCATGAATTTCAGCATCAGTATCAATTCAAACGCGGGAAGGGGCTACACCACAATGGCATGGTGCTGTCCGAAGCAATTTTGGACGACCGTATCAACGAATCTGCGGCAGATACGGCAAAATACCAATATATGTATGAAATGAAAGATAAAAACTTGAAAGCACGAATGGCTTTCGAGGCTGCGAAACTGGATCGCCCCGGTTTGAAAGCTTACGCCGCCGCCAAGGATAAGGGCAAAAGCGAACAGGACTGTATGTTGGCGGGGATGCAGGGATATGCGACCGACTATATGACGGCGCATTACTATGCGAAATGCTATCACGGCGAAGTCGGCGAAGAGGAAATGCAGACACTGGACGACAACCAATACACGGACAATATCCGTTCCGCGGTAGGCGCCAGATATTTCCAAAACAGGATGAACGGCGAAAAACTGGACGAAGTCGCCGCGTTCAAAGCCCACACCGTCGGCATGACAACGGAAACGTGCGACGATAAAAAGGTGAACAAGGCGTTGCGGTCGGCGGAATTCAACTATGTGACGCCGACGATCGCCCGCGCGATCACCCGTTGGGCGGAAAAGTTGAAAGCCATCGGAAGACCGATATCGGAAAATCCCGATAAACTGAACGTCAGAACGGCGTACGGCGTGACGACGAACAAGGAACGCGGCGGTTTTGCGGGAATGATGTTCAAAGCGAAAACGAAACTGCTGTCCGCGAAACAAAAACTGAAAAAACTGCTAAACCCCGCCCCCAAACTGGGCGCGAAAATACGTTACCACGACCGCGGAAAGGTGGATTTGGACGTTTCCACGGATAAAAACGGAAATATCGTCGGGAAAATCCCTTTCCACGTCCAGCACGGCATAGCGGAAGAATACAAAGCGGAAAAAGAAATCGGCGAAAAAGAAGTCGAAAAGCGCACCCTGAAAGCGCAACAAATGATGGCGATCGTGATGGAATCCCCGTATGCCAAGAAAAAGATTGAAGACTTGACCGCGGCGGGGCAGGAAATCACGTTGGCATTTTATAAGGGTGTGACCAAGGAAGGTTTTTCATCCCAAAAAACGAACACGATCGTGCTTGATCCGTCGAAATCGCCGGAACAGTTGGCGCGGGATTTCGGAAAACACTTTCATCCGATGGCAAACGATCTGTTGAAAAAAATCGAATCCGAAAAAGGCGCGGAAAAACAGACCGGAAAAGAAGCCGCCCCCAAAGCCGCGGAACAGGCGGCGACCGCGGCCAAGGTCGTTGAACCCAAAGCGGCCGCGCCGAAACAGGCGGAAGCAAAGCCCGTTGAAAAACAGGCGGAAACCAAAGCCGCCGAACCCAAACAGGAAATCAACGGCGAAGCGTTGCTGAAAATGGTGGATCAGCTGGCGTTCCGCGCATCGAAAACGGCGAAATCGGACACCTATTACAAACCGACGCCCGTTGAAACAAAGCTGATCGATTCGCTGGCGAAATATTCCAAGGATATGGTGAAATCGGCGGGTATCGACTATCGTTCGGTGCAGGCCAAGCCGTTCCGTGCGAAATGTTTGGCGGAATGGGCGCAATCGCCGCAGGGCAAATCGGGTGTGACAAAGCTGTTGCAGGCGTACGGAAATATGAAAGCGTTTGAAAAGCCGCGGGAAAAACAGCCGTTGATGCAGACGTTGCAGGCGCAGACGCGCGCGCAGACCAATCAGGGACAGAGTCTGATGGGCGAACTGAACAAACAGCAGGCGAAAAACAACGCCGCCAAAGCGGCAACGGCGCAAGTTGCCAGATCAACGGCGCAACGGTGACGGAACGGCTGATTGACGGATAAAAAAGGTTACTACGCCGTTTTACACTTGGACGAAACCGCGGGGGAACAGGAAATAAAATCCGCTTTCCGCCGCGAAGCGAAGCTGTATCATCCCGATGCGAATCCCGATCCGGCGGCGGCGGAAACCTATTTGAAAATCAACGAAGCCTATCGGGTGTTGACCGACCCCGACGCCCGCAAAGCTTACGACAACACGTTTGACGCCGCCGCGGGCTTTGTGCCGTGTTGCCGATGCGGGCGGCGCGCCAAGCAGCCGCGCTATGTCCTGTTTGACGAATCCGGCGTTTTGCGCGGGGGCGTTTTTTGTCGCGACTGCGCGTCGAAACAACAGTTTCAATCGGCGATGCGGGCATGGAAAAAGATTTTCACCGCCCCTTTGCAAAGTTGGCGCGCGTTGAAATCCGACCGCGCGTTCAAAAATATGCCGACCGACCGCAACTATTCGATTTTGATGCAAAACGCCGCCGCCTTTCATCAACAGCGGCGCGACGATTTGGCGCGGTCATTGGCGGAACAGGCGCGGAAATTCGCGCAAGACCCCGCCGAACGCGTTAAAATCAACGTGTTTTTAAACGCCCTGCCCGAAACGCCGCGCCGCCCCGAACCCGATTTTTGGCGCGTCGGAAAAACGGACACGTTCCGCGTTTTCCTGCCGCTGTTCATCGCGCTGACCGCCGCCGTCACGATCGCGACGCCGCGGCTGCACGCCCTGATCCGTCCGCGCCCCGCCGCAATCAGCGATTACGAACCCTCCGCCGTCATTCCGGTGAAATTCGATTTAATGAACGACAACCGGCTGTACCACACCGTCGCGGCGCAAACGCGGGCGTATCAAGCCCCCGACACGGCCAGCGGCGTATTGGAAAACCTGCCGGAACAAACGACGGTGCGCGTCACGGGATACATCCCCGAAACCGATTGGGTGCAAGTGATGACGCCGCAAGGGTTGGTTGTTTTTTTGAAACTGAACACCCTGCGCAAAGGCATCGGCACATCGCCCCTGCCCTGGCGTTCCAAAATCACGCGGCCGAAAGATTAACTTTGCGCCGTTTCGTCCGCAAACGCTTTGATATCCTTGGCGATTTGATCCTGCGCGGGCAAATTTTCAGAATGATAGCGCAAAATGTTAACGCCGGCGTTTTTCAACATTTTTTCGCGGCGCAGGTGACGTTTTTGTTCGTTTACGCCCTCCAATTCCACAACGCAAACGATATTTAACGCCTGATTGCAAATCACGAAATCGACGCGTTTCAAATTAAACGGCGCCCAAATGTCCCAATGATTCGTTTCAATCAGCGCACGCATCGAAACGTGCGGGAAAACGTGGCATCCGTCGGGAACCGACCGGCACAGGACGGAATAAAAGCTTTCCTCGGCCTTGTTCATAATCTTTTTGGGGCGGTAGTATTTGCTGATGATGTCGCGCTGTTTGTCGGACAGCCACGCCAGCACGCACAAAACAATGTACCCGATCACCAACAGGGCGATGATGCTGCCGACCAGATAAAGCCCGTTGGCGAACAGCAGTTTTTTCACCAAAGCAGTCAATGTGGTATCCATGGCGACCTCCCCGTTTGATTATCCCGATATATCCATTCTACCCGTTGCGGATAAAAAAGTACAGAATAAACAAAGCGTTAGGTCAACCGTAGGTTTTCCGCACAAAATCGCGCAAAACGGGGATGGCGCGCCGGACGGTTTCCGTGTCGCGGCAAAACGACACGCGGAAATGCCCCGCGCATCCGAAACTGTCCCCCGGAACGAAAATCAGGTTGGCGTACTTTGCCTTGTCGCAAAAAGCTTTGGCGTCCGGTTCGGGGGATTGCGGAAACAGATAGAACGTCCCGTTCGGGCGCACGCATTTCATCCCCAAATCCGTAAACGCGTCGTACAGCAGGTTCATGTTCGTTTCGTAAACGCTCAGATCCGCCGTTTTGCCCAGCATTTCCGCCACAGCCAGCTGAACGAACGCCGTCGGACAGTTATGCCCCAGCCCGCGCGAAACCTGCCCGCACATCGCGGCGATCATACCCGCGTCTTTGCATTTCGGATTCGCCGCCAGATAACCGATGCGGTCGCCGGGGATCGACAGCGATTTTGAAAACGAATAGCACGACAGCGTGTTGTCGTAATATTTCGACACATAGGGGACTTTGATCCCGTCGAAAGCGATTTCGCGGTACGGTTCATCGGAAATGATGAAAATTTCGTGTCCGTATTCGCGCTGTTTGCGGTTCAACACTTCGGCCAACCGTTTCAACGTCGCGTCGGAAAACACGACGCCGGACGGGTTCGACGGCGAATTGACGATGACCGCCGCCGTTTTTTCGTTCAAGACCTCTTCAAATTTGTCAAAGTCGATCTGGAACGCCTCGACATCGGGCGGCACAACCCGCAACACGCCCCCCGCCAATTCGACATAAGGGCGGTATTCCGGAAAATACGGGGCGAACGCGATAACTTCCTCGCCCTGTTCCATCACGCAATGAACGGCGTGGCACAGTGCCGACGCCGCGCCCGCCGTCATAAAAATATGTTCGGCCGTGTAATCCGTGCCGTACGTTTTGTTCAGATAATCCGCGACCTTTTGGCGCACGGACAGAATGCCCAGATTCGGGCTGTACCCGTGCACCGCGACGAAATCCGGATCGTCCAGCAGTTTTTTGATCGTTTCGTTGTATTCCCGCGGAACGGGAACGGACGGGTTGCCGATGCTGAAATCGAACACGTTGTCCGCCCCGTGCGTCGCGATCCGGTCGCAGGCGAAATAGAACATATCCCGAATGACGGATTTTTTATCCAGCATCGCTTTGTATTTTTTCGACAGCATGGCTACACCCTCCGAATGAAAAACTCGGTCGGGGAATTTAATCCTTTTTTTCCGCCGCCGCAAGGGAAACCGCGCGAAAAATCAGCGTGTCCGCCCCAAAAACTCCTTGATTTTCACCAGCGCGTCCTTCAGCCCCAGCTTTTCCACCGGCACGTTCGCGGGAAAAGCCGACAGCGTTTCCGACGGCACCGCGCGATCCAGCAAAACGAACACGCCCCGATCGTCGTGTTTACGGATCAGCCGCCCGAACGCCTGCTGCAATTTTGTACGCACCAGCGTCAGGTTGTACGCTTCGCCCGTTTCGCCGAAAGCGGCCTTTCTGGTTTTGTGCGCGATGTCGGGACGGTGCCACGGCACGCGGTCGAACACGATCATCTGCAGCGATTTCCCCGGAACGTCGATGCCGTCCCTGACCGCGTCCGTCCCCAGCAGGCAGGATTCCGGATTGGATTTGAAAATGTCCAGCAGCGTTTGCAAATTCACCGTGTCGATGTGCTGCGCCAACAGCGGAATCCCCGCGTCCGCCAACGGTTCTTTGATACGCTGATAAACGGATTTCAACCGCTTGATCGCCGTAAAGATGCCCAGCCCGCCGCCGTTCGCCGCCAAAAACAGCTCGCGGTACGCGGCGGAAACCTGATCCGGACTGTATTTGTCCACGTCGGTCACAATGAACACCCGCGCGTTGTTCGCGTAATCGAACGGGGAATCGAAATTCGCCAAAGTCAGGTCGAACGGCATATCCGGCATCGCCAGATACGACGCCCCCGTGCGTTTCGTCGCGAATGCCCAATCCTTTTCCATGTCGCCGCTTTTGTCGGTCAGCGTCGCCGATGTCATCAGCACCCCGTGCGCGGTTTGGCGCAACACATGGGCGAACGGGAACGTCGGATCGATCCAGTGGCGGTGGTACCCGACATCGGAATCGAACCCCTCCGTCCGCGTGATTTCCAACCAGTCCACAAAATCGGTCGGCGTTTTCAAATTCAACTGTTCCAGCATCACGCGCCACACCGCCAACGGTTCGGCCGCCGTTTTTTTCAACGACCGCAGCACGGCGGTGTAACGCTGCTTGTCCGCCGTTTCGATTTCCGCCGCCGCGTCGTTCATATGCTTTTCGATCAGACGGATCAGCTGTTTGACCTTTTCCTCCAACGCCTTGACATCGCCGTACAGGACGTTCGCCGCCTGTTCCAGCTCCGGACTGACGGGGCGCGGATCACATTCCAGCGAATACAGCGCGTCCGCCTGTTCGGCGCGGGCGGACACCTGCCGGTAAACCTGCGTCAGGAATTTTTCGTAATTCCCCTGCGGCGCGCGGTTTTTCAGCCGCGACAAAGCGTTCACGCGCGGCAGGAAAGCGGCGAAAACCGCGATGTCCTGCACGACCGCGCCGATGTCCGGAACGACCAGCGACAAATCCTCGATCCGGCGGGCGATGCCCTGCGCGCGCCCCGCGTGACGGCGATCCTCCGCCCCCAACAGACAGCGACGCATCTCCAACCCTTCGCGCAGGTTGATTTCACCCGCGAAAATGTCGTCCGCGGCGTTGAAAATCTGGTGCGCTTCGTCAAACACATAGCGCGCGGGCAAAACGATGTCCTCCGTCGCGCCGGCCAGCTGCGTCATCACCAGCGCGTGGTTGGCGACGACGATTTTCGCGTGACGGGAACGGCGCAGGATTTTTTCGATAAAGCATTTTTTATAGTGCGGACATTGGGCGTAAATGCAATCGCCGCGCTGATCCGCCAACGCGGCCAAGCCTTGCTTGTTCAACAAATCGCCCAGCCACCCCGGAAAATCCCCGCCGCTTAAATCCCCGTCGGCGGTTTTGGATATCCACCGCGCGATCAGCCCCAACGGAACGGCGGAAGCGGGCTGTTGCGGGATGCGTCCGACGGCTTCGGCGAAATTCAGCAGACACAGATAATTTTCACGCCCTTTACGCACGACGACGCTGCGCCGCCTGACCTGCGGGTCGGGATACAGGCGTTCCAACTCGCGTTCCAACTGACGTTGCAAGTTGCGGGTATAGGTGCTGATCCACACCGCGCCCGTGTTTTTTTCGACCCACACCGCCGACGGCGCAAGATACCCCAGCGTTTTGCCGATGCCCGTCCCCGCCTGCGCCAAAACGGCGACGGGGACGCCTTCGTCCATCGGCGGATTGAACGCTTTGGCAGCGGTTTCGGCATAGGCGGTCTGGTCGGCGCGTTCCTCGACCGCAAAGCCGCGCACCGGAACGGACAGCAGGCTTTTCAGCTTCACCGCCGCTTCAGCGGATTCGACGGGCTGCGTCCCCGCGGGGGGGGGCGGCGCGCTTTCCTGCCATTCGGTCAACCCGTTCCACACCGCGAACCCCGTCAATCCGGCGATGCCCGCCGCGTCCGCCGACCGTCCCATCGCCGCCAGAACGTCCGCGCCCCATATCCATTTCCCCTCGCGCGCCATAGTCAGCGCCAACGCCACCGCGCTTTTGCGTTCGTCGCCGTCAAAGGCCGCCAGCTTGCCCAGCAGCACCCGCGTGATCGAAAACAGGGATTGCGCCTCTTCAATCGCGTTTTTCGGCACGGTGACACCCAGAAAAGCGGCGATTTCCCGCGCCGTCGGCACGACGTTTTTCGCGGGACAGACGAAAGCGAACAGCTCCAGCACGTCCAAAACGGTTTGCGGCATCTGCCGCCCCAGCCGCCCGCGCATCAGGGAACGGTTGCACACCAACACGGGCGCGCCGTCGGTTTGACGGAAAACGTCGTGCGCCGCGACAACGCGCACGTCGCCGCCGTCCGCCGTCGTCAACACGAAATCCTTTAATCCCGCCGCCATTGCCAGCGGCCGTTTTTCCGCCACTTTCCGACCCCTTATCATATTGCCGTTTTCTGTTAGAATTATCTTATTCTCGATTAACTGGTAAAGGGAAAAAATGTTTATTCTTTTGAAATTTATTTTCGCCGCGGCGTTGATTTTTCATTCGTCCGGCGCGACGGCGGATCAACCGCAAACCGCTCCGGAAAAATCCGCGGCCGCAAACGCGAAAACCGACAACCTGCCCGACGGCGCGGTCAGACTGCCCAGCGGACTGATTGTCCCGCCGCCCCGCAAGCAAAACAGCCATGATCCGCTTTACGTTCGCTGGGAAATGATTCGCAACAAACTGTTTTTCTTTGACTATTACAGCGCGCGCGATCTGGATCAAAAAAAGAAAAAGGGCTGGCCGACGACCGATACCTTTATGAAAATGCGCCAACGGATCAACGCGTTGAACGTCATAACGGTGAAAACCATGGAGAGTAATGCGAATCAAGAGGAAAGCGTCGCCGCCTATGAAAAATATTTTGAATCCGTCTGTCTGGAATGTATTTTCGAGGAATTGACCAAAGACGCAAAATATCCCGCCGTCGGCACGCGCGTTTCGTCCGATTGCGAATACATTTTGAAAGACAAAACTTTTTTGAACGGCGGGGACAACATTTTCTACAAAGACGGCTCGACAACATATATCTTTTGGACGGATTATGAGGGGACCGCGAATTATCCGGCTGTGCGCGCCATGCGCGTCGTGGAAGATCCGGCGGTTTATCCGGTCGTTCCGCTGC
>DJSW01000021.1:0-1610 GCA_002439085.1 Alphaproteobacteria bacterium UBA6324
ATCGGAACAAAAGCCCGATTGGCGGGACAATGTCCCGACACCGACAACAGTTCTATAAAAAGAACCGCTGAAACGCAACGACTTTATCTTTCTCATCAAACCCGAGGGCTCTCAAAAGGAAAAGCGTCAGCGTTCCCTTTTGAGAACTAGCCCTTCGGCGATGAGAAAAAGCGATTTGTCAAGGTCGTAAAAACGGAGGGGGATCGCCCGATTTGCAGGGCGAAGCCCGAAAATCGGGGACATCGTTTTTACGCTTGTTCAAACCTTGACAAATCAAGACAAACAGCCCCCGTGGGGCGTTCGGGGCATATAACGGGAAACGGGTGTTCTTTTAATTTTCGCTGAGGGCGAAAAATTTTTTGATGCGTTTGGCCGCTTTCGACTTGCGCTTTAAAGGACGGACTTGGGCGTTTTCGGATGTGAAATACGATTTTCCGATACTTTCATAATAGTGAAAATCGCGCGGACACAGGTGTTCAAACAGCGAGCATCCTAAAAAATAATTGGTCGCGTCGTTGATACGCAACAGGCTAAGCACCGTCGGAGCGAAATCCAGTGAATTTTTTCCGTCAGCGTTGAAAGTTTTAGGGGAGATGCCTTTATAATAAACAATAAGCGGAATTCTGTTCAGGAAAAACTGATCCGTTTCATCATTCAATTTGAATGTTTCTTTTAACAACGGAGAAGGAAAAGCCGTATGATCGGCCGTCAAAATGATGACCGTATCATTGGCCAGCGGACTTTTGTCGTATTCTTTTAAAAAGCGTCCGAACGCGTCATCCAAATTGTGCACAGTGTTCAGATATTCATTGTCGGCCGTGCCGTATTTTATATCGGGCGAATCCTGTCCTAAATGCGTTCCGACATTGTAAATGCCTAGAAAAAAAGGCTTTTCAAGTTTTCCTGAAAGCGTCAGTTCTATGACGGCATTGAACAGTTCCTGATCGGACAAGTCTTTCGCTTTGCTGAAATCCTCGTATCCGAAAGTCCGTGTGAACAACAGATTGCGCAACATGATGTTCAAGTTGTTGTTGTTTGAATGGGCGGTCGCAAAATAAGTATGATATCCGTGGCGGTTCAATATATCCGGCAACGAAACCAGAGTGTTTTGATATTTTCGGCGGATTTCGTTTGCATTGATTTCTCCAATACCGTTGCGATCCGGATTGAAGCCACCCAGCAACTGATAAGACGATGTCAGCTGACCGCGCAATCCCCTGAATGTGGCGGCTGTATGGTTGAAATAATTTTCGAATCGAATGGATTTTTCCATAAGCGCGCTGATGTTCGGGGTCAGGTTTTTATAATCGTTGTATTTGTCGATTTCAAACGCGCCGAAACCTTCAACAAAAAAAACGATAATGTTTTTATCGCGTAAATCCGGCGTTTCACAAATTAAGACCGTTTCATCATATACGAACTCTTTTTTGTACAAAACCGCCTGTTGATGTTTTTCCGTTAATGAGTGCTTGACAAACGAACTGTTAAAATAATTTCCAAACGTGTGAAGAAAAGAAACAGCCGGCGTGCGAACGACAAAACAATTTGTTGAAATAAAAATTAAAACAAAAACAACCTTTGTTTTATTATTTACAAGAGATATGGGGGGG
>DJSW01000021.1:1680-2408 GCA_002439085.1 Alphaproteobacteria bacterium UBA6324
GGGGGGGGGGGGGTATTATATGAATATTTGTTGAAATTACAAATGAAAACAATGTTCCGGCAAAAAAGAAAATGGCTGATTTTAAAATAACAAATATGCCGACGTCATTTGCGTAACCGATATTGGACAGCAACAGCTCCGGAATATATGTCCCTATACATAAAACGGACGCGATTTGCGCACCGATGATTGCAGAGAGAAACCAAGCGATCTTTGTTTTGAATCCGAAAACGGAAAAGAAAAAGATTTCAAAAAAAACGGCGCAAGAAAAAACGGCATTTGCTTTATATGCAAAAAAAAACACCAAAGATTGCCGCTAAAAAAACGGCAACCCCGTGTTTGTTTTTTGTTTCCGAAAGAATGGTCATTATGCTTGCAGGCGTGTCATTTGCAGGAATTTTTCTTCGCGGTCGCGGCGGATTTTGTCGCGATCCATTTTCATCAATTCGTTCAAGTGGCGTTCGATCGCTTTGCCGACCGCGGCGATCGTTTCCTTTTTCGCGCGGTGCGCGCCGCCGGCGGGTTCTTCGACGATTTCGTCGATGACGCCCAATTCTTTCAAATCGTCGGCGGTCAGATGCAGGGCTTCGGCCGCTTTTTGCGCCTGCGTGCCGTCGCGCCACAAAATGGACGCGCATCCTTCGGGCGAAATCACGGAATAAATCGAATTGGACAGCATCAGCAACCGGTTGGCCGTCGCCAACGCGATCGCGCCGCCCGATCCGCCT